>NZ_JAOQJS010000006.1:0-330422 GCF_025567345.1 Coprococcus ammoniilyticus
GTAAGTGCGGTAACGCATTCAGCTGACAGATACTAATAGGTCGAAGACTTATCCTGAGAGGTTCGAAAGATAAGCGGAAGAGATTGGAGAAAATGAAGTCGTAAGACTTTCTGTATGAAATTCTGAAGGTACATGAACAATAGAACATGTATCCATCAAACGTAAGATGTGAACGAAGTTTTGCTTGTTATCATCGAAGCGATTACCATAATGGCCCGGTGGCTCAGCTGGTTAGAGCGCCGCCCTGTCACGGCGGAGGTCGTGGGTTCGAACCCCATCCGGGTCGCTTGCGAAAGCAAAATTATATATGGGATCTTAGCTCAGCTGGGAGAGCATCTGCCTTACAAGCAGAGGGTCACAGGTTCGAGCCCTGTAGGTCCCATTTATAACATGAGGACGTTTAGCTCAGTTGGTTAGAGCAATCGGCTCATAACCGATCGGTCCTGGGTTCGAGTCCCCGAACGTCCACTACGTTTTAAAATTAATATGGCCTGGTGGCTCAGCTGGTTAGAGCGCCGCCCTGTCACGGCGGAGGTCGTGGGTTCGAACCCCATCCGGGTCGCTTGCGAAAGCGCAAAATTATATATGGGATCTTAGCTCAGCTGGGAGAGCATCTGCCTTACAAGCAGAGGGTCACAGGTTCGAGCCCTGTAGGTCCCATTGTCCAAAGGACATGCCGGCGTGGCGGAACTGGCAGACGCACAGGACTTAAAATCCTGCGGGACTAACCTCCCGTACCGGTTCGATTCCGGTCGCCGGCATTATTCGAAAAGCTTGAAACTGAAAGGTTTTAGGCTTTTTTTCGTTTGTCTAAAAATGGACAAAAATTCTAGATGGACACAGTGGAAGAATCCAACGATCACATTTACATTGGAGGAAGAAAGATTGCAAAGAAGGTTACAGGCACTGTAAAACTGGGCAATAAAAAATATAAGGTTGTAAAGGGTGTTGTAAAAGGAACCATCAAAAAATAAAAGTATTTCATAAGGGTAAATCGAAATAAACTATCTTTCTGTGGAATGGCATGATAAAATAGAAACAGTATTTTTTAGGGAGGTTATGCTATGAAGCAGACAAGAAGTAAACAATTATGGCTGATGCTTGCTGTAGCAATGTGTATTTGCATACTGGCACTGATGGGTGCGGGCTCTTTATCAAAAGCTGATAATGCAGGACAGATGTATACATATAGTGCAGCAGCATCATTTGTATGTGATGCAAATGGTACGATCACCGCATACAAAGGAAACAAGAATGCGGAACAGATCATTGTACCGGCAACGATCAACGGCAGGACAGTAACAGGAATTGGCAATAATGTATTTAAGGGATGTGAAAGAGTTACTCTGATTGTAATTCCGGACACAGTTGTAACAATCGGCGATAAGGCATTTGAAAATTGTCAGAGCCTTAATACGTTGTATAGCTACAAGAAAACAACGAATGTAACGGCGAATAAGACGGCAACAGTAACGGATGCGGCTGGCACTACAGGTACTGCAACGGAAAAAGGTGTAGTAGTATCGTATACAGATATGGGCGCTATATCGATTCCGTCCGGACTGACGAAGCTTGGAACAGGAGCATTTGCAGGCTGCAGATCAATCGGCAGATTTGCAGTGCCGGAGTCAAGTGCATATTTTACAACCTATACATGGAATCCTGCAGATCCAAATCGTGCACAGATCAAGGGAAAAACGCAGGGGGAATTATTGATTAGCAAGGATGGTAAGATTCTGTATCGTATGGCATCCTTTAACTATAATGGCAAAGGACCATATACGTTTTCACCAAAGCTGACAGTGATCAATCCATATGCATGTGAGCAGAGCGGAATTACATGGGAGATCCGCATTCCGGATTCTGTGAAGACGATCGGTGATTATGCATTTTATAAATGCAACAATCTTGGAACCGTTTCCTTTGGAGATAAATCCAAGCTGGAAAAGATAGGAGCTTATGCGTTTGCATATAATAACAATATTCAGATCATGCTTCCGGCAAGTGTAACATCTATCGGCACATATTCATTTGCATATTGTCCGAATATCATATTTGATATGTCAAAAACAAAGATTGAGGTAATACCGGATTATACATTTTATAATTGCCCAAACCTGAAGGATTTCAGAAAACCGGAAGAGAATGGTGGTTATGTAGGAATTGTTGTGCCAAAAACACTGAAGAAGATAGGAGCTTATGCATTCTATGGCTGTTCAAATGTAAATCAGGTGGTATTTAAGGGAACTACTCTGAAGTCCATCGGAACGGGAGCATTTCAGACCTGTGGCAATCTGCACGATATTGATATTCCGGAAGGAGTAACAAAGATTGCCAATGGAACATTTGACGGATGCCATAATCTGAATACGATAAAACTTCCAAACAGTCTGAAGAATATTGGAGATAATGCATTTAAGAACTGTACCAATATCAAGAAGATGGTAATTCCCAAGAACGTATCCCATATTTCAAACAACAGTTTTGCAGGAGCAAAGCAGGATGGTATTGATACTTCAAAGAATCAGTATTCCCAGAAATTTATCAAGGCAGAAAAGCCTGCGGCAGTTGGAACAAAGTTCAAAGTTGGAAAATTGCGTTATAAGATTACAAAATCAGATGCCAAGAAGGGTACTGTGACGCTGTATGGAGCAAAGAAATCCGTAACAAAGGCAACAATACCTGCAACAGTTATGTATCAGGGCTATAAGTTCAAGGTTACTTCTATTGGCAACAATGCATTTAAGGGCTGTAAGAAGCTGAAAACAGTAAAACTTGGAAAGAATGTGAAGTCAGTTGGAAAGAGTGCATTCTATGGCTGCAAGAAGCTGAACAGTGTTTCACTGGATGCGAAGCTGACAAAGATTGGAGATAAAGCATTTGCCAAGTGTACAGCGATCAAGAAACTCACAATACCAAAACAGGTAAGTCGGATCGGGAGCAAAGCATTCTATGGCTGTAAGAAACTGAAGACGATCACTGTGAAAAGCAGTAAGTTGAAAAAGAAAACAGTTGGAAAGTCTGCATTTACACAGATCAATAAAAAGGCAACGATCAAAGTGCCAAAGAAGAAAGTAAAGGCTTACAAGACTATCTTTAAGAGCGCTGGAGCAGCAAAAAGCGTAAAGATCAAAAAATAAGTTCTCTTTCCTGGATGACAGATGAAAGCTATATGAATACATTATGTCAGTATAACAAAAGCCCCGCAGCAGGTATTGCTACGGGGCGAAGGAAGGGAATCTATGAAAAATGAAAGTAAGCAATAATTATAAAGTGTGTATCTGATATTCAGATATGCACTTTTTTAGATCTGAGGACATTCAGTCGGAAACGCTCGCTCTGACCGCATTTCCGGTGATGCCCTCTTGGTTTTGTTTTCCTTTGATGGTATTTATATTACTGGATAAATGTGTTTATTCTATGTTCAGGATGTCAATGAATTGTGAAAAGAAAACATAAAAAATGCATGTTTTAATGATGCTAACGTGTAGTATAAAGTGATTTACAGGTCGCGTTCATTCGTGGTATGATAAAGAAGCCTGCAGGGAGCAGGAGAAACAAAAGGTTATGGAAAACGCAGGAGGAAAAGAAAATGGTAGTAGTAAATACAGAGAATATACCAGGAAGAGAGTATCAGGTACTCTCATTAGTAACAGGCTGTTGTGTTATGTGTAAGAATATCGGAAAAGATATCGGAGCATCCTTCCGTAATATGGTAGGAGGAGAAATGCAGGCATATACACAGATGATGGCAGAAGCAAAGGATAAAGCAATTTCATATATGATCAACCAGGCTATGAGCATGGGCGCAGATGCGATCGTAAATGTCAGATTTGCTTCAACAACAATTGTTGCCGGTGGTGCGGAGATCCTTGTTTCCGGAACGGCAGTGAAGTTTACAGCATAACAGATTGATTCACATACAGTGGTAGAAATGGAGGAGTATATGAAGAAGCCAAAACATGAGCTGATGACATTTGTTGCCGGGATCGTGATGCTGGTGGCAGGGTTATTTATCTTATCACAGAAAGTAATCGTATCGTCCAGTTTCTTTTCTTCATTTGGAGGAATGTCCATTTGGGGAGCAAGAATCAGTTCAGGAATGGTAGTGATTCCATTGATCATCGGAATTGTCTGGATGTTTATGACAGATTCCTTTGCATCAAAGGTTTTTTCGGCACTTGCAGGACTGTTGATCGTCATCATGGTCATTCTGACAACGAATATACATTTGACGACCATGACTTTATTTGACTGGCTGGTTATTCTGGTGCTGATCTTTGGAGGGCTTGGATTTATCGGAAGGATTCTTTTGGCAGACAGAAAAAATGAAGAGGTCGATCCGAGAGAAGAAATGTACAGAGAAATGTATGGGGAACAGACTGATAAAAAGTCAAAGAGAAGAAAAAAATAATCCTTTGGTGTATTCCGTTTGAAATGGGAGAATTTAAAGGGAAAGACTATTACAAATATTATATAAGAAAGAGATGAGTGATATGCCTTATTTTTATTTTGATCCAACGTATATATTAGTTCTGATCGGAGTTGTTCTGTCACTGATCGCATCTGCTCAGGTGAAATCAGCATATAAGAAGTATGAAAAGGTATCGACCAGATCAGGATTTACTGCAGAACAGGTAGCAGCGATGATTCTCAGAAATGCCGGAATCACAGATGTAACGATCCGCCCGATTGCCGGAGAATTAACGGATAACTATAATCCAAAGGATCATACCTTGAATCTGTCACAGAATGTATATGGTTCCAGATCGATAGCGGCAATTGGTGTAGCAGCACATGAGTGTGGTCATGCGATCCAGCATGCGGAAGGATATGCGCCGCTTGGTTTTCGTTCAGCGATCGTGCCGGTTGTAAGCATTGGTTCTACATTATCATGGCCATTGATCCTGATCGGTTTACTGATCCCAAGACTGGATGTATGTATCACACTGGGAATTCTGTTATTTTCACTGGTCGTTGTATTCCAGTTTGTAACCCTGCCGGTTGAGTTTAATGCATCAGGCAGAGCAATTGCTATTTTAAGAAATGGCGGATTTATGACAGAAGAAGAACTTGGTGGGGCCAAGAGAGTGTTAACTGCTGCAGCTCTTACTTATGTAGCCGCAATGGTAACTGCAATCCTTCAGCTTGTTCGTCTGCTGTTACTTACAAACAGAAGAAGATGATAAAAAAGTAAATATCTAATATTTCGGAGTGCACATTTATGGGCATGCCGGGATATGATATGAATGTAACCGGAAGGTGAAAAATTGTGGTATTAAATGATACCGGTTTTCAGCTTTCCGGTTATTTTTTTGTTTTATGACAGGATGAATATGGAGAAATGGATGCACATATATGAGAATCATTTTCGGGTTGCGGAAGCGTATAGTACAAAATATACAAATAATTTGTTAAAATTGGTGAAATTAGCTAAAAATATGTTGCAAAATTGTGAATAGTATTTATAAAACTAATGTGCTACAATATACATGGTGTGATAAATTTGGATAGTTTCTCACAAAAATAATACGGATTTGTGCAATAATTTAGAAGATTACACAAAAATATGCCCAAGGTATCACAACCGGAAACATAATGACATTGCCAGTTATCCCAAGGGGTTGGATAACTGGCAATTTATAGTATATCAAAGTATACATAGGAATTGGCGGGATGCAGTTCCGGACAGCGATGAATGGAGGACAGAATGAGAAAACGAAACATGAGAGGATATGTAGCGGCACTGGCGTTGACGGCAGGACTCTGTATGACGCAGGGGCTTTCTGTACAGGCAGCGACAGATGTGCAGGGCGACAGCGGATCGGATCAGGAATATGAGGCGGCAGATCCGTCAAAGGGAGTCACCTATGTAAAAAATGATGCAGGAAGTACAATGGGAATTGATCTGAATGGTAATTCTGTTATTATTCGCAAATCTGACAAATCAACATCACAGAGTACATATATCAATATTTATAATGATAAAAACAGGAATGGAGAGCTGGATGAAGGTGAATCAGCATTTGAACTGGATGGAAGTGCTGATATTCTGTATCCTGGGATGCCTGTTTACGGATTATATGAACAGAAGTCAGATCGGCCACTTGCGATCACATTAGATGGTGTAGAGCTGGGATCGGTGTATGGCGTATACGGAGGCTGTATTGAGACAGGATCTGACAGTGCCGCATTAATTGTGCGGGCTTTGAATAAGGCTGATCTGAAAG
This sequence comes from Coprococcus ammoniilyticus, assembly GCF_025567345.1. Classification (NCBI taxonomy): domain Bacteria; kingdom Bacillati; phylum Bacillota; class Clostridia; order Lachnospirales; family Lachnospiraceae; genus Coprococcus; species Coprococcus ammoniilyticus. The sequence goes on from NZ_JAOQJS010000006.1 coordinate 6,231, forward strand.
TATTAACCGCAGCAGAGAAATCAGAGGTAAAAGGAGATGTGGAACTCCAATTTGTAGACACATCGGTAAGCAGTGGGCCGTTATATATAGGAAAAACTGCTCAGATCAGTGGGAATGTGTCCTTATCCCTGAATGGCGGATCTTATTATATGCTCAATGCACTTGCATCAGGAAGTACTGTGCAGAAGAATGTGGATGTGAAATTACGGAATGTTAGTTTTACGGGGACTGATACATCCGGAATTGTGCTTTCCGGCAGTACAGTAAATGGTGATGTGAATTTTGATGCTGATGGGATCGATGTAAGCAGTCAAAGTGAATTTCATGTATTAAATTCAGGCAGTGTAAATGATCTGACTGCATCATTAAAGAATTATACAGGAAAAGGATGGACATTTTATGGCACGAACAACAGTGCTGTAAAGGGAAATCTGGATGTAAAGATCCTGGGCGGAAGCGGAACCTTTGCAAATATATATGGTACCTATTCGTCAGGTATTTATGGACATGCATCTATACAGATTGAGGGTTGTATCTGTTCCGGGGCGATCATGGGAAGTAGTTCCGAATGTTCATTTATCAGTCGGGGAAGCGAAAATGATGGGTATACCGTTGATGTTGCAATAAAGAATTGTAAAGTAAACGGTATCGTGTATGGCCTGAGTGGTGTAAAGCAGATCTATTCTTTGAAACTTACCATGCAGGATATTGATGGCGGAAGTGCAAGTATATATGGTTATCAATCCGGTTCCGCGAATGTGACCGGTCCGGCTGACATCAGTCTGGATAATTGTAAGGGATACAGTATCTATGGTTATTCAGGATATACTTCTGAAAATTATAAGACCGTTGCAGCACAGAAGATCTCAGTGACCAATTGTACAGCAAACTGGTCAATCTATATGGTATATAATGGTTATTTCGGTGATGACTGTATTATTAACAGTTCGAAAAATATCTGGTCTGCATATACGGGCTTCTATTATGCGAAAGCGGATAAAAATGTAATATTTACCTCTGAACATGAAAATGACAGCACGATCCTGGATGAGAATGGTCAGCCGGTGATCGATTCGAATTCATCAGCGGGTTCGAGTACATATTATATGTTGCAGGGAGCAACAATAAATGGAGATTTTACAGCAGATGTAACAGGTATTCGTTGTAAGGCAATGCAGCCGTTAAGTTCATCTACGATTTATGGAAGCTCTGACTTTACGATAAAAGACAGTGAAGTATTTGGAAGCTCTTATGATACAGTCCAATTTGCTTCTTATGCGACATCGTCGGACGAACATCATGTAAATGTACAGATTGAAAATACGGACTTCAGTGCCATGAGTTCACTTCGGTTCAGTAATACTCTGGCAGATCATACAAAACTTACAATGACAGTAAAAGATGATTGTAAACTGCCATCCACATGTTATGTTATTCCGAATACAAATGAAACCGGTTCAGCGATCATAACGATCGGAAACGATATCTACTATGGTGGAACGGTTGTACTGAATGAGAATGTTTCTGCGGACAATGTATATTTTGGTAATTATGCAAATTATTCAACTGCACCTGCTGTTGTTCAGGTTTCAGAAAATGTGACAGTAACAGCAAAAGAGAATTTGAATATAACATCGTCAGCCAAGGTATTAAATAAGGGAACGATAAAGGCAAATGCAATAAAGAGCCTTACGTCTTCAAATCCAAAGATCTATCTGAATGGCGGACAGATCGATGCAGAAGAGAATGCAGCTGAGATCTATTATCCAATAAAACTGGAATATAATAAAAATGCAGGTGTTGTTTCTACCGGATCGGGCGAGACTATTTCATTAGATCCCGATGTGTATTATGGAAAAAATGAACAGAACATCAGTGTTTATATTTCAACTTCCACCGGATACCAGATGAAATCAGCAATTGTAAAGAAAGATTCGGAAACAACGGGTTCCGAACTTGCAGTATCAGGTTATAATTACAGTTTCGATATGCCGGATGAACCGGTAACGATCGTTGTAACATTCGAAGGCCTGCCAATTACGATAAAAAAAGCGGCAGCAGATCCTTGTGCTGTTATAAATAAAGAGTATACATCCGAGGATCCATTATACGATCTGACCAGACTTGTGATCATCAATGATGCAAAAGAAGGTACCGTACAGTATAAAGAAGATGATACATATAATCTTCCGGATGGACTGAAGATCGAAGATGGAAAGATTATTGGAATACCTACGGTATTATACGAAAATGGAAAACGGACTGATATTCATGTAACAGGTAAGAATGGAACGGAAGCAGTATTAAAACTGAACGTGATCGTTTCAACCAAACAGCAGGTACAGGAAAGTACCAGTGAGAGGCTGACGATTGACGAAGAGAAGAAAGAGATTAATTTAAATGGTACTTCAGCAGTTATTCAGGAGATGAAGCTGGCAGATGGTACTACAGTTACCGGAATCTATGCGGATGATGACCAGGATGGTAAACCAGATGGAAAGAGTGCTATGTACAGTGCAGATCTGTCTGATTATGTGATCAAGGGAGTTGACAGACAGAATAGTGACCGATCTGTCAGAGTCACCATGTTAAGTGGCTCTGCGGGTACGATATATGGCGCGTATAATTCTCAGATGTCATATACAGACAGCGATGCGGTTGTCGTTGATGTTCAGGGCGGCAGCGTAAATAATGTATATGGACTGGGATCCGGAGCTTCATTAGATGGATGTGTAGCTGTTAAAACAGGAAAAAATGCAGCAGTTGGAACTGCAGCTATCAAGGATGCGTCATATGCATTCTTCGCAGGCTCTCTACTTGATAAGGCAGGAGCGATCACATTGGATAAGAAATATGTGATTAATGAGTTATTGAGTGGAGATTCTCTGGCAGTAAAAGAATTTGCAACGATCATAGCGAATGCACGAGTTGAGCTTACAGGAACATTCACATTGGAACGTGGAACAGAATGTACGATCAATAAAGGCGTAAAAGCAGATAAGTTTACAACAAATGGCAATTTATCAAAGATCTGGTTCCATGATAACTGCGAATTTGGATCATTTGAACCAAATTACTGTTGGGTAACGATAGAGGAAGATGCAAAGCTTACTGCTGATGACATCAAGGCACAGAATACATCCGGTAAGATCCTTCATAAGGGCGTTGTGTCCGGTAAGACATTCAGTAGCACGGCGAAATGGCTTGTGGTTGGTTCTTTTGCGGAAGATACAGATATCAGTGACTGGTCGAAACTGTATTTTAAGGTAACGGCAACATCGAATATGGAAGGTATCACCGGATATTCATCTGCTGAGGATTTTGGATGGAGCGACAGCGAAGATGGAAATGGCCTTGATTATTACCTGCCGGGTAATACGACTCAGAATATTACTTATGTAGATGTTCCGGGATATACAGCAGTACTTTCGGTAAATGGCGGAGAGGCTGTTGAGGGAGATGCAAACGGAAGATGCACGTTGACATTTCCACAGGAGAAGTCAGAGATATATGTGGAATATATAGCAAAGCAGATTACATGTACAAAACAGTATTCGGATCCGGTCGTTGTAAAAGATGCCGAGTATACAGCAGAAGATCCGGCATATGATCTGAATCAGTTAAAACTTGAGAACGATACATCTCTTCGATACGGATCATCGAAAAAGTATAGGATCAAAGCCGGTTCCAAGCTTCCGGACGGACTGATTCTGCAGGATGGAAAGGTAGTTGGTACACCAGCTGATACAGCAGAAACTACAGAAACGATTTTCCGTATTACAGGAAGAAACGGTTCTGAGGCAGAGTGTAAGGTTGTATTTACAGTAGAAGAAGCAGGATATAAGGTAACGGATCTGACGAAAGAACTGGATGTAAAAGAGTATAGCGATATTGATCTGAAAGGACATTCTGTTGTGATCATGCCGGATGCGTCCGACGGCTCCGGTAAAAAAGTATCAATTTATCCGGATGATAATCATGATGGTATAGCCGATAGCGGACGAGCATTAAAAATTGGCGGAAAGACATCTTATGATCTGAGCAGCCGGTCAATCTATGGATACAAAGATAATACGCCGTATGAGGGTGATATCTCTATTTATATGTATGGTGGATCCATCGGTGGTTTGTTTGGCGCAGGTACATCAAGTACGGGAAGTGCTCAGGCGAAGGTAAACGGTACAGTCAGTCTGTATGTGAAGGACGGAACAATTTCTTATCGGACTGCAGGAGCATATAATGCAGATGTAAAGAAAGTGGAACTTTATGCAACCGGCGGATCTTTCTATCAGTATGTTTACGGTTTGCAGGAAGCAAGTGCAGATGATCTTATATTCCATTTTACAGATAAGGCTCATATGGCGCAGACACCATTCAGAGAAACCTATAGCATGTATTTTGCAAAAAGCGGAACCGTAAGAAATAATGCAGATATCAGGATCGGTGCAAGTGGCAGTCAGGTAGCATTTGCAGATTATAAAAACAGTATGATATCAAATAAGAGCAATTCATATGGATTTTATGAAAGTACGATCCAGGGAAATGCAAGCTTTGACGTTGTTGGTAACTGGGCACTTGGAAGTAATAGCAAGAGCTGGTTCTTAAATGATTCGACCGTTAATGGGGATGTGGATATAACACTGGATACCACATCATTTGGAATCAGTAATTCAACCGGTACAAATCTGGGAGAAAGTGTTCTGGTATACAAAGGATCTGTAGGAAATATAACAATTACAGATAAGACAGGATGCAGTAACTATGTTGTAGCGGCTCAGTGTACCGTTAATAATATAGTTGGAAAACGTACAGTGACCGGAACGTCCAGAGGTATTGTGACATACCTGTATCAGGATAGTAGCTATACATTAAATGGCGGATTGTATGCTGAGGATTATCAGGATGTATATGTTGGCGGAACTTATACGATCAATAAAGATGTAACAACAAGAGATCTGCATGTACTGAACAAGTCGGATATTACGATCGCGGATGGTACTACAGTTACATACACAGGTGATGCAGAGCTGAATGGATCGATCACCAACCATGGTTCATTCTACTGCAAAGGAGACAAGTATTCTGATACAACAGTATCCGGAACATTTACCAATACAGGTGATGTGTCATTGTTAACTGCAACGACATTAACATTGAATACAACAGCCAGATTTATAAATAAGGCGGATGCATCATTATGCTTTGGTAAGCTGAAAAACGGAGGAACCATTATCAATGATGGTGTTTTGGATCAGACTGTAAATGCAGCCTCTATAGGAGATGGATATATCCTTACATCTACCAAACCGGATATGTATAGAACATATTCAAATATTTACTATAAAGCGGAACTGGAATATCCGGAATTCTGTTTTGAAGAGGGTACGGATGCACCTGTTACATTAGCTGCATCCACGGAATCGAATATGAAGACTACAGGTACAGAGGGAGATGATTCCGTTTATATCAGAGGCGGAGTAGCAGTAAGCGTAACTGTAACAGGCACACCGATTGATGACCTGACAGTGGATGCGATCAAATACGGTTCTTCTGACAGCTCGATGACAAAGAGTGATGATACAAGCTGGACAGCAAATATGCCATATGAACCAACTGTATTTACCGTAAGTATGGCAAGCGATACAGCAACAGCGATCACACTGGATAAAGAAGAGGATTCTGTAGACACAGCAGTTGTGGGTGTTGCAACAACAGCAGATCATCCACTATATGATCTGACAGCTTTAAAAATCTCAAATGATATTGACAATGCGACAGCAAAGGTTACATATTCATTGGCAAAAGGATCGTATCTTCCTTCCGGCCTGGAATTAAAGAATGGAAAGATCTATGGAACACCAAAGCAGGCTTCTGATTCATCACAGATCGTGACCGTTAAAGTATGTGGAAAGAATCAGACAGTTGCAGCATTTAAACTGACATTTACCAAGGTTGGCAAAGGAACTCCTGTTATGGACACACCGGACACATGTGTTGGTGTGGCAGGTAAGACATTGGAGAGTGTGACTCTTCCGAAAGCAAAGAAAGGTAATTATCAGTGGGTTGATAAGACAACTGTGATTGAAAAGGCAGGAACAGCGGAATATGATGCATATTTTATTCCGACAGATATTACAAATTATGACTGGAGCAAGGCAGATATAGCAGAAGATGCTTATGAAGTGCTGGCAAATGGATCTGTAAGGATCAAAGTAAAGATCACGGTGAAAGCAGACAAACAGATTCCGGAATATAAGGTTCCGACAGATCTGAAGGGAATCTATGGACAGACACTTGCAGATGTAACCATTCCGGAGACGGAAGAAGGAACATTTGCATGGGTGGATGACAGTATGTCTCTTGGAGAGGCAGGAAGCCATTCATTTAAGGCAACATATATTCCGAAAAATGAAAATGTTTATGAAGTAGTACAGGATGTTGTAATTACTGTAACAGTCGAACCTGCAAAAGCGGAATTTACATCTACGCTTGATACATTAACTGTGAAAAAGGGAACTGTATTAGGTGATGTAGAACTTCCGGATGTTGATGGTGGTTATTATTACTGGTATACAGCAAAGACAACCGTCATAAATGAATCCGGAGATTACAAGGTGTGTTATAAGCCGAATGATATTACAAATTATGACTGGACAGAGAACCCTGGATGGAGTAATGCTCATAAGGGTATTATCGTGACAGTGAAGATAACGGTGCAGAGTGAACATGCACATACACTTGTATGGAAATCAGATGCTGCACAGCATTGGCAGGAATGTGAATGTGGTGAGAAGACAGAGAAAGCTGCTCATACATTTAATGCAGGTGAGATCACAAAGGCACCGACAACGACTGCAACAGGTATTAAGACATACGAATGTGAGGTGTGTGGATATCAGAAGCAGGAAGTCCTGCCGAAGAAGGAAGATACCACACCAGGTAAGCCAACACCGACACCGGATAAGCCAACACCGACACCGGATAAGCCAACACCGACACCGGATAAACCGGTGGTAACAGATATCAGTAAGGCAGCAAGTAAGACAGTTATTTCCGGAATTAAGTCAACGGTGACCTATACAGGAAAGACGTTAAAACAGAGTAAACTTACAGTTACGGTCAACGGCAAGAAACTGTCAGCTAAGACGGATTATACAGTTAAGTATAAGAATAATAAGAATATTGGTAAGGCAACGATCACTATTACCGGTAAGGGTAATTATAAGGGAACTGTAAAGAAGACATTCCAGATTAAAGTTTCCAAGAAGAAGGCGTATGTTGTCGAAGACATTAAGTACAAAGTAACCAAGGATGCAAAGAATGGAAAAGGTACTGTAAAGGTAGTTGGAAGTACAAAGAAGACGAACAAGAAATATAAGAAATTGAAAATTGCAAATACTGTTCAGATCGGTGGTGTGACGTATAAGATTACTGCTATTGAAAAGAAGGCATTTGCAAATTATAAGTACCTGACTAGCGTTCAGATCGGTGATAAAGTTACAAAGATTAGCGATCAGGCATTCTACGGATGCAAGGCACTTACAAATATTGAGATTGGTAAGAGTGTGACTACGATTGGTAAGAGTTCATTTGCAAAATGTAAAAAACTGAAACAAATTACATTTAAAACAAAGAAACTGAATAAGGTCGGAAAGAAGGCATTTAAGGGAATCAATAAAAAAGTAGTTGTAAATGTGCCGAAAAAGCAGTATAAGAAATATGTAAGTCTTATGAAGAAAGGAAATGTTCCATCAAAAGTAACTTACAAAAAAGTAAAGTAGAGTATCCAAATACATGTGACTATGTATATGGAAGGTGATAATTACATAACATAAGGTGAAAGGCCACCGGATCATCGGATGCCAGTTCATAGAATCTCTGGGTGACGGAGTTGTATGGAATGCAGAAGATATCGGTGGTCTTTTCTTTTAACAGGAAGGTGGCAGAATGAGTATTTTTGATATTGTAGGTCCGGTCATGGTCGGACCGTCCAGCTCGCATACGGCAGGTGCAGTAAGGATTGGATATATCTGTTATAAGCTGATGGATGAACCGATCTACAAGGTAGAGATCGGGTTATACGGATCGTTTCTGGCGACAGGAAAAGGTCATGGAACGGATAAGGCACTGGTCGCCGGGCTTCTCGGAATGAAGCCGGATGATATCCGAGTGCCGCAGAGCTTTGAACTGGCAAAAGAGGCAGGTATGGAATTCTCCTTTTATGAAGCAAAGCTTGCACATGCAAATCCGAATACAGTCGCACTTCATATGACAGGTGAAAGTGGCAGAGAGCTTGATATCGTAGCGGAATCGGTTGGTGGCGGACGAATCCGCATTTGTAAGATCGATGGACTGGATGCGAATTTCAGTGGAGATTATCCGACACTGATCGTACACAACTTAGATCAGCCGGGACATGTGACGGAGGTTACATCTATGCTCGGTCACAAATCCATCAATATTGCGACCATGCAGCTCTATCGTGCCTGTCCGGGCGGACATGCGGTCATGGTTTTAGAGTGTGATCAGGAGGTTCCGAAAGAATCATTAAAATGGCTGGAGCATCTGGAAGGAATCCTTAAGGTAACATATCTGAGTTTGAAGGAATAGAAAGGAAGAGAAAGAATGGCATTTTCATCTTTGGCAGAAATAGACAGTTATATGAAAGAAAATACATGTGAGTTTTGGGAGGCGGTGATCCGCGAAGAAGCAAGGGATTCGCAACAGCCGGAAATGGATATCGTAAACCGGATGACACAGATGTACCGCGCGATGAAGGAGGCGGATGAAGCTTATGATGATACGCTGACTTCCCATAGTGGTCTGTCCGGTAAAAATGGTAAGAAAATGGCAGATTATGCTGCAACACACAAATGCATGTGTGGTGAATTTGGCGGAGCAGTTATGGCACGGGCAATCAAGATGGCGGAGAGCAATGCCTGTATGAAGCGGATCGTTGCAGCACCGACGGCAGGCTCCTGTGGTGTTGTGCCTGCGATATTGATCACATATGAAAGGATGACGAATACTTCGGAAAATGATATGGTGAAGGCTTTATTTGTGGCAGCAGGAATCGGTGATGTGATCGCAAGACGGGCAAGCATATCAGGTGCAAGAGGAGGCTGCCAGGCAGAGATCGGAGCATCATCGGCTATGGCGGCGGGCGCGCTTGCATGGTTAAAAAGCGGCAGCAGTCATCTGATCACACAGGCAGCAGCAATGGCATTAAAGAGTCTGCTTGGACTGGTGTGTGATCCGGTAGCAGGACTGGTAGAGGTGCCATGTGTGAAGCGAAATGCTTCCGGCGCAATGAATGCATTATGTGCAGTAGATATGGCACTTGCAGGAATCGAGAGTGCCATTCCTGCAGATGAGGTTATTGATGCAATGCGGGAGATCGGTGACCTGATGCACAAGGATCTCCGGGAGACAGGAAAAGGAGGCCTTGCAGCTACCGCTACCGGAATGGCGATTGCTGAACGTCTGTAGAGGTTCTTACATGAATGAGCCTGTGAAATCCTATGGAATAACGTTGACAGCCGGTGTGAAATTATAGTATATATAATCCAATAGAAAGTGTCGTCTGGATAGAATTGTGCGGTGACTCTGAGACGAGAAGGGTGTAACAGACCTTTCCTTACGCCAGTCCTTAGTGAGCCGCAAGAAAGCGGCGAACTTAGTACTGTTGCGTAAGGAATAGAACGAGAGTGCGCTGTTACACCCTTCTCGTCTCAGAGCCACCGTACAATTCTATAGTATGAGAATAAGGAGACAACATGGGAAAAGTATTTTTTACAAGACACGGACAGACGATCTGGAACGTGGAGAATAAGATATGCGGTGCAACTGATATTGAACTTACAGAGCTTGGACATCAACAGGCAGAGGAGCTTGGAAGAAAGCTGGCGGAGGAACAGCCGGGAATCGATGAGATATTATATTCACCGCTTGTTCGTGCAGCCGAGACTGCCAGACATATATCGGAGATGACAGGAATTCCGATGCGGATGGAGCCGAGATTAAAGGAGCAGAACTTTGGGCGGTTTGAATCAACACCCAGAAATGGAGAAGAATTCATGGAAGCAAAATCCCATTTCCTCGATCATTATGATGGCGGAGAGACGATGATGCATCTGTGCCAGCGTGTCTATAATCTGTTAGATGATGTAAAGGCGGAGTCCGATCATAAGACGTATCTGCTGGTTGCACATAATGGAATTTCAAGAATCGTGCAGTCATATTTCTATGATATGACAAATGAAGAATTCGCGCATTTCGGGATTAAGAACTGCGAGATCCGGGAATATAACTTTTAAATGAGTCATCCGGTAAAAAGCCGGTACTTGTTGATATTTTTTATCAATAAGTACCGGCTTTTTGTATACAAAAACAGAAATTTGACAGTATAATGTTAGAAGAAACTAACTAAAAACAGATAAAGGGTTGACAACGACTTATGCATGTGCTATTAATCATATGAACAAATAATCAGATATTCAAAGAAAAGAATAAATAATTACACAGCGTTTGGAAGAATATTGTTAGACGAGTTAAAAAAGGAGGAACAGTTAAATGGAAAATCAGAATTTTTTACAGATCAGTGGTCTGAAAAAGAGCTTCGGATCAGGGGAGAACCGGACAGAGGTATTAAGAGGACTGGATTTTACAGTAACGAAGGGAGAAATCTGTGTCTTGCTTGGACCATCCGGCTCCGGTAAGTCCACGTTACTGAATATCATAGGCGGAATCGATAATGCAGACAGTGGTTATATAGCGATCAATGGGGAAAAAACAGTTGATATGGATGAGAAGACACTGACACAGTACAGAAGAAAGCATCTTGGCTATGTATTCCAGATGTATAATCTGATCCCGAATCTGAACGTAAAGGAAAATGTAGAGGTTGGTGCATATTTAAGTGATTCACCGCTCGATGTCGATGATATCTTAAAGACGCTTGGTTTATATGAGCACAGACATAAGCTTCCGAATCAGTTGTCCGGTGGACAGCAGCAGAGAACATCGATCGGAAGGGCTATCGTTAAGAATCCGGATATCCTGCTCTGTGATGAACCGACAGGTGCACTGGATTATAAGACCTCGAAGGAGATACTGAAGCTGATCGAGGATGTAAATCAGAAATATGGAAATACCGTTATCATGGTTACACATAATGATGCGATCAAGAATATGGCAGACCGTGTGATCAAACTGCGTGATGGAATGATCCGTAAGAATATAGTAAATGATGTAAAGGTTCCTGCAATGGAGCTTGACTGGTAATACAGAAGTGGCAGAGAGAAAAGGAGAATTTATAATATGAAGAATCCATTATGGAAACGGCTGCCGAAGGAGCTGGCTGCCGATCTTGGAAAGTATCTGGTTATTTTCCTGTTTATGATCTTGAGTATTGGTTTTGTGTCCGGCTTTCTGGTAGCCGGTAAGAGTATGGTCGCTACATATGATGAGAGCTTTGATAAGTATAATATCGAGAATGGTAATTTTGAGTACAAGGATGAAGCATCATCCGAGGCGGTTAAAGCGATTGAAGATGAGGGGGTAAAGCTGTATGAGAATTATTACTATGAGAAAATCGTAGAAAAAGATGGGGATGAAAGCACACTCCGTATTTTTAAGAATCGTACAGATGTGGATAAGATCTGTCTGATGGAGGGAGCGTTCCCTGCGGCAGAAGATGAGATTGCAATTGACCGTATGTATGCGGAAAATAATGGGATCAAGGTAGGAGATGATCTGTCGGTTGATGGGCAGACATATAAGGTATCGGGCTTTGTAGCATTATCTGATTACAGCGCTTTGTTCCAGAATAATAATGATACGATGTTTGATTCCGTGTTGTTTGGTGTTGCGATCGTAACGGATGAACGGTTTGAAAGCTTTGACAAAGGGCTGATGCATTATTCTTATGCCTGGATCTATGACGATGAACCTGAAGATGAGAAAGCGGAGAAGGATGTATCCGATGATCTTGCAAAGGTGATCAGTCAGTATGGAGAAGTGGAGAAGTTTATTCCAAGATATACGAATCAGGCAATTAATTTTACCGGAGAGGATATGGGTGGTGATTCGATAATGGTGGAAACACTGCTTTATATTATAATCGTGATCATGGCATTTATCTTTGCGATTACGATCAACAATACGATCGTAAAGGAAGCCGGCACGATCGGTACGCTTCGGGCATCTGGTTACACAAGAGGAGAATTACTGGCGCATTACATTTCTCTTCCGATCCTGGTTACATTTGTAGCAGCTGTAATCGGAAATGTTCTGGGATATACAGTATTTAAAAATGTCTGCGTGGCGATGTATTATGGCAGTTACAGTCTGACAAAATATGTGACAAAATGGAATGCGGAAGCATTTGTAAAGACGACGGTTATTCCGATCGTGCTGATGCTTGTCATAACAGCATGGATGATCTATTCGAAGCTCCGTATGTCACCGCTTCGGTTTATCAGACGGGATCTTTCAAAGTCAAAGAGAAAGAAAGCGGTCAAGCTGCCACATTTCCGTTTCTTTACCAGATTCCGTATACGTGTGATCCTGCAGAATCTGCCAAGCTATATCGTATTGTTTATCGGAGTAACATTTGCGATCGTTCTGCTGATGTTCGGAATGATGATGTCGCCGCTTTTAAAACACTATCAGGATGAAACACTGGACAACATGCTTGCGGATTATCAGTACGTTTTGAAAATGCCTGTGGAAACAGAGAACAAGGATGCAGAGAAATACTTGGTAACTTCCCTGATCTATAAAACAGATATAAGAGATGAAGAAGTCATGGTCTATGGTATCTCGGATGACAGCAAGTATTCCAAGGTACAGCCTGCGGATGGAGAAATGCTGATCTCTGACGGACTTCGTGACAAATATAAACTGAAAAACGGGGATACGATCACGCTGGATAAGGAATATTCATCCGATTCTTATAAGATAAAGGTTTCCGGTGTGTGCACATATCCTGCGGCACTGGCAGTATTTATGAATGAGAAGACATATCGGGAAATGTTCGATGTCGAAGAGGGATATTTCTCCGGATATTTCTCAAATGAGAAGCTGACTGATATTGATGAGAAGCTGATCGCGACAGTCGTCACAGAGGAAGATCTGACAAAGGTATCAAGACAGCTTGATCGTTCCATGGGCCAGATGTTTTATATGTTTGAGGTATTCGCACTGGCGATGTTCATGCTGATGGTTTATCTGCTTACAAAGCTGATCATTGAGAGGAATACCATATCAATATCCATGGTAAAGATCCTTGGATATGAGAACAAAGAGATCAACAGATTATATCTGTCTGCGACAACATGGGTGATGGCAGTGTGTGTCATCCTCGGAATCATTCTTTCACAGGTGGCGATCGCCGGGATCTATTATGTGATGATGAAGGAAGCGATCAGTGGATGGATGACGATCTATATTGCTCCGTATATTTATCCTGCGATCTTTATCCTGGCAATGGCAGCCTATGGAATCATCGCTGTCTTCCAGGTAAAAAGGATCAAACGGATCCCGATGGATGAGGCGTTGAAAAATGTTGAATAAGTCATTTGATCGTAATGTTCAAAATTGAATGATCTGAAACAAAAACGACCTAAAAACTTTCAATATTGAAAGTTTTTACAAATATAACAAATTTATAAAAAACAGGGAGATTTGCAGTTCACAAATCTCCCTTCTTATTGTTATCATCGTAAAGATGGTGTGCTGGAGATTTTGTCGAAAGAAGGCGTGCATTTCGATCGATAGTATCACAGTAAAACAGGTACAATAGAAGAAGGGAGATTATTATGAATCAGAAAAAAGAAGCGATTTATGATGCAAGGGAACTGGGTGTTCCGAAAATGTTGCTGTTAGGTTTGCAGCACATGTTTGCCATGTTTGGTGCAACTATCTTAGTACCAATTCTGGTAAATACTTATTTTAATGGAGAGGGCTTATCCATTCAGGTTACACTGATCTGTGCCGGAATCGGAACATTATTCTTCCATTTATGTACAAAATTAAAGGTGCCTGCATTTTTGGGTTCCTCATTTGCTTTCTTAGGAGGCTTTCACACAGTCGCAAATCTTGATACCGGAATCTTCAAAGATATGTCTATGGGTGAGAAATTACCTTATGCATGTGGTGGTATCGTAGTGGCAGGTGCGTTGTATCTGGTTCTTGCACTGGTTGTAAAACTGGTTGGCGTAAAACGAGTTATGCGTTTCCTTCCACCTGTTGTTACCGGACCAATTATTATCTGTATCGGTCTGAGTCTTGCGCCATCAGCCGTAAATAATGCAAAAACAAATTGGCTTCTTGCAATTATCGCATTTGCAGTTATCGTAATTTTCAATATCTGGGGCAAAGGAATGTTCAAGATCATTCCGATCCTTATGGGTGTTGTGATCTCATATGTAGTTGCATTTATTCTTTTCAAATGTGGTGTTCACAATCCGGACGGATCTGCAATCTTCACATTTAAGGCAGTAAAGGATGCCGGATGGGTGGATCTTCCTCCATTCCAGCTTTGTAAATTCAATATTACTTCCATCCTTGTAATGGCACCTATCGCTCTTGCAACTATGATGGAGCATATCGGAGATATCTCAGCAATCTCAGCTACAACAGGAAATAATTTCATCAAGGATCCGGGACTTCACAGAACTCTGATCGGTGATGGTCTTGCTACAGCGTTTGCTGCTGCATTCGGCGGCCCTGCAAATACAACATACGGTGAGAATACCGGTGTTCTTGAGCTTAGCCGTGTATACGATCCAAGAGTCGTACGTCTGGCTGCTGTATATGCGATCCTTCTCAGCTTTTCACCAAAGGTTGCTGAGTGTATCGGTTCACTTCCTGCATCGATCATCGGTGGTGTCAGCTTCATGCTGTACGGAATGATCTCAGCTATCGGTGTTCGTAATGTTGTTGAAAATAAGGTTGATTTCACAAAGTCACGTAACCTGATCGTTGCTGCTGTTATCCTTGTCAGCGGACTTGGATTCGGTGATGGTATTACCTTCACAGTTGCAGGAACATCGATCACATTAACATCACTTGCTATCGCAGCTATCCTTGGAATTGCTTTAAACGCAATCCTTCCGGGCAAAGACTACGAATTCGACGAGTAATTACAACTACACAAGACTGAAACAAACATATAAATAAAGCCGTTACACTAAGACACGCTGCGGTTTCGATGAACTGCATATACCTGATTTGCAAATGTTCCTGTGCCAACTCGCCCTTTGGGCTCAGACAGGCACCCACATTTGCTGGTATATGCATTCCATAACGAAATCCTCACTTGAGGTCTTAGTGTAACGGCTTTTTATATGTTTGTTGTTGCCTTGTGTAGATTGACATACCTGCTAATTGTGTAGCTGTGGGAAATCCATGTCGTGTATTTCGGCAAATAAATGTAAGATGAAGCATTGATGCTTGAATTGTATGATTAAGAAATAAAGAGTGCCTATTAATAACATGAAAAATTGTATTTTAAATAAGAAGGTATAAAGAAAATTATGTACACTTGGTATAAAAAATCTCCCAGACGTTCCGGATATGATAGATACGAGAATTTTGTTGCGAGAAACACGCTATCAGCGAATGCGGGTGCCTGTTTGAGCCTGAAAGGCGAGTTGGCACAGGAGCATGAGCGAATAGATGCGTGTGACGAGTAGAAATTCGTAGTATATCATATCAGGAGCGCCCGGGAGATTTTATATCAGGTGTACATAATTTTTTCCTGTTTATTCTACATCCAGAAGTTCAATCTTGAAGTTCAGTTCCTTGCCTGCCATCTCATGGTTTGCATCAAAGGTGATCGTAGTGTCATCCTTGGCAGTTACCTTAACAGGGAAAGACTGTCCGGCAGGATTTGACAGGAATACCTTCTGGTCGATCTCCAGATCCTCAGCACCGGGAAGCTGGCTGATCTCAACAGTTAAGATGTTTTCAGGATCCGGCATACCGTATGCTTCTTCCGGCATAAGGTGAACATCGATGATATCACCGATCGCCATGCCCTTAACAGCTTCGTCAAAGCCCTTGATCATCATGCCTGCACCGCATACAAAGTCGATCGGTTCCCCACGGTCATAGGATGAATCAAATTTGGTTCCATCGTTAAATGTTCCTGTATAGTGAACCGTACATTTCTTGCCTTCGTTACTCATAAAAAATTCCTCCGATTTCATTGAATGTCTTATTCTAACATGAAATCAGAGGAATGACTATAAAATGTTCATGAAAACGATATCTGGAAGATCTTAGTAGTAACCGAACTCGTCAATTGCATCGTCTACACCGTCCCGATAATCGTCATCTTCATCATATCGATCTTCATCATAATCTCCCATATTGTCATATACGTCATCATATCCATCATCGTAGGAGTCGTAAACATCCTGAGAATGAGCAGCTTCAGTTGCCGTAGAATAACGGGATGAAGAACCGGAATGTTTATTATAACCGGATGCTGTTGGTTTTTCGGTTGTATTTGGTTCCGGTTTATATGTGGCTTTTTTCTTTGTTTTATATGAAGAGGACTGTTTATGATAATTGGATTCAGTCGTTGCCTGTGTTGTAACATTATAGGACTTACGGTGACCGTAATCTTTGTGGTACCAGCAGTAGGTTTCGTTTTTATCCACTTCCCAGTCGCATCCGATATAATAGCAGGTATGCTTTCCGCTGTCACTGACAGCACCGATGATGTAACAGATAATAAGAAAAATAATGATGCCTGGGAGGCATCCTCCCGAATTAGAATTTGAATGTGACATATGAATCCCTCCGATCGAAAATGTGACCAACCTACCGTTTGTCTATAGAGAAAAATAAGAAAAACGGAATTGTGGTTAATATATACAGGTTTTTGTTATATAGAGGATACAAAAAACGATGTACAAAAAAAGACACATAAATATATTTGTGGTAAATATATTAGCAGAACCTGAAAATTAACTATAGAAGTTATCAGCAAGATGGTTTAAAATAAAAAGGAAAATTGGATTCAAACATAAGTGATATGATGAAACGAGAAAAGAAATGAACAATAGACAGAAACGAGAAAAGCAGTTTTATAGGAAAAAGAAGAATTATAAAAAAGCCGGCATCTGCATAGGGATGGCGGCTGTATTAGCGAGCACGGTTTTTTCCTGGGACAGCCTGCACGATGCCAATAGAACCGGTACAGGACAGACAGATACAACGATTCATACATATGATATGAGTGAGCTTGCTTCGAAAGAACAGCAGGGTCATACAGTACAGATCAATGGGAAAGATTATACGGTTGCCGGGTTGAGTGATACGACAGAGCAGACGGACGAAGCGATGGAGATCTGTGATCAGGATATACAGGATGAGAGTGCGGAAAATCGGGATCCGGTAGAATATATTGCCGGGGTTCCGGTGAAAGAAGCGAAAGATGCTTCTGATGTGGTAGAACTGATCAATGATAACTGGGATCAGGACTACACAGTACCGGATACAGAAACAACAGAACCAGGATCCGATGGAAGTACAGACTCCAATGACAAATATCAGTTAAAGCGTCTGATGGTATTGACAGATGGAGCGCAGCTTACAGACAGCTATGGTGCATCCGAGATCCTTCATTATGGAGATTATAATGAATATGTGCTGCAGTTTGATACAACTGCGGATACGGAATATGCTTATTATGAGTTGACGGATGCTTATGGTACGGATCATTGTTTTATCGATCAGGTGGTAGACAGTGATATTCTTGCAGATGTTCCGGACATTGAAGACCATAATTCCCTGTCCTGGGGCGGCAGCGTGATGGGATTTGGCTATCTGAAAGCAGAATACGATTATTATGTGATCAATCAGGAAGTGACAGTTGCCATTATTGATACAGGTCTGGATGCAACGAATAAGATTTTTAAGGGCAGAATAGATACCAAGCATAGTTATTGTTTTCAGGGAAAAGATAAAGTAAGTAGAAATAAGGCATATACGGATGGAAATGGACACGGAACCCATGTAGCCGGTATCATTGCAGATAATACACCGGAAAATGTAAAACTGATGATCCTTAAAACCTTTGATGATGCAGGTAAATCGTCAAATCTTGCAATCCGGAGCGCATTACAATATGCGGTATCCCAAAAGGCAGATGTAGTAAATATGAGCCTTGGATGGACAGGATTATTCTGGAAATATTCTACATTATTAAAGGATGTATTAAAGAAGGCAGAGGCATCTGGAACGGTTGTCTGCTGTGCAGCCGGTAATTATGCAACGGATGTCAGCACAACTTACCCTGCAAACAGAGGAAATGTAATAACGGTAACTGCGATGAACAGCAATGAGAATTTTGCAGCCAGCTATTCCAACTATGGAGATACTGTTGATTTCTGCGCACCGGGAACCAGTGTTGTATCAACATATCTGAAGGGCAAGTATCAGAAGATGTCCGGTACCTCTATGGCAACGCCACATATAACAGCGGCGGTGGCATATGTGAAGATGATCCAGCCATCACTGAACTACAAGGGTGTGAAGAAGGTACTTAAGAAATATGCCGTTGATAAGGGAACCTATGGCTGGGATCCACAATATGGCTGGGGCTATGTTAATCTTCATGATTATTTTGATCAGTCGGGTCTGAAGGTCCAGTATACAGATTATGATGAAAATGGAAATGAAAAGCCGGAATCGCAGACTGCATTTTCCAAGCAGACAGTTACCAGAGAATATGGAAGCAAGGCATATCGGTATAAAGTTACGACCAATTCAGAGGGAAAAGTGACATACCAGTCATCTAATACCAGAATTGCGGAAGCAGATGAAAAAGGCTATATTTCGATAAAGGGTGTAGGAAGCTGCACGATCACTGCAACGGTCGGAGCAGATGCAGCATATAAAACGACATTGGCAAGTTATACACTGACTGTAACACCGAAGGACATATCCGGTCTTACAGCAACACTGTCAAAGAAAGTATATCAGTATGCAGGTAAGAGCTGTAAGCCGTCCGTGGCAGTTGCCGGATTGAATAAAGAAGATTATACGGTAACATACAGAAATGCCAAAAAGGTAGGAAGTGCAACCTGTGTTGTGACCGGAACCGGAAATTATACCGGAAAGATCGAATGTCCATATACGATCCGGCTTGCAGAAGCAGAACTGAAAACGGTAGCAAACCAGAAGAGTGGCTTGTCTTTGACCTGGGACAGCGTACCGGGAGCAGAGGGCTATCGGATCTATCGCAGAACATATAAAGGAAAATGGCAGAGAATCGGAGATGTCAATTCCGGAGACACATTGACTTATGTAGACACATCTGCAAAATCAGGCACATGGTATGCATATAGAATCCGGGCTAGAAAGGGCGCATCTTTTGGTGCTTACAGCGATGCGGTAGTAACCCGGAGACTGACCAGACCGGCAATATCGGTAAAAGAACGCAGCTACGGTGTTGCAGTAAAATGGAAATCGATCAAAGGAGCAAAGAAGTATAAGATATACAGACAGGAAGAAAAAGGCTCCATGAAACAGATTGGAACAACAACGGATCTTTACTGGAAAGATAAGACGGCAAGATCCGGTTATCGCTATGTATATACGGTAAAGGCAGTAAGCGGCAGTGCGCAGAGCTGTGCAGCAAAAAGAGTCACAATTATAAAGAAGTAAAATGTACAGGCATCATTTGAAGTCAGGTGGATTTGATTTTAGATGATGTCTGTTTTGAAAGGAAAGAAAATGGACAAGAAACAGGTTCAGGAAACATATAGAGAGACAACGCTGGAAGAAGAACAGGAATATTTTGAAGAAGTAGAAAATGAGCTGCAGTGTGATCTTCAGACCACACAGGAGAGCATCGACTATCGGAATCAGGCGATCAAAGCGCAGAAGAAATATATGCGTGACAGCCATGGAGATATGGACGACGAGGAATTCCTGCAGAACATGAACAATGTAAATAACGATACATTTTTTATCGAACATGCGGCAAAGCAGGTAGATGTATTGGCGCACCAGATCGAGAGTCCGTATTTTGGAAAGATCGCATTTGAGTATCAGGAGGATGGACAGGTTCTTCCGGTCTATATCGGAACAAACGGCTACTGGTCGATGGATGAACAGGATCAGAAGGTCTATGACTGGCGTGCTCCGATCGCATCGATGTATTATGATTATGAGAAGGGCGAGGCATCCTATCAGGCACCCGATAAAGAATATTTTGGAAAGATCGTAGAGAAGAAGCAATTTGATATCAGCAATGGAAGACTGCATAATGCAGTCGATACCGATGAGAAGATCAATGATATGATCCTGCTTGATGCACTGGGAAAGAACAGCGGCACGAAGATGAAATCCGTAGTTGCAACGATCCAGAAAGAACAGAATGCATTGATCCGTAATAAGACAGCTTATAATCTTATTGTGGATGGACGGGCAGGAAGTGGTAAGACAGTAGTTGCGATGCACAGACTGGCGTGGCTGTTATTCAACAATCGTAAGACGATGTTGGCAGACAATGTTATGATCTTGTCGCCAAATGGAATCTTTGGCGATTATATTGCCGGTGTGCTGCCGGAGGTCGGCGAGGATAATGTACCGGAGAAGGAATTTGATTCTCTGATGGAGGAAATCCTGTTTGTAGACTGTGACTATGAGACAAAGCTGGAACAGGCAGACCGGATCACGACACATCCCGATATGGAAAGTCCGGAAATGAAGAATATTGCATGGAAATCATCGATAGCGTTCTATCAGGCATTTAACAAATATCTGGAAGAGTATACGGCAAATATTAAGTTTAAAGATTTCCATTTTGAGAAAACAGAATTTACAAAGGACCAGATTGAGAAGATGTTCTATAATCGTTTTGCCAGATATCCGGTCTATGAACGTTTTGAGAAGATCGCATATTTTATAGCAGACCGGGTAGAGGATGAACAGGATCAGGCATTTACGGATGAGAAGCATCAGAAGATGGAGAACCAGATCACAAAAGAGATGATCTATCAGTATGCGGAGCGCAACCTGATCGAATTATATCAGGACTTTCTTAACAGTCAGGCTGAACAGCATCCGGGCATCGAACAATACCGGAATGAATATGGAAAGGTATGCTATGAAGATATTCTGGCGGTATTTTATCTGCAGATTTATTTCTATGGATGCAAGTCCTATGACAATATCAAGCATCTCGTGATTGATGAGATGCAGGATTACAACATATTCCAGTATGCAGTACTGGATCGTATCTTTAAATGTAAAAAGACGATACTGGGAGACAGCCTGCAGGTGCTTTATTATAATCCGGAGGAAACGGTGCTGGATGTACTGCAGACGGTATTTGTGCCGCATGGAGGAACAGGCGGTTGCCAGATCAAGACTCTGGATACTGCCTACCGTTCAACCTGTGAGATCACAGAATTCTGTAACGGGATTCTGGAAGCAGATCGGGCGTCAGACGAGGCGGAAGCCCATCCACTCAACCGCCATGGCATGGAGCCGGTAACAGAGCAGGCGGAGAGTATAGAAGATGCTGCCGGATTTATCGCAGAGAAGCTTGATTATGGAGAACTGGATGATTTTGATAATGTGGCAATTCTCTGTGATGATGAAGAACGTGCATTTGCCATGTATAAAGAACTGGAAGAATATGAGCAGGTGACATATCTTACGAACCAGTCGACCGTCTATAATGGCGGTGTGGTTGTTCTTCCGAAGTTTCTTGCAAAGGGTATGGAATTCGATGCAGTATTTGTTATCAATGAACAGGATGTGATGGAAAACCGGATCAGCCGGCACGCATTTTACATTTCCTGTACAAGAGCACTGCACCAGTTATATGTGATCAATGTTACAAATCAAA
Source organism: Coprococcus ammoniilyticus (assembly GCF_025567345.1). NCBI lineage: Bacteria > Bacillati > Bacillota > Clostridia > Lachnospirales > Lachnospiraceae > Coprococcus > Coprococcus ammoniilyticus. Next base: position 28,108 of record NZ_JAOQJS010000006.1, read on the forward strand.
CTTGATTATTTCAAGTTTGAATTGCTATAAATATACATTGTTAAGACAAAATACTTGAAAATATCATTTTGAATGGTATTTGACTTGAGATATTGACGTATAAATGCAGGAGGATTAGAATGCCTCTTGTCAAAAGGTTTATCCCTTACAGGTAACACCGGATAACTCGTGACAATAAAATATTTGTTAAACGAGGAGATACGAAGATGAGCAGACAGTACGACCCGTATGAGAATGTGGTAGCAGTGATGGAAGAAGCCATGAACATTGGTGGAATTGACAAGAGGATGTTTGAGATCATCAAAAATCCACAGCGTGAGACTAAGGTTTACCTTCCTGTGGAGATGGATGACGGAAGTGTTAAGGTATTTGAAGGATACAGAGTCCAGCATTCAAATATCAGAGGACCGTTCAAAGGAGGTATACGTTATCACAAGAACGTATCACTGAATGAAGTCAAAGCACTTGCAACATGGATGTCATTAAAATGTGCAGTGGCAAATATACCATTTGGAGGAGCGAAGGGTGGTATCAAAGTAGATCCGGCTGCACTTTCCAGACGGGAATTGTGTGCATTGACGAGAAGATATACCTATGCGATCGAGCCGATCATCGGAGCAGATACCGATATACCTGCTCCTGATGTAAATACAAATGCACAGATTATGACATGGGTGTTAGATACATACAGCCAGTTAAAGGGAAAACCTTGTCCCGGAGTCGTGACAGGAAAACCGCTGGAACTTGGCGGTTCCAAGGGAAGACCATCGGCAACCGGACGTGGAGTTGTGATCAGCACCAAGCTCCTTCTTGCAGAAGATGGCAAGGCGTTAGAGGGTACTAAGGTTGCAATTCAGGGATGCGGTAATGTTGGCGGCAATACAGCCAGAATATTTGGACATAGAGGTGCGGTTGTTGTAGCGATCAGTGATGTGTCGGGTGGAATCTATAAGGAGACCGGATTGGATGCAGATAAGGTAACAGCTTATGTAGAAGCCGGTGGTCTGCTTGCAGACTATCAGGAAGATGGTGTTACTCATATTTCGAATACAGATATTCTTACCTGTGATTGTGATGTGCTGGTTCCCGCAGCGCTTGAAAATCAGATCACAAAAGAGGTTGCGGAGAAATTAAAATGTTCTTATATTGTTGAGGGTGCAAATGGACCGACGGCAGCAGATGCAGATCCGATCCTTGCAGAAAGAGGAATCAAGCTTGTGCCGGATATCTTTGCAAACAGCGGCGGTGTTATTGTTTCTTATTTTGAATGGGTACAGAACATTCAGGAAATGACATGGGAAAAACCGCAGGTAAATGAGATGCTTGAAACGATCATGACGAAAGCATTTGGAGAAATCGTGGAGGAGAGCAAAAAGAGTCATTGTACTTTGCGGATGGCAGCCTATATCATTGCTTTAAAACGATTGATCCATACGGAAGAGATCAAGGGTATATTCCCGTAAAATATACAGATGCAATACTACATGGTATTTTTAGTGCTGGATTTATCCTGTTATTAGTAGTAAAATACAGACAGGATAGATAGAAGTACATTGATATCAGAAATATGAAAGGGATGTCCTTCTCAGATGAAGGATGTCCTTTTTCTATACCAAAGTTTCTATATAAATAAAGGTATTTGGCAGATGAGATGTATAAGAAAATGGAGAGTAAAACTATGCATGAAGTAAAAGAGACAGCTTACTGTCTGGATGAGGTAGATCAGAAGATTCTGGAACTGTTAGAGAAGGATGCTCGTATGTCTTTAAAGGATATTGCGGAATGTGTTTTTCTGTCATCAACAGCAGTATCTACAAGAATAGAGCGGTTAAAGGAAGCAGGGGTGATCGAGGGCTTTCAGGTACAGATCAATCCGATCGCACTGGGATATTATACAAAAGCATTTATTAATTTAGAGGTAGAGCCAAACGACAAACAGGATTTTTATCCATTTATCAAGAACTGCAAAAATGTTGTGGAATGTAATTGTGTGACCGGTGACTATTCCATGCTGATCGAGGTTATCTTTGAGACAACGATGGCACTGGATCTGTTTATCGGTGAATTGCAGAGATTTGGAAAAACAAAGACTTTGATCGCATTCTCGACCTCTGTAGAACACAGAAATATCTACTGGAAGGAAGAAAATCAGGAGCCGAATACATAAATTTTTTTTCGAAAGCGGATACTAACAATGGGAGGTTGCTTATGAAACAGAACGTAAAGAAAAAAGAGACATATATTCCATCATCCAACGGAAGAGATAAATTACATGTCATCGTCTGGATTCCACAGGGTGAGATCAAGGCGGTGCTTCAGATCTCTCATGGTATGATAGAGGACATGGAGCGTTATGATCATTTTGCAAGATTTATGGCTGCCAGAGGAATTCTGGTATGCGGAAATGATCATCTGGGGCATGGACTGACAGCCAGAAATAAATCCGAGATGGGTTATATGTATGCTTATGATGCAAGTAAGACGATGGCAGCAGATGTTCATCGTGTGACCAGATGCATAAAACGGGCATATCCGGATCTTCCGTATTTTCTTATGGGACACAGCATGGGATCATTTATTGCAAGAAGATATATGTGCGAATATGCAAAAGATCCAAAGTACCCTGCAAAGCTGCAGAAAAATGCCAGCATAGATGGTTTTATCTGTATGGGAACGGGCGGACATCCGAAGTGTATGCTGAAGATCGGAGAGGCGGTAGCCGGAGTGGAGAGTATGCTCCGTGGCGAGAAGCATAGAAGCAAATTGTTGCAGGTGCTTGCATTTGGTACTTACCTTTTCGGTATTCCCAGAATGACGATCATGAACGGTGAGAAGCGGAAGCGTACCGTGAAAGACTGGCTGAGCAGAGACTATGTTCAGGTTGACAAATATATGGCAGATCCGATGTATGACTATACTTTTACGGTAAAGGGCTACAAGACGTTATTCAAAACACTGGAATTTATTCAGGATGAGGATAATCTGGCAAATGTGCCAAAGAATATGCCGGTATTATTCATATCAGGAAGCAAAGATCCGGTCGGACACTATGGCCTGGACGTGAAGCTTTTATACAACAAATACAGCAGATATATCACAGATGATGTCAAATGCATCCTGTACAAGGATGCGCGTCACGAAGTCATAAATGAGATCAACAATATTCAGGCATATTACGATATCTATAACTGGATCGACTTGCACACCATAGGGGTGTAGGGGCGGGAACACATTTTAGTAATAAAAACAGAACAGGTGGTAACCCTCAACCGGGGCATTTTCAAACCATAGCATGAACGACTGAGTTTCAACGATTCGGTGCTACTGCGCCGGACACAACGAATTTATCGTGTCCGGCGCAGTATGCAGATCGGATCGAAGTTGAAACGAAGGTAGTCATGTGTGTTTGAGAATGCTCCGGCTGAGAGTTACCGCCTGTTCGTTTGCGTTACAAGCTGATCTTCTTTTCGAGGAGCACGGAGCTTCCGATATAGCTTGCCACCATTACTACGAAGTAGAGTGCAATCTGTGGGATCATGGCATACATGGCTTCCATAAATGTCGCATTCGGTCCGGGATTGGACAGATGGGGAATCTTAGAAGCAATTACAGACAGGATCACATAGAAGACGATGAACAGTACGAAACTGATAAAACCTTTAATCTTCTTTGTCTGAAGAATGGTGGAGCATACCGATACCGCAAGGTAGGCAAGAGTGATCGTCATAAAGAACTGGATCAGAAATACAAGGATAAATGCCAGTAATCTTAAGATAACGCCGCCCAGGGAATATCCCCCCATTTCAAGAATATTGCTTAGAAAATCATAAAAAGTATCAATGGAGTCATATGTGGAGTATGCCAGGCTGAGATCTAAGGTCAGTAATCCGAATATAACAGCAACGATTATTGCACCTGTCAGCAGGATGGATAACAGTTTGGCGCCGATTACTTTATAGCTGGATATAGGAGCCATAAAGACCAGATATCCCGATTTGTTTTTCAGATCCTGGCTGTAACTGATTATGCCGTAGATCAATACAAACAGGTAACAGCAGAAAGCCGCGAGAATAAGCAGGGAAACAGCAATAACAGAGTGATCTGCATGTTCGGTTAACGTACTAATGAGAAAGTAAAGCTCAATGGCAGCTATGACGATCCCTACGATCAGAAGTGGAAAGATTCCACGGCGAAATTCATATTTTAACATTTTTAACATAATTGAATACCTCCCAGTTTATGCGTAGATTTCTTTATACATATCAACAATGGATTTGCCCTGTGCGATACGAAGTTCTTCTGCATTACCCTGTAATACACAGGTTCCGTTTTTGATGAAGATGGCATGATCAATGATCTTTTCCAGTTCATCCACCAGATGGCTTGACATGATAACGGCAGTGTCATCTGAGATATTAGACACGATTGTATGAATGATCTTCTCGCGGGCAATGATATCGATGCCGTTTAACGGTTCGTCTAACATAATAACTTCCGAATTCCTTGAAAGTGTTGCAACGATCTTCAGCTTTGCCATCATACCGGATGACATCTCACGCACTTTTTGCTTTGGCGACAGATCCATTTCCTGTAACAGTCGCATGTATTTGTCATAATCAAAATCAGCGAAGAAATCACGGTAATATTTTCCGACATCGATGCAGTTCATATAACCGAAGAAATAGGCTTCTGTAGGCATATATGCGATATGCGCTTTGGCTTTGTAATCTAATGGCCGGTTATCCATCGTGATCGTACCGGAAGTCGGTTTTGAAAGCCCGGCGATCATTTTCATAAGGGTGGATTTACCGCTTCCGTTCGGACCGAGTAGCGCATAAATGTTACCGGATATGATATCCAGTGACAGGTCCGAAACAGCGGTCGTACTCATATACTTTTTTACTAAGTGTTCACATTTAATCATAGTATTCATTCCTTTCAATACTTGTTTTTACAGGGAATAGTAGTCCTGCAATAATCGGATGATCTCTTCCGGCGTATATCCCATGCCGGTGAGCTGTTCATCCAGAACTGTAAGGATCTGCTTTAACTGTTCCTGTTTCAGCCGATCAATTACCTGAGGATCTTCTGTTACAAATGTACCAATTCCACGTTTCGTATATGACAGTCCGAGAGATTCCATCTCGTTATAAACCCGGGCCGCGGTGTTTGGGTTGATGTCATATTGGATGGCAAGCTCTCTGGATGATGGGAGCTTGGTACCAAGTGGCAGGGCACCTGTAATAATTTTCTTTTTTATATTATCGATGACCTGAAGGTAGATCGGCAGGTTTGATTTAAATTCCAAATGCTTCCCTCCTAACTACTGTGCTAGTTGGATAGTACACCAATACACTTGGGATGTCAAGCACAAAAATTAAATTTATAACTATTAATTTGGCAGCAAAACTTCCATTTACAGGTGAATTGCCGGATATAGGCTAAAATTAATGAGAATAATTCTTAAAAAGGTATTCAAACCTGACAAAATATGTGTTAGTATAGACTTATCAAAAGTAAGATCGGAATAAATCATTGGAGTGAACAGGTATGGCAGAGAAAAGAAATACAAAACAAAAACAGGTTATATATTCGGTTATAAAAGAATTAAAATGTCATCCGACTGCCCAGCAGCTTCATCAGATTCTTGTGGAGAGGGGATATAATATAGGTGCATCGACTGTATACAGAGTATTGGCGGATGCGGTTGATGACGGCATTATCATGAATGTATTCTCATTTGATAAGAATGAACATTTTGACGGCAATCCGGTTCCGCATTATCATATTATCTGTACCAAATGTGGAAGAATCTTCGACAGCCATGTCCCATATGATCCTGAGATCGATGAGCGAGGCAGACTGGCGGATGAGGACTTTATCATTTCATCCCACAATCTTGAATATGTCGGCATCTGCCCTGAATGTCAGAACGAGCAGGAATAACACCATGCTTTATAACACTATCAGGATTTATATAAGATTGTATAAAATATAGCATACACATACAGCAACACCCATATGGTTGTTCCATTATAACATGACATATACGAGGATTTCGTTGTGAGCTGCACATTGTCAGTAAATACGAGTGCCTGTTTGAGCCGAAGGCGAGTTGGCACAGGAGTATTTACGAATCAGACATGTGCTGCAAACAGAAACCGCAGTAAGTCATTTATAGTGGAATAACCATATGGGTGTTGTTGTATGTGTGTGCTATATTACAATCTTATATAAAACTTGAACAACCCGTCAAAGCATGGTGTTATTCCTGCTCTTTGTTATCTTCATTGTCTTTCTTGTCAAAGACTTCGAATTCGGCGTCATTATTCTGGATGGTGGAGATCACCTTGGCAGATTTTACAGGACGCATCGGATCGGTCATTGGATTCTGGATGAAAGTCTGGTTTGATGATGGCAGGACAACATTCTGACCAAGAATGGATCTGCGGTCACGGATTGCACGGCGTCTGGCACGTTCTTCTGTCGAGAGCTGTTCCTCATCTTCCATATCCTCATCTGCTTCGGGCTCCTCGTCGATGTCTTCCGGTTCATCCATGTCATTATGATCTGTGACAGGCTTATGCTCGGAATTTGACCGGGCTTTTTTGCTGCGCATGTTCAAAAGAGTGCTTATAAAATCGGAATTTTCGAAGCTGTTTTTTTGACCGGACGGTTTATCGGTTTCGTTGGTATCTTCATCATCTTCAAGTTCTTCCATGTCTTCGTCTTCGATTGAAGAATCAGTATTGGAATCTTCGGAATCGGCGCTTTCGTCTGCAGTACCTGCATCAGATTCATCCGAATCGTCTTCTTCCGGTTCTGCATTTCCGAATAATTCATCGAAATAGGACTGTTCGATATGGATATCAAAATCTGCTTCGGCATGTCCGACCTCATCCTTGCAGTCGTTATAAATTTTTGTGTTATACGTTTCCTTAAGCTGTTCAATCAGTTCTTTATCATCATACTGAAGCTGCTCCAAAATACGGGCAACAATGATTCCCTGATATTCGTCGCTCCAGCCATCTTCGAGCTTGATCACGATACCGAGCTTCCGGCTTCGGATCGCCATACAGATCACACCTCTGGAACCGTCCTTCATAAGAAGATCCGGGTTCTTATTTACATAGTAAGATGGTGTAAAGTAATCGTTGATCTTTTCAGGATTCTTGTTAATACAGTCGAAGTTATAGGTGATTGCTTCCCGTATATCATCCGGCAGGTTGAACGGATCTGCAAGTTTTGCATAAGCAAGTGCGATATTACGCATTGGAAGTGCAAATACCGGAACACCACAGCCGTCGATTCCCAGACTGATCCGGTAAGTCGGAGTCTGGCTTAGCATGGATAAGAATGAAATGATCTGCTTCTGGACAGGAGAGTCCGGAAGCTGGTAGCCGGTGACTTTTCCTGTCAGTTCACGCTGCAGCAGCATAAGGCTTAAGTGCTTGCCGGAGCAGCAGTGCTGCAAACGGCTCTTGCCCTCTACAGGATTCAACTTGGAACCAAGTGCAAGCTTGTCCGCAAGCGGTGTTGCAGATGTGGAGATCGTTGGATTCATGATCATATCTTCTTCTTTTAAGCCCGTTTTTTCCATGATGCTCTGAAGTACATAGATGTGATGATTACTGCCCCAGTGAGAGGAATTACAGATCGTTACTTCTTCCTCACTCAGGTTATATTTTTTATGAAGACCTGCGAGCAGGGTAGGAAGCACCTGGATCGGTTTGCTTGCGGAACGCATATAAGTCTGGCGCTCGATATCACCGGTATAAGCAATCGTTTCGCCGGTTGATGAAACAATAGCAATAGATCCATAATGTACATTTTCAACAACATCGCCACGGTATTCTTTTACTAAAATTTCAGCCATAAGTTCTTCTTCCTTTCATCTTCGTATACTCAGGCATTTGTGGGATTATGACAGGTCAAAATCTGTGTAACAGCCTGAAAGTATATCGGTAAAATAATTAATTAGAGTTTATCACAAGTAGAAAACCATTTCTACCCGGAGAATATAGGAAAGAAATTTTTTTAATCAAAAATGCACAGTGAAAATTGTTAAAAGATACATGGAAAATTCATGCAAAATATGTGTTTGTTTTGTAAAAATGTTTAAAATTTCTATATTCTTTCAACTTTTATTGTGAAAATGCAATAAAAAACTTTGCTTATTACAAAAACAGTGGTATAATGCATTTATATTAATACGCACGAAGGGGTGACATTATGATTAAAAAAGAAATGATAGCCATGCTTCTTGCAGGAGGACAGGGAAGCCGTTTAGGCGTTCTGACCTCTAATCTGGCTAAGCCGGCTGTAGCTTTTGGCGGCAAATACAAGATTATCGATTTCCCATTGAGCAACTGTATTAATTCAGGTGTTGATACAGTAGGTGTTCTTACACAGTACAGACCACTGAGGCTTAACCAGCATATTGGAATCGGTATCCCTTGGGATCTGGATCGTAACATAGGAGGCGTGACAGTTCTTCCACCATACGAGAAAAGTGATAACAGCGAATGGTATACAGGTACTGCAAATGCTATTTATCAGAACCTGGAGTTTATAGACTATTATAATCCGGAATATGTTCTGATATTATCTGGTGATCATATCTACAAGATGGACTATGAGAACATGCTGGAATATCACAAATCCTGTGATGCAGATATCACACTTGCAACATATCAGGTACCATGGGAAGAAGCTAGCAGATTTGGCGTTGTAATTACAGATGAGAACAATGTTATTTCAGAATTTGAGGAGAAACCTGCAAATCCTAGAAGTAACAAAGCATCTATGGGTATATATATATTCAGTTGGAAGGTGCTTCGTGAAGCACTTGTAAAGATGAAGGATCAGCCGGAATGTGACTTTGGTAAGCACATCATTCCATACTGCCATTCAAATGGCAAGAAGATCTGTGCATATGACTTCAAGGGTTACTGGAAGGATGTAGGAACACTTGGTTCTTACTGGGAAGCAAATATGGAGTTAGTAGATATTGTTCCTGAATTCAATCTGTATGAGGAGTTCTGGAAGATCTACACCAAGACAGATGCGATCCCACCACAGTACATAGATGCAAGCGGCAGAGTAAGCAGATGTATCATCGGTGAAGGAACAGAGGTATACGGCGATGTTGAGAATTCCGTTATCGGTTCCGGTGTTACGATCGAAAAGGGTGCAGTCATCCGTAATTCGATCATTATGAATAACGCAACGATCGGTGAGAATGCATATATGGACAAGGCTATCATCGCAGAGAATGTTAAGATTGGTAAGGATGCTAAGCTTGGAATCGGAGAAGAAGCTGTCAATGAATTCAAGCCACAGATTTATTCATTTGGACTTGTTACGATCGGAGAGAACTCAGTTATTCCTGATGGTGTAACAATCGGTAAGAATACTGCTATATCTGGTGTGACTACTCCGGAAGATTATCCGGATGGCAACTTAAAGAGTGGCGGAAGTATTATAAAGGCAGGTGAATAGAGATGAGAGCATTAGGTATAATTTTAGCAGGTGGTAATAGCAACAAGATGGGCGAATTATCAGCAAAGAGAGCTGTTGCAGCTATGCCTATTACTGGCGGTTACAGAGCTATTGATTTTGCCCTTTCGAATATGACGAATTCCCATATCCAGAAGGTAGCGGTATTTACACAGTACAATACCAGATCTCTGAATGAACATCTGAATTCCAGCAAATGGTGGGATTTCGGAAGAAAACAGGGTGGTCTCTATATATTCACACCAACCATTACATCAGAGAACAGCTACTGGTATAAAGGTACAGCAGATGCCCTTTATCAGAACATTAATTTCCTGAAGGAAAGTCATGAGCCATATGTAGTTATTGCATCCGGTGATGGTATCTACAAGCTGGATTATGGTAAGGTTCTGGAAGAACACATCAGCAAAGGCGCAGATATTACAGTTGTATGTAAGGACCTTGCACCGGGAGAAGATGATGTGAACCGTTTTGGTGTAGTACAGATGGATGCGGACAACCGTATCATAGATTTCGAGGAGAAGCCACTGGTTGCAGGCAACAATACGATCTCAACCGGTATCTATGTGATCAGAAGAAGACAGCTCATCGAATTACTGGAAACCTGTGCAAATGAAGGCAGAACTGATTTTGTAAGAGATATTCTTGTAAGATATAAGAATGTAAAGAAGATTTATGGATATAAGATGGATACTTACTGGAGAAACATCGGAACCAAGGAGTCTTACTATAAGACAAACATGGATTTCCTGAACAGAGATGTAAGAAACTATTTCTTCAAGCAGCATCCTGACATCTACTCCAAGGTGGAGGATCTTCCACCAGCAAAGTATAATGGGGAAGCGGTTGTGAATAACAGCCTGGTAGCAAGTGGATGTATCATAAATGGTACTGTAGAAAATTCAGTATTATTTAAGAAGGTATACATTGGCAACAACTGTGTGATCAGAAATTCTATCATTCTGAACGATGTACACATTGGGGATAATTGTGTAATTGAAAACTGTATTGTAGAAAGTAGAGATACGATCCGTGCAAATACAGTTCATCAGGGTAGCCCGGATGACATCAAGGTTATCGTGGAGAAGAATTTCAGATACGCATTGTAGCAGATAAGAAAGACAAGGGGGTACACACGATGCAGGTGACCGATATCAGAGTCAGGGGTGTTGAAAAAGAAGGTAAGATGAAAGCCGTCGTTTCGATCACAATTGATAATGAATTTGTAGTTCATGATATCAAAGTGATCCAGGGTGATAAGGGATTGTTTATTGCGATGCCTAGCCGGAAAGCAGCAGATGGTGAGTACAGAGATATCGCACATCCAATCAATACTGAGACAAGAGAACGTCTGCAGCGGATGATACTTGAGAAATATCAGGAATCACTGGAAGCTTAAGACGTGAAACGGAGCCAGCCACTGTAGATGCAGTGGCTGGCTTTTGTGACTTCCTTTCGAAAGCTTTCCGGTGCAGGGCAAAAATAGGAATAGTATTGTTGTATTATAAGTTGATAAAATGATACGTTTATTATGTGGAATCATAAAGGGGGATACAATGTCTAAGATTAATGTCGATACGGCAAAATTGGCAACAGATTTAGCGGCCATTTTGTAGAGCTTACTTTGTAAAGTGTGTTAGATCATTCGGAAAAATGAAGGGATGTTGTATTTGGAAGTATGATTCAAAAGATAGTGGATGTATTAGTGAATAAGCAATCAAAAAATCAAGTAATGACAGATGAGGATGAAAAGATATATAGATATGGATATGTATTGCTGTGTGAAGTTTTTTTTAATATAATTATCGCTTTAGCAATTGGGATAGTATTTTCGAGAACTAAAGAGTTGATTTTTTTCCTTAGTATGTACATTCCGTTAAGAAGCTTTTGCGGTGGGTGGCATGCGAATAAAATTTGGAAATGTACGGTGATATCAAATGCGATATTGTTATTACAAGTGTATGGGTTAGAGAAACTATTGAGTCATCTGTCAATTGGAACAATGCTGTTAATGTTTTTTCTGAATATGATATGTATTTTTTTTATTGCACCAGTAGGAACAGAAATGAAAAGAATCAGTCATCAAGAAAAACATATTTACAGAAGAAAAATAAAATTAATATTTATACTTCATTTAATTATAATGTTAATATTAACATTAGGTAGTGTTTATGAATTAATATATAGCATGATGTTCGTATATATAATACAAAATATAATGTTGTTATTGCAACTAATAAAACATAGAAATGGGATAAAAACATTGAAAAACATTGAAAAACATTGAACAATATAGGGAATATAGTATAATAAATCTTACGACGGTTTGCATTTGCGGAAACCGACATAAGGTGAAAAACATATGAAGCCGACAGGCGACATGGTATAATAATGATTCAAATAAAAATAGAGGGGGGAGATCTATGTATCATATGGCTGTTTGTGACGATGACAAGGTATTTATCTCATATATTAGAAAAATTTTTAGTAAAGCTAATGGGACTAATCAATATCAATATAAAATTTATGAGTTTTATTCAGGAGAGGAATTAATTAGTAGTTTAGATACTAACAAGTATTTTGATTTACTTATTTTAGATATGGAATTAGGTGGTATTGATGGAGATGAAACGGCAAGAAAATTTCGTGAAAAATTCAAAGATACTGTGTTGGTATTTTGTTCAGGAATGCGTGCTCCAACAGTTAAATCATTCAAGGTGACTCCGTATAGATATTTGATGAAATCATATTCAGATAGGCAGTTTGTATGCGAAATGAAGGAAATTTTGTCAGAGGTAGCAAAAAAGTCTAAAGAAGAATATATCATAGGGCATTATAGAAATAATGTAATTCGGGTTAATATTCAGGATATTTTGTATGTAGAAAATGCAAAGAGAGGAAGCAAAATTATTGTGTGCTCAGATTGTGAAGCTGCAAAGTTTGAGGGGCAGATACTGGTAGATGATAAATTGGAGGAATTAGTAACTAAGTATTATGAATTTGCCTTTGCACACAGTAGTTACATAATAAATATTGACCATATTGTAAAAATAGTAGGTAATGAGGTTTATTTGGATAATGATGAACGTTTGTCAGTATCAAGAACATATCAAAAAGAATTTCGTCAAATTTTTACAAAAAATATTGCAGGGAAATATTAATAAAAGGGGGAAAAATAATGGGATGGTTGGATTCGCTTATCCTGTTTTTTTGTTGTGTTATTGAAGTTTTCCTGCTTTATGACTATTTTAATAATTTTTTTGGATTAAAGAGAAAAAGAAAATATATTAAAATAATATGTGCAGGAACAATAGGAATAATTTATCTGGTTAATATGCTACAGAGTAATATTTTGAATTTGATTCTTGTTCCTATAATATTGTGGATTTTTGTAACAGTATTATTTGACTCTAAATTAGGAATTAGATTTATGTATTTTATTGTGGCATATAGTGTCATGATTGGTGTGGAGTTTTTGTACATTATATTGTCAAATACGACGACCGCTTTGTTGGCAAAAACTGGTTTGATTCCGGTGTCAGAATATTTATGGCAATTGTTGCTTATAAAATTTCTGAATTATATTGTGTTTATTCTATTAAAGCAGATGACTGTAAAATCAAAAAAAAGAATGACGAATAAACTATTTCTTATTTACTTGTGCGTACCCGTTTCTACTTTAGGTACTATGCTCATAGTATTTTATTCAGGAATAGATATCGGAAAGAACATAATTTTAAAGATATTAATGACACTGTTTTTTGTATGCATGGTAACTGGAAATATGGTATTATTTTACGCATTCCAAAGGTATACGGAAAATCTAAGTGAAAATTCTAAACAGAAGTTAGAACTTCTTTATCAAAAAGCTGAGGTAGAGAGGTTGACTAAAATTGCTGAGTGGAATGAAAATTATAATGAAATTATACATAATACATCACATTATCTTAAGGTGATAGGGCAATTGGCTTATGAAGGAAGAAATGACGAAATATGTAAAGTGGTAGATGAGTTGAATGGGAAGTTAAACAGGGAAGAAATTTGTGAATACAGCAATCATAAAATGTTAAATATAATCTTATCTGAATATTCTATTAAGGCAGAAAGTGCAGGGGTTGTTTTTGATGCATATGTGGAACCAGGTTGCATTTTGAATCATATTCAGGATGTTGATCTCATTACCATGATAGGTAATTTGCTGGATAATGCCATTTTGGCTGCATCAAAAAAGGAGAAGGATGCTTCTGTTGTTGTAAGAATTTTTATGCAAAAAGACGGAGAACTTTGCGTGATTAAGGTGGTAAATGATTTTGTAGAAGAGTTGAAGGAGGTAGGGGGGAGACTTATAAGCACGAAAAAAGAAGCTGGGATACATGGGATTGGATTGTCAAGTATCTCAAAGATTGCTGAACAATATAATGGGTATTTGGAATATTATATTTCTGATGAAAAATTTAATGCTGTGGTAGTTTTGACGGCTTGATTTACAGATATGTCTAAATAGAATGATATGCTCCTTTTCGGATAGGTAATCAAATATGGATTGCTTGATGCCTGAAAAGGAGCCTTTTATTTTGAAAATTTATGTAATGAAATGTGTTTGTGCAGAATATAGACATAAAATGTCAAAATATGGACATTGTGTTTAAATTTTTTTAAAGTCGGTGTATGATTCTAAAAAAATAAGGGAGGATAAATTCATGGAAGTAAAAAAAATTGGTAAAGGTGTAATGAAATGTTTAAATACTTTAGCGTTATTGTTGGTTATGCAGACTGCAAACTCAGCATGCATATGGGTGGCTCATCAACCTGAATTTCCAGAAGCAGCTAATAAGTTTAAATATTATAAGTGATTTATAAATGGCTAGTATAATATGATATTATATCAACTATGATAAAACCAGTCAGCAATGATTTGAATTTAAAATGGGTCGTTAATGAAGATTCAATTACTTACTAAAACAAAGATATTGGCAAACTTATAGAAATATAAGGACGCAAAGCTAGAAGTCTAAGGCAGATATGCATAGATAGTTCGGTTGCAATGATATGGAAAGTTTCATTGCAATTTTTTTATGTAACACTAAAGGAGTAATATGTTAGAAATTAAAGAAAATCAGAAATTGAATATAATGAATGTCTTTAGTTATAGAGGAAAAGTAAGACAGATAGAAATTGAGAATATAGGAAAAGAAATGGAAGTCTATATTCAGAATGCAGGTGTAAAGCGTGCAGGGAATCCTATAACTGCTACTTATGCCATTGAAGGTGATGTAATTGATCTTGAATTGATTATGCCGATAGATAGGAGTATTGCTTCTACAGATAAATTTGTCTTTAAGAATCAGATAAAAATAGAAAATGCAGTGGTTGCCGCCTATAGAGGTCATCCTATGGGACTGCAAGAGGCATGTAGTCAGTTGAATCAGTACATAATGGAACACAGGTTGCAACCTATAACAGTAGGTTATAATGTTACAAAGAAAATGGACATGATAGCTCCGGAAAACACAGAAATAGATGTATATGTGGGAATTAGCCCAAACATCTTGTAGGGAACGATATAAATCAAGTTTGTCAAAGGCAGACTGCTTTATATAAAAAGAGGACTCTGATAAATTTGAACAACCCTCAGAGCCCCAAACACAAGCACTTTTAAGAAAAGTACCTAGGTAAAGTATATCACTTTTCTTAATAAGTGTAAATAAAAATTAATTAAGGAAAGGAGATTTAATAAATCAATGGAAATGGTTTTAAACAATGGATTCTGTGAGATGTCACAGGATGAAATTATGTTATTAGAAGGGGGAGGTGTTTGGAGACATATCGGTTATGCTGGTGCTACTGTTTGTTGTATTATGGCATGTGTGGCAACAGGAGGATGGGCAGCAGCTGCTGCGGGTGCTGCCGCAGGATGGTATTGGTATGATGCAACCCGTTAATTAATACGGTATTTGGAATTTGCAGTTTGCTATGGATGATGAGGGCATATACATCTCAATATTCATAGCAAATTGTGAATAAATTATCGATTAATAAAGTGGCTGTGAGGCGAAATTCAATAAACGAGTTGTTCATTTAATTTAATTTAATTTGAGAGGAGGTTATATTTGTGAAATGTTTATCATGTGGTAAGGAAGAATTTGATGAATGTACTATCAATGTAGAAGGCAAAATATATGGTTTAGTCACAAAAACTAAAAAAAATAAAAATAAACTAAAAGCAGTAGTATGTAAAAATTGCAAAATGGTTTATTTAAAACAGGATGAAGGCAAGGGTAAATAATGCATAAACATGTAGATGTTATAAAAACAAGATATTCAAAATGGATAATATTAATAGGTTACATTATTATATGTAGTTTTATTCTATTTTCATATTTGAATAGTTTAAATATGAAATATAGCGTAGTGATTTTATTGCTATACTCATTTGTAGTTTCGATTATTAAAAAAGGTTGTAGAAAAAAATGAAATATCATTGTATAAAACAACACGACATAACAGATTGTGGTGCTGCCTGTCTTGCAACTATCTGTAAACAAAATGGTTACAAAATAGGTATTACCCAAATCCGTGAAGTTGCAGGAACAGATAAACAGGGAACAAATGCATATGGTGTAATTAAAGCTGCAGAGCAACTTGGGTTTAGTGCAAAGGGCGTAAAAGGAACGAAGGAAGCATTCTTTTCGGAGTTTCCATTGCCTTGTATTGCTCACGTTATTGTAGATGGACAGTTATTACACTATGTGGTCATACATAAAATTACAAAAAAACAGGTGATTATAGCAGACCCAGGAGTTGGAATCGTAAAGCTTAAACCGGAGGAGTTTTTTGGAGAAGTCCATGAGGAAGGGAAAGTGCCTAAATATCAATGGAGTGGCGTTTTGATTCTGCTTGTAAAAAACGAAACATTTAAGAAGGGCGACGAAACCAAAGGATTGTTTAGTCGCTTTTTTCATTTGCTTTTACCACAGAAAAAGCTTGTTTTACATATCTTTGTAGCATCATTGGTATATACTATTCTTGGAATTGTAGGTGCTTTTTATTTCAAGGAATTAATCGATAGTGTGTTACCGGATGGACTGAGAAAAACACTGATGACTTTGTCTATTGGGGTAATTCTATTGAACATATTTAAGGTTATTCTTAATGCATTCAGGTCGCATTTATTATTATATTTAAGTCAAAAGTTGGATATAGCATTGCTTCTTGGCTACTACCGTCATGTGATTGAACTTCCGATGAATTTCTTTGGAACCAGAAAGGTCGGAGAAATTATTTCAAGGTTTAATGATGCGGGAAAAGTGCGTGATGCAATATCAGGAGCAACATTAACCATTATGATAGATACTCTTATGGCAGTGGCAGGTGCAGTTATTTTGTATCTGCAGAATGCGAAACTATTTGGCGTTACTGTAATAATTGTTGTATTATATGCAATTATTGTTGTGTGTTTTCACAGATGGTATGAAAAGCTGAATCGAAAGCAGATGGAGGATAATGCTCAACTTACATCCTATATGGTAGAGTCATTAAACGGTATCCAAACGGTAAAAGCATATAATGCAGAACGAAAAGCTAACAGGGAGACAGAGATTAAATTTGTCCGTTTATTGAGAAGTATTTTTGATTTAACTTGGGTGAGTAATTTACAGTCTTCTTTAAAGACTTTTGTGGAGCTAGTGGGGGGGATCGTAATTCTCTGGGGAGGCAGTGTCAGCGTCATTAACGGAGAAATGACCATTGGGGCATTGATTACCTTTAATTCATTGCTTGCTTACTTCCTCGATCCAGTAAAGAATTTAATTAATCTGCAACCACAGATGCAGACTGCTGTAGTTGCAGCAGACCGTTTGGGAGAAATATTGGAATTAGAGACTGAGAAAACAGATGCAGAACACCATAAGCTTGCCCCAATAAGCCTGGCAGGTGATATAGAAATCAAGGATTTAAACTTCCGATATGGTACAAGAAGGCTAGTTCTTGAAGATATTAATTTAAAGATAGAGAAAGGAAAAAAAATTGCTTTTGTAGGAGAAAGTGGTTCCGGTAAAACAACACTTTCCAAACTATTACTCCATCTCTATGCACCGGAAACCGGTGATATTATAATTAATGGAAACAACATTGAAGATATTCAGTTAGAAACTTTAAGAGAAAGAATTGCATATATTCCGCAGGAAACATTTCTTTTTAGTGGTTCTATTTTTGAAAATCTAACTCTGGGATTGGATACTGCAACTATGGATGATATCATAGAAGCTTCCAAAATGGCACAGGCACATGACTTTATCAATGAGCTTCCACTTCGCTATGAAACAAGATTGGAAGAAAACGGAACTAATCTTTCAGGTGGTCAAAGACAACGACTTGCAATAGCAAGGGCTATGCTTAAGAAACCGGATATTTTAATTCTTGATGAGGCAACAAGTAACTTGGATGCTATTACAGAACGTGCACTTGACAGAACCATCCATGAGTTTGCAAAAAATATGACAACTATATTTATTGCACACCGTTTAAGCACTATAAAAAATTGTGACAGGATTTATGTGATGGACAAGGGAAAGATTGTGGAACATGGAACACATAGGGAACTGATTGCTATGGGAGGGAAATATGCATATCTCGTAAAACAACAATCCTTAGAAGAAAATAATACCATAATGGAAGGCGGTGATGTTGCATGAAGCCAATTATTGTAGATATGAAGGATATAAGTGACAGTACAGAGGTTTATGAGTCAAAGCCCAACCGTTTTCTAATATATACTATATATCTAATCTTAATTATATTAGTAGTTGCAGTTTTATGGATGCGTTTATTCAAGATAGATGTTGTAGTGAAAAGTAACGGAATATTTAAAGGAAGCAATGCTGTTTATGAAATTAGCAGTGATGTTACAGGAAGTGTAAAGGAAACCAATATACAAGACGGACAGTATGTGAAAGAGGGGGATATTCTTTACGTTCTTACTATAGACGAGCTTTCTGATACTATTTTACGATATCAGAATGAGTTAGAAGCTGCGCAAGCTCGAATTAAAATCTTATCGGCATATGAAAAAAGTCTTGACGGTGACAAGACAGAGTTAGAAACTTTGGATGATAATCCGTATTATGAAGAGTTTGTAAATAGAAGGAAACTGTTGTATGCAAACGTGGACTTAAACGAAAGTGACACAGAAGGACAAGTTACCTTGTATCAGGGAAACGTGGATTCAATATCAGGAACCATTGCAAAATATAATGAAAAGATTGAGAAGCTTAATGTTGTAAAACAGTGCATTACAGCACGAAATAATACTTTTGATGCAAGCGAAGGTATTTATTACAGTATGATAAGTAGCTATCTTGCATCCTATAATTATACTGCATTACAATATGATAATCAGATAAATGAGCATCAAAGGCAAATAGATGAGTATGAGGAGCAAATGAAAAAAGCGGAAGCTGAAGCTTCAATAGAAGATAAAACTGTAACTGAAGAGGAAACGGTAAGCGATAATGGTATATCCACAGAAACTATCTCGGTAGTTGCATCGACTGAAAATACAACTGCCAATATAGAAGAATTGAAAAAACAAAGAGATGCGTTGATTACGGCCCAAGACTCTGCAAAAAAAGAAAAAACACGAGCTTTAAGGAATCTGGAATTACAGCAGATTACAACCATTGAACAACAGATTGCAGGATATAATGACACGATTCTATCTTTGGAAACAAATCTTGCATCTGCAAAATTACAGTTGGAAGCTATAAATAGTGCAGATAATGAGACGAAGGAATCGGTTGCTATTCTTACAGAAAAAGGAAATGTTGCAGCAGAAATATTAAATTATGAAGATAAGGTAAAAGAATGTGAAACCTATTTAAAGAGTTATGATATCCAGAATGATAATTGTGTCATAAAGGCAAATGTTTCAGGATATTTTTACATCGCACAGGATTTGAAAACCGGAAGCTTTGTGCAGGAGGGTACCACAATAGGAACCATCTATCCGGAAACGGAATCAAAGTATTATGCGGAAATATATGTGGAAAATACTGATATAGTTCAAATAAGGGAAGGACAGGATGTAAAATTTGAAATTGCTGCATATCCTTCCAGTGAATATGGATACTTTAAAGGAACTGTAGAAAATATAGCAAAAAATATTTCGGTTGATCAAAGTACCGGATATTCCTACTATCTAGTGAGAGTTAAGTGTGATAATATGACATTAAAGGGAAAAAATGGAGAAGAGGCAACGCTTATGAATGGCATGGCATGTCAGGCGAAAATAGTTATAGATGAGAAAAATGTATTAACCTATTTTGGGGAAAAGATAGACTTATTGGATTAGCATATGAATATACGAAATATTTCCACCATATGGTTGAAAATGAAATAGGGATAAAGTAAAATTAGCTGTAGCAATCTCATATTTTATTTGGAGGTAATTATGCTGAAAGCAATCATCCTTGCAGCAGGCAAGGGAACAAGAATGAAATCTGAAAAGCCAAAGGTTGTGCACGAGGTGCTTGGGAAGCCGATGGTATACTATTCGATAGAAGCGGCAAGAGCTGCCGGATGTGATAAAGTCTGCGTGATCGTTGGATACAAGGCAGAAGAAGTAGAAAAAAGTATCAAAGATACTTATGCGAAGCTTGGTAAGACAGAAGAAATGCAGGATGTAGTAAGTTATGCACTACAGACCGAACAGCTTGGAACCGGTCATGCGGTTAAGTGTGCTTCTGATTTTATCGGCACAGAGGGCGACGTTGTTGTCCTTTGTGGAGATACACCACTTGTAACCGGTAAGACATTAGAGCAGGCGATCAAGAAGCATGTTGCAACAGAAAATGGTGTTACAGTTATCTCAGCGATGCTTTCAGATCCATTTGGATATGGAAGAATTATCCGTGATGAGAAAGGCTTATCAAAGATCGTAGAACAGAAGGATGCAACTGAGGAAGAACAGGCGGTTAAAGAAGTAAATTCCGGTATGTATATTTTCAAATGTGATGCTTTGCTGGCAGCACTTTCACAGATTACAAATGATAATGCACAGGGTGAATATTATCTGCCGGATACCATTGAGATTATCAAGAAAATGGGACTTCCGGTTGATGCGGCAGCCATGGAGGATGCCGACCAGATCAAAGGTGTCAATACACTGGAACAACTTGCAGAAGCAGAAGAGATAATGAGGTCAAGATAAGATGAAACTGATAGTAGGACTTGGAAATCCGGGAACCAAATATGCGGGAACCAGACATAATGTAGGATTTTCCGTAATTGTAGGGCTTGCAGATAAATATAATATAGAATTGAGTGAAAAGAAGCATAAAGCAATCTATGGCAGGGGCATGATAGAAGGGGAGAAAGTGATCCTTGCAATGCCACAGACATTTATGAATCTGAGTGGAGAAAGTGTCCGGGAGCTGGTCGATTATTACAAATGCGATCCATCTGATGTGATCGTTGCTTATGATGATATCGATTTGGCAGTCGGCAAACTTCGGATCCGTGAAAAGGGAAGTGCCGGCGGACATAATGGAATGAAGAATATTATTTCACATCTGGGAACACAGGAATTTGTCCGTGTCCGTGTCGGAATCGGAAAGAAACCGGATCGTATGGATCTTGCAGATTATGTATTATCCAGATTCGGAAAAGACGAACTTCCGGAGATCAAGGCAGGCTGTGATAATGCCTGTGATGCAATCGCGCTGATCTTAAAAGACAGTGCGGCAGCAGCAATGAATAAATATAATTAACCGAAAGGCAAAATGTGTTGATCGGAACCGGTCGTATACAGGGTGTAGCCATGCATACGGTCAGACAGGTATAAATAATCAGAAAATAAAAAAGAAAGGGAGCCAGGCTGTATCAGCCTGGCATTTGGCGTCGATATGAAGGCAATCAATGAGCCTGTAAAACATACCGAAAATTATATACAGATAAAGGACTGGTTAAAGCAGCAGGATGGCATCGTCAATATATCCGGGAATGATGGAACAGACCGGGTATATCTGATGCATGCATTTTCATCCGATGCACATGTAAGACTGGTCGTAACCTACAGTGAACAGAGAATGGAACAGTTATACGAGGATTTCCGTTTCTATGATAAAGCGGTGTATATGTATCCGTCGAAGGATATTTTATTTTACAGCTCAGATATCCATGGAAATTCTATCACCAGACGGCGGATGGATATATTCAGACGACTGATCGAGGGAGAAGCCTGTACGATCATTCTGACAGTGGATGCGTTATTTGATAAGATGCCGGATCTGTCCTACATTAAGAAAAACGTTGTGACGATCCGCGAGGCGGAAGAACTGGATGTTGAAGCGCTTAAGAAACGGCTGGTAGAACTGGGGTATGAAAAGGCGGACAGCGTGGACGGTGTCGGACAGTTTGCGGTGCGTGGTGGTATCATTGATATCTTTCCTTTGACAGAGGAATGCCCATATCGTATCGATATGTGGGATACGGAGGTCGATACGATCCGGAGCTTTGATGTAGAGAGCCAGCGGTCGATCGAACAGGTGCAGGAGATCCAGATTTATCCAGCAAGCGAGATGGTGTTGTCTGATCGCAGGACGGCGCAGGGGATCCACAAGCTGGAGCAGGAATTCAAACCATATTATGAGAAGCTGCGGAAAGAGTTCAAGACAGAGGAAGCTGCCCGCTTAAAGAAGCAGATCGGAGAGATCAAAGAGCAGTTGACGGAGTTTCATGGGATGGCAGGAGTGGACAGTTATGTAGAGTATTTCTACAGTAAGACCGTATCACTCTTAGACTGCTTCCATACAAAAAATACAGTTATTTTATTAGATGAGACTTCGAGAATATCAGATTATGCGGATAACTATATGGCAACCTTCCTTGAGAGCATGGAGAGCCGGCTGGAGGGTGGATATATCCTTCCGGGTATGATGAATATTTTATTTACCTATTCGGCAATCGTGCAGAAAATGCAGGCATTTCAGACGCTCGCATTTTCTATTCTGTATCATGAGGATCGGTATTTTACGATCCGACATGATGTAACTTACGACAGTCGAGTGGTTAATTCTTATAGGAATAATTTTGAAGCGTTAATTGCGGATATCGGAAAATGGAGAGAGAAAAATTATCGGATCATATTTATCTCGCCATCGACGACCAGAGCCAAACGGATGGTTGAGAATCTGACCAGCCATGATGTGGCATGCTTCTATTCGGAGGATACCGACCGTGTTCTTTCCGAGAAAGAGGTTATGGTTACGACAGGAAGACTTCGGGCAGGATTTGAGTTCCCGGAGCTGAAGCTGGTTGTGATAAATGAAGGCGACGTCTTTACTGCACGGAGCAGTACGAAGAAAAAGAAGAACCAGAAGCCACGGTATTCCGGCGAAGTGATCAAAGATTTCTCCGATATCAGTGTGGGTGACTGTGTGATCCATGAACGTTATGGAGTTGGTATCTATGGCGGTATCGAGAAGGTTGAAGTGGACGGTGTCTTAAAAGACTATGTAACGATCAATTATGCAGAGGGCGGAAAGCTCTATGTACTGGCTTCTGAGGTAGACTGTATCCAGAAATACAGTGATAAAGAGGGCAGACGACCGAAGATCAACAAGCTCGGCAGTAAAGACTGGGAGAAGACCAGAAGCCGGGTAAAAGGTCATGTTGCAACGATCGCAAAGGAACTGGTGAACCTGTATGCGAAACGACAGGCATCACAGGGCTTCTGCTATTCGAAGGATACGATCTGGCAGCAGGAATTTGAGGAAATGTTCCCATATGAGGAAACGGATGACCAGAAGAAAGCGATCGCAGAGACGAAGGCAGACATGGAGAGCAGCAAGATCATGGATCGTCTGATCTGTGGTGATGTGGGCTTTGGTAAGACAGAGGTTGCGATCCGTGCGGCATTTAAGGCGGTATACGATGGCAGACAGGTTGCTTATCTTGTGCCGACTACGATTCTTGCACAGCAGCATTATAATACATTCAAAGAACGTATGAAGGAATTTCCGGTTGAGATCCGTCTGTTGTGCCGTTTCTGTACACCGAAGGAGGTTCGGGAGACGATCGCTGATCTGAAGGCCGGCAAGGTGGATATCGTGATCGGAACACATCGTCTGTTATCGAAGGATGTGACATTTAAGCAGCTTGGTCTGCTGATCATAGACGAGGAGCAGCGGTTTGGTGTAACACATAAGGAAAAGATCAAGCAGATGAAGACAAATGTTGATGTCCTGACCTTGACAGCGACTCCTATTCCTCGTACACTTCATATGAGCCTGATCGGTATTCGGGATATGAGTGTTCTGGAAGAAGCGCCGGTTGACAGACGGGCGATCCAGACCTATGTCATGGAGCTTGATCCCGAACTTGTCAAAGAAGCGATCAAGCGTGAGCTGGCGCGGGATGGTCAGGTATATTATGTATATAACCGGGTAAATAATATAGAGATGGTCACATCGGAGATTGCATCCCTTGTACCGGATGCAGTTGTTGAGTATGCGCATGGACAGATGCATGAACGACAGCTGGAGGACATCATGTACCGGTTTATCAATCATGAGATTGATGTGCTGGTCACGACGACGATCATCGAGACGGGACTGGATATTCCAAATGCGAATACCATGATCATTCATGATGCAGATACATTTGGCTTATCCCAGTTGTATCAGCTCCGCGGCCGTGTCGGTCGTTCAGATCGGAATGCATATGCATTTCTGATGTACCGTCGGGATAAACTTATTAAGGAAACTGCGGAAAAGAGACTGAAAGCGATCCGGGAATTTACCGATCTTGGTTCCGGAATCAAGGTGTCCATGAAGGATCTGGAGATCCGCGGCGCGGGAAATATCTTAGGCGAGGATCAGTCCGGTCATATGGAAGCAGTTGGTTATGATCTGTACTGTAAGATGTTAAATGATGCGATCCGTCAGGAGATGGGCGAGAAGGTTGAAGAACGGTTTGAGACAACCGTACAGCTTCCGGTGGATGCTTATATACCGGCTGAATATGTCAAGAATGAATTCATTAAGCTGGATCTGTATAAGAGGATATCTCATATCGCATCGGATGATGATTACGACGATATCATTGACGAATTAAACGACAGATTTGGAGAGATGCCGACAGAGGTTCTGAACCTGCTTGATGTATCTTTATTAAAGGCAAAGGCAAATCGTGCCTATATAACCAGCATTATGCTGGCGGGGGCGGAGCTGCGGTTTTCGATGTTTAAACAGGCGAAGATCGACACAGCAAAGATTGATTCGTTATTAGATAAATATAGAGGAAGCATGAAATTTGTGATCGGCAACAGTCCATCTTTTGTGCTTAAGATGAAGACGATCACAGAGAAAGAAATCTGGAAGCAGGCGAGAGCAGTTGTAGCTGATATTGCGGAGCTTGCAGAAGAATAAAGGATGATCAGCATACCGAAATCTGTAATGTTTGCAGGATGATGCAGATGCCGGAATCGGTGAGCTGGAAGAACAGGAGGTTTGGTGGATGAAACGTAGAATTCTAAAGGCTATTTCTTTGATCTGTACATGTGTGATGTTACTTACACTTGCAGCGTGCGGAGAAGAAAGTCAGGATAATACAGGAAAATATATTGTATTCAAATTCGGAAATGACAACATTTATCTGGACGAGGTGTATATCTATGCACAGACAACCATTGATGAGTACGAAAAGGAATACGGCAACGATATCTGGGGAAAAACGATCGAGACGGATGGTGGCATCGAGATGAACGTCGAGGAAATGGCAAGACGTGAAGTGATCTCCAATATTGTTCAGACCAAGGCGCTGATCGCACAGGCGGATGAATATAAGATCAGTCTGACGGCGGAAGAACAGGCACAGGCAGAACAGGAAGCGGAAGATTTCTATAACAGTCTGACCGATGAGCAGTTGAAAGAAACCGGCATGGAGGCAGATACACCATCCCGTGTCCTTCAGGAGAATGCATTGGCGAAGAAAATCTACGATCATGTCATGAGCGACTCCTCTGCTGAGGTATCCGATGAGCAGGCAAGAATGACGACATTTTATGATATGTTCTTTGAATGTTATTATGAGGATGATTTTGGAAATATTGTAGTGTACAGTAAGGATAAGATCGCAGAACAGAAACAAAAAGCGGACGAGGCTTATACTTCGATCAAACAGCAGTTATCGGACAATCCGAACCTGAATATCACTTTCCTTGGCCATACAAATAACCTGCAATATGCAGGAAGCCATACCATGAGCAAGGATCAGATTCTGGAAAGCTATGGGCAGGAGGTTCTGGATACCTTATATGATATGCAGGATGGAGATATCTCACAGGTTATCGAGACTGAGAATGGCTATCATATCTTCCAGATGACATATCTGACGGATGAGAAGGCAACCGCTACGAATAAAGCGGAGCTGACAAAAGAAGCGAATGATGCCTATTTTAATAACCTTTTAACGAACTGGGTATCAAAGATTGATAAAGATTACACTTATTCCAAGAGCGTAAATACTGACGTGTATAGTATGATTACGTTTAATTAATGGGATAGAATAAAAAGGTCCATGGTACATTTCGTGCCATGGACCTTTTTTGCCTGTTTATTTTCTTCCAGTAGAGCCGAAGCCACCTTCACCGCGTACGGTATCGGATAATTCATCTACAGTATGGAAACATCCGGTAATGTATGGGGTGATAACAAGCTGCGCAATACGTTCGCCGCTTTCAATCGTCTGATCGACATTAGAGTGGTTATGGAGTGCTACCATGATCTCTCCACGGTAATCTGCATCGATAACGCCTACTTTGTTGGCAGGGGCAAGACCACGCTTACAGGCAAGACCGCTTCTTGCATAGACCAGTCCGGCATAGCCGGCCGGAATCTCGATAGCCAGTCCGGTGTGGATGAACTGGGTTTCTCCGGCAACGATCGTTACCGGTTCCTCCATGCAGGCATACAGATCTGCTCCGGCAGCAAATTCAGAACCATAAGAAGGAATTGTCGCATTTTCATTCAGTTTCTTAATGTTAATATCAAATGTGGTCATTAGAAGTACCTTCCTTTCTCGTCCCATAAGACTGCTTTCTTGGCAGCTAATGATTTTGGAACATCCAATATTCTCTGATTTGTAGAACCTCTGAATCGCAGATCCAGAACTTTCTTTTCTTCAACAAATTCTCCGTCGACTAAAACATCCAGATAGGACAGGAATTTGTGAGTGAAATCCCACTGGAAATACATTTTGTCCAGAACGTCTTTTTCAAAATCATAGCCGGTATAGCACCAGATCGTTTTATCCGGATAAGCAGCTTTGAACTGTTCCAGAAGTGGAAGCAGTCCCTGCTGATTGACGAATTCCAATGGTTCGCCGCCAAGCAGGGTAAGCCCTACAATATGATCCGGCTTACAGAGTTCAATGATCGTATCAATTTCTTTTTGAGTAAAAGGCTTACCTGCGTTGAAATCCCAGGTATCCTGATTAAAACAACCCTTACAGTGGTGTGTGCAGCCGGATACGAACAGAGAGGTTCGGACTCCGGTTCCGTTTGCGATATCACACCGTTTGATATCCATATAATTCATAATTATTATTTCTCCCATACAAAAAGTATGGCCCGCATTGCCCTCTACGACATGCAGACCATACAAATTGAAATTATTAATGCACTTAGTTAAAAATCGGATGTAAACTGTTCATACAAGTAAATACTTTATGCATAGCTTTAATATAAACCAATTTTTTCAATATAGCAAGTGTTTTTATAAAAATTCCGGTATATTCTGATCGTATGTGGTATACATTATTCTGTTTGTGGTATGGATGAACCACATGCTTCAGACCTGAATCCTACAGGTGTAATACTCTGGAAGCCATTTCTTTGGTCTTGCCTACGTTCCAGAAGTTTTCACCGAGATAACCACAGGTTCTTCTTGTAACGTTCATCTTTGCGTGGTCTTTGTTGCCACACTGAGGACATTCCCATTCGCCATCTGCATTGATGATGATCTCACCGTCATATCCACATACATGACAGTAGTCTGATTTTGTATTGAACTCAGCGTACTGGATATTCTCATAAATGTAGCGGACCACTTCTGCGAGAGCATCCAGATTGTTACGCATATTTGGTATCTCGACATAGGAGATCGCACCACCGGATGAGATCGTCTGGAACTGACTCTCAAATCTAAACTTGCTGAATGCATCGATCTTCTCACGGACATCAACATGGTAGGAGTTTGTGTAGTAGCCCTTATCAGTAACATCCTTGATCGTACCGAAACGTTCTTTATCAATGCGTGCAAATCTATAACATAAGCTTTCGGCTGGTGTTCCATATAAGCCGAAGCCAAGTCCGGTATCAGCCTTCCATTTATCACAGGCTGCACGCATTCTATTCATAACCTTTAATGCAAATTCTTCACCAACCGGATCCGTATGGCTGACACCCTTCATCAGGATAGAAGTCTCATACAGACCGATGTATCCAAGTGACAGTGTGGAGTAGCCGTTGTGAAGCAGTGGATCGATAACCTCACCCTTCTTTAATCGTGCAATCGCACCATACTGCCAGTGAATTGGGCTGACATCTGAAGTTACGCCTTCCAGTGCTCTGTGACGGCACATCAGCGCATCGTAACATAACTGAAGCCGTTCATCTAGGAGTGACCAGAATTTATTTTCATCACCCTTTGCCAGAATACCGATCTGAGGAAGATTCAGGCTGACAACACCCTGGTTGAAACGACCTTCCCACTTATAGTTGCCATTTTCATCCTTCCAAGGAGAGAGGAAAGAACGGCATCCCATACAGGAGAAGACATTACCTTCATAGTTCTCACGCATCTTCTTAGCGGAGATGTAATCCGGATACATTCTCTTAGCGGAGCACTTGATCGCAAGACGGGTGATGTAATCATATTTGCCGCCCTTTAAGCAGTTGTGCTCATCCAGAACGTAGATCAGCTTTGGAAATGCAGGTGTTACATAGACACCAACTTCGTTTTTAATACCCTCTAAACGCTGACGGAGGATTTCTTCTACGATCATGGCATTCTCTTCAATGTATTCATCAGTTGGATCGAGATTCAGGAATAAGGTAACAAATGGAGACTGACCATTTGTAGTCATCAGAGTGTTGATCTGGTACTGGATCGTCTGAACACCGGAACGGAGCTCGTCGTTCAGTCTTTCTTTTACCAGCTCCTCTAATGTATCGGCATCTAATCTCTCGCCAAATTCTTCCTGATATAATGCTTTGTATTTATTGTAACTCTTACGCAGATATTTTCCAAGGTGACGGATATCAACGGACTGACCACCATACTGGCTGGAGGCAACGGCAGCAATGATCTGTGTAACGATCGTACATGCAACCTGAAAACTCTTAGGGCTCTCGATCAGTTTGCCGTTCATGACAGTGCCATTGTCAAGCATATCTCCGATGTTGATCAGACAACAGTTGAAGATTGGCTGTAAGAAATAATCAGCATCGTGGAAATGGATCGCACCTTCTTCATGTGCTTTTGAAATCTTTTCAGGCAACAGAAGTCGTTTGGTAAGATCCTTTGAAACCTCACCGGCGATCAGATCTCGCTGAGTGGAAGCAACAGTTGCGTTTTTATTTGAATTCTCTTCCATAACATCTTTGTTTCTGTTCTGGATCAGGCTGAGAATGGAATCGTCAGTTGTATTTGCTTTACGGATCAGTTCACGGCTGTATCTATATATAATGTAAGTTTTGGCAAGAACGAATTTCCCTTCTGCCATAATCTTCTGCTCGATGATATCCTGAATGTCCTCGACCAGCATTCTTTTTCTGTTTTTTGCTTCGATACCGTCTATGATCTCTTCGATTTTTTCTTCAGAAATTTTTTCGCAGTCTTCGACTTCGGCATTTGCCTTCTGGATGGCAACGATAATCTTGCTGCGATCATAGGATACGGCTCGACCGTCTCTTTTGATTACCTGCATTTTTACATTCTCCTTCAAAATTGATTATCTAGATATTGAGTGCAATGTTTTCTCAAACCCCAACATATTGCGTCGCGTGTGAAAAAAAGACAAAAAAATGAACGATTTAAAATCTGTGAGACTAAAAAATCGTTTGGAATATTTTGTAACTCTATGTCCCCGACAGTTACACATTATAGCATCACCATTTTGGTTTGTCTATATCAATCAGTACAAAATATTGAGAAAAAATCAAAGAAATAATACTAGATATTGTGTTGCATGGGAAAATGTGATTTACTGTTCGAGTGGCGATTGACATTATGTGAAATTGTAGGAAATTGTATCTGAAAGTATGGATACTGTCGAAGTATTGCAAACAATCAGGCATTTAACAATAACGTTGCATAGTTTGTGACATTTCTATGAATTACTTAAAATAGCTTTATTTTTAATTGGAAATGTGATATAAAGCTATGATAGGTGATACCTAATTTTATAATATATAGAGGTAAGTACAATGAGGAAATTGAAAAAGGGACTTGCGGTTGCTCTTGCAATGGCAATGACATTATCTATGGCTGTGGGATGCGGCGATAAAAAGAATACAACCGGTAAGCTTGACAATGCAACGCAAACGGATGCGACTTCATCAGACAGCAGCACAGAGGCAGCAGAAGATTTGACGATCGATGAGTATATCGAGAAATATGCAGATGGCGTTACGCTTGGAGAGTACAAAGGAATTGAATATGAATATGCACCGGAAGCGGTAACTGCAGATGATATTCAGAGCAAGGTAGATTCTTTTATTTCATCCTGCACTACTTATAATGAAGATAAGACAAGTGCAGCAAAGATGGGTGATATTGTAAATATCGACTTTGTCGGAACTGTAGATGGTAAGGAATTTGAAGGTGGTAATTCTGATGGAAATGGTTATGATCTGACATTGGGAAGCAAATCTTTTATTGATGATTTTGAAGATCAGATCGTAGGTCATAAAGCCGGAGATACATTTGATGTAAATGTAACATTCCCGGAGGATTACAGTACAACAAACACAGAACTGAATGGAAAGGATGCAGTATTTAAGACGACTGTAAACTACATTAAGATTCCGGTTGAACCAGAGTACAACGATGAACTTGTTGCCAATAATACTTCCTATAAAACAGTAGATGAATATGAAGCATCAATCAAAGCAGAACTGGAAGCAAGCAATGAGACTGCAGCACTTACTTCTGCACAGAATGTGGTTATGACAAGTGTTATTAATAAAGCACAGATCGAGAATGTACCGGAAGATGAAGTTGAAAGTCTTGCAAGCGAAATTATTGACAACCTGAAAGCTCAGGCAAGCTCCTATAATTTCGATTATGCAACATTTATCAATTACTACTATGGATACAGTGATGAGGAGTCATTTGCAGAATATGTAAAGCAGATCTGTGAAGAGTCCGTAAAGGAAAAGAAGGCTGTCTGTGCGATTGCAAAAGCAGAGAATATTACGATCGATGCAGATGAAGAAACAGCATATATTAAGAAGCTGGCAGACAATAATTCTACAACAGAGGATCAGATCAGAGAGCAGTATTCTTCTGAAGATCTGATGTATTATACACTTGCAGATAAGGTTATGACTTTCCTGCTTGATAATGGCAAGAAGGTAGAGAGTACAGAAGCTGCAACAGAAGCAACAACGGCTTCTGAAGAAACCACAGAAGTAACAACAGAGACAAACTAAAGCGGATGTTGAAACAGGATCCTTAAAATGAGGATGATAAAATAATAAGATGAAGCCTTGAGGAGAAAGATTATATTATGAAAATGAAGAAGGTAATGACCCTTTGCCTGGCAACCGTTGTCGGCATGGGAGTGCTTAGCGGATGTGGAAGCACAAAGAGTGAATTCAAGCAGTATGCAAAATGTGCAGAGGTAAGTGATTATGATGGCGTTGAATATGTTCCGGCATCCAGAGAGGTAACACAGGATAAGATCGATGAGAAGATTGATTCATTCTGTACAGATAATAATATAGAGACAAAGGATTATGACAGTGCCATTAAAGATGGTGATGATGTCAACATCAATTATGTAGAAACGATCAATGGTCAGGAAAAGAATAAGAATGATGATGAAGCCGGAACCAGTGTTGTTATAGGCAAGGATGCATTAGCACCGGGACTTGATGATCAGATGATCGGATTAAAGCCTGGTACAGAGAAGAAGATCACGATCACATATCCGGATGATTATTCTGATACAACAGTAGCAGGAATGGAAGCTGTATTTGATATAAAGATCAATTATATCAAGATAACGACGACACCGGAATATACAGATGACCTTGTGAAGTCGGCTACGGATGGTAAATATACAACGACGGAGGATTATACCAAGTATCTGACAGATGAGCTTCAGAAGGATACAGACAAAACTGCAGACAGTACAGATCGTGCAAATGTATTAAAGGCAATCAAAGAGAAAACAACATTTAATCAGTATCCGGAAGGCGAAATTGATTCCTATGTCAAGAGTGTTATGGATAATATCGAGTCCAGTGCCTCCCAGTATGGAATCGGCGTACCAACATTCTTACAGTATTTCTATGGATATACAGATGAATCTGCATTTGTTTCCTATCTTCAGAGCACAGTTGAATCTGTAATGCAGGAGAAGATCGTTGTCAGCTCGATCGCGTTAGAAAAAAATCTGGTCGCAAATGATAAAGAGACTGAAGCATATAAGCAGAAGCTGATGGATGATAATGAAGTAGACGAGGATACGATCAACTCCAAATATTCAGCGAGCGATCTGAAATTCTATGCAACAGAGGAAAAGGTTCTTGATTATCTGATGGGTACAGCTGTTCAGGTAGATTCAACAGAAGCAAGTTCAGAAGATGCATCGGAAGATGGTTCCACTGAAGCAGAGAGCACAGAGTCAACAACAGAGGCAGCTTCAGAGGCAGAATAAAAAAATTGACGTTTTTACAAAATTTGTTTTGACAAGAAGCAGATGACGTGCTATATTAAACGAGTGCGTGAGATAAAGCACGTTTTCATGCAGTTGTGGCGGAATTGGCATACGCGCATGATTCAGGTTCATGTCCACTTACGTGGGTGTGGGTTCAAGTCCCATCAACTGCATTGATATTAAGGAAAAGAAGTCTTAGTTTTAAGGCTTCTTTTTTCTATATACAGGTTTGACATTACAGGGAAACTGGAATATAATGTAGGATACTTGTGAGAACTTAACGGAAAACACAGATATTGTTTAGGAGGTAGTCGGCGATGGCTGAAAAGAAACAGGTAGTTACCTATACAGGACTTAAAAAAATTGAAGAAGAACTTCAGGATCTGAAGGTAAATAAACGTAGAGAGATTGCTGCAAAGATCAAGGAAGCAAGAGAGCAGGGAGACTTATCTGAGAATGCTGAGTATGATGCAGCAAAGGACGAGCAGCGTGATATTGAGGCAAGAATCGAGCAGTTAGAGGCTATCCTGAAAAATGTAGAAGTCGTTGACGAGGATGAGGTTGATACAGAGGTTGTCGGTATCGGCCGTACCGTAACAGTATATGATTATGAATTTGACGAGGAAATTGTATTCCACATCGTTGGTTCAACAGAAGCAGATATCATGAAGAATAAGATCTCTGATGAATCGCCGGTTGGTATGGCATTAAAGGGTGCGCGCGTTGGTGAAGAAGTAATAGTAGAAGCACCGGACGGAGAATTCAAATACAGAATATTAGATATCAAGAGAGCAATCTAATAAACAGAATGATCAATATAGTATAGAAAGAGATTAAACAAAGATGGCAGAGAATAAGCAGAACAATCAGGCTAAGCCACAGGATGTAAATAAGCTGTTACAGGTTCGTCGTGAGAAGTTGGCAGATTTACAGGCGGCTGGCAAGGATCCATTTGAGATTACAAAGTATGATGTGACTTATCACAGCACAGATGTAAAGGAAGCATATACAGCACATGAAGCAGAGCTTCTCGCAGGCAGACAGGAACCGGATGTAGAGGGACTGGATGATGCACAGAAGAAGGAAGTGCTGAACAACGATTATAACGAGAGAAGAGAGATCATGGATGCATCACCGATCCATGTAAGCATTGCAGGACGTATGATGTTCAAGCGTGTTATGGGTAAGGCATCCTTCTGTAATATTCAGGATCTGAAGGGTAACATTCAGGTATATGTTGCAAGAGATCAGATCGGTGAGGAATCTTATGCAGATTTCAAGAAATCTGATATCGGTGATATCTATGGTGTAAAGGGATGGGCCTTCCGTACAAAGACAGGAGAACTTTCTATCCATGCAGAAGAAATGACACTTTTAAGCAAGTCATTACAGATCCTTCCGGAGAAGTTCCATGGCTTAACAGATACAGATGTCAGATATCGTCAGAGATATGTAGACCTTATCATGAATCAGGAGAGCAAGGCAGTATTTATCAAGCGTTCACAGATCTTAAAGGAGATTCGTAACTTCCTTGCAGGTCGTGATTTCATGGAGGTTGAGACTCCTATGCTTGTTGCAAATGCAGGTGGTGCGGCAGCAAGACCATTTGAGACACATTACAATGCATTAAATGAGGATGTAAAGCTTCGTATCTCTCTGGAATTATATCTGAAGCGACTGATCGTAGGCGGACTGGAAAGAGTTTACGAGATTGGACGAGTATTCCGTAACGAGGGTGTTGATACAAGACACAATCCTGAATTTACGCTGATGGAATTATATCAGGCATACACAGACTATGAAGGTATGATGGAACTGACAGAGTCCATGTTCCGTTATCTTGCTGAGAAGGTTTGTGGAAGCACAAAGATTTCCTATAATGGAATCGAGATTGATTTCGGTAAGCCGTTTGAGCGTCTGACCATGAATGATGCGATCAAGAAATATACCGGAATCGACTTCGATCAGGTAGAAGATGATGCAGCAGCTAAGAAACTGGCTGATGAACACAATATTGCATATGAAGAACGTCATAAGAAAGGTGATATTATTAACCTGTTCTTTGAGGAGTTCTGTGAAGAAAAGTTGATCCAGCCTACATTTATCATGGATCATCCGATCGAGATCTCACCACTGACCAAGAAGAAACCTTCTGATCCAAGCAAGGTTGAGCGTTTCGAGCTGTTCATTAACACATGGGAGATGTGTAATGCATACTCCGAGCTGAACGATCCGATTGATCAGCGTGAACGTTTTGCAGCACAGGATGCAAATGCAGCAGCCGGTGATGATGAAGCAGAGCATACAGACGAGGATTTCTTAAATGCACTGGAGATCGGTATGCCTCCTACAGGTGGTATCGGTTATGGTATCGACCGTCTGGTTATGCTGTTGACTGATTCACAGGCAATCCGTGATGTGCTCCTCTTCCCGACAATGAAGTCCTTAGATGGTGTAAATAAGAAAAATGATGTAAATAATACAGCTTCTGAAGCACCTGAAAAAAATGTAAAAACTGAATCTGAAAAGATTGATTTTTCTAAGGTAAAGGTAGAGCCTTTATTTGAGGAATTTGTTGATTTTGATACATTCAGCAAGTCAGATTTCCGTGCAGTAAAGGTTAAAGAGTGTGTTGCAGTACCGAAGTCAAAGAAACTGTTACAGTTTACTCTTGATGACGGAACAGGCACAGACAGAACCATTTTAAGCGGTATTCATAGCTTTTATGAGCCGGAAGAACTGGTTGGAAAGACTCTTATTGCTATCACAAATCTTCCACCGAGAGCTATGATGGGCATTGACTCTTGCGGTATGCTTCTCAGTGCTATTCATGAAGAAGAAGGCGAAGAAAAGCTTCATCTTCTGATGGTTGATGACCACATTCCGGCAGGTGCAAAGCTCTATTAAGATGATGTAAAGATGTACCGTTTTACCAAATAGACGGGACGTACTTCATTTGATAAAAAACTAAAAAAACAGCGATTTACATCAAACTTACATCAATTGATGCAGAAATCGGTGCAAGCAAGAAAAAATCGCATAATTAGTGCAATGAGTGGGCAATTCCAATCGGAGTTGCCCATTTTTAAAACAAACAGAAATACAAATCGAAGTTTGTGATGGTAGATAATATGGAATGATTTAATGTTTTGGGGCTGATTTTTATTGCAGTCATTATGATACCCAATGTTGTATTTGCGATTAAGTGCAAAGATGGATTTGATAATAAGTGGAACAATAAATATGTTGAGGTCACAGAACAAGTAGGGAGATTGGGTTGTTTCGGATTCATGATAATCAATATTCCGGGAACTTGTTTCGGGGGGTGGTCTGACGAAGCATTTGCACTATATCTGATTGTAGATACCATATTGGTAATCAGATTTCCTGTCCGGATGATTTTATGGATCTGTATGAAAAGCCTTATCAGAGATGCAGTATCGTTTTTTTCGTTTCTTGTGAAAAAATTTGTAGTTATTTGTAAGAATTTGTCGAAAAGTGTGCTATATTTTAATCTGCTGACAAGCGGAAAGTTATATGAACACCTTGCCGAAATTGATACTTCGGCTCGTGATATGGCGGAATATCTGATAAAGGAAATGGCAAAGAAGCAAGGTGTAACAGAAGAACTGAAAGCAACGGATATGATGAGATGGATAGGATTGATGAATAACATTCGAGCCTGTGCCGATGAGATTGTAATGAATGATATTGTGTATTCCTAACGGATACCAACCGAAGAAGAACTGCTGTCAAACCGATGGCAGTTTTTCTTTTTCGGCAAGTATTCAAGAAGTCATTAAGTTGCGAGTATAATCGAAGTGGTAGAAAAGTTATCTATTATATCGGTTGTAACTTTTTTATGAACTCTATTGACAAGAAAACTTGGTATGTGTATAATTAAAACATGCAAAGAAAACTTGGCATGGAGGTGTTTTTATGAAAAAGGACGAAATCTTAAATGCAAGCAGAAAAGAACATCGCAATAAGGACTTGGCTGAAATGGAAGTGGTATATCAAGCCGGAAGTCACGCAAGCAGAGTTGGTGCTTTAGTGTGTTGTTTGCTTTCGCTGTTATCTTCTGTGCTTGCTCATACTATGATTTACAGTCCGTGGGTTATATACTTCAGCATTATTGCAACACAATGGTTAGTTCGTTTTATCAAAATGAAGCGAAAGAGTGATTTGGTCTTGACCGTTCTGTTTTTTGTGCTTTCCATTTTTGCATTTGTTGGATTTGTTAGCCACCTTTTAGAGGTGAGAATATGAAAGAACAATTACAACTGAAAAATCACTTAAAGGAAGTTCGCACAGAAGCAAATCTTTCTCAAGCTCAGCTTGCAGAAATGGTAGGGGTATCAAGAAATACCATTAGTTCTATTGAAACAGGACAGTTTAATCCAACTGCAAAATTGGCTCTAATTCTTTGTATTGCATTGGACAAAAAATTTGAGGAACTATTCTATTTTTAGGAGGTCACTATGGAAAATATTATACTGTTGATTTTGGGAGTGTTCATATCTGTTGTGGGAATTGTAAATATCAAAGGCAATATCAGCACAATTCACTCTTATAACAGGCGAAAAGTAAAGGAAGAAGATATACCAAAGTATGGAAAAACAGTCGGCACAGGAACGCTGATTATAGGAATATCTCTTATATTAGGTTTTATTGTTTCGTTTTGGAGTGAAATAATTATAGATTATATCATTCTTCCAGCAGTTATTGTCGGATTAGGCTTTATATTGTATGGACAGTTCAAATACAATAAAGGAATTTTTTGAGAATCAGGGAGGTATAAAGATGGAATTGAACACAATATCAGGTCTGGCGATAGCGGGAGTTATCTGCTCCGTTGTCCTCTCGATGGGGGTACCGATTGCTTTGTTCATTGCAGGAAGGGTGAAGCTTAAGGCAAGGATTTCCTCGTTCTTTATCGGAGCAGGAACCTATCTGCTGTTTGCCATGCTGTTGGAGCAGCTGTTGCATGTTCTTGTCATTCGGTTCTGCGGACTGAACGCACAGAGCAGGCCATGGCTTTACTATGTGTACGCGGCTTTGGCTGCAGCTGTTTTTGAAGAGACCGGAAGACTGATTGCCATGAAGTTCTGGATGAAGAAATGGCTGGATTTTCCAAATGCACTGATGTATGGAATCGGGCATGGCGGTGTGGAGGCTATTCTGCTCGGAGGACTCTCCGGAATCAGCAATCTTGTGTCCATGCTGATGATCAACAGCGGAGCCATGCAGAATACGCTGGCGGCACTTCCTGCTGAGTCTGCAAATCAGACCGTGTCACAGCTGTCGGCCCTATGGACAACACCGGCACCACTCTTTTTTGTAAGCGGAATCGAAAGAATCAGTGCTATCATTCTGCATATCGGGTTGTCACTGCTGATCTACCGGGCGGTAAAGGCAGGCAAATACAGGACAGCGGCTTTTACAGCGGTTCTTGCATATGGGATTCATTTTATCGTGGACTTCTTTGCCGTGGCAGGTCCGGCGCTTCTTCCCATCTATGTGATTGAAATTGGTGTCTTTGTGATGGCAGCCGGAACTCTTGTTATGGCGCTGAAGATGGGAAGGATGGAAGAACTGTGAATTCCAGTTTTCTGCTATCATAAAACAGAATATATCTTACAGAACGCACCGTAGAAATACGGTGTTTTTTGTTATCCCAAACCCACAATTTCATACACAACCACAGGTTAGTACAAATACCTTGCGATTTTTTGAAAGGCTTAGAAAGGAAATTTCCCCTGATTTTCGCCCTGAGAAATGACACAAACAAGGCTTAATGTATCTTTCCTGTGGTTTTTATTTTCGGCAGGAAAGGAGGATTGCTTGCTCTGCCGAGAAAGGAGAACGAAATGGCGAAAAGCAACAAGGCGGATATGAGTTGTGCAAGGGTAAAAAGTACACCGTTTCTGATGTGAGCAAGGCGGAAAGGCACAACGAACGCAAGAATGAAACCTATGAAAATATAAATATGATTGAGGAACGCATACCCTATAATGTGCATTTCAAAAAGCCTTTTGCTCCGACCTATATGGAGCAATTAAAGCAGATGGAAGCTGACGGTATGGTGTCGCTTCGTGGGTTGAGAAAAGACGCAACGCTCTTTAACGAGATTGCGATTAAGTGCAAAGATGGATTTGATAATAAGTGGAACAATAAATATGTTGAGGTCACAGAACAAGTAGGGAGATTGGGTTGTTTCGGATTCATGATAATCAATATTCCGGGAACTTGGTTCGGGAGGTGGTCTGACGAAGCATTAGCACTTTCTATTATTCCTTCAATGTTGTTCTTATTTAGTGGGATTATGAGTAGGTCAGTGCTATTGATTATTGCATCAGTATTATTTGCACCAAGTCATATTGTGATTTCATATAAAAATGTAAAATAATATTTACAAATTTCAGTTTATAGAGTTAAAAAATATAAGTTAAGGAGGCATGTATTATGAAAAAAGTAATCTATCTGCTTGTATTATGTATGGTGCTGGGAATGACTGGATGTGGAACGAATCAAGAAAATAAAGAACCTGTGTCTGGAAATGTGTCCGTAGAAACAGAAAATAAAGAAAATGATGATGTAGTACAAAATGAGCAAATAGCAGATACTGGCTCATATCCTCCATGTGTTATGGTTGATGGTGTTATATATAAAGACACAGGATATGTAGCGTCAATGCCTGGTTGTGGAACAATGGATGGAGAAATTGTGTCAACAGTGGCAGGGACAGAGTTACCATCTGAAAATAATCAATCAAATTTCGGAAGCGGATATCATTATCAAAGGAGTTCTGAAGGTCAGCTCATAGTAGTCATTGATGACGAACGAATCATATTTAGAGATATTGAAAAAGACGATACGTCTATTCCAATAGAGGTTATCAATTTTAATGCAAAAGTAAAAGAAATTACCGATGATGGAGAACTTCTTGTAACGCATGTGAGTACAGCTGAAGGCTTTTGTCAGATGAATGATGGAGAGTATTATGTATCGGCAGAAAATTTAGCGGAAGATGTTCAGGTGGGAGATATCGTTACAATATGGTTTAATGGAATGATTCAAGAAACATACCCTGCTCAATTGGGGGTAGTTTATAGAATCATTAAAACACAATAATTAGTCAAATTCCAGTTTAACGAGGAGGTGATTTACATGAAAAAAAGTATATCAAGGATTATCGGTGTGATAATGCTGATTGTAGCTATTGTATTTATAATGTTTGCATTAAACCATCCAGAAAAGAGTTTCCCTTGGAACAATACAATTACGTGGTTACTGTATGGTGTATATTTTCTTGTGGCAGTAGTGCTGCTTATTGCTCCTAAAATAAAGAAGTGAGAAATTCCAGTTTGATGGAGTGACAAATTCCAGTTTTGATTTGACTTAATTCATAACATTTATTAACTGTTATATCTTATCCTCGTGAAGTCCGCAACCCCTTGAAAATGCTAAATTTGTAGCGAGTGAGTTTGCCCTTACGCTTTCCCTTGTGTTATATCCTTTTCCCTCATGTTACGAATGCTCACAAGGGCAAAATTAAGGGAAAGAAAATCCAGTAACAAATTATAACATGAAATTAAAATGGCAGGAAGAACGGATTGAAATGCTTTCAAAACTTTTAGAAAATTAAGGAAAGGACAGATAAGATATGAGATTGATTTATGCAAGATATAATCCGCAATGTAATAGCATAGATGTAACCACGTTTGAAAATGTAGTGCTTAGAATTGATTGCAATAAGGCAGAGGAAGGATTGAGAACTACTCCCGGCTCCCAGTGTTCGTTGAATGCTTTGGCTATTGATAATCCATTAGAATATGCAAGATTATACTTGGATGGAGAAATGCAAGTATGGGTTGATGCAGAGGATCGTTTAGATACGTGGTGATTTTGCTAATATAATATCATGATAGAGGTCTAGTACTAAAAATTCCAGAAAAATATATAGAACGTACGGTTATTCCATAATAAGAGGCAGGAATCTTAAGTTTCTAGATGTTTGAATTTTGCCTTAAGGTAAATAGAGAGGACACATTGATTTTTCAGTGTATCCCCTCTATTTAAAATTATTTTTAAATAGTTCTTGCACAAAAACAAATAGCATGCTAAAATCTATTTAAAGAAAGTTTTAAATAGGTAAAAGATATGGGAGAAACTAACATTTTTAAAGTATTGGCAGATAGCCAGCGAAGAGACATTCTTATTATGTTGAGAAATGAACGATTAAATGCCGGAGAGATTGCTGAAAAATTACAGATTACACCGGCTGCTCTTTCTTATCATTTAAAATTACTTAAAAACGCAGACTTGATATCTGAATATAAAGAGAAAAACTTTGTTTATTATGAAATCAACACTACGGTTTTCGATGAATTAATTATATGGGTTAACCAGTTTGGAGGAAAAAAAGTATGAAAAAAATAATGTGGATAGTAGCAATGATACCAGTTGTAGTTACAAGTGTTGTACTACAGTTTATGCCTGATATTATACCTATGCATCATGACTTGGAGGGAAACACTGACAGATGGGGAAGTAAAACAGAAAGCTTTATTTTTCCGGTAATTATTTTGTTTATTACACTGTTTTGGCACTTGCTAATCTATGTGTTTGAGAAAAAATCAAAAAATGCAAATACAGAAAAGGAACAGATGGAAGCAAAATCTTCTGCAAAGGTATTATGTGTTGTAGGAATTTCGCAAGCAATCATGTTCGGGATTATGCATTATTTTATTCTTTATTCTTCTTGGATACAGGCAAATGCAGGTGGTGAACATGCGGTTATTGACATTGCAAAAGTTTCATGTATTTTGTGTGGTATTATATTTATTGTATTAGGAAATTTTATGACAAAGGCAAAACGAAATGCAGTAGTGGGAGTTCGAACCGTTTGGAGTATGCACAATGATAATACATGGAGAAAGAGTAACCGCTTTGGTGCAATATGTATTATTATTACGGGGTTATTGACTATCATTACAACCGTATTTACAAGTGGGATGACTGGCACAATCTTTATGTTGATTTATTTATTATTAGCAACAATTGTAACTGTGGTATACTCAAAAAAGATATATGATAAGGAAATAGAAAAATAATTTGTATCTTTATGCGAGAGGGTGAAATTCCAGTCTTTACGGAGAGATAACAAACGAATGGGAGGCAATTGCCTCCTTTCGTTTGTTATCTACTCCTTCCACGGTTTGGTGGAGAATATGGTCTTGTTAACTCTCGCTCCCTAATGTCCTGTTTCTTAGATTTAAGCCTATCGTGTAGAGACTGCGGCTTTTCTCCATAC
This sequence comes from Coprococcus ammoniilyticus, assembly GCF_025567345.1. Classification (NCBI taxonomy): domain Bacteria; kingdom Bacillati; phylum Bacillota; class Clostridia; order Lachnospirales; family Lachnospiraceae; genus Coprococcus; species Coprococcus ammoniilyticus. The sequence goes on from NZ_JAOQJS010000006.1 coordinate 69,887, forward strand.
CGTTGTTTCCAATTCTTAAGGCTGTCCTGATAATCCCCATAAGCTGTCTCTGCCTTATGAAATGCCTTGTAGAAGGCTTCCACATTCGGATACCCGTATTCCTTTACGATATGAGATAAGCGGACTTTCATTCTTGCAATCCGTTCCTCCAATCCGGCTATCTCCGTTGAAAGCTCGGAACGCCTTTTTGCTTTGAAGATACCTTTGCTGTCGGACAGTTCAATTTCAAGGTCACTTCGCTGTTTCTCGAGTGCAAAAATTGCTTTATTCTGTTCCTGCAGCTTTTGATAAATCTCGCATAAGTGCTTGTAAGAAACTGCTTCCGTTGATGGCTGCGGTCTTGGCGGTATGGCAGGCTTTGGTGTATCTGCCTGCTTTCTGCTTTCTTCTGGTACAGCTTTCTGCTCTTTGAAATCTGTGTTCTCCGGTCTTGCTTCAAGCTCTTTGGAAATTACTTTATCTGCAAGCTCCAGAGTTTTGAGAAATACTTTGGAGATTAACAGTTCTAATACTGCAATGGCAGTACCGATAATGGAAGATAACAGATTCGGTCTGTTTCCGTAAAGCCATACGGATTCCACAATCTTGTCCGTTATCCGTTCCTTTTTTATCTGCATGATTTCTGACTTGGAAACACCCGTTACAATCGCTCTGTCAACCGTCTGATTCCACAAGGTGCGTTTACTGTTGTTTGCCTCAATCTCGGCGGCTTTCGGATTGTTCTTACCAATCTTTTTGGTGGCAAGATACATACCGCCACGCTCAAAAACTTCTAACCGCTGGCTTTTATCCCGCACATACTGATTGATAAGATTGGTATAATCCTGCTTGACGGTATCAAGGAAATTTTCAGCCTTGAAGTGTTTATCCTTAATGGAGAAAATCTGTCTTTCGTATACCTCACCTTTGTGAATCACCTTACACCTTTTACGGATATTTCCTTCTTCATCAAGTATCTCTTTCTTGGTGCGTACATGATTTCCCTTTTCGTCATAGAACATATTGCGGGTGGCAACCTTTTCTATGGGCTGTTCCAAGAGTGTACGCTCCGAAAAAATGAGATGGATGTGATAGTTGGTTTTCCGCTTATTGTGATGCAGGGCTGCGATACAGTCCGTTCCGTAAGTCTGTCTGAAATGGTCTGTAAATATCTGCAACAGTCTGTCTGGAGGATACTCCGTAAAAGATTCCGGCAGGGCTATGATCAATTCCCTTGCCTCAATACATTTCCCCTCCGTACCGTTTTTTTTAAATTCTGCCTGATTATATTTTGCAAGGTCAGTCCAAAAATTACGGTCTGTGGTTTCATATACCGCATACAGATTTTCCTGCTTCTTTGGGCTTGAAATATAATAAATTCTTCCCCGGACATTGTGGAGCTTCGTCATCTGAATAAATGAATTTCTTGGCATGTGCTTCCTCCTTTCCGTATCTGCCAAGTACGAAGCTGCAAGAAATGAGGATGGGAAACTTTCTAATGTGAAAGTGAGTAGGCTACATAGGTAGCCTGTCTACGAACATATCCGCCTGTCGGCGAAAAGCTCCCAGCAGGGCGAAATACACAGAGTACAAATCGTAAGATTTGTGCGAGGGGTGTATTTCGCTCTCAAACGCCGAGGGCTTGTATAAAAAAGTTTCTTCCCCACTTCTTAAATTTCCGGTTGTATCTTAGAGGAAGCACATGGTATAATCTATTTGCGTGTAGGTATATCATGGCTTCGGTCAGATACATACCTTAGGGATGGTCTTAGGACTGTCCCTATTTAATTTGTCACATTTCTTGTGACAGCTCTGACATTTCCTTTGTCCCTTAAGTCCCTGCCTTCATTGGCGGTCATGAACTTTTCAAGCATATCCGTTTTGATAAGGACTTTCCGTCCTACCTTCAATACCGGAAGCTTTTTCCATTCTACCAGTTTCCGCAGGGTATTTCTGCCGATACCCGTATAGTCGGCAGCTTCCTCAATGGACAGTGCAATCTTCACTTCTGTCATTAAAACACCTCCTCTTGAATTGCATAATGCAATTTTGTAACTATGCCTACTATATAACTTTTATATCTTCTTGTCAAGCGTTACGAAATTTTAAAAGTAATTATTAACTTGCATATTGCAATGCTGCTTTTACTGTGTTATACTTTAGCCATACCGAAAAAGGAGGCGTATCAGAATGAAAGATAAAGAATTACGCAAGTTAATCGGTAGCAGGGCAAAACAACGCAGACTGGAATTAGGTGTCAACCAGCCTTATATAGCAGAAAAGATGGGAGTTACCGCTTCCACCATACAGCGGTATGAGGCAGGAACGATTGACAACACCAAGAAGCTTGTTCTGGATGGTCTGTCGGAAGCACTTCATGTATCAGTGGAGTGGCTGAAGGGCGAGACGGAAGAAATGACAAGTGATGTTACGGATAAAAGGGAATTACAGATTCGTGATACCATGACTTCCATTCTCTCCAAACTGCCTTATGATATGAAGGCAGACGAAGCGGATTTTTCCAAAGATTTACTGCTGCTGATGTTGAAGGAATACGAATTATTCGTTGATTCCTTTCAATATGCCTGTAAGAATTTTAAAGGGAATACGGAAGATGCCACAATTGCAAAAGTAATGGGGTTTGAATCCAATCAGGAATATAATGAGATTATGTTCCTTAGGGAAATCACCCATACGGTAAACGCACTGAACGACATGGGCGACATTGTAAGGCTCTATTCCAAGAATCCCGAAACGGCAGCCGTAAGGCTTGCAAATCTTCTTTCAGAGAAAGACTCCGAACCGGTATAGATTAGACAACCGGAGTTATGATATACTTACACGCAGAAAGCATTTCATCAGTTCCGATTGTCGATATCGAAAGGAGTAACGATTATGGCAAAAGGTTCTGTAAGAAAGAAAGGCAAGAAATGGTACTACCGCTTCTATGTGGAAGATGCAAGCGGTAATCTGGTGCAGAAGGAATTTGCAGGTACGGAAAACAAAAGCGAGACGGAAAAGCTGTTGAGGCAGGCAATGGAGGATTATGAAGCCAAGCGGTTTGTTGCAAAGGCTGAAAACATCACACTCGGAGAGTTGCTTGACCTGTGGGCTGAGGAAGAATTAAAGACAGGCACATTGAGTAATGGAACGGTTGGCAATTATCTTCAGACAATTGGGAGAATCAAACAACACCCTATCAGCAAAAGGAAACTGAAAACGGTGACTTCGGTACACCTGCAGGAGTTTATGGATTTGCTCTCATTTGGAGGCACTGTGGGAGATTTTATATCAAAAGGATATTCCATTGATTATGTAAGGTCATTTTCAGCAGTATTGCAACAGTCATTCCGGTTTGCGGTATTTCCGAAACAGTTTATTACCTTCAATCCAATGCAGTATGTGGTGATGAGGCATAAAAAGGAAGAAACAGATTTGTTTGCGGATGAAACAGCCACAGACAGAGACAAGGTTAAACCGCTTTCCTTTGAAATGTACCGGAAACTGATTGAACAGCTTGGAAAACGAAGTGGGGATGCGATTCTTCCGGTTCAGATAGCATACTTTACAGGTCTCAGACTTGGAGAGGTAGCAGGTCTGACATGGCAGGATATCAACCTTGAAGAACAGTATCTCACTGTACGCAGGAGCATCCGCTACAATGGTGCTACCCATAAGCACGAAATCGGTCCGACAAAGTGGAAAAAGATCAGGGTTGTTGACTTTGGCGATACCCTCGCAGATATTTTGAGGAATGCAAAAAAGGAACAGCACAAAAACCGTTTTCAGTATGGGGAACTCTACCAGCGGAATTTTTACAGAGAAGTAATGGAAAAGAATCGGGTGCATTACGAGTATTATCATTTGGGAATGACAGAGAATGTGCCGGAAGATTACACCGAAATCTTCTTTGTATGCTTAAGGGAGGATGGTTGTCTGGAACTTCCGGCAACCATAGAAACAGCCTGCCGGACAGCAGGAAGAAAAGTACCGGAGCTTGAAGGTTTCCATTTCCACACACTGAGGCATACCTACACGACAAACCTCTTATCCAACGGGGCTCAGCCTAAGGATGTGCAGGAACTGTTAGGACACTCAGACGTGAGTACCACCATGAATGTCTATGCCCATGCTACAAGGGAAGCAAAGCGGACTTCCGCAAGACTTCTTGATAAAGTGGCAGGCAACGATTAAACAACTGAATAATGAATTTTCCCTTGTAATTATCCCATAAGGGCAAAAACAAGGGAAAAGGATACATATATAGAATTTTCAATGGCGGGAAGCCTTGAAAATAGGGGAAAGTTAAGAGAGTTAATAGATAAATTCAAGTTTGTAGGGAACAACAGCTAAGACAATTTTATAATAAAACAGCGTCAGAGCATTTATGTGTAAAAGCATGAATGCTCTTTTTTGTCCTTTCATGGACAAAGAACAAGAAAGCAGTATCAACATGGTTCATCGACATCATAATCAAGGTTATGGGAATCCTCATTACGATAGTTCTCTATTCAAGGATGATATCCATATATCTGCACTGTGCGGTGGCACCTCTGCCCATGGCGACAGTCACCAATCACCATATGGCAAGAAGTTAATTTAATGTTGTATGGTGATGTAATCACGGAAAACAAATGAAATTAAGACTATAATAAAGCTACAAAAAGAAAAAGATAAGGAGGACTGTAAAATGTCTGCTATTAATATCAATAAAAATAATTTTGAGAACGAAGTACTGAATTCCGATAAAACCGTTCTTTTAGATTTTTGGGCATCTTGGTGTGCGCCTTGCCGTATGGTAGTACCTATTGTAGAGGAGATTGCAGGTGAGCGTAGGGATATTAAAGTTGGAAAGATTAATGTAGATGAAGAGCCTGAACTGGCAAATAAGTTCAGTATTATGAGCATTCCGACTTTAGTGGTTATGAAGAATGGGAAGATTGTACAGCAGGTTTCAGGGGCGAGATCTAAGAATGCGATTTTAGAAATGCTTTAGAGAGGTGTGCTAATGGGATTTTTTAATTTCTTTAAACAGTCGAATATTAATCAAGGCATAGAAGAATATAAAAGGACTGCTGGTGCAGTTCTGCTGGATGTCCGTACTCCGCAGGAATATCAGGAAGGACATATACCAGAAAGTAAAAATGTGCCGTTGCAGCAACTAGACAATATTGTTTCTGTAGCGAAGAATAAGGATATCCCTCTGTTTGTATACTGTTATTCCGGTTCCCGGAGCCGTCAGGCAACTGGGATGTTGCAACGAATGGGATATTCTAAAGTAAATAATATCGGTGGCATTGCAGCTTACTCAGGAAAGGTGGAAAAATAAGATGAAGGTAATAATCGTAGGAGGTGTAGCAGGAGGAGCTACAGCCGCAGCAAGAATACGCAGACTGGATGAACATGCAGAAATTACTGTGTATGAAAGATCCGGATACATATCCTATGCGAATTGTGGGCTTCCATATTATATTGGAGACGTGATTACAGATCCGGAAGCACTTACACTACAGACACCAGAGAGTTTTTTTAAACGCTTCCGTATTAACATGAAAATTCATCATGAAGTTATCTCAATACATCCCGAATGTAAAACTGTTTCAGTGAAGAATTTAGAAAACGGTGAAATATTTGAAGAAAACTATGATAAGCTAATCCTATCTCCAGGTGCAAAGCCTACACAGCCGAGACTTCCCGGAGTAGGTATTGATAAACTTTTTACACTTCGTACTGTAGAAGACACTTTTCGGATAAAGGAATATATAAATAAGAATCATCCAAAATCGGCTGTATTGGCAGGTGGCGGTTTTATTGGTCTGGAACTGGCAGAAAATTTGAGGGAGCTTGGCATGGATGTTACGATTGTCCAGGGGCCTAAGCAGCTGATGAACCCTTTTGACCCGGATATGGCATCCATGATCCATAATGAAATGAGAAAGCATGGGATAAAACTGATACTGGGCTATACAGTAGAAGGATTTAAAGGAAATGACAACGGAGTGGAGGTTCTGTTGAAAGATAATCCATCCCTTCAGGCTGATATGGTAGTTCTGGCAATCGGAGTCACACCAGACACAGTATTAGCAAAAGAAGCCGGTCTGGAACTTGGCATCAAGGAAAGTATTGTAGTGAATGACAGAATGGAAACCTCTGTACCGGATATTTATGCTGCAGGTGATGCAGTTCAGGTAAAACATTATGTTACGGGTAATGATGCGCTGATTTCTTTGGCAGGACCGGCCAATAAACAGGGCAGAATCATCGCTGATAATATTTGTGGCGGTGATAGTCGTTACCTGGGCAGTCAGGGAAGCTCCGTTATAAAAGTGTTTGATATGATAGCAGCCACTACAGGTATCAATGAAACCAATGCCAAAAAGTCAGGATTAGAGGTAGATACAGTAATTCTTTCTCCTATGAGTCATGCCGGTTACTATCCTGGTGGAAAAGTGATGACCATGAAGGTGGTTTTTGAAAAAGAAAGCTATCGTTTGCTTGGCGCTCAGATTATTGGATATGAAGGAGTTGATAAACGTATTGATGTGCTGGCAACAGCAATTCATGCGGGGCTGAATGCAACCCAGTTGAAAGATCTGGATCTGGCATATGCACCACCTTATTCTTCTGCTAAGGATCCGGTAAACATGGCTGGATTTATGATAGACAATATTGCAAAAGGGACATTAAAGCAATGGCATTTGGAAGATATGGACAAGATTTCTAAAGATAAAGATGTGGAGTTGCTAGATGTGAGAACTGTAGGTGAATTCAGCAGGGGGCATATAGATGGATTCAAAAACATACCTGTAGATGAACTGAGAGAACGAATTAGTGAAATTGAGAAAGGAAAGCCTGTGTATCTGATATGCCAGAGTGGTCTGCGCAGTTATATTGCGAGCCGTATTCTGGAAGGAAACGGTTATGAAACGTATAATTTCTCTGGCGGATTCCGATTCTATGATGCAGTGGTCAATGACCGTGCGCTGATTGAAAGGGCATATGCATGTGGTATGGATTATTAAAAAATAATCACGATATTTTTATAATTTTCTTATAGCATAAAAAGATCCCCCATTTATTAGAATGACTTTCATAATTCTGATAAATGGAGGATTCTTCTTTATATGTTACAGAAAAACAGTTTTATGACCTTTGGAGTGTTTCCAGTCTTTTTGGATCAAGGATTGTGATTTTGCCCCGGGAGAGTTTGACGAGACCCTCGCCTTGAAAGTATCGAAGCATTCGAGTGATAACTTCCCTGTGGGAACCAAGATGGTTGGCGATAGTTTCGTGAGTGATTTTCAATTCATTTGTTTCTTCGATAGAGGTCTCTTCTAAAAGAAATGAAGCAACACGCTTATCCAAACTCTTCCACATGATTTGTTCAATCAGCCACATGACATCAGAAAAACGAGTAGCCATTAACTCATTGGTATAGTTTGCGACAGGAGCAGATTCATTCATGATGCCCTTATAGATTTCAGCAGGGATGATCCAAAGATCAGTATCTTTTTCTGCCTCAATGGTTACTTCAAATTGAATGGATCGTATGATACATGAGGCAGATAAAAGACATATATCCATATCGAACAGACGGTAGAGTGTAATCTCTCGTCCTTCATCTGATAATATATAAGTTCGAAGCTGCCCGGATTTAACCAGTAATAATCCGGTACAATCCATGTTCCCGTTGTGAATGATTGTTCCTTTTTTCACATGCTGTGTGATCAAATTGTCTGAAATTAGTTTTTTCTGTGCTGTATTTAAGTCATTCCATAGTGGAAAATAATTTTCGAAGCTCATAATAGTTATCTCCTTTATGAACATAGTATACTTGCTTTTTTAAGATGCGTCAATCGAATAATTGACATATGCCCTTTATAGGACTATTATATAAGAAAAGCGAGAAAGGAGCAATTTCATGCCGAGACCAGTAAAATGCAGAAAAGTCTGCCATTTCCCAAATGTTTTAGAATTCCTTCCGGCAGATGATACTGAGAAAAAAATGCCCATTGTTCTGACGGTAGATGAGTACGAGACAATCCGTCTTTTGGACAAGAAAGGTTACAGTCAGGAGCAGTGTGCGGAATCTATGCAGATCGCAAGAACGACGGTCCAACGGATTTACGAGATTGCCAGAAAGAAAATAGCAGATGCTCTCATTGATGGACATCCGCTTAAAATTGAGGGTGGGGATTTCATAATCTGTGACGGTCAGAGCAGCGACTGTAGCTTTGGAGGATGTTACAATCATGAGATTTATCAAAAATATGCAGTAGAAAAAGGAGAAGGTATCATGAGAATAGCAGTAACATATGAAAATGGACAGATTTTCCAACACTTTGGACACACAGAGACATTTAAGATTTACGATGTAGAGGAAGGAAAAGTGCTACATTCAGAAGTAGTAGATACGAATGGAAGCGGACATGGTGCATTGGCAGGAGTTCTTAATGCATTAAATGCCGATGTTTTGATCTGCGGCGGAATCGGAGGAGGTGCTCAGACTGCGTTAGCGGCAGCGGGTATTAAGCTTTTTGGCGGAGTTTCAGGAGATGCGGATAAAGCAGTAGAAGCTTTTATCAATGATACGCTTGATTATAATTCGGATGTGAAGTGTTCTCACCATGAGCACAACCATGAGGAAGGACATACGTGTGGTGAGCATGGATGCGGAAGCCATAGCTGTCATTAAGAAGAAAAAAATACAACACGAAAGGATGCGTCAAGGTAATGCCAGAATTATCGTGATACATCCTTTTGTATTTGGAATGATTATTTTTCTTTCACTACTTGTCGAAAGTAATGGATGGAATGTACAATATTGTTAATGATCCAGAGATATTTATTTTGGAAACAGCTTAATCAATTTGGAGGTATAAAATGAAAGCACATAAATATTGGTCAATCGGAGCAATAGTTACAATGGTTGGAACTTTTTATACAGGATATAAAGGGTTAAAAGCAGCACACAAATACTTTGCATTTGGCTCTCTGATATGCTTGATTATGGCAGTCTATTCTGGTCATAAAATGATTTCTGGCAATAAGAGGACAAGAAAACAGATGGGAATGAAAGAAGTGGAGGAATAAAATATGTTAGAAGTAGGAAAAAAAGCACCGGACTTTGAATTGCCGGATCAGAATGGAGAAATGCATAAATTAAGCGATTATGCAGGAAAAAAAGTGATCCTATATTTTTATCCAAAGGATAATACACCAGGATGTACGAAGCAGGCATGTGGCTTTTCTGAGCGTTATCCACAGTTTAATGAGAAGGGAGCTGTTATTCTCGGAGTGAGCAAGGACTCTGTAGCGTCTCACAAGAGATTTGAAGAAAAATACGGACTGGCATTTACGCTATTAGCAGACCCGGATCGTAAAGTTATTGAAGCATATGATGTCTGGAAAGAAAAGAAAAATTATGGAAAAGTATCTATGGGTGTAGTAAGAACTACTTATCTTATTGATGAGCAGGGAATCATTATAAAGGCAAATGATAAAGTCAAGGCGGCAGATGATCCTGAAAATATGCTTAAGGAATTGGCATAATGAAGATTATTTTATCACCTGCAAAAAAGATGATAGTAGATACCGATAACTTAGCACCGGTTGGACTGCCTGTCTATATTGATAAGACAGCAGAAGTATTAAACTGGATGAAAAGCAAATCAAAAGAAGAACTGAAAGCTATCTGGAAATGTAATGACAAGATTGCAGAGCAGAACTTTAACAGATTGGAAAATATGAATCTTTATAACGGGCTTACTCCGGCTGTTTTAGCATATGAAGGGATTGCATTTCAATATATGGCACCATCTGTGTTTGAAATCCAGCAGTTTGAGTATTTGCAAAATCATTTAAGAATCTTGTCTGCGTTTTATGGCATTTTAAAACCAATGGATGGTGTGACTCCTTATCGTCTTGAAATGCAGGCAAAGGTTGGAATTGGAGATGCAAAAAATCTGTATGAGTACTGGGGAGAATTGTTATACCGCTCAGTAATCGATGACAGTAGGATTATCATTAATCTTGCATCAAAAGAATACTCAAAATGTATAGAAAAGTATCTGACACCACAGGACAGATATATTACGATTGTATTTTGTGAGTTATCCGGAGATAAATTGGTAACAAAAGGTACCTATGCCAAGATGGCTCGTGGTGAAATGGTCAGATTCATAGCGGAAAATAATATTGAAAATCTGGTGGAGATTCAGAAATTTGACAGACTCGGATACTCGTTTAGGTCTGATTTATCTTCAGATTCAGAATATGTATTTGAACGCAAAATAAAATAGTTATTCAGGTAAAAGATGTTCAGTTTGGCAGCTTTTATAATAATGAGAATTATTACTATTTTTATTGACAACAGGATGATAGTGGCATATAATCCTTATTAAGAATTATTCCCAATAAGGAGAATGAATGACAAGAAGGAGAAATACCATTCAAAAAGATCTCGTAAGAAATACCGTATACGAAATGAGAAGACACGTTACGGCAAATGAAGTGTATGAATTTATAAAAGAAGCATATCCATCAATTGGAAAAGGAACTGTATATAGAAATCTTGATATATTGGTAGAGGAAGGTGCATTAAGAAAGGTTGAAGTTCTGAATGGACCGAACCGATTTGATTTTACATTGAAAAATCATTACCATGTAAGATGTATAAAGTGCGGTGAAATTTTTGATGTGGATATGGATCAAATACCGGATTTGCTGGAAAGAATTCATAACACTCATGGAATTGAATTTGTGGATTACGATATTTCATTTAAAGGCATTTGCCCGAAATGCAGGGAGAAGGTAAAGGAGGAACAGCATGGATAGGAAAGCAATGTATAAGTTGAGTTATGGACTGTTTATATTGACCGCTAAAGAAGCAGAAAAAGATAACGGATGCATCATTAATACAGCCATTCAGGCAGCTTCGGAACCAAACCAGCTAAGTATCTGTGTAAATAAGTCAAATTATACGCATGATATGATTCAAAGAACCGGAAAATTTACTGTATCAGTCTTAAGTCAGAAGGCACAATTTGAATTGTTCAAACATTTTGGCTTCCAATCAGGAAGAGATACCAATAAGTTTGAAACATTTGAGCAGTGTGCCAGAGGCACGAATGGTATTTATTATATTACAGAAGGTACAAATGCATACATTTCTGTGACAGTTACTAAAACAGAGGACTTGGGTTCACATACGATGTTTATTGGTGAGATAACCGATATGGAAGTTTTAAGCAATGTTCCTTCAGTAACATATGATTATTATCAGAATAATATTAAGCCTAAGCCACAGGAGGTTGGAAAAACAGAGGATGGTCAGACAATATGGCGTTGCAGAATTTGCGGATATGAATATGTAGGCGAGGAATTACCGGATGACTTTATATGTCCTTTGTGCAAGCACCCGGCATCAGATTTTGAAAAAGTAGTAAAGAAAACGGAGGTAAAAGAGATGGCAGAAAACAAATATGCAGGAACACAGACAGAGAAGAATTTACAGGAGGCATTTGCAGGGGAATCACAGGCAAGAAATAAGTATACCTATTTTGCATCTGTAGCGAAAAAGGAAGGTTACGAGCAGATGTCAGCATTGTTTTTAAAGACTGCAGATAATGAGAAAGAACATGCAAAGATGTGGTTCAAGGAATTAGCAGGAATTGGTGATACAAAGGAAAACCTGGCGGCAGCGGCAGAAGGCGAAAATTATGAGTGGACAGATATGTATAATGGCTTTGCTAAAACAGCTGAGGAAGAAGGATTCCCTGAGCTTGCAGCAAAATTCAGGGCAGTAGGTGAGATTGAGAAGCACCATGAGGAAAGATATCGTGCACTTCTTAAGAATATTGAAACTGCACAAGTATTTGAAAAGAGCGAAGTTAAGGTATGGGAATGCCGTAACTGCGGACATATTGTGGTAGGAACTAAGGCACCTGAAGTATGTCCGGTATGTAATCATCCACAGAGCTATTTTGAAGTACATGAAGAGAATTATTAAGGAGATGAGATTATTACGAAGAAGAAAGTGATTAATTCAAAAAAAGCAGTAATGATAGGCTGTGGCTTTGTTGGTTCTGCATCGGTATTTGCTCTGATGCAGAGTGGCTTGTTTACAGAGATTGTCCTTATCGATGCAGATAAGAACAAGGCAGAAGGAGAAGCGATGGATATCAGTCATGGTATTCCATTTGCGAGTCCGATGAAAATATATGCCGGAGATTATGATGATGTGGCTGATGCTGCAATTGTTGTCATATCTGCCGGAGCGGGACAGAAACCGGGAGAGACAAGGCTTGATCTCGTAAATAAAAATGTAGCAATATTTAAGTCAATCATTCCTGAAATAGCAAAGAGAAATTTTGCAGGTATCATGCTTGTAGTTGCGAATCCGGTAGATATCCTGACTCAGGTAGCCATAAAGTTATCAGGACTTCCAGAAAACAGGGTTATTGGATCGGGTACTGTGTTAGATAGTGCCAGATTAAGATATAAGCTTGGTGAGCATTTATCTGTGGACAGCAGGAGTGTTCATGCATTTATAATAGGTGAGCATGGAGACAGCGAAGTTGTAGCATGGTCATCAGCCAATGTATCTGGTGTTCCATTAAGTGAAATGTGTGAAATGCGTGGACATTACAAGCACAAGGAAAACACGGCAGAAATAGCTACAGAAGTCAAGAACAGTGCTTATGAGATTATAAACAAAAAGCACGCTACATATTATGGAATTGCAATGTCTGTAAAAAGAATCTGCGAAGTGATTATGAGAGATGAAAAATCAATACTTCCTGTATCACACATGATTCATGGAGTATATGACATTGACGGAGTATCGTTAAGTATGCCAGCTATTGTAGGTGCAGATGGTATTGAGTCTGATATACCTATTAATTTAAGTGGCGAGGAAGCGTTAAAGCTTAAGGAATCTGCAGATTCATTGAAAAAGATTATGGAGACAATTGAATTATAAATTTTACACATGGAAGGAGAAAAAGTCATGGAAGTAAGGTATTATATTTGTAAGCATTGTGGAAACATTGTTGAAAAGGTAAAGGATAAGGGTGTACCTGTAATTTGTTGCGGAGAACCTATGCAGGAATTAAAAGCCGGAGTGACAGATGCTGCTGTCGAGAAGCATGTACCTGTATATACGATAGAAGGCAGTCATGTTCATGTCGTGGTCGGAGAGACAAAACATCCAATGCTTGAAGAGCATTTCATTGAGTGGATTACATTAAATACAAACCAGGGAATATATAGAAAACAGTTAAATCCAGGGCAGGAGCCGGCAGCAGATTTTTGTCTTTGCGATGGTGAACAGGTAGAAGAAGTATATGCATATTGTAACCTGCATGGATTATGGAAATGCTAAAAGCATTTATACATATTAAGGTTACAGAACAACACAATGATGTGGTAGAAGATCAAGATGAACAGATTATGGGAACTTTAAAATATCTCACATAGCGGTTAGTTAATCACATTCTGTATGTCGATGGTCAAATTCCAAAAGGCTGATATAGTAAGAAAGGCTGTTATTTTTTAGAGAGTAGCAGCTTTTTTTATTTTGAATATAAAATATGACACATACACTTGACAATATGCATACATGGATGAAATAGGACATTTCTTACTAAAACAGTATGTTTATGGTATACTAGCTAGTAGTAATGCAGTTTCAACCGATATTACATATTATTATAAACAACAGCGTTAGAGCATTTATGTGATTGAAACATAGATGCTCTTTTTTTGTGCCCGTTGGGCAATGGATATGAATGTAACTTTAGGACATTTTGTCCAGAAGTTCAGATAGAGGAAATCAAGGAGGAACACGAGATGTGCATTAAAATGTGTATCTTATGGGTGAGAGCACCCACAGACAGAAGCAGCAGGAAAATATATAACAGGAGGACAGAACAATGGTCGATGAATTGACGCAGGAGTCGTTCTAGACAGGAAAGGCGATTGTGACTGTCAGCGTAGATCTGATTACTGCCATTGCAGATGCGTGCAAGCGGTCTGAACAGCAGAATCCTGGTATGAGCGAGGAACAGAAGGAGACATTGCTCGGCAAGGTTGTCGATAAGGTAATGTCGAATTATAAGGAAACGCATGGCTCATTAAAGGGATTCAATAGAGAGGGCAAAGATGTCACGCATATTGATGTGAATGATGAGAGAACAGCGGAGCTTTTAGAGAAAGCCTGTAAGAAAAGTCATATTCCGGTGGATATGAAAAAGGTAACGAGGGCAGATGGTTCCATCACGCATACTGCATTCTGTGAAGTGAAAAGCATAGATCAGGTGGAAGCATTACTGAAGATGGCTTCCGAACAGGTACTTGAGGAGCAGAAGGAAATGACCAAGACACTTGTACTTTACGATGATAAGGGCAAGGAGGTTATGTCGGCTGACTTTGTAAATAATGGTGAGATAAATATGGACGATGTGGAAACACTGTCAAGATTCTCTCCATATTTTAGGTGCCGGCAAATGCAAAGCACCCGATATTATTTGATATATGCTGTGCGTCATAAATGTGACCAAAGTCAGCCCGAAACATTTATATTATACTAAATAAATTAGAAAAATGTGACAAAAAGTCATGTAAGTATTGCCTAAGTATTTTCCGGGATATTTTATAATAAATTTATAGGTGGCGGTCTGTTAATAATCACTTTGATATTTTATAATGTAAGCATTGGTTGTAATTTAGTTGATCGTGCAAAGGAGCTTGCAAAGCAGAGGGGGTGCAAGGCCGTCACCCTTGATTCCGGTCTTCCGCGGACAGGGGCACATGGCTTCTACGAACACTATGGATTTGAAAAGAGCTGTTATGGCTTTGAACTGATGATATAAATTATCTGAGAAGATTGGAAAGAAGACAAAATATGTGTACAGCGGCGACATATAAGACAAAGAATTTCTATTTTGGAAGAACGCTGGATTATGAATTCTTGTACGGCGATGAGATTACCGTGACTCCGAGAAATTATCCGTTTGAATTCAGATATATGGGCAGGACGGCACAGAACTTGCCAGATATCCGTTGCTGCAGGGGGAGAACATCAACTGGCAGAACTAAGTATCTGCTGCCCCTGGGACCCGGGAAATACCAGGAAATAACTTGGCGTTTTTATCTGCATTTCTGCATTTTGCGAAAAATTTGTGCTGTTTTATGTAATGGTGGAGCCGGCAACTGCATGGTGCCAGTAGCCATCGCAGAGCCAGTAGCCCTCCAACAGAGCCGGCAGTCTGGATGATGACAGTGGTTGCACAAACATAGAAAAGTAGATTATAATATTGGAAAAGGGCGTTGCCAGTGGCAATGTACGGAAGCCAGAGTTATATCTGTGATAAAGGAGAAAGAACGAGATATGGGCAAGTCAAAGGTTACAATAAAAGAGATTGCGGATAAGGCAGGGGTGTCCATAGCTACAGTTTCCCATGTTATCAACAGGACAAGGTATGTAAGACCTGAGCTTGTGGATAAGATAGAGAAGATTATTGTAGAGACGGGATATCAGAATAAGATAGCAGATAAGGAGAGAAAACTGCTGGTTGGCCGAGAGTCTACGATCGTTGCAGTCATTCCGAACATTGAAAGTACGATATACAGAGATATGGTAGCTTATGTGGAGCAACTTGTCAGTGTACAGGGATATCAGTTCCTTGTGGCGATAACAGACAATGATTTTAAGGAGGAGACACAGGTGCTTGCCGGACTTCTGGTCAACAAGAAGGTTGCCGGTATCATACATGCGCCGGTGAGCGATGTGGCAACCAACTACACAAAGCTTATACAGTCAGGCGTTCCATTTGTCTGCGTGGAGAGAAATATACTTGGATCAGGGATAGACTCAGTTGAGTTCCGAGACAGGGAGGCTATATTTAAGGGCGCAGATTATCTGCTTGCGAGTGGACACAAGAATGTTTTGTTTTTCAGAGAGAGTACGGACAGTACCACCAGGGACGAGAGAACAAAAGGTTTCCTGAGTGCTCTGCGGAAATACAATATAAATACAAACGATGCGAATATAGTGGATGTGACACTGGAAAATGGCGAGGATGACTGTATGCTCGTCATCCAGAAGGCGCTCCGCAGATACAGGCCGACCGCAGTTCTTGCGGGGGGCAACAGAATAACGCTCTACCTCATGAAGACACTGAGAGATATGGGAATCGACTGTCCGGGAGAGATATCTGTGGTTGGGTTTGGTGATGAGAGCTGGTCAGAACTTACATATCCTCCGCTTACCATAATCAGAAGAGATGTGAAGGGGTTAAGCACCAAGGCAGTTGGAATGCTTTTTGAGAAGATCAACACAGGTGCGGTCATATCCCATGACTGCTATGCCGATGTGGAACTGGTTGTCAGGAAATCCACCAAGATGCTGGATAATGGACCATTTGGAGATAAGGCAGCTGCCCCTGATTCCGTGGTGCTGACGAAGGAGGAAAAACAGAGGCTGAAGGCAGGACATTTCAGAGTTGCCATATCATTCCATTACACAGGTACGTCATGGGCTGAGCTTCATGAGAAGGGTATTTGTGAGGAGCTTGAGCAGTTCGGGATAGATGTGGTGTCGGTTATGGATGCGCACTTTGACTCGGAACTGCAGAATGCGCAGCTTGATGGAATAAGACTTCAGAAGCCGGACGCAGTTATAGCTATTCCGGCGGATGACAGCCGTACCAGAGAGAAGTTTCAGGAACTTTCCAAAGTGTCAAAGCTGGTGTTCATAAGCAATGTTCCGGATGGCATGTCCAAGAACAGCTATGTGTCCTGTGTATCAGTAAATGAGTCGGAGAATGGAACGAACACGGGAAGAATGCTGGGGGAATACTGCAAGGAGAACAAGAAAAAAAAGGCAGGTTTCATTATTCATGGTGCGGCATTCTATGGAACAAGAGTCAGGGATAACGCCGCTGAGAGGATAATCAAGGACAGTTATCCTGATATTGACATAGTTACGATCAGGAGTTTTGGAGAGATATCCAATGCATATCAGGTAGCCCGGGACGTGATAACTGCCAATCCTGAAATTGAGGCAATGTATGTGAGCTGGGATCGCCCGGCACTTCTGGTTATAAAGGCACTCAAGGAGCTTGGCAGGGAGGATGTGGCGGTGTTCACCACGGACCTTGATCATGGAATTGCCAGGTGCATGGAGGAAGGAATCGTCAAGGGACTCAGCACGCAGAGACCATACGAGCAGGGAAGAGCGGCCGCGGCAGTTGTTGCCAAGTCCCTGGTAAGTGAAGAACAGCTTCCAAAGTATGTGGGAGTTCAGCCGTATCAGGTTGAGCCAAAACAGCTCAGGCTTGCATGGAAGGAAATCTTCCATGAGTCCATGCCGGACAGATTGAGGTGACATGACATCTTTAGTTAGTTCGTGCCGGACAGATTGAGGTGATATGACATCTTTAGTTAGTCTGTGTCGGACAGAGTTAGAAACTGTATCTTTTTATCTAAAAAAGAATCCGTTAGAGAGAAAATTGTATCTTTCTGGCGGATTTTTTGCGTTTATACACAAGAGACAAGGTGACAAGTAACGGGTGTCAATCATACACTACAAATCCCATAAGCATGACATCTGGTAAAATATTTACGTAAAAAAACGACAAAAGACCCGCGAACCATATAATACAATAGAGTTTTATTTGTGCAAAATGACGAATAAACAATAAATAAAACACTTGATATTGACAATAACCGACAAAAGTTATATCATCAAAACATGCAAGGGACGAAAAACAGTTTAAAATTTACGTAAATAAACCGGTTAAGAACAGTTTTTCGACAACGAGTTAGCAAAGAAAATACATGATAGTGGAGGTAAAAATTATGAGAAAATTTAAAAAATTATTAGCAGTTGGAGCATGCCTGTGCATGTCACTCAGTTTACTGGCAGGTTGTGGATCAGGAAACACTTCGGGCAACGGTTCATCTGATTCAGGTACAAAGCAGGAGAGCACAAAGTCATCTGACCTGTCATTTGCATTTTGTACAAACACACTCAACAATACATTCCAGAGTTCAATTGATGCCAAGCTCAAGGAGCTCTGCGATGCGAACGGAATATCATATACATGTCTTGATCCTGACTACGATCTGAACACACAGCTCAGCCAGTTATCAGACGTGGCAAATAGTGGATACGACGCAGTGTTCATCATCCCGGTTGATTCAGCAGGTATCACATCAGGTCTTGCAGAGATCAAGGATGCAGGAATCCCAATCTTCAATGTAGATACAGCAGTTATCGAGGATGACATAGAGAACTTCGTAACACAGTTCGTTGGAACAAATGCTTACATGGCAGGACAGCTTGTCGGTGAGCAGATGGCTAAGGATTATCCGGACGGAGCAGACATTGCGATCCTTGACTTCCCATCAAATGAGAGTTGTGTAGACCGTGTAAATGGTTTCCTTGACGGACTCGGTGATAACAAGGATAAGTTCAACATCGTAGCACAGCAGGATGGCGAGGCAGCACTTGATGCATCAATGAGCCTTGCAGAGGATATCATCACAGCAAACACAGATCTTCAGGCATTCTTCTGTATCAATGATCCTTCAGCACTTGGCGCTGCAGCAGCAGTTAAGGCAGCCAACAAGACAGGTCAGATTGGTGTATACAGTATCGATGCTTCACCAGATGGCAAGCAGGCACTCCTCGACGGCGAGTTCACAGCAGTTGCATGTCAGGTTCCTGTACAGATTGCTGAGTACGCATTCAACGCAGCACAGAAGTATGTGGGCGGAGATACAACGATCGACGAGAAGAAGGTATATCTTGACTCACACCTCGTACTCAAGGATGAGGCTAAGCAGACAGTTAACGATTGGCAGTAAGGCCGGATCGAAGCCGGCAGTAACAGCACGGGGCTGCCCCCGGCTGGACATACATGACACAACGTAGGTGTATATAACATGGGAGAGACCGGGGATCTTAGATCTCCGGCCGAGATCCCGAAAAAGCAGGATAACAAAAGATCTATTTTAGAAACTTGGAGGTTTAATATGGGACAGACAGTTCTGGAAATGATAGGGATAAAGAAAAGCTTCTCCGGAATATATGCTTTAAGTGGCATCGACTTTTCCCTTGAGCTGGGAGAGGTACATGCGCTGCTCGGTGAGAATGGTGCAGGAAAGTCCACACTGATCAAGGTCCTCGGCGGAATTTACCAGCCCGACAGCGGAATCATCAAGGTAAATGGCAAGGAGGTCAAGATCAACGGAGTTCCGGCTGCCAGAGAAAATGGTATAGGAATAATACATCAGGAAATCGTACTTGTTCCATATCTTTCGGTGGCACAGAATTTGTTTCTCGGCAGAGAGATAAGGACAAAGCTTGGAACGCTGGACTTTGCAGAGATGAACAGAAGAGCAGAGGAGATGATATCGTCCCTCGGTGTGAATATAAAAGCAGACACGATAGTAGAGAATCTGACCATCGCACAGCAGCAGATGGTGGAGATCGTCAAGGCGGTCTCATTCAACGGTAAGATCATAGTTATGGATGAGCCTACCTCATCACTCTCAAATGAAGAGGTGGAGCAGTTATTTGAGATCATTGAGAATCTCAGAAAGAAACAGGTAAGTATAATCTACATCTCCCACAGAATGGAGGAGCTCTTCAGGATATCTGACAGAGTTACCGTCATCAGGGATGGTGCATACGTAGGAACAAAAAAGACATCTGAGACCAACCCGAATGAGCTGGTTGCGATGATGGTAGGAAGAGATCTGGAGAGCTTCTATGCCAGGGATTACTGTGACATGGACAAGGCAGAGGTTGCTCTGGAGGTAAAGAACCTTTCGCAGACAGGTGTCTTTGAAGATATAAGTTTTTCGGTACACAAGGGTGAGATCCTGGGATTCTCAGGTCTGGTCGGTGCCGGACGAAGCGAGATCATGGAGGCGGTATTTGGTGCCACACAGCCTACATCAGGCGAGGTGATACTCGGCGGAAAGCTGGTACACTTCAAGAATCCGATGCAGGCGATCAAGTCAGGCGTAGCCCTGGTTCCTGAGGACAGAAAGAAGCAGGGACTGGTGCTCGGCAACAGCGTGGCGTTCAACCTAACACTCTCATCCCTCAGATTCTATATGAATGGAATCGCCATAAGCGAGAAAAAGCGCGGTGAGGTCATAGACCATTATTCAAAGCGGTTGCGGATCAAGGCGGCGTCACCTGAGATCGAGGCTGGTAGCCTGTCAGGTGGAAATCAGCAGAAGGTAGTTCTGGGCAAATGGCTTGCAACCAAGCCGGATGTGCTCATTCTGGATGAGCCGACCAGAGGCGTTGATGTAAATGCAAAATTTGAGATATACACAGTAATCAATGAACTGGCAAAGGAAGGCATAGCGATAATCATGGTATCCAGTGAGCTTCCTGAGAT
Source organism: Coprococcus ammoniilyticus (assembly GCF_025567345.1). Lineage (NCBI taxonomy): Bacteria > Bacillati > Bacillota > Clostridia > Lachnospirales > Lachnospiraceae > Coprococcus > Coprococcus ammoniilyticus. The sequence goes on from NZ_JAOQJS010000006.1 coordinate 90,289, forward strand.
CATCAACATGTGCGACAACGTATGTGTGGTCAGAGCCGGAAAACTCGTGAAGAAGCTGTCAAAGGACGAGCTCTCACAGGAAGAGATAATGAAATACGCTGCAGGAGGTATCGAATAATATGGGCGAGACAAAGAAGAATTCAAAAGCAACTTCTATATTAAAAAACAATCCCCTGACATCCATAGTCAAGGGCAACATAGGAATCATAGTGGTTCTGATAATCATGTGTGTGGCCGTAGCACTTGCCACAGACAAGTTTTTAACGACCAACAACATCATATCAGTGCTTAGACAGATATCGATCAACACATACATAGCACTTGGAATGACACTCATAATCATACTTGGTCACATTGACCTGTCAGTTGGATCGATAGTAGCTATGTCGGGAACTCTGACTGTAGGTTTTATAGTTAATCAGGGACTTCCTCTCGGCGTAGCAATAGCAGCAGGCCTTCTGGTCGGCACAGCGGCTGGCTTTGTAAGTGGTTTTATAGTAGCCAATTTCAAGGTGCCTGCATTCATCATCACAATGGCCATGATGAACATAGCAAGTGGTATAGCTTATGTCTACACAGGTGGACAGTCAACACGTATCACAAACAAGCTCTTCATCGAGATCGGTACAGGATATCTGTTCAATGTGATCCCACTTCCGGTAGTGTACATGGTAGTTCTCATCATACTGTTCAGCTTCATCCTCAGTAAGACAAAGTTCGGAACATACGTATACGCGATAGGTGGTAACCGCGAGGCCGCAAGACTTTCAGGTGTACCTATCAAGAAGATAGAGATCATAGTGTTTACAATATCAGGACTTCTCTCAGCATTCGCAGGACTTGTACTCTGTTCAAGAATGTACTCAGGCCAGCCTTCAGTTGGAAGCGGATACGAGCTTGATGCCATCGCAGCCTGTGTACTTGGCGGAACCTCTATGACAGGTGGTAAAGGAAGGATCAGTGGAACAGTATTTGGTGCCATGGTCATCGGAATCATCTCAAATGGTCTTAACCTTATCGGAGTGTCATCATACTGGCAGCTCATCATCAAGGGTCTCATCATCGCATGTGCGGTACTCCTTGATGGACAGAAGGGCAAGCTTGAGCTCCTCAAAAAGAAGAAACTTGCAGCAAACTAGTAGAAAGAGAGGACTGATAATATGGAGATTTTTAGAAAGATGTCCTTCGCGGATTCCACGGGAGATGCAATACCTTTCTACCACGAGGGCAAATATCATATATTCTCACTGACTTCCCCTCCGGGAACAACAGTGTACCCGGCAAGACTCAGAACAACATGGAGCCACAGTGTATCAGATGATCTGGTGCACTGGGAGGAGCTTCCTACAGCACTCTATCCGGGCGAGGGCGACGAGCCGGATGCATCAGGAGTATGGACTGGATCAGTCATATACGGCGAAGGCAAATACCATGCATTCTATACAGGCTACTGCCTCACCGCAGAGTATCAGCAGACCATATGCCACGCTACAAGCGACGATGGAATCACGTGGGTGAAGGATGCGGCCAATCCGGTCATCACACCTATGATAGAGCTTTACGAGAAGCTTGACTGGAGAGATCCATATGTATTCTACAATGAGGAGGACAAATGTTACTGGATCCTCATATCAGCGAGAAGGTTGGATATGCCGATAACCAGAAGAGGATGTATAGTTCTCTACAGATCAAAGGATCTGGTCAACTGGGAATATTACGGACCGATATATTCACCGGGACACACCAACTGTCCTGAGTGCCCTGAGATGTACAAGATGGGAGACAATTGGTATCTCTCATACTCAAGATTCTCAGAATATGTAAATACAATATACAGAGTTGCAAAGTCACCATTTGGCCCATGGAGAAAGCCAAAGAAGGATGGCATAGGCGGAAGAAGATTCTACGCAGCCAAGTCCATGCAGGATGATGACGGCAGACGCTTCTACTTCGGTTGGGCTCACGACAGAGCAGACAGAAGCGACAGAGGTGAATGGTACTGGGGCGGAACATTCTGCGTGCCGCACGAGGTAGTTGCCACAGCGGATGGAGGACTTGACGTAAAGCTTCCAAAGGAATATGAGCATGTATTTGAGAAGCCTGTGGCATGGGATTACATCCCTGTACTTGGAAATGCAGAGCTTCACGGAGACAGACTGGTTGAGATGGATTCAGTAAGCACATGTACATACGGATTCCTTGGACACAACGAGGAGAGCTACATGCTGAAGTGCAAGATCATGCCTAGAGAGGTGTATGACCATTTCGGTATACTGCTCAAGTCAGACAAGGAAGCAAGCGGATGCCTTCTCCTTGAGTTCGATGTGGCCATGCAGAGAGTGTCATTGGTAAATCTTCCTATGGGAGTTGACCCGTTCTGGGTTCAGTCCTGTCAGGCTGTGCCTCCTGCAACGGAGCCGGGCCCTGATGGAGTTAGAGTGTGCGAGAAGACATTTGACATAACAGAGGGCAGCGAGATAGATGTGAAGATCATCGTTGACCATGATATGGTGGAGGTATTTGTCGGAGAACAGGTGGCATTTACATACAGGATATATGCAAAGCCTGAGTTTGAGACAGGACTTCTGGCACAGGATGCAAGAGTAGAATTCTATGACATAGAGATCACAGGAAAGTAAAATTCACAAGGAGGATCCAACATGGAAAAGAAATATGATGTTGTGGCTCTTGGTGAATTCCTGATAGACTTTACCCCTGCCGGAAGCAGTGATTCCGGGATGAAGCTCTTCGAGCAGAATCCAGGAGGCGCTCCGGTAAATATGCTCACGGCAGTCAGCAAGGCCGGACTTAAGACCGCGTTTATAGGAAAGGTCGGGGATGACATGCATGGCAATTTCCTTATTGAGACGGCAAAGCAGGCAGGAATAGATACCAGAGGTATAGTTGTCGATGACACGGTATTTACCACTTTGGCATTTGTCACTCTGGATGAGAACGGAGAGCGTGAATTCTCATTTGCCAGAAAGCCGGGAGCGGACACAATGCTCTGTTACAAGGAAGTGGATGCCGACCTGCTAAGAGACACAAAGGTGTTCCATATAGGTTCGCTGTCTCTCACGGATGAACCGGCCAGAACCACCACATTCCAGGCGGTGAGAGAGGCGAGAAAATACGGAGCGGTGATATCCTATGATCCAAATTACAGAGAGCCGCTGTGGGACAACAGAGAAAATGCGATGGAGAGAATGAAGAGTATTCTCCCGCTTGTAGATATAATGAAGCTTTCGGATGAGGAGACGGCACTCCTCACACCATTTGAAGATCCGAAGGAGGCTGCGGAGTATCTCCTTGGAACAGGCGTCAGACTTGTTGCGGTCACCCTGGGAAGTGAGGGTGTGCTGATATGCAGCAGGGATGGCAGCAGAAAAGTTCCTGGATTTGTCAGCCATGTGGTCGACACAACCGGAGCTGGAGATTCGTTCTGGGGGGCATTTGTATCGCAGCTTATAAGGGCGGACAAGAGCCTGGAGGAATTCAGTATAGACGAGCTTGAAGAATTTGCAAGATATGGAAATGCGGTGGCGAGCCTGTGTGTCGAGAAGCGCGGAGGACTCAGATCGATTCCTGAAGAGAGCGAGACATTTGAGAGACTCGCAGTAAAGTAAGTGTACTACAATTTTTCACATAAAATTTTCCCTTAACCCTGAAGACCGGAGAGTTTCCGGTCTTCTTTTTTGTACAATCTAACATTTGGACAGTGTAATCATTCAAAAGTGCATTGACTCATAATTCCATTTCCTATAATATGTGGCTGGTGAACAAAAAAATAATCATATATACCACATATTATTAGGAAGAAGAGATGATAAATTGGGAGGAGAGAAACAGAGCGAAAATACCAGGATCATATAAGGAGTGGCTTAGATTTTCAGGAAAATGTCGTATAGCAGGTAATACAGCAACATTTTGGGGACCGAATGAATTCCATTCTGAATATGTACCAGAAGGATTGGTTATAATTGGGGAAATTAATGGTGATGGAGAAGTGGTGTGCTTTTTAAAGAATGAAGGCGTTTTTGTACGGGTATTTGAAGGGAAAACAACAGAGATTAATGATTTTGCGTGTGTTCTTAAGGAAATAATAAAATTAATGGATGATAAACTTATCTTATCTCAAGAAAGATATTTAGAAATATTGCAGAAAATCAAAGAAAAAAAGGGTAGGGAGAAAAATAAATAAGCGAGCAGGGACGCAGCAGTAAATGTGTCCCATTTGTGATATAGGCGGAATGCAATAATAAAATGTGATTTTAATAATTATATACGCTCATAAAATGTGAAAAAGAAGTTAGTAAAAGCTATAATTATGTGATATAGTATTCTGTGAGGAGGTAGAAGTATGTATTTTAAGAGAAAAATAGATGACTTTTTATTGAATTGGAAAGAAGATATATCGCATAAACCATTAATCATAAAAGGTGCAAGACAGATTGGAAAAACAGAGTCTATATTACATTTTGCAGGTAATGTCTATGCAAATGTTGTATATATAAATTTTGTGTTGGATAAAAGATTTCGTGCAATTGTAAGTGATGGCTATGATGTAGACACGGTAATAAAGAATATTTCTTTGGTTGATCCAAATTTGAAATTTGTTCCTGGGGAGACAGTTATAATTTTTGATGAAATACAGGAATATCCGGATGTAGCCACATGTTTGAAATCATTTAATATAGACAGAAGGTTTGATATTATTTGCAGTGGTTCTATGCTTGGGATTAATTATAAAAAGATTCATAGTAATAGCGTTGGAAACAAAACAGATTATGAAATGTATTCTATGGACTTTGAAGAATTTTTGTGGGCAAAAGGATATACGCAGAAACACATTGATGACATTTTAAGGCATATGACTGAACTCAAACCATTTAACGAAACGGAGTTAAATGTGTATAAGGCGTTGTTTCTGGATTACTGTGTATTAGGTGGAATGCCGGATGTAATCAGAGGGTATATAGAAACAGGTACATTTTCCGGATCGACTGCTGTGCAAGAACAGATCAGGCTTGATTATGAGGAGGATGTTCGTAAATATGCAGAAGGGCTGGATCAGGCAAAAATCATAAGTATATATAGAAGTGTGCCCTCTCAGTTAGCGAAAGAAAATAAGAAGTTTCAGTTTAATAAAATAGATAAAAATGCCAGATCAAGGGAATATACCGGTTGCATTGAATGGTTAATTGATGCAGGAGTTATTATAGAGTGTCAGTGCCTTGGGTATCCTGAGCTGCCACTTAAAGGAAATGTAGATGAAGGAAAATTTAAGTTGTATTATCCGGATACGGGATTACTGATTTCTGCACTTGATGAAGAAGCGCAGGAGGATTTACGTGTAAATAAGAACCTTGGTGTTTATAAGGGCGCGTTATATGAAAATTTTGTAGCTGAAGCCTTTATTAAACAGAAATTGGGGTTATTTTACTATAAAAAAGAAAACTCAACTTTAGAGGAAGATTTTTTTGTCAGATCAAAAAGTGAGTTGCTGCCGGTAGAAGTTAAATCAAACAACGCCAGATCAAAATCTTTGTCTTCGCTGATAAAAAATGAAAATTACAGTGATATAAAAAACGGAATTAAGTTTGGTGATTTTAATGTTGGATATGTAAACAATATATATACGTTTCCGTATTTCTGTGCATTTATGATTAAGGCATTTGTAAAAAAATTGGATTAAAAATATAGTGTAATCTTTATGGAATTTCATTAGGCTTATTTGATTTTGCGAATAAGGCTTTCCTTAAGTGGGTGAAGGCTGATAAGGATGATTTAGATGGAGAAATAATAATGCAGATATTTGTTGATGCAGATGCGTGTCCGGTAGTGGACATTGTTGAGACGATCGCAGAAAAATATAATATACCAACTACACTTTTGTGTGACACGAACCATGTGCTGTATTCTGATTACAGTGAAGTTATAGTGGTTGGTGCCGGTGCGGATGCAGTAGATTATAAGCTGATCAGCATATGCCATAAAGGGGATATCGTAGTGTCACAGGACTATGGCGTTGCTGCTATGGCACTTGGTAAAGGGGCATATGCCATTCATCAATCCGGTAAGTGGTATACAAATGAAAATATTGACCAGATGCTGATGGAACGGCATCTTAACAAGAAAACAAGGCGAAGTTGTCATAAGCATCATATGAAAGGACCGAGAAAACGTACAGAAGATGATGATTTACGTTTTGCTCAATCCTTTGAAAAACTCATACGGATGGCAAAGGCAAATGAAGGCAGTTCGAAGGAAAATGATGAACAAAGAAAATAGTTGCATGGCTATCTCTATATTGTACATTTGTTTGTAAAATGGAAAAATGAAGCTGAGAATGATGGCTGGTTGCTGATCATAGCGTGATGTGATCATATATGAGCTTTTTGGACGGACAGAGTAAGAAGTATCAGGTTTCTACCAGTGGCAGTAATACTCTGACGGTGAAGATCTCGTCTTTTGCAAAGAACTGGAACTGTCCATGATAGGAGTCCGCGATCGCAGCAATATTCTTAGTTCCGAAACCATGTCCTGTCTGCGTGGAGACAGGCAATCCATTTTCAAAAGAAACCGTTCCGATAAACGGATTGCTGATCTGGATCAGAAGCGTCTGATTCCGTTCGGCGAGCTGAACCTGTATGAATTTTTCCTCTGTTTCGATCGATGCATGGAGCGCATTTTCCAGAGCATTTGACAGAATCGCACATAGCTTTGTGTCGGACAGAGGAAGTTCCGCAGGGATAGAAGCCTGAACTAGCAGGGAGATGCCCTCTGATTCCGCTTTAGTATCATAGGCGGACAGAAGCAGATTGATCAGCTCGTTTGAACAGAAGCGTTTTGGAGTGATCGCATCTAAGTCGGATTGGGCGGTTTGTATGTATTCCTGAATCTTATCCAGATTCCCGGTTCCTGCAAGTGCCTGCAAATAAGTAAAATGATGGCGCATATCATGACGGTAGGAGGCTGCCTGTGTCTGCATGGTGCGCATATGATTCAGATCAATGGCAGCATGTATAAGCTGCATATGAAGAGATTCTGCCAAGCGTTCTGCCTGTTCTTGTTCTTCCAGTTTATGATAGTAATAAAAGATAAAAACAAAATAGAAAATGCAGCAAATGGACGGCATAAACTGAACTACAAATTCGTTGCTGGTATAAAGCATATCGGTATAAATCGTAGAGGCATAATCGAAAAGATAGTAGCAGAGAGGAAGGATGCCAAGAATATAGACGGATTTATTTGCTTTTGGCATAAAATGCTGCGCCAGATTTGATTCATAGTGGTATAGGAAATAAAAGGTTACAAAGGCACATCCTACATAAACGATCGTATAGATGATCTTATTGTCAGAAAATAAGCGAACCGCCAGTCCGCACCAGAGAGGGATCTGACAGCACATATAGGCAGTCAAGACACTGACGATCGAAGTGATCCATGAGCATTTGTATATCAGCCAGAGAAAAAGCACCAACGGAAGATGTACAACGACCGGATACAGCCCTCGGGAAATCTCCTGTCCGAAGACGGCGAAAGAAATGATCTGAAGTATTCCGTCGAGGGCACAGAAAACAGACAGAGTGAGTATGTTTTTCCGGTTAAAAGGAACACCGGTAAAACATATGCTTGCTACTGTACCAAAGAGGAATACGGTAATAAAATAAATACTGTCGCAGAGAAAACTCATATCATTGTCTCCTTATTTCCCAAAAGAGTTTGTATAGGCAAAATTTAAAAACTGTTCCGAAATCTTCGTGTAGTTATTTCTGGAAAGCGGAATCTTCTGACCGTCTGTCAGGATGATATCGCTTTTCGTAACATATTGAATGTAATTCATATTTACCGCATAAGAACGGTGTGGATATATAAAGTCCGGATAGGCTTTCAGAATATCCTGAAATTCCGTAAAGGTCATTACGGCAGAGATCATGGTCTGATCTGCCAGATGTAAGGTGATGGTTCTGTGTGTGACCTCACCATAGACCAGAGAGGATACTCGGATCCGGCTGTACTGCTTCTCTGTTGTATAAATGATGAAGCTTGCGGTATCTTTCTCATCCAGTTCGGCAAGAATGGAATCTATGGAGGCAAAAAATTTTTCTTCGGTTACCGGTTTTAACAGATAGTTCTGAGCTTTTACTTCGTAGCTGTCTACCGCATATTCCGGAGAACTTGTCAGGAAGATGATCTCGGTATCTGTTCCGGAAGCTCTGATATTTCTCGCAATCTCAATTCCGTTTTCTCCGGGCATTAAAATGTCCAGGATCGTAATATCAAATTGTTTTCCTTGATCGATGGCATCCAGTAATGAGAAGCCATTTTGAAATATATGAATCTGAAGCGGTGTGGCATGAAGCTCCTGATATCGTTTGAAAAGCGCTGCCAGTATCTGCCGCTCCTGTTTACTGTCGTCACAAATCGCTATATGTATCAAAAAATCTACTCCTTATCATGGCTTAACAAATATATGATAAGCCGGTCGTTGATCGTCATTTGTACAGGCGTACTCATTGACCTGGGTTCATTATAGCATAGTTCTGATCAGATCGACGGACATTTCATGCACATATAGTGACATTTCATGTAGCGGATGCAAAAAATGAAATCTGTTGTAGAATGCGGAGCTGCTTCATGATAGACTGAAAATATCAAGAGAATTCAGATCAATAGAGGATTAATAATGGGAAAAGTACGATTCAATGATAATACAGAAATAGTTGCAGCTGTAAAAGAAGGACTAAAAAGGAAGGATGGATATTGTCCGTGCAGGCTTGAAAGGATACCGGAGAATAAATGTATCTGTAAAGAATTTCGGGATCAGATCAATGATCCGGAGTTTGAGGGATACTGCCATTGTCAGTTATATTACAAAGAAAAGTAAAATAATATATGAATTATTATCAGAACATATAGACTGGTTCGTCAAAATAAACATAAAAATATTAATAAATCCAAAAAAATTGCTAATAAATCCAAAAATATTCTATTCTTTCTTCCTGCTTGTCACATTATAATGAATTTAGTCAATGAGACAGAGCGAAAAATAAACAAAATGTACAAACAGGAGGAATGAAATATGAGAAAGAAAAAAATTATAGCTGTCGTTGCAGCAGCAACACTTGCATTATCAATGGTAGGATGTGGATCAGGCGGATCAGGCGGATCAGGCGGAAGCAGCTCAAGCGGAGTTGCAAATAAGGATAAGCCACTTTGCTGGTTCAACCGTCAGCCATCCAACAGCTCAACAGGAGAACTTGATAAGGAAGCATTAAGCTTCAACAAAGATACTTATTATGTAGGCTTCGATGCTAACCAGGGTGCTGAGCTTCAGGGTCAGATGGTACTTGATTATATCAAAGCAAATGCAGCAACAATTGACCGTAACGGTGATGGCGTTATCGGATACGTTTTAGCAATCGGTGATATCGGACACAATGACTCAATCGCTCGTACTCGTGGTGTTCGTTCAGCACTTGGCACAGGAGTTGATGCAAATGGTGCAGTTGATTCAACACCTGCAGGTACAAACGTAGACGGATCAGCAAAAGTTGTTCAGGATGCAAAGCTTGATGTAGATGGTAAGACATATACAATCCGTGAGCTTGCTTCACAGGAAATGAAGAACTCAGCAGGTGCTACATGGGATGCAGCAACAGCAGGAAACGCTATCGGAACATGGACAGCTTCATTCGGTGATCAGATTGATGTAGTTGTTTCAAATAACGATGGTATGGGAATGTCAATGTTCAATGCATGGGCAAAGGATAACAAGGTTCCTACATTTGGATACGATGCTAACAGCGATGCAGTAGCAGCTATTGCAGAAGGTTACGGCGGAACAATTTCACAGCATGCAGATGTTCAGGCTTACTTAACACTCAGAGTTCTTCGTAACGCACTTGATGGTGTAGACGTTGATACAGGTATCGGTACACCTGATGAAGCAGGTAACTGCTTAACAGAAGGTGAAGATTACAGATACAGCGAAGAAGAAAGATCATACTACGCATTAAACGTAGCAGTAACTGCTGAAAACTATCAGGATTTCACAGATTCAACAAAGGTTTATGACAAGGTTTCAAAACAGCTTGATTCAAGCAAGAGCCCAACAAAGAAAGTATGGCTTGATATCTACAACGCTTCAGATAACTTCTTAAGCTCAACATACCAGCCACTTCTTGAGAATTACGATGATCTGCTCAACCTGAAAGTAGATTACATCGGTGGTGATGGTCAGACAGAGTCTAACATTACAAACCGTCTTGGTAACCCGGGCGAATATGACGCATTTGCGATCAACATGGTTAAGACAGATAATGCAGCATCATACACAACACTTCTTAACAAATAAGATAACGGATCGGCAGGCAATAATGATTTAACTCAGAGGGGTGTCAGATACAAGATTTGATACCCTTCTTTTACTAAGAAAGGGAAGTAGAGATATGGCAGAAGATAAGAATAAATACATCTTATCGATTCAGGGCATGAGCAAGTCATTCGGTAGAAACAAGGTTCTGGATCACATTAACCTGAATGTGAAACCGGGCTCGATCATGGGTCTTATGGGTGAGAACGGTGCCGGAAAATCGACAATGATGAAATGTCTCTTCGGAACCTATCAGAAGGACGAAGGAACTATAATATTAGATGGTAAAGAAGTAAACTTCTCAGGTCCAAAGGATGCCCTTGAAAACGGAGTTGCAATGGTTCATCAGGAGCTTAACCAGTGTCTTGAAAGAAGCGTTGTGGACAACCTGTTCCTGGGACGTTACCCAAAGAATTCCCTCGGTGTGATCGATGAGGGCAGAATGAAAAAAGAAGCTTCGGATTTGTTCAGAAAGCTCGGTATTACCGTAAATCTGACACAGCCGATGAAGAAAATGTCAGTATCGCAGCGTCAGATGTGTGAGATCGCAAAGGCTATTTCTTACAACTCAAAAGTAATTGTACTTGATGAGCCTACATCCTCACTGACAGCACCTGAGGTTGCAAAGCTGTTCAAGATGATGAGACAGTTAAAAGAGCAGGGAATTTCCCTGATTTATATATCACATAAAATGGATGAGATCTTCGAGATCTGTGACCAGATATCCGTTCTTCGAGATGGTAGTCTGGTAATGACAAAAGACAGTAAGGACACAAACATGAACGAACTGATCTCCGCAATGGTTGGTCGTTCTCTTGACAATAGATTTCCACCTGTAGACAATGAGCCCGGTGAGACAGTTCTCTCCGTACAGAACCTGTCAACAAAGTATGCACCAAAGCTCCAGAACATCACATTTGATGTTAAGAAGGGTGAGATTTTCGGACTGTATGGTCTGGTAGGTGCAGGTCGTACAGAGCTCCTTGAAACCATATTCGGTATGCGTACAAGAGCAGCAGGAAATGTACTTTATAACGGCAAGATGATGAACTTCTCATCACCAAAGGATGCCATGGATCATGGTTTTGCCCTGATCACAGAGGAAAGAAAAGCAAACGGACTTTTCCTGAAAGCAGATATCACATTTAATACAACAATTGCAAATATGAATCACTATAAGAGCGGAATCGCACTTAGCCATGACGATATGGTTCGTGCAACCGCAGAGGAGATCAAGGTCATGCATACAAAATGTATGGGACCGGACGATATGATCGCAAACCTCTCCGGTGGTAACCAGCAGAAGGTTATCTTCGGTAAATGGCTGGAGCGTTCTCCTAATGTATTTATGATGGATGATCCTACAAGAGGTATCGATGTAGGTGCCAAGTACGAGATCTATGAACTGATCATCAATATGGCAAAGCAAGGTAAAACAATTATCGTTGTATCCTCAGAGATGCCTGAGATCCTTGGTATCACAAACCGTATTGGTGTTATGTCGAACGGTCATCTTGCAGGAATCGTAAATACAAAAGAGACCAACCAGGAAGAATTATTAAGACTTAGTGCGAAATATTTGTAATAGAGAGGAGTTTTGGTTATGGCAGATAAAAGTAAGATCCTTTCGGCTGATGCAGAAGCAGCGCTTTTGAAGCCGATTGATGAATATGTAGGAAAAATACAGTCACAGATCGATGCACTTCGTGTAGACGGATCTGACAAGGTTCAGAGCTATAAGAACCAGATCGCAATTGCGAAGGAAGACAAGAACTTATCAAAGGATGAGAGAGCAAAAGCAGTTGCAGCAGCAAAGTCTGGACTTGAAAAGGCAAAGAGTGTGGAAGCAGCAAACAAGGATAAGGTATCCAAGTTGATCGCAGAAGCAGAAAAGTACCTTTCCGAGAATTATAACAGCAAATATTATGATAAAGTAGTTGCAAGCTGCGAGGCAGAAAAAGCAGCAGAAAACGAAGCTTATGAGAAGGTTCGTGCAACGATCAAGACAGAGCACGAACAGACACTTGCCAAGCTGTCCGCTGCAGACGAGATCAAAGATGAGAAATATGTATATAAGAACAGATTATTTGATGCACAGATGTCTCACGAATCCAGATTACAGGAGATCAAGGACAGAAAGCATGATGCATTTGCACATAAGTTCCATCTGATCGACCTCTTACGGATGTCCAAATACACATTTGGTCAGAAGCAGGCTCAGAAGATCGAGAATTACAAATACACATTTAATACATCACAGTTCCTTTATAAGAACGGTCTGTATATCGTAATCATCCTGATCTTCATTGCACTTTGTATTATCACACCAATCGTTAAGAATACACAGTTATTAACCGTTACCAATATCCTGAATATCTTACAGCAGGCATCTCCTCGAATGTTCCTTGCACTCGGTGTTGCCGGTTTGATTTTACTTACAGGTACTGACCTTTCCATCGGACGTATGGTAGGTATGGGTATGGTTACAGCAACTATCATCATGCATAACGGCCCTAACACAGGTGGCGTATTCGGACATATCTTTGATTTCTCAAATATTCCGGCCGCTCCTAGAGCAATTCTTGCACTGGTAGCCTGTGTAATTCTTACAACAGTATTTGCAAGTATCGCAGGTTTCTTCATGGCGAAGTACAAGATGCATCCATTCATCTCAACCATGGCGAACATGCTGATTATCTTTGGTTTAGTAACATACGCAACAAAGGGTGTATCATTCGGTGCGATTGATTCTTCAATCCCTACCATGTTCATCCCTACATTTGGCAGCTTCCCATCGATTATTCTTTGGGCGATCGTAGCAATCATTGTTGTATGGTTCATCTGGAACAAGACAACATTTGGTAAGAATCTGTACGCTGTAGGTGGAAACCCGGAAGCAGCAGCAGTTTCAGGTATCTCAGTATTCAAAGTAACACTTGGCGCATTCATCCTTGCAGGTATCCTTTACGGATTCGGTTCATGGCTTGAATGTAACAGAATGGTAGGTTCCGGTAGTGCCGCTTATGGACAGGGCTGGGATATGGATGCCATTGCAGCCTGTGTAGTTGGTGGTGTATCATTTACAGGTGGTATCGGTAAGATCTCCGGCGTTGTAACTGGTGTACTTATCTTCACATCATTAACATACTCACTTACAATCCTTGGTATTGATACAAACCTTCAGTTCATTTTCGAAGGTATCATCATCCTTGCGGCTGTAACTCTTGACTGTCTCAAGTATGTACAGAAGAAGTAAGGAAATGTAATAATCGCTCACAAAAAAACGATATAAATCAAAAGCCGCTCCGTTCGTCTTTGATGTGCTTTCTGTCAGGCTGACAGATGCAAGTTCCAGACTGAACGGAGCGGCTTTTAAAATATCAGGAGTACGCTGTTATTTTATTTGGATATATATATGGTAAAACGGGATTTTGGGGTTCATTCTGAACGTGGATTTGTTATAATAAGGAACAGATAGAAAGAATAGAAGAGGAATGAGATATGGATAATTATAAAGTGGTACTCGTCGATGATGAGGTGGAAGTAATCGATGCGATCGAACAGAGGATTCATTGGGATATATTAGGATTTGAAGTTGTTGGAAGTGCGACAAACGGCGTGAAAGCTCTGGAGCTTGTGGAGAAGCAGCAGCCGGATGTCGTGATAACCGATATCAAGATGCCGTATATGGATGGACTGGAGCTTGCCAGAAGATTGAATAAAGAATATCAGAATATCCATATCATCATTTTTACAGGATTTGATGAGTTTGAATATGCGAAGGAAGCTGTTCATCTGGAAGTAGAGGAATATATGCTGAAGCCGATCAATGCTCTGGAGCTTACGGAATGTATGAAACGGTTGAAAAAGACTCTGGATAAGGAGAGAGAAGAACGTCTGAATGTAACAAAGCTTGAGAATTATCTGAAGGATTCCCTTCCGGTGCTTCAGACGAATCTGTTTGTTTCGTTGATCGAGGGTCGTGTAAATGAAGAATATTGCGAGAAGTTTTTGAAAGCGTATCAGATTGATATGAAAGGACCGTATTATTGCTGCGCGATCTTTCATACCTCGGAGCATCATGTTCCGGATGGTATGAATCCATTGCTGCTTGCCATGTCAGTCGAGCATGAGATCAAGGATCGTTTAGCACCGGAATGGAAGAATCATATGTTCACATATCTGGGAAATGCACTTATGATCATAGAACTGGAAACGGAAGAAATGGTAGTTGCATTTACAGATGCCTGTGACCGATTCTGCAAATGGGCATATCGTGTTATGGGAGCTGTTGTGACTGCGGGAATCGGAAGAGTCTGTGATAATCTGATCAGCGTTAATTCTTCTTATGATGGAGCAAGAGAAGCAGTTTCTTATCGTGTATTATATGGAACGAGCCGTGCGATCAATATTGGTGAGATTGCACCGAAGGAGCAGGAGATCCTGATCCAGCCGGAGGATACAAAGATGCATGATCTGTTCAAGGCTATTCATCTGGGAGTACCGGAGACACTTGAACAGTCGGTGCGGAAGGAAGTGGAGAAGCTTCATAATAATGCGCAGACCGTGAACCAGTATAACCTTGCGATTATGGAGATGGTGGGAGCATTTTATCGATTCTGTGCTAATAATTTTATCGATTTTAATGAGTTTTGCGGTAATGTCGGAAATCCATACGAACGTGTACCGGAGATGGATGAAAGCACATTAACCGCGTGGATGATCGATTCGGCAAAAGCCATCAGTGAGGAGCTGAAAAATGCCAGAAACAGTACATCGAGACGTATGGTTACAGATGCGCAGAATCTGGTGCATGACAGGTATATGGAGCCGAATCTTTCCCTGGATACCGTGTGCTCGGCACTTGGAGTATCGAATTCTTATTTTTCCAGTGTATTTAAAAAAGAGACAGGAAAGGCATTTGTAACATATCTGACCGATTACCGGATGGATCATGCGGCAGAACTGATTCTCGAAACGAATGAGAAAAGTTATCAGATTGCAGAGCGGGTCGGTTATCTTGATGCAAATTATTTCAGTTATGTATTTAAGAAGCGTTTTGGGGTTTCGCCATCCAAATACAGAACGGAGCATCTGAAAAAATAAAGGATAAATAAGGGGAAGCGTGTTGAAGAATATAAGAAAGAATAAAAAGAAGAAAAATGAAAGTTCTATTATCGGACGTCTTCGGGGGTGGTTTTATCACGGCAGATTTATAGGTTTTGATATTCAGTCGATCATTATGACGGTGCTTACTGCCCTGACGATCATTACAACAGTTATCATGGGCCTGCTGTTGTATAATCGTTTTAAGATGGCGATTAAGCAGACTGCAGTCACGAATACGGAAAACATGGTGGAAAATACTGTTGAAAAGCTGGATGCAGATCTGTTAAATGTGCGTCAGATCACGAATGCGGTGAATTATAATATTATTCAGGAATATGATATTTCCAGCCGGGATTTTAACCGGCAGTTCAGTCTGTTATATGAGATCAATGCCGATAAGATCCAGAGTATGGCGCTATATGATGATAAAGGGAATCTTCTTACGGCAGAACCGGTCACGGTACAGAAGGATGCTGTGGAACCGTCGGAGCAGGACTGGTATCAGGATGCAGAGGCAGATATCGAGAATATTCATTTCTCTATACCGCATATCCAGAATCTGTTTGTCGATGGCACATATCGATATTACTGGGTTGTATCTCTCAGCCGTTCAGTTGATATCAACGATGGTGAGCAGCCGGGAAGTGGTGTCCTTCTGGTCGATATGAAATATTCGGTGATAGAGGATACATTGGCACGGATCAACGATGCGTCAAATGGCATCTATTATTACCTGTGCAACCGTGATGGTCAGATGATCTATCATCCGCGCGGAACCGATATGGACAGAGGATATTTCAAAGAAGAATACAGGGATGCAGCAACCTATGAGGATGGAACATATGAACTTACGGTCAATGGCAGGACAAGCAATGTGATCGTAAATAGTGTTGCTTATACCGGATGGAAGGTGGTCGGTGTAGTTCCGGAAAGTGTACAGATCGCGAGCATCAACCGGTTCCGGTATTATATCATTACAACAGTTATCATTCTTATGATGATGCTTTTAGGTGTGAACCGTATTATTTCGAAGAAGATATCCAGGCCGATTCTGAAGTTAAATGAATCAGTCAAAGCATATGAGGCAGGTGGTCCGACAGATATCTACATCGGTGGATCGTCCGAGATCCGTCATCTGGGATATTCCGTTCAGAAATCCTATGAACAGATCGAAGCTTTGATGCAGGAGATCATACGGGAACAGACGGAACGAAGAAAGAGTGAGATGGATGCGCTGCAGAGCCAGATCAATCCGCATTTCCTCTACAATACCCTGGAATCCATCACATGGATGGTAGAAGCAAAGAAGAACCTGGATGCGGTGTTTATGATCTCAGAGCTTGCAAAGCTGCTCCGTATCAGTCTGTCAAAGGGCAGAACGGTGATCAGAATATCGGATGAGATCCAACATAGCAGAAGTTATATGAATATTCAAAAAGTTCGATATAAGGAGCGTTTTCAGATCGAATTTGATATTGATGAAGAGATTAATGAGTACTGTACAGTAAAGCTGATCGTTCAGCCGATTCTTGAAAATGCCATTTATTATGGTGTAGGGAATATGGATGAGGATGACAGCGGCAAAATCACGATCCGGGGAGAGAAAAAGGACGACGATATATATATTTCCGTAGAAGATAATGGTATGGGAATGAATGAGGACATCGTAGAGAATATATTAAAAGATAATAACAAAGTACCAAAACATGGTTCCGGTGTCGGCCTGATCAATGTTCATTCCAGAATTCAGTTGATGTTTGGAAATGAATATGGTCTGGAGGTTTACAGTGAGCCGGACGAGGGTACGAGGATTGTGATCCACATACCGGCTATTCCATATACAGAGGAGAATCGGGAACAGCTTGAAACACAAAATTATGGAAAGGGGAGAGTGACAGATGAAGAGAAATAGAATTACTTTCCTCATAGCAGAGCTGATCCTGATTGCCATTGCCGGTATATTTATCAACCGGATTTTTCGGGAAGATAATCCGCAGAAACGTGTGGCAGTTATTCTTCCGGACTCCGGTAATACCAGATGGGAAGGCCTGGTTAATGGACTGAAGCAGTCTGCGCAGGTAAATAACATTCATTTGATCATCTGTAATACAGATGAGATCGTAAGTGCAGATGATGAAAAAGAGCTGATTGATGAACAGCTTGAAAATGACGTGGATGCATTTATCATCTGTCCTGCTCCCGGAACAGATACAAAAGATATGCTTGCGTCTTTGCAGGCGGAGAAAGAGACCTTTGTTCTGATAACGGAGGATGCATATATGGCAGATGACACAGAATCGACCGGATTTGTAACGATAAAGCCGGATAACTATCAGATCGGCTATACTCTCGGCAGGCAGATCATAAAAAATGATACAGATAATCAGGCAGGCAAGAAGGTCGGAGTGATTGTCGGACGGGCAGAGACTGAGGCAAGTGTCAGCCGTGTAAAGGGACTTACCGATGCACTTGCAGGATATAACTGTGAGCTTGTCTGGACGTATAATCAGAATAGCGGTAAAGATACCTGTAAGGCGGTTGATTCCCTGGAAGCGGTTGATTATATAGCAGCTATGGATACAGAAGCTCTTGATACACTCGGTGAAAATGCTGAAAATGGGTATTATAAAGGGGCAGAGATATATGGGGTAGGTACAAGCATGAAGTCCGTTGCCCTGCTTGATTACAACAAGATTAAATGCCTTGTTGTACCGGATGGGTACAGCATCGGTTATGAGAGTGTAAATGAGATCGCAAAGGAACTTGGACGACCATTATATACATTAAAAAGTCATGAAGAAGCGATACGGGTAATCTATAAGGATGACCTGTTTTCGGAAGAGACAGAAAGGTTTTTATATTCGTATGAATAGAAAGAAAACAAGAAAAATAATAGCCTGTATATGCATATTGGCAGTTATGATGTCTCTGGTATCCTGCGACAGCAGGAAAAATCAGAAAGACAGAACTCTGCGGGTCGGCGTTGTTACATATACGCCGGATGATCCGTTTATCAACGCAATGACAGATATATTGAAGGAGGATCTGAAAGCATTAGAAGCAAGTGATATGAAGGTTATCGTATCAGTCAGAAGCGGAGATAACAGTCAGCAGGAACAGGATGAAGTGGTGGAGGAAATGATCGATGCCGGATGCGATGTACTTTGTGTAAATCTGGTCGATCGAACTGCTCCGTCAAATATTATAAGACTCGCAAGACAGAATAATATTCCGGTGATTTTCTTTAACAGAGAGCCGGTAAGAGAGGATCTGCTGCAATGGGATAGGCTGTATTATGTTGGATGTGATGCAGCACAGTCCGGCGAGATGCAGGGTGAGATTGCTGCGGAATATATAAAGAATCATCCGGAGGTGGATCGCAATCAGGATGGTAAGATCCAGTATGTACTCTTAGAAGGTGAAGCCGGACATCAGGATGCGATCAGCCGGACAGACTGTTCGGTAAAGACCATTCTTGAAAATGGTGTGAAGCTTGAGAAACTGACCTATCAGTTTGCAGACTGGAACCGCGCGCAGGCAGAGAACCGAATGAGCCAGTTGATCAGTCAATATGGGGATCAGATAGAGATGGTTATTTCCAATAATGATGAGATGGCACTCGGTGCAGTCGAGGCTTATAAGAATGTCGGATATATGCAGAGTGATTATCCGGTTATCTTCGGTATCGATGGATTAGATGATGCGTTGGAAGCTGTTCGGCTTGGCACTATGCAAGGAACTGTCTATAATGACAGAGAAGCTCAGGCGAGAAAGATTGCACTGATTGCAGTAGCCTTGTTCCGTGGAAATGATGTGAGCGTATTAGGACTTGAGGATGAACGGTATTATATGGCACAGTACCGTAAGGTCGATGTCAATAATGTGGATGAGTTTTTGAAAAAATAACTATGTAGCAGGAGGTTAGCATAAATGCAGGATATATGGATTGAATCTTTTTATAATGAAATTGATGCTGAGAAACGACAGGCATTTCTAAAGGAACATACAGGAGATCCGAAGGATGAATTGGATGAATTCCGAGAGAAACTCTGGATTGCCCGGTATGGCAAACGAAAACCAAAGAATGATGCATTTGTGGGCTATCTGATGCAGATGAAATATATCGCAGAAGGTGGTGGCATGAGCCTTGGCGCACAGAAAAGAAAGCAGGCTGCGGAAGTTCTGACAGGTTTATTCCTCGGAAGCTATGACAATCTGGATATCGAGAAGCAGGAGATGGTATTCTATGAGATAAAAAATGCTTTCCTGAAGCTGATCGGGGTCAGTAAGAACGGTCGTGGATTTACTTCTGTCGTATTTGGCATGGGGCAGTTATCCGATGAAAGTGTAGCAAAGAAGATCGCAGATCAGATCAGCACGATCGTATTTGCCACGCCGCACATGCTTCATATGGATAAGGAGTTTGCGGTATTCCGGCAGGCTGCACTTGAGGCCTTTCGACAGGAATTTCCGAACCGGGAGCATTTTCTGAAGAAGTAGGGGTGTCCGTGATATGGTGTTGGATAGTTATCAGGACATGCAGGATATTGTTAAATATGCGGTTATAAAAAGAGCGTTATAGGATAAAAAAGCCAGATAAACATTAGTTATTGTGTTTATCTGGCTTTTTAATGATTCTTTATGCATTCTCCTGCGTAGCAGCACCTTCATATACGGCTTCGTTTGTAAGTTCGATGCCGAGCTTCTTAAAGGTTGTCATGTCGACCGTGGACAGGATCGATGATACATGGAGCTGGCAGCCGGACAGCTTTGGAAGCTGTTCTAATGCAAGCTTTGCATTTGGATCGGATACAGCACACATGGATAATGCGATCAGAACTTCGTCGGTATGAAGACGAGGATTCTTGCTGCCGAGGTATCCGGTCTTTAAGTGCTGGATCGGTTCTATAAAGGTACGTGAGATCAGATGCGTGTTCTTATCAATGTTTCCAAGTACCTTAATTGCATTTAATAATACAGCAGATGCAGGACCGAGCAGATCGGAAGTGGAACCGGTAACGATCGTTCCGTCCGGCAGTTCTAAGGCTGCGGCGGCGGAACCATTTTCCTGCGCAAGGTTATTTGCAACCGGAACAACAGCACGATCATTGACAGTGATCTTTGCCTGCTTCATGATAAGTTCCTGTTTGTATACTTCGTCTTTGGTCGCTTCGTCTTTGACGAAACGGTTCAGAGACTGGTAATATCGTCTGATAATTTCCTGCTTGGACGCTTCTCTGCAGGCTTCGTCGTCAATGATGCAGTTTCCCGCCATATTTACACCCATATCGGTTGGAGATTTGTATGGACAGTATCCATAGATTCCTTCGAACATGGAAGCCAGAACCGGATAGATCTCGATATCACGGTTGTAGTTGACGGTTGTTTCACCATAAGCTTCCAGATGGAAAGGATCGATCATGTTGACATCGTTTAAGTCTGCGGTAGCGGCTTCATAAGCCAGATTGACCGGATGCTTAAGTGGGATATTCCAGATCGGGAAAGTTTCAAATTTGGCATAGCCGGCTTTGATGCCACGCTTGTTCTCATGGTACAGCTGTGACAGACAGGTCGCCATCTTGCCGCTTCCCGGACCCGGTGCGGTAACAATGACAAGCGGACGGGTTGTCTCTACATAATCATTTTTTCCATAGCCCTCATCACTTACGATATAGTCAATGTTATTCGGATAACCCTCGATGGAATAGTGATGGTAGACCTTGATGCCGATCGCTTCCAGTTTCTTCTGGAAAATATCGGCAGATGGCTGTCCGGCATATCGTGTGATAACCACGCTGCTGACATACAGCCCTTTCTTTTTATATACATCGATCAGACGGATAACATCCTGATCGTATGTGATTCCCAGATCGTGACGGATCTTATTGCGCTCGATATCAGCGGCGTTGATCGAGATGATCATTTCTGCCTGATCTGCAAGCTGTAAGAGCATCTGTAATTTGCTGTCCGGTGCAAATCCCGGAAGTACGCGGGAGGCATGATAGTCGTCAAATAATTTGCCGCCAAATTCCAGATACAGTTTATCTCCAAATTGTTCGATACGTTCCCTGATGTGTGCGGACTGCATAGACAGGTACTTGTCATTGTCGAAGCCAATGCGTTTCATTTTTTGAAATTCTCCTTCGTAAATTAATCAATATACGGTGGACACTTAAGAAAATGAAGTGCCCTATAAGAGAATACCACAGAGAGGGGAGAAAATATAGAGAAAATTTACTCAAGGCTTCGATTTTCCCCAATATCCTTCTATAGCTTCCTGATTTAATCCTTCGCCGATGACGATCAGGATGGCTTGCCCATTTGGGATCGGCTCGATCTCGGTCTTCTGGTGTGTGACGTTGATGGATATCCAGCTTCCATCAGCGAGCTTCTGGAATCCTTTAATCCGGAAGACCTTACCACAGGCAGGATCGTGCAGGATCTTCTGGCAGCTTTCTTTTAAGAAATCTTCTGTAAAATCCATATTCATGAAGTACAGACTGTCATAGGTCTGTTTGTCATCAAACCAGAGTTTCGTATAATTGGCATCCTGATAGCCGGATGAGAGGATCGCTTTATAGTCTTCATCGGTCAGATCTTTCCAGTCCTTTTCCAGAACTATCTGCTTTGGCGTGGACTTAGAGTGCAGAATGTCAAATGACTGTTTTACATAATCTTTGGTAGAGGCTAACTGTTCCGGTGTGACTTCTTGTGAGTGGCTGTATAAGACAGTGCCAGCTTGTGCCACCTGAGAAGCCAGAAGATAACGGGAAGCTTCGGAGAGATTCTGCTCCAGTGTGGCATCAATGATCGTGATAACATTTCCAATCGTGTACCAACGGTCAAGCGGATCTTCGTGCAGGGCATCGAAGAATTCATCCATATCGAAGATGCCGGATGGCTCTACCAGAACGCGGTCATAGCCACACATTCCCATTGCAATCAGCTTGGTTTTGAATCGTCTGCGGTGACAGTCGGCATCACAACCGCCGGCAACCATTTCCAGTGTACAGTTATCACCGAGAATATCCTGTAACAGCATGGCATCGACATTGACTGCACCAAAATCGTTTTCAAGAATGCCGATATTTAAGCCCTGATCGATCAGGTATTTGGTATATTTCCTTATAAAAGTAGTTTTACCGGAACCTAAGAATCCGGTGATCAAATCTATCTGAATCATAAAAATCACCTCTTGCTGTATTTGCAGATGATATTCACACGAATACCATCTGCAATCACATTCTAGCATAGGTGGGGGAAAAAGAAAATCGAAGGAATGGGAAAAAGTTATCTTGTCTGAATCCCATCCATAAGGTATAGTAACCTTATCACGAAATAAACGGAAAAGGGTAAGACGAATGATTTTAAATGTAGAAAATTTGACACATGGTTTTGGAGACAGAGCCATTTTCAATAATGTATCTTTCCGGCTGCTTGCCGGTGAACATATCGGACTGGTTGGAGCAAATGGTGAAGGTAAAAGTACCTTTATGAATATTGTGACAGGAACACTTGCGCCGGATGAAGGTAAGGTGGAATGGAACAAGCATGTGCGTGTTGGCTATCTGGATCAGCATGCGGTGCTGGAAAAGGGAATGACGATCGAATCTGTGCTGAAGTCAGCATTTTCTTATCTGTTTGAGATGGAGGAGAAGATCAACCAGATTTATGATAGCATGGCGGATGCAACGGATGATGAGATCATGGAAATGATGGAGGAAGTCGGCACACTGCAGGATCTTCTGACAAATCATGATTTCTATATGATCGATGCCAAGACGGAACAGGTAGCGAGAGCGCTGGGGCTTCTGGAACTTGGACTGGATCATGACGTAACAGATCTGAGCGGTGGTCAGCGTACCAAGGTTTTGCTTGCAAAGCTGTTACTTGAGAAGCCGGAGATTCTGTTGCTTGATGAGCCGACAAACTATCTGGATGCAGAACATATCGAATGGTTGAAGCGGTATCTGCAGGAGTATGAGAACGCATTCATCCTGATCAGCCATGATATTCCATTTTTAAATGATGTCGTAAATATCATCTATCATATGGAGAATCAGGAATTGAACCGCTATGTTGGCAACTATGACAAATTTTTGGAAGTATACGAGGCGAGAAAGGCACAGCAGGAGGCTGCTTACCGGAAACAGCAGCAGGAGATCAGCGAGCTGAAGGATTTCGTTGCCAGAAATAAAGCGCGTGTTGCCACAAGAAATATGGCGATGTCCAGACAGAAGAAGCTGGACAAGATGGATGTGATAGAACTTGCGAGGGAGCGCCCGAAGCCGGAATTTTACTTTAAGGAAGCGAGAACACCGGGCAAGATGTTATTTGAAACTGAGGATCTGGTGATCGGATATGACAAACAGGCACCACTTTCCAAACCGATCAACCTGCGAATGGAGCGTGGGGAAAAGATCGCGATCGTTGGTACAAATGGTATAGGAAAGAGTACGCTGCTTAAGAGTTTGCTTGGAATCATCAAGCCGATATCCGGTACGGTACATCTAGGTGATTATCTGTATAAAGGCTATTTTGAACAGGAAATGGCTGGGACAGAGAATACCTGTCTGGAAGAA
The DNA here is from genome assembly GCF_025567345.1 of Coprococcus ammoniilyticus. Taxonomy (NCBI): domain Bacteria; kingdom Bacillati; phylum Bacillota; class Clostridia; order Lachnospirales; family Lachnospiraceae; genus Coprococcus; species Coprococcus ammoniilyticus. The sequence goes on from NZ_JAOQJS010000006.1 coordinate 114,358, forward strand.
ATCTGGCAGGAATTTCCGGGATTTTCACAGTATGAGGTGCGATCGGCACTTGCCAAATGTGGACTGACAACCAAGCATATCGAGAGTAAGGTAAAGGTATTAAGCGGTGGTGAGCAGGCAAAGGTACGCCTGTGTAAACTGATCAATCAGGAGACGAATCTGTTGATCCTCGATGAGCCGACAAACCATCTGGATGTGGATGCAAAGGACGAATTGAAGCGGGCATTGAAAGATTATCACGGTTCGGTTTTGTTAGTCTGCCATGAGCCGGAGTTCTATTCAGATATCGTGACAAAGGTGTGGAATCTGGAAGAGTACAGTGTGTTGACACTGTAATAAAGAAATAAATTTATAATCATGAGGTGAAGACTGTCTATAATCGGATGGGAATATAGACGGCTATGAATATGCTGACAGAGATAATACTGAATGACAAAGTGACAAATGAAAACATCCGGGTACAGGTTATAAGGTCCGGGAGAAAAAGTCTTGGCCTGGAGGTGCGACCGGATGGAACGGTACTTGCAAGGATTCCGGCGAGATTATCTGACCGGGAATTAAAAGTATTTATAGAGAAACAACAGGATTGGATCTTAAAGAAGGTGGATCAGGTAAAAAAGCGTGCGGATGCACGAACGAAAATTAAGGTTCCATCTGTGTATGCGTTATCAGATGCAGAGATTCAGAAGATCAAGGATAAGATAGCAGATCGGGTAAAGTATTATTGTGCGGTTATGCAGGTGACAGTTGGGCGCATCACGATCCGCAACCAGAAGACCAGATGGGGAAGCTGCAGCAGTGCCGGAAATGTGAATTTTAATTATCAGTTATATTATCTGCCGGATGAATTACTTGACTATGTGGTAGTGCATGAGCTGGCGCACAGACGTCATATGAATCATTCCAAAGAATTCTGGTCAGAGGTAGCGCGGTATTGCCCGGACTATAGAGCGAGACGGAAGCAGTTAAAAGAATATCAACTGGCGAATTAAAACCTGAAATGTAAAGGAAGTTTAATATGGGATTATTTCGAAAAAAGAAAGAGCAGGCATCATATGATAGTCAGAGTAAACGACCGGTCATCAAATGCAGCATCTGCACCGGTGAACAGGTCGCTGGTTTTCAGGATATTCATAACGGGATATTTGAAGATATCATGTTGATCCGTGGAAAAGAAGATCTGAAAGTCTTCCGGAAAAAATATGGAATTCCGCAGGATGCGGAGATTCCAAAGATATATTGATTTTCTTTCATATTTTCAATATGATCGCCGAGTGTAACCCCGTCTTTGTTTATATCGATGTCTTTAATACCCATAATAGTACCTCCTGAAAAAATAGTTCCTATATTATCTATAATACAGAGTTCATAACAAATAGCAAAAAGGAGTTTAACAGTGACACAGGAAAATTTAGTAAGATTTGAGTTCCGAAATATTAAAAAGAATGAAGCAGAGCAAACAGCAGAGATCGAACGGATCTGTTTTCCTTCGAATGAGGCCTGTACTCCGGAGATGATGCATTTGCGTGTGGAGAAAGTGCCGGAAATGTTTCTGGTTGCGGTAGATAAAGCAACAGGTAAGATTGCCGGATTTATTAATGGTCTGTCTACAAATGAAACGGTTTTGCGTGATGAATTTTTTCAGAATGCAGATCTGTATGATCCTGCCGGAGAAAATGTAATGATCCTTGGTGTTGATGTTTTGCCGGAATATCGCAGGATTGGGCTGGCTTCCGAGATGATGGAATGTTATAAGAACAGGGAAAGACAGAATGGACGAAAGCGACTGATCCTTACCTGTCTGGAATCCAAGGTTGCCATGTACCGGAAGATGGGATATGAGGATAACGGCATGTCGGTTTCTTCGTGGGGCGGCGAACAGTGGCACGAGATGACGTGTAAACTGGGAAAGGGTATCCCGGAGGCAATTGCAAAGACAGCGTTGGAGCTTGGATAAGGAGAAAGAATATGCATACATTAGAAGCAGCCAGAAAATATGAAAAAGAATATGAAGTTGATGCTGATAAAAGACCGTTATTTCATGTGACACCACCGATCGGCTGGATGAATGATCCCAATGGATTTTCAGTATATAAGGGACAAATCCATTTGTTTTATCAATATCATCCATATAGCAATGTATGGGGACCGATGCATTGGGGGCATCAGGTAAGTGAAGATATGATAAGTTGGAAGCAGTATCCGACGGCACTTGCACCGGATAAGGAATACGATGAGGAAGGATGCTTTTCCGGTTCGGCAGTTATGACAAATCTTGGACATGTGTTGTTTTATACAGGAGTCAGTAAAGATAAGAATGGTGGCTGCAATCTTCAGAATCAGTGTATGGCAGTTGGAGATGGTGTAGGATATAAGAAGCTGAAGAACAATCCTGTTCTCACAGGAGCGGTGATGCCGGAGGGATTCAGCCATATTGATTTCAGAGATCCGAAGGTATGGGAAGAAGATGGTATTTACTATATGCTGACCTGCAGCCGGGATGCTCAGAATAAAGGAATGATCGCGTTATTTTCAAATTCTGAAATACATCAATATCTGGAAAAAACAGAGCTTACCGAACAGGAGACAGAAGCCTTTGAGAAAGCAGCAGGTTGTTGGAAATATGAAGGTGTATTTGCAGAGCACATGGAACGGTTAGGAAGCGTATGGGAATGTCCGGATTATTTCAGGTTGGACGGAAAAGATGTGCTGTTGTTTTCACCACCTGATGTACAGGCGCAGGGAAATGAACTGCATAATGGTAATAATGCAATCTATGTTGTTGGAACATATGATCATGCAAAAAAGCAGTTTCAAATGGGGCAGCCACATACACTTGATAAAGGTCTGGATTTTTATGCATCACAGACGACAGAACTTCCGGATGGAAGGAGAATCCTGATCGCATGGATGCAGTCATGGCATAATTCATTTATCCCGGATGGACAGGAGTGGCAGGGCATGATGACAATCCCAAGAGAATTATATCTGTCAGATGGCAGGATCATCCAGAAACCTGTGAAAGAACTGGAGCAATATCGGGTTCGGCCGGTTTCCTATTCGAATGAAAAGGTAGAAGGCGGGCAGAACTTTGATGGGATAAAGGGAAGAACGCTGGATATGACAGTAACAATAAAATCCGGTGAATTTCAGGAGTTTTACATTGATGTAGCAAAAGATGCAGAGCATTATACCAGAATTACATATAACAGAAGAAAACGGGAGATCGAAGTTGACCGGACATTTGCCGGAATGAACCGGGATGTAGTCTGCATCAGGCGGGCAGAGGTAGAATCGGAAGCAGAACGGATAACATTACGGTTTATTCTTGACCGCAATTCGGTAGAACTATTTGTGAATGACGGAGCGTTGTCAATGAGTACAACAATTTATACGCCGCAGACAGCAGATGGCATTTCGTTTTTCTGTGATGGAAATGCGATAATCGATATAGAAAAGTTTGATATTGAGATTCCGATGAACAGATAAATTCTGATACCGGTTATAGATATAGTAATCTGAAATACCGACAATGCAATGAATCTATTTGACGGATAAACCATATGTAGTATAATAAATATGACCATTCGTTTAGAAATAAGTGCGGCATTTGCCGTATTACCCATGACTCTTTTTTCTATTGCGTAGGCAGAGCGGAGCTTTCAGGAGGTAGCGGATGGCCTTTTTATGTATATAGATCAGACAGGAGGAAGCACTACAATGAAGATGATATCGTGGAATGTGAACGGAATTCGCGCATGTGTTGGAAAGAATTTTATGGATTTCTTTAAAGAGGCAGATGCAGATATTTTTTGTATTCAGGAATCAAAAATGCAGGAAGGACAGCTTCAACTGGAGCTTCCGGGTTATTATCAATATTGGAATTATGCAGAGAAAAAGGGATATTCCGGAACTGCTATTTTCGCAAAGAAAGAGCCGTTGTCAGTGGCATATGGAATCGGTATAGAAGAACACGACCATGAGGGACGAGTCATCACACTCGAATATGATAATTTTTATATGGTCACTGTATATACGCCAAATTCACAGAATGAGCTTGCCAGACTGGACTATCGTATGAAGTGGGAGGATGATTTCAGAGAGTATCTGAAGCAGTTGGAACAGACAAAGCCGGTGGTAGTATGTGGGGATATGAATGTGGCACATACAGAGATCGATCTGAAAAATCCAAAGACCAATCGTAAGAACGCCGGATTTACAGATGAGGAAAGAGAAAAATTCAGTACCCTGCTTGACAGTGGATTTATTGATACGTTTCGTTTTTTTAATCCGGACGCAGAAGGCATTTATTCCTGGTGGTCTTACCGTTTTAAGGCAAGAGAGAAGAATGCCGGATGGCGGATCGACTATTTTTTGACCTCAAAGGCTCTGGAATCCAGATTAGTGGATGCAAAGATCCATACAGAGGTGTTGGGTTCCGATCATTGTCCGGTAGAACTTGATATTGACCTGTAACGGTGCCATTTATAAGAATAAATGCATACTAACAGGCGAAAGTAAAGATTACAGCACTTGCGGGTGTAGAAGAATAGAAAAATGATAAAAGGAGAAATTATATATGCCAGTTTTTGATTTCAGTGATAAACCGGTAAAGAATGAGGATACGGTTTGTACCTATACGGCATTTCAGTCAAATGCAAAGGAAAAGACACCGGAGGAACCGATTCTGGTGTTAGATAACAGTGAGAGACAGTGGATCCATCATGCGCTGGGCGTTTTTATAAATCCGGCAAAGCGTACTGCTTTTGAATTCAAGGAAAATGGGGAGACATTTTCAGCAGATATTTTAAAGATTGATTCCAGATTTGTCAGTCTGATCAAATGGTTGGGAGAAAATCATATCAGTGTACGTCTGTCCGGTAAAAATCTGGAAGATGGATATGCAGTATACAGAATTCGTGAGACAGCATTTGGTGGCGGAACCAAGTTATCTGCGGCAGATGGATTTTTACAGTTTATGATCGAACGACTGCTTGCAAGTACAGCATCAGAGGAAGTCGAGGAGGATGACGATGCAGACGAGGAAGGCGACGATATGAAGCTGACCAGTCTTCAGAGCATTTCCGATTTTATGACATGTGCGGGCAGAACGATGCCGGATAATATCCGTCTCTGGGCGAGAAGAAATCTTGCTGTTGCCAGATCAAACGAGGTGTCACCGGAGGAGCGTCGTCATGCACAGAGAGCACTCTCGATCATGATGAATATTCAGTGGAAGAGCAATTATTTTGAAGCGATCGATCCGGTTGAAGCAAGACGGATCCTGGATGAAGAATTATATGGAATGGAACGTGTAAAGCAGAGAATCATGGAGACGGTTATCCAGATCAACCGAACTCATACCCTTCCTGCTTATGGACTTCTGTTGGTTGGACCTGCCGGTACCGGAAAATCACAGATCGCGTATGCGGTTGCCCGTATTCTGAAACTACCATGGACAACCCTTGATATGAGTTCGATCAATGATCCGGAGCAGCTTACAGGAAGCTCCAGAATCTATGCAAATGCAAAGCCGGGTATCATCATGGAAGCATTTTCGATCGCAGGAGAATCCAATCTGGTATTTATTATCAATGAGCTTGATAAGGCTGCATCCGGAAAGGGAAATGGAAATCCCGCGGATGTACTTCTGACTTTGCTTGATAACCTTGGATTTACAGATAACTATATGGAGTGTATGATCCCGACCGTTGGCGTATATCCGATCGCGACGGCAAATAATAAAGAAGATATCAGTGCGCCATTGATGTCACGTTTTGCGGTTATCGACATACCGGATTATACCTTTGAAGAAAAGAAGATCATCTTCAGTAAATTTGCATTGCCAAAGGTATTGAAGCGGATCGGTCTGAAAGAAAATGAATGTATCATCACAGAGGATGGTCTGGATGCGGTCATAGAAGAATTCAAGAATACCTCCGGTATCCGTGATCTGGAGCAGGCAGCCGAGCATCTGGCAGCAAATGCACTTTACCGGATCGAGGTAGATCATGTACCACAGGTGACATTTGATGCGGAAGGTGTAAGACATTTATTCCTGTAGGAGATTTCCTGTAGGAATGTTACCGGACGGCTGTTTTTAGTTAAATGAAAATGGAGCATAAGTAGAAATGATAAAATTAGTTGCAAGTGACGTGGATGGAACTCTTGTTCCGGACGGAACATTTGAGATTGATCCTGAGATCTATGATGTGATAAAGAAACTGAAAGAAAAGGGTATTACCTTTGTGGCAGCAAGTGGCAGACAGTATGCGAGCCTTAAGAAGTTATTTGCGCCGGTTGCAGACCGGATATTGTATATCCCGGATAATGGCGGATTTGTCAGAGGAAGTAAGGGTGAAACATGGCTCAAACGTCCGATGGAGAAAGACTTGATCCGTGCGATTGTGGAGGATGCAGAGAAGCTGCCGGATGTAGAGCTGATGCTCTGTGGAAGGGACTACGCATATGTTGGAAGCGAGGATGGACGACTGTATAACTGGATGCGGGAAGCATACCGCTATGAGATCAAGGCAGTGCCGGATCTTACCGATATTGATGATGATATCGTGAAGATCTCGATATTTCACCCGGAGGATGCAGAGCGGATCGTAAAAGACTGGTTTTATGACAAATGGAAGGATACCATTCTGCTGGCACCTGCCGGAGTTTACTGGGTAGACTGTTCGGAACCATCGATCAACAAGGGAAGTGCATTACAGTTTCTGCTTGATAAATATGAGATCAAACCGGATGAAGTTATGGTATTTGGTGATAATATCAATGACCTTGGTATGCTTGCCTGTGCAAAGGAAAGCTATGCGATCGGAAGTGCCAGAGATGAGGTAAAGCAGGCAGCAGCCCATGTAGCAGATACGATGCGCAATCAGGGTGTGATCAAGGTGTTAAAGGAGCAGTTGTTAAAATAAACTTAGACAGTAGTTGTGATTGAAAAAGGAGTGAAGCCTGATGGCATGTACAACGATATTAGTTGGAAAGAAGGCATCCTATGATGGATCAACGATCATTGCCAGAAACGATGATTCAGGATCCGGTCATTATATGCCGAAGAAATTTGTAGTCGTAGAACCGGAAGAACAGCCGAAGATCTACCGTTCGGTTCTGGCGCATCTGGAAATTCCGCTTCCGGAAGAAGCGATGCGCTATACCTCGATGCCAAATGCAGTCGATGGTGAGGGCATCTGGGCGGCAAGCGGTGTAAATGCAGCCCATGTTGCAATGACAGCGACCGAAACCATTACATCGAATCCGAGAGTGCTCGGTGCAGATCCTCTGGTCGAGTATCAGCCGGCAGAGAACGGAAACGAAGAAATACCGGGCGGAATCGGAGAAGAAGATATTGTCTGTCTGGTACTCCCATATATAAGAAGTGCGAGAGCAGGTGTAGAACGTCTTGGAAATCTGCTTGAAACGTACGGAACCTACGAGATGAATGGAATCGCATTCCAGGATCAGGATGAGATCTGGTGGATGGAGACGATCGGAGGACATCACTGGATCGCGAAGAAAGTGCCGGATGATGTCTATGTTGTGATGCCGAATCAGTTCGGCACGGATATATTTGATATGAAGGATGCATTAACGGATCAGAACGCACATATGTGCTCAAAGGATCTGGCGGAATTTATCGAGAAGAATCATCTGGATCTGACTATTAGAAGAAGCACAGAATGTAAGGCCGAAGATGCGGATCTGCCGTTTGGCAGATTCATTAATCCAAGAGAGATATTTGGCAGTCATGATGATTCGGATCATGTCTACAATACACCAAGAGCATGGTTTATGGAGCGGTACCTGAATCCGAAGACCTACCGCTGGGATGGTGAAAATGCAGATTACACACCGGTATCGGACGACATTCCATGGAGTCTGATTCCGGAGCATAAGGTGACGATGGAGGATGTCAAATATGTGTTGTCCTCGCATTATCAGGGAACAACATATGACCCATATCTTCCATATGGAGATAAGAAGATGGCAGGTGCATATCGTTCCATCGGCATTAACCGGACTGATTTCATGTCTGCGATCCAGATGCGACCATATGGAACAGAGGACAGCCGTGTGATCGAGTGGGTGGCATTTGCCTCAAATGCATTTAATGTCATGGTGCCATTTTATGCAAATGTGGACACAACACCGGAATATCTGGCGAACACGACCGCTGATGTATCTACCGATAATTTCTACTGGAGCAGCCGAATGATCGCAGCGATGGCAGATGCATCTTACAGCAAGTCGCTGTTTCATATCGAACGGTATCAGGAAACCATGCTTGCGAAAGGGCATGAGGTGATCAACAGATACGATGAGCAGATAGAAAAAGAACCGGATGCCGGTAAACGAAGTGTGCTTCGAGAGCAGGCCAATCAGGAAATGGCAGATATCCTCCGGAAAGAGACCGGTAATACGCTTTCCAAAGTCTTATATGAACTGAGTAATCAGATGAAGAATTCTTATGCGAGATCGGATGCTTAAGGCATCGGCATAGAGAAGCAAGAAATACAGGAGAAAAAGTAGAAAATATGAAACGAGAATCATTTAAATCCCGTTTAGGCTTTTTATTAGTAAGTGCGGGATGTGCAATCGGAATTGGAAATGTATGGAGATTCCCATATGTAGTAGGAGAAAACGGCGGTGGTATCTTTGTACTGTTCTATCTGCTGTTCCTTGTGGCAATGGGACTTCCGGTTCTGACCATGGAGCTTGCAGTCGGACGAGGAAGCAGGAAGAGTGCGGTTCTTGCATATAAGGAGCTTGAGAAACCAAAGAGCAAATGGCATATCCATGGCTGGTTTGCCATCTTTGGATGTTATGTGCTGATGATGTACTATACAACCGTATCCGGCTGGATGGTATCGTATTTTTATAAATTCGTAACAGGCGAATTCAAGGCAGGTATGGATGTGGATGCGACCGGATCTGTATTCTCGGATCTGCTTGCCGATCCAAAGCAGATGGGCTTCTGGATGATCCTGACGGTTATTGTTGGATTTATTGTATGTAGCCGCGGACTTCAGAATGGTCTGGAAAGGATCAGTAAGATCATGATGACAGCACTGTTGGTGCTGATCGTGGTACTGGCAGTTCACAGTATTACTTTATCAGGAGCCGGCGAAGGTTTACGGTTCTACCTGATTCCAAATCTGTCAACGGTTGAGAAAGTTGGTATTGGAAATGTGATCTCGGCGGCTATGAATCAGGCATTCTTCACTCTGAGTCTTGGTGTAGCTGCGATGGAGATCTTCGGAAGTTATATGAGCAAGGATCATGCGCTGGCAGGCGAAGGTGTGCGAATCTGTGCTCTGGATACATTTGTTGCTGTTATGTCAGGATTGATCATTTTTCCGGCATGTTTCAGTTATGGCGTAGAGGTTACTTCAGGACCAAAGCTGATATTTGTAACGCTGCCGAATGTATTTGTAAATATGGCAGGTGGAAGGATCTGGGGTTCTCTGTTCTTTCTGTTTATGACATTTGCAAGTTTTTCGACAGTAATTGCAGTATTTGAAAATATTATGTCTTTTGCAATGGATATGTTCGGATGGAGCAGGAATAAGACAGCCATCATCAATTGCATTATTATTCTGATCGCAAGTCTTCCTTGTGTTCTGGGATACAACGTGTGGAGTGATCTGCACCTGATCGGTGGCAGAGATGTATTAGACAGTGAGGACTTCCTGGTAAGTAATCTTTTGCTCCCACTCGGTTCGCTGATCTATCTGTTGTTCTGTGTTACGAAATGGGGCTGGGGCTTTGATAATTATATCGAGGAAGTAAATACCGGTTCCGGACTGAAAATGTCCAGAAAATTAAAACCATATTTCCAGTTTGTACTTCCTGTTCTGATCCTGATCATTCTGATTCAGGGACTGTTATAAAGAAGATTTTCAAGATAAAATATGAGAAGATATTTGGGAGATAAGACGGTATATGGATACAAAAAAATATGAAGATCAGATGCCTGTAGATGAAGGTCTACAGGGAAATGAGACAATCGAAGAAGCAATCCTTGCTTTACAGCAGGAACCGACAGAAGAAATACTTGCGCATACGCTTACAGTGATAAGACGGCGTGCGAGAGCAAATGGACAGTTCATTGTTGCTGTTATACCACCGGTGGGTGCGGAGAGCAGTTTGCAGATCCAGGCGATCCAGACCGAGGATGAGCGGTACTGGTGGATGGCATTTACCGGCTTTGATGAGGAGATAAAGGGCGGTGAAACCGTAATGTCAACCTTTATGGCAGATATCAGCCATCTCTTTGAAGCAGCTTTAATGACGGACGATATAGAGGGCATTATTCTGAATCCCTGGAATCGCGCATTAATGCTGGATAAGAGCCTGCTTCAGCTGATTCTTGCAGGAAAGTAGCTCAACATTAGAAAAATGCCATTTTTTATATAAAAAGTTTAGAAAATTTAATTTTTCACAAAAACAGTTGTTTAAATTTCACAAAAATATAATGAGAAATGAAAAGAATTGTGATATAATCAGAAAGTAGTGTAGTAGTACACTACTTTTTGTTTTTTATAGGCAAGAGCCGTTTGCGGCTCCTTAGTCGTACCAATAAGATAGAGTAATAGGAGGATGGAAAGATGGCAAGATTTACGTTACCTAGAGATATTTATCATGGAAAGGATGCATTAGATGCATTAAAAACTTTTAAAGGAAAAAGGGCGATGATCTGTGTTGGCGGTGGCTCGATGAAACGCTTTGGATTTCTGGATAAAGTAGAAAAGAATCTGAAAGAGGCAGGAATGGAAGTTCAGTTATTTGAAGGCATTGAACCGGATCCGTCTGTTGAAACAGTTATGAAGGGTGCTGCTGCCATGCTGGAGTTTGAACCGGACTGGATCGTAGCAATCGGCGGAGGTTCTCCGATTGATGCGGCAAAGGCAATGTGGATCAAATATGAATATCCGGACATTACATTTGAAGATATGTGTAAGGTATTTGGTATTCCTTCCCTTCGTAAAAAAGCTCATTTCTGTGCAATTTCATCTACTTCAGGAACTGCAACTGAAGTAACGGCCTTTTCAATTATCACGGATTATCAGAAGGGCATCAAATACCCGATCGCTGATTTTGAGATTACACCGGATGTAGCGATCGTTGATCCTGAGCTGGCAGAGACGATGCCGCAGAAGTTAGTTGCTCATACCGGTATGGATGCAATGACACATGCGATCGAGGCATATGTATCAACCGCAAACTGTGATTTCACAGATCCGCTTGCATTACATGCTATTAAGATGATCCAGAATGATCTGGTTGGTTCTTATAACGGAGATATGGAAAAACGTGATGCAATGCACAACGCTCAGTGCCTTGCAGGTATGGCATTCTCAAATGCGCTTCTGGGTATTGTTCATTCTATGGCACATAAAACAGGTGCAGCATTTGCGGATTATGGTGCACACATCATTCACGGTGCGGCAAATGCAATGTATCTGCCGAAGGTCATCGCATTTAATGCAAAGGATGAAACTGCAAAAGAAAGATATGGAGTGATTGCAGACTTTATGGGACTTGGCGGTGATACATTAGATGAGAAGGTAACACTTCTGATCAACTATCTGCGTAAGATGAACGATGATCTGAATATCCCACACTGTATCAAACATTATGGTGCTGACAGCTATCCGGCAGAGCAGGGCTTTGTACCTGAGAATGTATTCTTAGAGCGGTTGCCTGAGATCGCAGCAAATGCAATATTGGATGCATGTACAGGATCAAATCCAAGACAGCCGAGTCAGGAAGAGATGGAGAAACTCTTAAAGTGCTGTTATTATGATTCAGAGGTTGATTTCTAAAAGTTATTGATTTATAAGAGGTACAATACTGATATAAAATAAGAAACCAGGGTATTTTTGGAACAAATTCCGAAAATACCCTTTTAAAATGTCAGGTAAAACTTGATTTCTCAGGGATAGCACTTTATACTGGAAAAGTAGTGTGCCTTTATGGAAACGAATGTAGCAGAATGCTTATCATAGGGCATAAAAAACAAAAGAAAATTTTGGAGGAGAGAAATTGAAGATCAAAAGAAAACAGATAGCGATGCTTATATTCATTGCGATCATAATCGTACTCATGGTGGTAACCGGTAAAACACCGGGGGAGATCGCAGATCCGGAGAATTATCAATGTAAGACATATGCAACGATATTATCTCTGCTTCCACCGGTTATTGCGATCGGTCTGGCACTGATCACAAAGGAAGTTTATACCTCATTGCTTGCAGGTATTATCACAGGTGGATTATTATATTCGAATTTCAATCTGGAGTTAGGTATCAATACCATGCTGTTTAATGAAAATGGCGGTATGATCGCGAAGCTTTCAGATTCAGGAAATACGGGTATTCTGGTATTTCTTGTTATGCTTGGTATTCTGGTATCCCTGTTAAATAAAGCAGGAGGCTCTGCGGCATTTGGAAAATGGGCATCAAAACACATTAAGACAAGGATTGGTGCACAATTATCCGTTATGGTTCTTGGAATCCTGATCTTTGTAGACGATTATTTTAATTGTCTGACTGTAGGAAGTGTCCTTCGTCCCGTAACAGATCGTCATAAAGTATCAAGAGCCAAATTATCTTATATTATTGATGCTACAGCAGCACCGGTGTGTATCATAGCACCGATCAGTTCATGGGCTGCAGCTGTTACATCATCCGTACCGGAAGATGCTGGAATTAACGGATTTGCAGTATTTATCCAGACAATTCCATATAATCTGTATGCGCTTCTTACGTTAGTCATGGTACTTGGAGTAACCATTCTTCGTGTTGATTTCGGTCCGATGAAGAGACATGAAATGAATGCGATAGCAGGGGATCTGTTCACAACTCCGGGAAGACCATATGAAGATAATGAAGAAGAAATTTTAAAAGAAAATGCACATGTGCTGGATCTGATCCTGCCGGTTGTTGTGCTGATCATAAGCTGTATCATTGCAATGGTATATACAGGCGGTTTCTTCAGCGGAACATCATTTGTAGATGCATTCGCAAATTCATCCGCATCGGTTGGTCTGGTGCTTGGTGGTGCTGTTACACTGGTATTTACGTTTATTTATTTCATGCTGCGTGATACCTTATCCTTCCGGGAATTTACGGAATGTATACCGGAAGGTTTCAAATCAATGATCGCACCGATCCTGATCCTTACAATGGCGTGGACACTTTCCGGTATGACGAATCTCCTTGGCGCAAAGGTATATGTAGCTGATCTGGTATCCAGTTCTGCCGGTTCCATGCAGGGCTTCCTGCCGATGATCATATTCATTGTTGCAGCCTTACTTGCATTTGCCACCGGAACGTCATGGGGAACCTTCAGTATTCTGATCCCGATCGTGATCGGCGTATTCCCATCCGGACAGATGATGGTAATCTCTATCGCATCCTGTCTTGCAGGTGCGGTATGTGGTGACCACTGCTCCCCAATCTCAGATACAACGATCATGGCATCTGCCGGAGGACATTGTGAGCATGTAAACCATGTATCTACACAGCTTCCATATGCAATTGTTGTAGCTGCAGTATGTATGGTTGGATATCTGCTGATCGGAATTCTTCAGGCTGCGAAGCTTGCCGCACTTTCATGGCTTGCGCTTCCGGTTTGTATCGTGCTGTTATTTGTAGTTCTAATGCTTATTCGTGCAAAAACCGGACGTGAAGAGGTTTAGGTTTCGAATATTTTCACCGAAACGTATGGACATATTTAAGAGCGTACGACCTGAATTCGAAAAACTTGCCAGATTATAGTAAAGGAAATTAGTAGTAAAATATGTTAGAAACAATTGAATCAATCAACAACGTAGTCAATAACTTTATATGGGGTGTCCCTGCCATGATCTGTATTATTGGTGTCGGTCTGGTGTTAAGCTTCCGAACCCGGTTTCTGCAGATCCGGAAATTCCCATATGCGATGAAAGTTACGATCGGGCGAATGTTTCGAAAGAAACAGGCTGCCGATGGAGCCATGACACCGTTTCAGGCGGTGTGTACCGCGCTTGCGGCTACGGTCGGTACAGGAAATATAGCGGGTGTTGCAGGAGCAATCGCTATCGGTGGACCGGGTGCCGTCTTCTGGATGTGGATATCCGCACTTCTTGGTATGTGTACAAAGTTTTCAGAAGTAACACTCGCCGTTCATTTCCGGGAGAAGAATGATAAGGGCGAATTTGTCGGCGGACCGATGTATTACATCAAGAATGGTCTGAAGAAGCACTGGCACTGGCTTGCATATCTGTTTGCGGCATTTGGTGTGATCACAGTGTTCGGTACAGGAAATGCCACACAGGTAAACACGATCACGACAGCGATCGATTCTGCATTATTTAATTATGGAATTATTTCAAAGGATTCCGTATCAAACATAAATCTGGTCATCGGTATTGTGCTCGCAGTCCTGCTTGCATTGATCCTGCTTGGCGGGATTAAGAGAATCGGACAGGTAACAGAGAAGCTGGTACCATTTATGGCACTGTTCTATGTGGTGCTTGCGCTTGGAGTCGTAATTTTAAATATCAATCATGTGCCGGCAGTATTTAAAGAGATTGTGGAAGGCGCATTTTCACCGGCGTCAGTAACCGGTGGTGTTGTTGGAAGCTTTTTCATGAGCATGAAGAAGGGTGTATCAAGAGGTATCTTTTCAAATGAGGCCGGGCTTGGTACAGGTTCAATCGCACATGCATGTGCAGATACAAGAAAGCCGGTAAAACAGGGATTCTTTGGAATCTTTGAAGTATTCGTAGATACTATAGTTATCTGTACCCTGACTGCATTGGTTATACTTTGCAGCGAAGTGCCGATCACATATGGACAGGCAGCGGGCGCTGAGCTTACGATCAGTGGGTTTACTGCTACATATGGCAACTGGGTATCACTTTTTACAGCTGTGGCAATGTGCTGTTTCGCATTTTCAACTATTATTGGTTGGGGATTATATGGTGCGAGGTGTATCGAGTTCCTGTTCGGAACAAAGGTAAATAAGCCGTTTATGTTTGTTTATTCACTGGTTGCTATCGTTGGTGCAACCTTAGATCTTGGATTGCTCTGGAGTATTGCAGAGACTTTCAATGGTCTGATGGCGATACCAAACCTGATCGCAGTATTCTTGCTTTCCGGTGTAGTTGTGAAGCTGGTCAGGGAGCATTTTGATCCGGAAGCAAGGGAAGAAGCATAATAAAAATAACAGATAAATAATAGATAAACAAAAAACATCTAATCGGATAACAGATATGAATATGTCGTTAACCGATTGGATGTTTTTTTACTTTATGGAAGGTTTTATTGTATAAAGCAAGGAACTTCAGATCGAAAGTTCGTCAAATCAAAATTTTTTCAAAAAATATAAATTTGTATCAACTTTTTTTCATCCTTAAACATCTAAATAATAGAAAACAAAGTAAGAAATACTTTTGAGATAGATAAGGAGGAACGGATAATGCGTCAGAATGGGAATAGAGTCAGATTACAAAAAAGAAGAAAGATGTTCTTAATGCAGCAAAAGAGAAAGAGAAGGAGAAGAAGACAGCAGATATTTATGCGTGTAACGGCAGCAGCAATGCTTCTGTTTGCGTTCTGCATCAGTATTCGGTTCATACATATGGCGAAAGACAGACCGATTGTAGAAGGATCAACGCAGGAGCCTGTGACAACAGAGGTAAGTACGACAGAGACAAGTACGACAGAGAGTTCCGGAACCGGTAATGTGAAAGAGACATTGCTGACAGGCCGGGGCGATGATACAACAACAGGATCAGTAAAAAACATGGATTTAAAGAGCGATGACAAATCAAATGATTTTTCGGATGCGGTATTTGTCGGAGATTCCAGAACGGAAGGCTTCGTGTTACAAACCGGTATACAGACAACCGCATATGTACACAAGGGATTAACTGTTGCAAGCGCATATACCGCAAAAGTAATCCATCAGGACGATGAAGACCGGTCAGTGATGGAGGCACTTGCCAGAACAAGATATAATCGTGTATATTTAATGTTTGGAATCAATGAGACAGGCTGGATCAGTAATGATATATTTATCTCAGATTACAAGCAGATCATTGATGATATTAAGGCACAAAATCCATCTGCAAAGATATTTATTCAGTCGGTACTTCCGGTAAGTAAAGCGGTATCGGATTCCGGCGGATATGTCAGAAATGATAAGATCGCGGAATATAATAAACGATTAGAGCAGCTTGCAGCGGATGAAGGTGCTACATTTGTGAATGTGCAGGAAGCGGTATCAACAGATGGAGTTCTGCCGGATGATGCGGCCACAGATGGAATTCATCTGAATAAGAAATATTGTGAAAAATGGCTCACATATCTGGAGGAACATACACTGGATAAATAAAAATATTAACAGAGGGAACAGAACGTGAATGAGCGTAGTATTTTAAGAAAAACGAAATATCAGAATGAACGTGCCAGTTATAAAAAGCAGGAATCACAAGATACGGGAATCCGGTCAACTGTGGTGATACGATTTATTGAGGATAATCAGGAGAAGTTTTATCGGATGGCATTTGGCTATATGAAGAATGAACAGGATGCTTTAGATGCGGTTCATGATGCGGTTGTTAAGATACTGCAGAACCGGAGCCAGGTAAAAAGTCCGGAATACTTTGAAACATGGGCGTATCGTATACTGATCAATGAATGTCTGATGGCTTTGCGAAGACAAAAAAAGGTTGTCTATCTGCAGGAGGATGATTCACTTGAAGACCGTACAGACAGAACGGGAAAGCAGGAGGAATATGTCGATCTGTATCATTCTATGGATCGGCTTCCGGCAAAATTGAAAACAGTCGTTCTTCTGCGTTTTTTTGAAGATATGCCATTTGACAAGATCGCAGAGGTTACAGGAGATAATATCAACACAGTAAAATCAAGGTTGTATAAGGCTTTGAAACTCTTAAAGCTGGATTTGGAGGTTTATGATGAAGTTTAATAAAGAGGAATATGAAAATATAAAAATCCCGGAACAATTGAATTCCATAGTTCAGGATGCGATAGAAGAAGGGTTGACGACAGAGAGCACAGGGATGTCGGATCAGAAGCCTGTTAATATATATACGAGACGGAAGAAACATATACTGCGTTATGCAGGAGAGGCCGTAGCTGCAATGTTTTTGATATTTGTGGTTCTGCTGAATGTATCTCCGACGTTTGCAAAGGCAGCAGCAGATACGCCGTTTATCGGTCCTGTGTGTCAGGTATTTACCTTCCGGGAATATGAATATGCGGATGAAGCCAAATATGTAAATGTGAAAGTTCCGCAGTTGAATAATACCGGAAATTCCGAACTGGAAAAGCGTGTGAATCGTGAGATAGCAAAGATGATCAACCAGGAAGTGGAAGCAAGTAAGAAGCGTGCGGAAGAAGAGTATAACGCTTATATATTAACCGGGGGAGATCCGAAGAACTTTATCCCATATGATATCGTTATTGACTATGAGGTCAAATGTCTGGATGAACATTATGTATCCTTTGTGATCAGTGAAAATGAGACCCGGGCAACCGGTTATTACCAGATGTTCTATTATAACATTGATCTGGATACAGGAAAGGATATTACATTAAAAGAATGGTTTGGCAGCAATTATAAGAAGATCATAGCCGATGAGGTTCAGAAGCAGATCAATACCTGGGACGACGAAAAGAAATTCTATCTCTGGGAAGATTTAGATCTGGAAGATCTGATCAATGAAGATACACAGTTTTATATCAATGACAAGGATCAGGTTGTGGTATTTTTTAATAAATATGAGCTGGGTGCAGGAGCAATGGGAACGCCGGAATTTATAATTGATGTATCAAAGTAATATAAAATAAAAAGCTGTAAAGGAAGTGTGAAATCTTTATAAAAGAGATTGACATTTCCTTTTTTTCTGGCTATATTGTTCTAAAAGAAACTTAGCACTCTTATATAGCGAGTGCTAACAGCTTTTCCTGCATAAGCAATACCAAAAGCTGTGTCAACACAGGTTAGCGATGATTGCTATGATAATTTGCGAAACTTGGAAATAATACAGGAAAAGGCAGTACACATGTGTAGAAATTACAGGTACCTGCCGGAAAGAGAGGAGACATATGAAAGAAGTAAAATCACCCAAGAAGCCATTGATCTTCTATTATGGGATCGTGCTGGTTATTCTTCTGGTTTTTAATATGTTCATTTATCCGCTTCTGATGAAGACACAGGTCAAGGAAGTAGATTACGGAACATTTATGAAGATGATCAATGAGAAAAATATTGGTGAAGTAGAGGTGGCTGATTCTGAGATCATCTTCACAGACAAGGATAAGAACACATACTATAAGACCGGAGCTATGGATGATCCGGGACTGACGGAACGATTATACGATGCCGGAGCGGTATTTTCAAAGAATGTCGAGGAGACGGTATCACCGGTCTGGCATTTCCTGTTGACATTCCTTCTTCCGATCATTATATTCATCGGACTGGGTCAGTATTTCAGTAAGAAGCTGATCGAACAGGCGGGCGGGAAGAATGCGATGTCCTTTGGAATGGGCAAGAGCAATGCCAAGGTATATGTGCAGTCAACAAACGGTATCCGTTTCTCGGATGTTGCAGGAGAGGATGAAGCAAAAGAGAATCTGGCAGAAATCGTTGATTATCTGCACAACCCTGCGAAATATACGGATGTCGGTGCTTCGATGCCAAAGGGTGTCCTGTTAGTAGGTCCTCCGGGAACCGGTAAAACAATGCTTGCAAAAGCAGTTGCGGGAGAGTCCAATGTACCGTTCTTCTCGATGTCCGGTTCGGAATTCGTAGAAATGTTTGTAGGTATGGGTGCCTCCAAGGTTAGAGATCTGTTCAAGCAGGCAAAGGAAAAAGCACCATGTATTGTATTTATCGATGAGATCGATGCGATCGGTAAGAAGCGTGACGGACAGATCGGAGGGAATGATGAAAGAGAACAGACCTTGAACCAGCTCCTGACTGAGATGGATGGTTTTGAAGGAAACAACGGCGTTATCATCCTGGCGGCAACAAACCGACCGGAATCGCTTGATCCTGCACTTACCCGTCCGGGTCGATTCGACCGTAGAGTTCCGGTTGAACTTCCGGATCTGAAAGGAAGGGAAGCGATCCTTCAGGTACATGCCAGAAAGATCAAGGTTTCGGATGATGTGGATTTCCATACAATCGCAAGAATGGCAGCAGGAGCTTCCGGTGCAGAGCTGGCAAATATCGTAAATGAAGCAGCTCTTCGGACAGTACGGGCAGGCAGAACGATCGTTACAGAAGCAGATCTTGAAGAAAGCGTAGAAGTAGTTATCGCAGGATATCAGAAGAAGAATGCTGTTTTATCAGATAAAGAAAAGCATGTGGTTGCCTATCATGAGATCGGCCATGCGCTCGTAGCGGCCATGCAGTCACACTCGGCACCGGTACAGAAGATCACGATCATTCCGAGAACCTCAGGTGCGCTCGGCTACACCATGCAGGTGGAACAGGGAGACAAATATCTGCTGACAAAAGAAGAACTGGAAAATAAGATTGCAACCTTTACCGGTGGACGTGCAGCAGAGGAAGTGATATTCGGTGAAGTTACGACCGGAGCATCGAATGATATCGAGCAGGCAACGAAGATCGCACGGGCGATGATCACCCAGTATGGCATGAATGATGACTTTGATATGGTTGCGATGGAGACGAGAAATAATCAGTATCTTGGTGGGGATACATCCCTTACCTGTTCACCGGAAACCCAGCGGGAGATTGACCGCAAGGTTGTAAAACTGGTGAAGGTTCAGCATGAAAAAGCGCGTAAGATTTTAGAGGAGAACCGGGAAAAGCTGGATGAGTTGGCAGCCTTTTTATATGAGAAAGAGACGATCACAGGAGACGAATTTATGAGCATTTTACAGGATAAGAGGTGAGAATTATGAGGAAACGAACAGAATTTGGCTGGATGGAGCTGATACTTGGAATCATACTCACTATACTTGGTATCTTTACGATGATCCGTCCTGAAAGTATGTTGAACAGTATTGTCATCTGTTACGGAATCGTGGCAGCAGTCAGCGGTATAACAGATATTATATTCTATGTAAAGATGGAGCGGCATATGGGAGTTGTACCGACAGTATCCCTGACCTCCGGCATCTTAAGTACCCTGCTTGGTATGATGCTGATCCTCTGTCCGGGAGCCGCACAACGGTTAGTAATCTGGCTCTTTGCACTCTGGATCATTATGCACAGTATATCCAGACTGTCCCATATCAGCACTGTACGGTATTTTGCAGGTAACAGCTTCGGACTTGTATCCCTGTTGTTAAATATCGTCGGTATCGTGATTGGAGTTATGCTTCTGATAGAACCGATTACAGCAGTTGTCGCATTTGGTTATCTGATCGGACTGTATCTGACCGTGCTTGGAATTGATAGTATTGCATCAGCACTCAGCAAAATGGGATCAGACTGGTAGGCGTAAATAATTTGAATCATAAAAAATACATTTCCAGTAGAATCTCGTCGAGAAATGATGTATGATTGTACTAATTGTTTGTTAAGGACGAAAGCAATCTCAAGGAGGAACTACAGTTGAATTTCTTAGAAGAAAGAATTGTAAAAGACGGAATTGTAAAAGAAGGAAATGTATTAAAGGTTGACAGCTTTTTGAATCACCAGATGGACATCCGGTTATTTGACCAGATCGGTGAAGAATTTAAGAAGCGTTTTGAAGGAACGCCGATCAATAAGATTCTCACGATCGAGGCATCCGGAATCGGGATTGCATGTGTGGCAGCGCGACAGTTTGATGTGCCTGTTATCTTTGCGAAGAAATCAAAAAGCATCAATATAGAAGGTGAAGTATATGTGGCAGAGGTAGAATCCTTTACCCACAAATGTAAGAATCAGGTTATCGTGTCAAAGAAATTCTTGAATCCGGATGACAATGTTCTGATCATTGATGACTTCCTCGCAAATGGCTGTGCGCTTCAGGGATTGATCTCTATCGTGACATCAGCCGGTGCAAATGTTGCGGGAATCGGTATCGTAATCGAAAAAGGCTTCCAGACCGGCGGACAGATCATCCGGAATCTGGGATATCATCTGGAATCTTTGGCGATCGTAGACGGGATGGATACAGCGACAGGAAAGATCGTTTTCCGGGAGCAGTAGGAAGCAACGACAAAGGTTGTAAATCGTTTCACGATCGTAGCCTTGTCCCAGAGGAGTAATTAAAGGAGTTTTTTATGGCAGAACAGAATGAGAAAGATTCTGTGCAGACAACCTCCGGCAGTGGAGAGCACAGAGAGAAAGATTTATCCATTATGGATTACAGTAAGACCTATGGAGGAATCTCCAAACGGTTTTCAAATGTAGCAAATGAGAAGATGGAGACACCGAAACCTGTCGCGATCGGAAGAGTTCTGATCGGACTTATGGCGATGCTTCTGATATGGGCAAACTTCCAGCCGTTCGTTCAGGCGACTGTGGATGGAACAACAGAATCCGTCAATTTCCTGAGTGGAGACGGAATCCTTGTTATATTTTTTGCATTGATCACAAGTATTATAATGGTATTTAAAAATGCAAGAAAATGGACGTTACTTACAGCGATCCTGACTCTGGCTGTGATCATGATTGATCTGGTCAATACAATGGTTCAGATTAAGAATAATGCCAATGGCGATATAGTCTATAGCCTTGGCTATGGAACCATCTTCCTGCTGATCGGTGCGATCGTTATGGTAGCCGGTGCAGCAATGATTCTGGTGACAGACTTGAAGAATAAGAAGAAATAGTTAAAAGTGTAAAATAAAAAGAATAGCAGTATCATTATGTGGCAAGGAGATGTCTTGTGAAATAATGGATACTGCTATTTTTTTATCTTGATTCAAAAACTTATGAAAACAATATACTTAATAATTCGATTATTTTTTATCCAATGGCTTTTCAGCTTTAAAATTAACAGCCTAAACCAAGGTACTTGCAGATCATATTCCAAAGATCTGAACAGTTATAATTAATACACATAATAAAATCCTCCTGTTGTAATTTATAAATGTATCGATCGAGTACAATGAAATTGTAACAATTCTGTAACATTTTCACAATATGAAACAATTACCAGTTTGATTTTTAAATGTGGAAATATGTATATAGTTTATTACAAAGACAGAAAAAGGCTTCCTGCCAGTGCCCGGTATATATCTTTATGGAACAGACCTTTTTTCACGTCGGTCCTTGGTGAACTGCGATAGGCAGTGAGCCTAGTACCGCTACGTGAAAAACAGAACACAAGTGTTCTGTGGAATAAAGGATGTATACCGGGCACTAGCAGGAAGCCTTTTTCGTATGTAAAAAACAAAAATTTCCACTTGAAAAATCGAACGTAAGTTCTTATAATAAACATATGTTCGAAATACAAGCAAATAAAACCATACAGGAAAAATTACATATACTGGCGGATGCGGCGAAGTATGATGTGGCATGTACATCCAGCGGTGTGGATCGAAAAGGAAAGGAAGGAATGCTCGGAAATGCACGATCCTGCGGAATCTGTCACAGCTTTGCATCAGACGGGCGCTGTATCTCTCTGCTCAAGATTCTGATGACGAATCATTGTATTTATGACTGCAAGTATTGCGTGAACCGAGTATCGAATGATGTCAAGCGTGCCACTTTTACGCCGGAGGAGATCTGTGAACTGACGATCGAATTTTATAAAAGGAATTATATAGAAGGGCTGTTCTTAAGCTCCGGTGTGATCCGTGATCCGACATACACGATGGAGCAGATCTGTATAACCTTACAGCTCCTTCGTACAAAATACAGGTTCAACGGATATATTCATGTAAAGACGATTCCGGGTGCGCCGGATGAACTGCTTGCGGCAGCCGGATTTCTGGCAGACCGCATCAGTGTGAATCTGGAGCTGCCGACTGCGGAGAGCCTGAAGAAGCTTGCTCCGAATAAGAGCTTCCAGACGATCATGATTCCGATGGGGAAAGTGCGTGATACGATCGCAGAGACAAGAACCCTGATAGGGAAAGATGCAAGAATGGAACGCAGTCTGGGGAATCGTTACCTGCCGGGAAGTATATTCGGGAAAGAACAGTTACGGCTGACCGGAGCACAGAGTAATGGAGGCGGCTCTCTTTGGAAGAAAGCAGCTTCCTTTGCTCCGGCAACTCAGGATACATGGAAGCCGCGGGCATTTGCACCGGCAGGTCAGAGTACACAGATGATCATTGGAGCATCCGATGAGAGCGACTATATGCTGGTTCAGACGACACAGAAGTTATACCAGAACTATGATCTGAAACGTGTCTTTTATTCCGCATATATTCCGGTAAATGAGGATTCGGCACTTCCGGCGCTTGAGACTCCGGTTCCGCTTCTGAGAGAACACCGACTGTATCAGGCAGACTGGCTGCTGCGGTTTTATGGATTTCAGGCAGATGAATTGTTGTCGGAGGAGCGACCGAATTTTAATGCCCGCATGGATCCGAAATGCGACTGGGCGATTCGGCATCTGGAACAGTTCCCGATCGAAGTGCAGACAGCTTCTTATGATACGCTGCTCCGGGTGCCGGGGATAGGACCGAAATCAGCAGGCAGGATCGTAAAGGCGAGACGGTACGGACATCTGGAATTTGACCATCTGAAGAAGATGGGTGTGGTGTTGAAACGGGCGCATTATTTTATTACCTGTGGAGGACGGATGATGTATAAGATACCGATCGAAGAGCAGTATATTACCAGACAACTGATAGGCGAGCATGCAAAAGAAAACTGGCAGGTAGAGCATAAGGAAGAAGAATATAAGCAGTTATCCTTTTTTGATGCTCAGGGAGTATTTGGAGTTCCGAATTGATTTGTGGATAAATGTAAAATCCTATTTAAGAATAGACGATTGTATGAAGAAATATTGTCAGGATAGATTTTATAGATAGATGAGGATATAGATGGGAGAATGTAAATATGAGGATATTTACCTGTAAACATCAATTAGAAGATATGATGACCTGCATCTATGATGCATGGGTCTATGCACTCCGGGTCGGACATGATAAGGTGCAGTTACGGACGGAGCCGATCGTGCAGGCAACTTTATTTGACGAGTATGTCCATGTGGATGCCGATGCAGAAAAGACGGAAAAGGTTCTGCGTTCCGTTCGAAATAAGATCGGGATGCAGGCATATATCGATGTGTATTATGCCTGTCTGATGGAAGAAGATGTACTGGACGATATCTACCGGTTTTTGCGGATCGGATTTCAGGCAGGACCAAGGGTGATCGGGATGCTTGCAGAGTCTCCGGTCAGCCGGATGCTGGAGATTCGGCGGGCAGTTGGAAATGAAATTCATCATTTTCGGGAATTTGCCAGATTCAATTCGATCGATAATAAGGTGTATGTCTGTCATCTGGAACCGAAGCATGATGTGATCTATCAGGTGGCAGAGCATTTTGCAGACCGGATGCCGGATGAATATTTTATGATCCTTGATGATAACCGGAAGTATGCGGTGATCCATCCGGGAAAACATTACTCAGGGCAGCAGGCAGATAGAGAAAGAGAGATTTCAGAACAGAACCAATATATGAAGGAAAAGGCTCAGAAGATGTATTTGCGGGAGTTGTCCGATGAGGAAATGAAGACGCTCCGACAGACGGAATTATTGAAGGATGAATATACCGAACTCTGGAAGACCTTCTTTCATACGATCGGGATTGAACAGCGGAAGAATCCGACCTGCCAGCGGAATCTGATGCCGATATGGAAGCGGAAGCATGCGGTAGAATTCATGCAGTAAACAAAAAAGAATAAAATTTACTAACTTTTAGTAAAAATTTAGCAAAAACTATTGATTAGTTTTTATTCTCGTGTATAATGATGATAGTGGTTATCGTAACAGAGAATCCGGTACCGATAAATGTTGTGATAACCGAAGGTTAAGAATTTATTTTACAGGAGGATTATGATATGAAGATTTTAGTAACAGGTGGTGCTGGTTATATTGGAAGTCATACCTGCGTTGAATTATTAGAAGCAGGATATAATGTAGTAGTTGTTGACAATCTGTATAATGCGAGTCCGAAAGTAATTGGAAGAATAAAAGAGATAACAGGAAAAGACGTAACATTTTATGAGAAGGATATCCGTGATCTGGATGCAATGAATGAAATCTTTGCAAAAGAAAAGCCGGATACAGTAATTCATTTTGCAGGCTTAAAGGCAGTTGGCGAATCTGTTCGTAAGCCACTCGAATATTATGAGAATAACATTGCGGGTACATTAACACTTTGCAAGGCAATGCGCGAGAATGGATGCAAGAACATTATCTTTTCATCATCTGCAACCGTATATGGCAATCCTGCATTTATTCCGATCACAGAGGAATGTCCAAAGGGTGTCTGCACAAATCCTTACGGCTGGACCAAGCATATGCTTGAGCAGATCCTGACAGATATCCACACAGCAGATCCGGAATGGAATGTAATCCTGCTTCGTTACTTCAATCCAATCGGAGCACATAAGAGCGGACTGATCGGAGAAGATCCAAAGGGTATTCCAAACAACCTGCTTCCTTATGTAGCACAGGTAGCGGTAGGAAAGCTTCCTTGTCTTGGTGTATTCGGTGATGACTATGATACACCGGATGGAACAGGTGTCAGAGATTATATCCATGTTGTAGATCTTGCCAAGGGTCATGTAAAAGCGATCAATAAGATCAAAGAGAATCCGGGTGTAAAGATTTACAATCTGGGTACAGGAAAAGGATACAGCGTTTTAGATGTTGTTAAGGCATTTGAGAAGGCATGCGGCAAGAAGATTCCTTATGAGATCAAGCCTCGTCGTGCAGGTGATATCGCAACCTGTTATTCTGATGCAACTCTTGCTAAGAAAGAACTTGGCTGGGAAGCAGAATACGGAATTGATGAGATGTGCGCAGATTCATGGAGATGGCAGAGCATGAATCCGGATGGCTATGGTGCATAATGAAAATATTCAGTAAATAAGTAACAGACAGGCAATTGTAAACGTGCCGGAATACAGGGCATAGAGAAGATACAATTGCCTGTTTGTTTAAGATAGAAAGGGGTTAGTTTATATGGCTGAATATACAGCTTCAAAGACCAGATATACAGAGACAGAAGGAACGGATTTTTACCGTCATTGCGGTAAAAGTGGTCTGATGCTTCCTCCAATCGCACTGGGACTCTGGCATAATTTTGGTAGTGTAGATAATTATGAAAATATGAAACAGATGTGTTTTACCGCATTCGATCACGGAATCACACATTTTGATCTGGCAAATAATTACGGACCGGTATATGGAAGTGCAGAGGAAAACTTCGGCAGAATCCTTCGGGAAGAAATGAGTGCTTACAGAGACGAGATGGTGATCAGTACAAAAGCAGGATATGATATGTGGGAAGGCCCTTATGGCAACTGGGGCAGCCGCAAATACCTGATCGCGAGTCTGGATCAGAGCTTAAAGAGAATGGGACTTCCATATGTAGATATCTTCTATCATCATCGCATGGATCCGAACACACCGTTAGAAGAGACGATGGAAGCACTTGCACAGATTGTAAGAAGTGGTAAGGCTTTATACGTAGGTTTGTCGAATTATGACGGCCCGACGATGGCGAAAGCAGAGCGGATTCTGGATGAACTGCATTGTCCGTTTATCATCAATCAGAATTGTTACAGTATTCTGGATCGGACAGTTGAGAAGAACGGACTACTGAAGCAGACATATGCATCCGGAAGAGGACTGATCTGCTTTTCTCCACTGGCACAGGGTATGTTAACCGATAAATATCTGCAGAATATTCCAAAGGACAGCCGGGTGGCAAGAGACGGACGGTTCCTTCATGAGGATCAGGTCGTATCGATGCGTCCGCTTCTGACAGAGTTAAATGATATTGCAGCAGGCTATAATATGAGCTTGTCAGAGCTTGCGATTGCATGGCTGCTGAATAAACCGGAGGTTACAACCGTTTTGATCGGTGCATCGAAGCCGGAACAGATACTCAGTAATCTGAAGGCTGCTGAGAAGCAGAGAACAACCGAGATGGAAGCAGAGGAACTGGCACTGATCGAAAAGGCGGTCAACCTTTATCACGCATAGATGATAAGTGTTATTTGACTTCACTTCAAAAAAGAATATAATATAAAAGACAGTTCTGAAAAGTATTTTCTGACAGAGAATGCTTTTGAAAGTATTGACGGAACAGAACGGATCATATTGTATGTTATTTTGAAAGAGGAAGACGGTATTGCAGGCACATCAGACAGATTTCTCAAGTGGAAATGTATATAGAAATATTATAGAAGTAGCTGTACCAATGATTCTGGCACAGCTACTTAATCTTTTATATAACGTGGTTGACAGGATCTACATCGGACGGATCCCGGAAGTCGGTACAACTGCACTGACAGGGGTAGGTCTGTGCTTTCCGATCATTTCACTGATCACCGCCTTTACCTATCTGTATGGAAATGGAGGTGCACCGCTTTGTTCCATGGAACGCGGTAAGGGTAATGATGAAGAAGCAGAGCATCTGATGGGAAATGCTTTTACGTTATTGATCGGAACAGGAATTGTATTGACGATTATCGGGCTGATCTTTTATAAGCCGATTCTTTATCTGTTTGGCGCAAGTGATGATACATTCCCATATGCAGGCTCCTATATTCGGATCTATCTGCTGGGAACGGTATTTGTCATGGTATCGGTAGGAATGAATCCGTTTATCAACAGCCAGGGATTTGGAAATACCGGAATGATATCGGTTCTGATCGGAGCAGTTTTAAATATAATACTGGATCCTATGTTTATCTTTGTTTTAAATCTGGGAGTAAGAGGAGCGGCTATTGCGACGATTATTTCCCAGTTTTGCTCGGCAGTATGGGTACTTGTATTCCTGACCGGAAAACGGGCAGTGCTTCATTTGAAATGGAGCTGTATGCGGTTGCAGTGGAAGCGGGTTTTGCGGATCATCAGTCTGGGAGTGTCCAGCTTTATCATGGCATTTACAAACAGTCTGGTACAGGTTGTATGTAACGCGACACTTCAGGTCTATGGCGGGGATATCTATGTGGGCGTTATGACCGTGTTGAATTCCGTGCGGGATATCTGTACACTTCCGGTTATGGGTATTACAAATGGTGCATCTCCGGTCATGAGTTTTAATTATGGAGAAGGGGCATATGAGAAGGTACGGAAAGCCATCCGTTTCCTGACTATATTATGCGTAACCTATACTTTTGCGGCATGGGGCACTCTCAGATTGTTCCCGGAGCCGTTTATCCGTATATTTAATCATTCACCGGAACTGATCGCAAAAGGGGTTCCGGCATTACATATATATTTCTTCGGATTTTGTTTTATGGCATTGCAGTTTACCGGACAGAGTGTGTTCCTTGCGCTTGGAAAGGCGAAAAAGGCTACCTTCTTTTCTCTGCTTCGGAAGGCATTTATCGTAGTGCCACTTACCATTCTGCTTCCGAAAATCGGAAATCTTGGAGTGGATGGTGTATTCTGGGCAGAGCCAATCTCGAATCTGATCGGCGGATGTGCCAGCTTCTTTACAATGTGTGCCACGGTGTTGCCTGAATTAAAGCATGAAAAAGCTCGATGAAAAATATAAACGACCGGATAGGATTATTAATTAATTTATTCAATCTCCCGTAGTGCCTTTCTGAACTGGAAGAAGAACAGGATGGCGGTGAAGGTTACGGCGATCAGGTCTGCGATCGGTTCTGCCATGTAGACAGCCATTGTCTTATCTGAGGTGTAGATATGCGGCATAATGAAGATCAGTGGGATCAGCAGGACAAATTTACGCATGATCGCAACGATGATGGATGCCGGAGCGTTACCGAGGGCATTGAATGTCATCTGACAGGAGATCTGGACTCCAAATAAGAACATAACCGCGAGGTAGTATCTAAGTGCAACTTTAGTAAACTCGATCAGAGCAGTATCCGGGGTAAAGATGGATGCAAAAACCTGAGGGAAACACATAATGCAAAGCCATAATAAAACAGAATATGTCAGGCTGACCTTCAGCAGAAGTTTGAATGCATCCTTTACTCTGGATGCATTTTTTGCACCATAGTTATAACTGATGATCGGCTGAGCACCCTGGCCAAGTCCCTGAAGTGGGAGCATGGCGAACTGCATGACGCTGGTAAGGATCGTCATAGCACCGACGGCCATATCTCCGCCATATTTCAGAAGGGAGGAGTTGAAGCACACGGATATGATACTTTCACTTCCCTGCATGATAAAGACGGCAGAACCGAGTGCCAGACATGGCAGGGTATAGGAGGCCTGCAAACCGAGGTTTTTCACACGGATGCGGAGAGTTGTCCGCTTGCCGAAGAGGAAGCTTAAGACCCAGATGCAGGAACAACCCTGAGAAATGATTGTTGCAAGGGCCGCGCCTTTTACCCCCATATGAAGCGCAAAGATAAAGATCGGGTCTAAGATAATATTCGCGATCGCACCGATCAGTACGGACAACATACCTTCTTTGGCGAAGCCCTGTGCAGTGATAAATGCATTCATACCCAGAGTGAGCTGTACAAAGATTGTGCCGATTGCGTATATATTCATATATGAGGTTGCATAGTTAATGGTATTCTTACTTGCACCGAATGCCAGAAGCAGGTCGCGATTCCAGATCAGAAGAACAGCAGTCAGTATAACGGATAAGATGATCTGCATGGTAAAACAGTTACCGAGGATTTTCTCGGCATCGTCTTTTTTATTTTTGCCCATATAGATGGTAGCCCGTGGAGCACCGCCATTTCCGACCAGAGCCGCGAAAGCGGAGATGATCATGATAAGGGGCATACAGACACCGACACCGGTAAGTGCCAGTGAACCGTTTTGTGGAATATGACCGATGTAAATACGATCAACGATGTTATACAGCATATTGATCATCTGTGCGGCGACTGTAGGAAGTGCGAGCTTTGCCAGTAATTTACCGATCGGTTCTTTTGCCAGAAATTCCCGGTTGGATGAGCCTGTGTTGTGGGCAACCTGGTTCGGTTGATTATTCTTGATGTTTTTCGATATGGATTCTCCGCCGGTTGGTGGTGAAGCTTTTGATGTGTTGTTTGAAGAATCGGTCATGCTGTAGGCTTGTGTTTGTTTCTTCATGTATATTCCTCGTTCCTTTGATTGATATTTTATATTGTATAAAAGTTAATTGCGATATGAGCTTGCCTGAATATAGTATTGTCCGAACTGCCCGGTATTCAGGCAGCAGTGTTGTGATCATATTATTTTAAATGCGATAACACATTGTCATACAAACGCTTGTTATAGGATGCAAAATTCTTCTTTTCGTCATCTGAAAAACCTTCAAAGATGCAGGAGATCAGTTCGTCCTGCTTTTTCTCGATTGCATGTACAACAGGAATTGATCTATCGGAGAGCTTCAGATGAATGATCCGTTTATCATTTGTATCCGGATGTCTGGTCAGATAGCCTTTGTCGGCGAGAGAATCAATGGCTGTGGATACATTTCCACGCTGTAGCATACGAAACTCTACGATATCTCTGGCAGTATCATGTACCGGATTATTGTGTAAAAAAGTAATGATGATAACTTCAATCCGTGAAAGCTTATAGTCTATCCGGATGCTCTCAAGATATTTTTCCTGAAGCTTCATCAGGCTTTTTGTCATATCAAAAATATTGGATGGTGATTGTAGGATCATATATATTCCTCATTTCTTAATTAAGTTCTTTTTAGAACTATTATAGCTTTAAAATAAAAAGAGTCAAGCTGTTTATACAATTTTTATAGAAAGAGAAAAACACAGTCTGGGTGTTATCTGAAACAGAAAACTAGAGATAAAAATATTATTGACAGGAAAGAAATAATAGATATACTAAAATTTATAGTGTTTTTTGGAGAATTCAGATAATAGAATATATGAAAAAATATGTTTGACCAGAGGATAAATATGCCACAGATGAACGAGAAAAACTGGATGATCATAGTAGCAGTAGTTATTGTGCTTATAGGATCACTGATCTACAATATCATTTCAGCAAGAAATCTGAAGAAAAAAAGACAACAGTTTGTAGAAAGTATCCAATCTTCATATACGCATATGAAGAGTATAGAAGACACCAGCAAAAAGATATATGAGATTTCAAACGAGATCAATGAAATGATCCGGGAGCAGAAAGACACCGAAGAGTACATAGAAAAAAAGAAGAAGGAGATTGAGGAGATCAGGCAGATGATTGTGACAAATGACACAATCCTTGACTGTGCAATCTCAGATAAGCGGGATCTTGCAAGGAAGAGGCAGATTGCATTTACTTATAATATTCCAACCGGGTTACCGGAGATTCGTATGGAGGATGTCGATAAGATTCGTCTGTTTGCCAATCTGTTAGACAATGCGATCGAAGCAGCCGAGTGTGTGCCGGTGCAGGATGCAAATGGGGAAAATAAAAGATTCATACATGTATCGATATTGAATCGTGGGAGTAACTTCTTTATCACTGTTAAAAATTCCAAAAGAACGGAGATTGCCGTTATGGAGAATCAGTTCCATACAACGAAGCCGGATGCAGAAAACCACGGCAGAGGTGTTCGTATTATCAGGCAGATTGTTGCCAGGTACGATGGAACGGTCGAGTTCACGGACAAGGGTGATGCCTTTGAAGTAGCGATCATGTTGTAAAAGGCATACAGAACAGCCATGGTTTGTGTGTTTGTAATTTACAACATAGCATGTTCGGAGATATATTTGAGGTAGTCGGCTTTGAATGGTTTGGCATAGCGTCTGCCAACAGGCAGTTTGATGCTGCCGGTCAGCTCGGTTTCCTGTGAGGATAAATTTTTTACATATCCAAGATTGATCATGAAAGAACTATGGCATTGCGAGAAATAGGACGGCAGTCGTTCGCTTACAGCCTGAAGGGATTCGTACACTTTATAGGCTTCCCCATCGTCAGTATAAATAATAATCTCGCGGCTGAGCCGTTCAATATGAGTGATCGTTCCGCATGAAAGGGTGTACCGTTTTCGGTTGGAGATAACGTCCAGAAAGCGTGCTTTTCGTTCAATTACAAGCTGAATCGCTTTATCCAGTGCCTTAGGCAGATATTGTTGTATGGAATCCTTTGTAACATAATATATGTGACGGACTTCGTAAGATTCAGATATATAGTCGGTATGGCTGGTGAGGAAGATAACTGCACACTGTGGGCAGCATTGATTAAGCTCGGAAGCAAAATCGATACCGTTGAAGTCCCCCATTTCGATATCTAAGATTGCAATATCATAATTAATCGTATCGGTCTCAAGCAATTTTTTTAATTTCTCTGGCTCGTAGGAGTCGATTCTGAAAGTGAAGGATTCAGAAGCATCCAAACAGGAATGTGCAAAACTGGTTGTTTCTTTTAATTGTAGATCTGAATCATCACATATTAGAAGTTTGAGTTTCATATATGGTATCCCCCCTGTAATTGGTAATTTCAATGTAGAAAACATTTTGCTTAACTGGTAATATTATAATAAAAAGGTTGCCATAAAACAAGAAAAATGTCAAAATATATATACGCATATTGATGACGGTATAAAGAAAGAGAGAAGATAGAAATGAACATATGGACATTCCTGCAGGTGCTCGGAGCAGCCCTGATCACGGCATTACAATTTAATATTTATCTGGGTGCTTATATGGGAATGGATCGTGGAAGAAGAGACCGGATCTATCTGGGCTTGAATATTTTAAATATGTTTTTCCTCCGCGTTTTAATAAATACAAGTATACAGCTAGATGCACCTGCATGGCTTCGTGCCATCATTTATATTTTTGGATTTGTGATGATGCTTGTAGGCGTTGTATTATACCGTAAAGAGTGCATGGTTATAAATTTGGTATCATTTATGGTGGGTATTATGACATTTGATCTTGTTACGGTGACGATGTCAGCAGTGATCGAGGAACTGTTTGGATATGCATATAATGATACACCGGTATTATACAGTGCAAAAGCATTGCTTGTCTGGCTTGGAGTAGAAGCCTTGCGTGAGGGCATAGGAACGATCATTGAAGTCTGGTTTATGCGGAAATATATGCCATACAGGAAGTTCCGGAGACAATCATTTGTCAGAAGCATGGTGTGGATTCTGGCTGTTGGAACCGGATATATGATGTTGGTTGTGTATTTTGTGACTATGGTAAAAGAGGTTAATCTGATGTCACAGTTTATAGCACTGGGAATCTGGGCATCTGCTTTTATAGCTACTTATCATCTGTATACGATCGTATATAATAGCTATCAAAGAAAAATGATACGTTTTCTGGAAGCAAAGATGAAGCAGCAGAAAGAGGATTATGAGAAGCTTCTGGCGGATTACAACAGGCTGCGGGATATCAAGCATGATCTGTATAATTATGTGCATATACTTGATCTGGCAGGAGATGTCCGGAAGGAACAGGAGCAGATCAGACAGTTACAGGAAGATCTGAAACCGGGAAAACAGAAGGAGTATATAAAATACACAAATCTTTCAATCCTGAATCTGGTATTAAATAATGTTACATCTGCCTGTGAGGGTGCAGGTATTCATCCGGAAGTTGCAGCAGAAGAAATTCAGATTGATACAAATGTAGAACTGGACATGGGATATCTGATCGAGCGGATGGTACATAATGTTATTTTGTTGAATGAAGATCAGGGAGAGAATAAGCAGGATTCCGTATCAGAGTCATTGTCCCGGACACTCCGGATTCAGATCGCACCATCGGAATCCTCAGATGGAAATATTCAGGTTGTGCTTAAGGGTATCGGACTTCGT
The DNA here is from genome assembly GCF_025567345.1 of Coprococcus ammoniilyticus. Lineage (NCBI taxonomy): Bacteria > Bacillati > Bacillota > Clostridia > Lachnospirales > Lachnospiraceae > Coprococcus > Coprococcus ammoniilyticus. The sequence continues at coordinate 148,237 of NZ_JAOQJS010000006.1, forward strand.
ATGAAGGGCATTGAGATGAATTCAGACAACAGAAAGGAGATACGGAATAATAAGCAGATCATCCAGTTTATTATGGAGCGGCATGAGGGATTCCAGTGGAATAACAGGAAAGAATCTCATCTGTATCTGACTGCATAAGCAGAGAACCGTATCCGGAATTTGTAGAAATATGTCGATTACGACGGAAACATTGCAGATTACGACAGGTTTATTGTATCTGATAAATGTTTTGATATAATAACTTCATAGATATATTGAAAACCGATATATTATTGAGTGGGAAAGTTCATAATATATGCATTTATGTCAGAGAGGACATATATTTTTCAGCCCAATCAGCTCTCCTTGCTGCAAGATTGTGGAAACTCAGAATGAGTGCAGTAGATTATGGTTGCAAAATATGAAAAGCATACATTGGAACGGATGAAGGAAGATCTGATAGTTGTACCGAGAAACGCAGGTATCAGGTCTTCTTTTTTTAGCCTTTTACCATGTCTTAACCATAAAACGTGCTACAATATATGTTGTTACAGTTTAGAATATGAATATATAATAATGATTGTCAGAATTGGTTGAAATGGATACGATTGTTATAACAGATTACAAAAAGATACAGCGGAGAAAATGATGAACAGATTCCTGAATTTTACAAAGAATTTTTTAATTACAGCAGCGATATTGGTATGTGGATTTTTGTTGTCCCTGTTTATGCAGAAGGAGTGGGGAAATCAGACTTTGATACCCTCTATTTTTCTGTTGGATGTATTTCTGGTATCCGTTATCACAGATGGTTTCTTATATGGTGCGGTCGCATCTGTCATCAGCATTCTGGCGGTAAATTATGCATTTACATTTCCGTATTTTAAGATTAATTTTACGATCCCGGAAAATATGATCTCTGCCGTTATCATGATAGCTATTGCAGTTATTACCTGCGGATTTACAAATAAGTTGAAGAGTCAGGAACAGTTAAAGGCAGAGAGTGAACAGGAGAAGATGCGGGCCAATCTGCTCCGATCCGTATCCCATGATTTTCGGACACCGCTTACAACGATTTATGGTGCAAGCTCTGCAATGTTAGATGATAAGAATGAATTTACGGAGGAGCAGAAAAAAAGCATGCTTCGTGGAATCAAACAGGATGCACAATGGCTGTCGCGAATGGTTGAGAATATGTTATCGATTACCAGACTGGATGGAAAAAATGTTAAGATCATTAAGATCCCGATTGCGTTGGATGAGCTGTTAGATTCTGTTCTGGTTAAGTTCAATAAACGGTATGAAGGTCAGAATGTTGAGATTGACATTCCGGATGAACTGATCATGATTCCGATGGATGCGATCTTAGTCGAGCAGTTGATCCTGAATCTGTTAGAAAATGCAGTTCAGCATGCAGAGGGGATGAATAAGCTTGGGCTTCGTGTATATACGAGTGGGCATTTTGCAGTATTTGAGATCCGGGACAACGGATGTGGTATTCCGGTTGATAAGGTAAAGGATATATTTGCAGGGAAACTGGTTTATGGTGAATCAGGACTTGACAGCAGTAAGAAAAATGCAGGGATCGGGTTGGCGGTATGTACCACGATCGTAAAAGCACATGGTGGTGAGATCTCTGCGGAGAATCTGCAGGATGGCGGTGCTGTTGTGCGATTTACACTGGATATGGAGGAAACTGAGAATGATTAATAACAGATATAAGATATTGATAATTGAAGACGAAGAACATATTAATAATCTGATCAGTGCGCTGATGGAAGCAAATGGATATCAGGCTGTTTCCGCATATTCCTGTCGTGGGGGACAGATGATGTTTGCATCCCATCGTCCTGATCTTGTCATTCTGGATCTGGGATTGCCGGATCGGGATGGAATGACATTTTTAAGGGAAGTGCGGCAATCATCATTTACACCGATCATCGTTTTATCGGCACGTTCTGATGAGAGGGATAAAGTAGAGGCACTCAATGAGGGCGCAAATGACTATGTAACCAAGCCATTCAGTTCAAATGAACTGGTAGCAAGAGTACGTTCAGCACTCCGTATCGCTACGCATCGGGCAGAGGATGGATTGCGGCCGGGTGGAAGATTCGAGGTTGGAGAGCTGGTTATCAATTATGATGCAAGACTGGTTACGATCGCCGGAAATGAAGTGAAGCTGACACAGACAGAATATAATATTGTAGCGTTGTTATCCGAGCATGCAGGTAAGATGCTGACCTACAGTTTTATCATCAACGAGATCTGGGGATATAATGATTCGGGAAGCCGGAAGAAGCTGCAGGTAAATATGGCGAATATCCGAAAGAAGTTCGGTGCAGTTCCCGGTAAGGAGAATTACATAACGAATGAATTAGGGGTCGGATACCGGATGTGTGATTCATAGAAAAGAATTCTGAAACTCTACAGCATTCGGTCACGGGGATGGCGCTTGTTATAAATAACGTGCTGCGATTTCTGTTCTCTGGACATTGCCCTATTCGTAAATACTCCTGTGCTAACTCGCCTTTGGCTCAGACAAGCACTCGTATTTACTGGCAATGTGCAGTTCACAACGAAATCTCGCAATGTTATTTTATAACAAGCACCATCCCCGTGACCGAGTGCTGTAGAGTTTTTTGTATAATTAGATAATTGACTATAAGAGAAAGATTTTATGTTTTTTAATATAAAATACAGGAAGTGGTGTTGACACATTCTTTTTTTTGAACTAAAATGTAGCGTGCTACACATGAAAAAAGATGTATAGTATGTATAAGATATGCAAGCTATATAACATTAAATGTAAGAGCATTTTCCGGGAATTATACATAGCTGTAAATAAAAGAAAGGAACCGTAATGGAACAGGAAAAGGATATGGATGCAGATCGAAAGCTGCCGTGTGGTCCGGAGAAGGACATCGGTTATTATATTAAGCGGATCAATGATAAGCTGAAGGCCGGATTTGACGCATATTTATGTGACGTGGATCTGACCAGTTCACAGGCAAGAGTGATTGAATATGTGTACTGGAATGGTGGAATGGTGACACAGAAGGAGATCGAGGTATTTCTGGATGTAGCGCATCCGACAGTTGTCGGCATCGTGAACCGTCTGGAAAAGAAAGGTTATCTGAACTGTCATCTGGATGAGAATAACAAACGAAATAAGATGGTATGCAGCACCTGTGAAGCTGAAAAACTGCTCAATAAAATGTATGAAGGCAGGAGAGCTGCGGAACAGAGACTGCTTCATTCTTTTTCAGAGAATGAGGTGGCGCAGGCGAAAAAGCTGCTTGAAAAATTATATGAAAATATCAGATAAAGAAAGAAGGAGGACGTATGATCAGAAAATTATTAAAAAGTTTGCGGGAATATAAGAAGCCGACACTGCTTACGATATTCTGTGCAGTAATTGAAGTAGTATTTGAGATTTTAATTCCACTTTGTATGTCTGATCTGTTGGATTTTGGTATCGAAGGTGGAAAGATGAGTATTGTCGTAAAGGATGGAACATGGCTGATTGTGCTTGCAGCCTTACAGCTTTTAACAGGTGTGCTTGCAGCAGTTCTCGGTGCGAAAGCGTCAGCAGGATTTTCCGCAAATCTGCGACAGGATATCTATGATAATGTCCAGACATTTTCATTTTCTAACATAGATAAGTTTTCCACTTCATCTATCGTAACAAGACTGACCACAGACGTAACGAATATTCAGAACGCATATCAGATGATCATTCGTATTGCAGTCAGAGGACCGATCATGCTGATCTTTTCCGTGATCGTTTCCTTTACGATCAATGCAAAGCTGGCATGGATATTCCTGATCGTTATTCCGTTTATGGGATTCGGTCTGATATTTATAGCAACCAAGGTGCACCCGATCTTCGAACGGGTATTCCACAAATATGACGGTTTAAATAATATCGTTCAGGAAAATGTAAAGGGAATGCGGGTTGTCAAATCCTTTAATTCGCAGGAAGCCGAGATCGGCAAATTCAAACATGCATCAGGTGATATCTATAAGGATTTTGTAAAGGCAGAAAGAATCCTGGCATTTAACTCTCCTTTGATGCAGTTCTTCATGTATGGATGTATGATCGCAATTTCATGGATCGGTGCAAAAGCCATTGTGGCAAGCGGAAATAATGAAGCACTTGGACTTACGACCGGTAAGTTGACTGCACTTATCACATATGCGATGCAGATATTGATGTCACTTATGATGTTATCAATGGTATTTGTCATGATCATGATATCCAGATCTTCAACGGAACGTATCGTTGAGGTGCTTGAGGAGACAACTACGATACAGAATCCGGAGAACCCGGTTCAGACTGTTGCAGATGGTTCGATCGTGTATGATCATGTGGATTTCTCTTACAGCAAACGGGCAGATAAGAAAGTTATTGACGGAGCAGATCTTAAGATCCGATCCGGTGAGACCGTTGGTATTATCGGTGGAACCGGTTCATCGAAGTCTTCCTTTGTCCAGTTGATCCCTCGTCTGTATGATGTGACAGGCGGAACACTTATGGTCGGTGGCGTGGATGTCCGCAAATATGACCTGCAGGTGCTTCGTGATGCAGTTGCAATGGTTCTTCAGAAGAATGAACTGTTTTCAGGGACAATAAAAGAGAACCTCCGCTGGGGAAATGAACAGGCGACGGATGAAGAAGTAAAAGAAGCCTGCCGTCTTGCCTGCGCGGATGAATTCGTTGAGGCGATGCCGGATGGATATGATACCTACATTGAACAGGGTGGAACAAATGTCTCCGGTGGACAGAAGCAGCGTCTTTGTATTGCGCGGGCACTTCTTAAGAAACCGAAGATATTGATCCTCGATGATTCGACCAGTGCGGTTGATACAAAGACCGATGCGATGATCCAGAAAGCATTTGCCGAATACCTGCCGGACACGACCAAGATCATCATTGCGCAGAGAATTTCCTCTGTTCAGCACGCAGATAAGATCGTGGTATTGGATGATGGTAAGATCATGGATGTAGGTACGCATGAAGAATTGATCGTAAAGAGTCCGATCTACAGAGAAGTATATGAATCACAGCAGAAGGGAGGCGGTCAGGATGAGTAAACAGAAGAAACAGATGGACGCACCCGACAGAGAGCAGGGCAGCAGGGTCAATAAAAATACAGCCAAACGGCTGCTGTCCTATATCGGAGCATATAAGAAGACGCTGGTTGTTGTATTTATCTGTATTATCTTAAGTGCACTTGCAAGTGTAGCGTCGGCAATGTTTATCGAGATACTGATCGATGATTATATCACCCCGATCCTTGCAATGGATCATCCGGTCTATACCGGGCTGATCAAGGCACTTTGTATGGTCGGCGTTATTTACCTGATCGGTGTATTTTCTACATGGTTTTATAACTACCTGATGGTAGGGATCGCACAGGGAACTCTGAAAACCATACGAGATGAGATGTTCGAGAAGATGCAGAGCCTGCCAATCCGTTATTTTGATACGCATACACACGGAGATATCATGAGCTGCTATACCAACGATACTGATACGCTCCGCCAGATGATCGCACAGTCCCTTTCACAGATGATCTCATCGATATGTACGGTTGTTGCGGTATTCTGCTGTATGTTATATCAGAGCATTTATCTGACACTGATCGTTGTCGTGATGCTGTTCTTTATCATGAAGCTGGTGAAGGTCATCGGTGGCAAGAGTGGATTTTATTTTATAAAACAGCAGCAGACACTTGGTGCATTAGATGGTTATATCGAGGAAATGGTCAATGGCCAGAAGGTTGTTAAGGTATTCTGCCACGAAGAGAAAGCCAGAGAAGATTTCCAGAAAAAGAATCAGGAATGGCAGCAGGCAGCAGCCAGTGCAAATGGTTATGCAAGCGGAATGATGCCGATGATGAATGCATTTGGTTATGTGCAGTATGTAGTTGTAGCGGTTGTTGGAGCATGGCTTGCGATCTCCGGTGCAACGAATCTGACGCTGGTCGGAACGAATACAGCCACTCTTGGTATGATCGCATCCTTCCTTACGTTGTCGAAGAACTTTACCAATCCGATCTCACAGCTTTCGAATCAGTTTAATGCGATCGTAACGGCACTTGCAGGCGCGGAACGTATCTTTAAGCTGATCGATGAAGAACCGGAAGTGGATAATGGTTATGTAACACTTGCAAATGTCAAAGAGAAAAATGGTGAGCTGGTGGAAGTGAAAGAACGAACCGGAATCTGGGCATGGAAGCATCCACATGAGGATGGCAGTCTTACTTACCAGAGATTAGAGGGCGATATCGTTCTGGATCATGTGGATTTCAGCTACAATCCGGACAAACAGATCCTGCGTGATGTGACGCTCTATGCGAAACCGGGTCAGAAGATCGCATTTGTAGGTGCGACCGGAGCAGGAAAAACGACGATCACCAATCTGATCAATCGTTTCTATGATATAGACGATGGTAAGATCCGGTATGACGGAATCAATATTAATAAGATCCGCAAGAAGGATCTGCGGGCATCTCTCGGTATTGTATTACAGGAGGTCAATCTGTTTACCGGAACGGTTATGGAGAACCTGAAATATGGAAATCCAAATGCCACGGATGAGGAATGTATTGCAGCCGCCAAGCTTGCGAATGCGCATAATTTCATTATGATGCTGCCAAATGGTTATGACACGGTGCTTGCCGGAGATGGAAGCGGATTGTCACAGGGACAGCGGCAGTTGATCTCGATCGCAAGAGCAGCCGTATCCAATCCGCCGGTTATGATATTGGATGAAGCAACCTCCTCGATCGATACAAGAACGGAGGCGATGGTTCAGCAGGGAATGGACCGGCTGATGGAAGGTAGAACCGTATTTGTCATTGCACATCGTTTGTCTACAGTTAAGAATTCGGATGTTATCATGGTACTGGATCATGGCGCAGTCATTGAACGTGGTACACATGAGGATCTAATCGCAAAGAAAGGAACCTATTACCAGCTTTATACCGGAGCATTTGAATTGGAGTGATAAATAGTAAAAACTCTACTGTTACCTGTCTCTGGTGGTTGCTCTTATTATAAATAACGTGCTGTGATTTCTGTTCACTGCACATGCCTGATTCGTAAATACTCCTGTGCTAACTCGCCTTCGGTTGAGCGGAGCACTTAGTGAAGACGAGCGTTAGCGTAGTTTGAGATTAGTGTAGCTTACTCTGATCCGGCAACAACGAAATCTCGCAATATTATTTTATAATAAGCATAATACCCAGCCCTAGGAAGCAGTAGAGTTTTTTGCTATTTTTAGGCAGGCGGTAAATGGTGGATAGCGTATTGATTATAGCATGACTAGGTTTGCTATAAGAGAAAGTTATAACGAATTCTAATATTTATGTATTGTATTTTAGTTGGAATTTGTTATATAATTCATACATTCCGAATAGGAATAGTAAGATAATGATGCGCAGAAACAAAAATTGTATTAAGTTTGAACACTTCGGATTACCAAGACAGAGGCATTTGAGTCCGCCGGTCCTTAGGTGGCGCTGTAAGCGGCAGCTTAGTACCGTTGCAGGACGAAACGAGCGGAAGCGTCCTCTGATTGGTAATGCCGAAAGTGTTCAAACATGATGATATTACGTTACGGCATTAGTAAAATATAAGAAGGAGGAAATGCCATGCGACAGGTATTATGCTTTGGTGATTCAAACACATATGGTTATGTGCCGGGAACGGCAGAACGCTATGACTGGGATACCAGATGGACCGGAATCGTAGGAACTGGACTGATGGAAAAGGGATATATTGTACAGGAGGAAGGGCTGTGTGGCAGAACTACAGTATTTGACGATCCGCTTCGTCCGGGCAGACGTGGCAGTGAACTCCTTCCGATCATATTAGAAACCCATAAGCCGGAAGATCTGATCATTTTAATGCTTGGAACAAATGATTGTAAGACATTTTATGGTGCAACGGCAGGCAGTATCGGCTTAGGTATCCGTAAACTTGTGCGACAGATCCGGGATGGTGCGCCATCAGCGAAGATTCTTCTGATGTCACCGATCGCACTGGGCGAGAAGGTCTGGGATGGATTTGATCCGGAATTTGGGGAAAATTCTGTACAGGTGTCCAAAGAGCTGCCGGAGATTTACCGGCAGATCGCAGAGGAAGAAGGACTTTATTATCTGGCGGCTTCTGATTATGCCGTACCATCGGAACGGGATCAGGAGCACATGGATGAAGAAGGACACAAGGCGCTGGCGGAAGCGGTACTGGAAAAAATTTCAGAGATATTGTAATGTGAGTTAGGAGTATAGAGAAAAATTATGACTGGGGAGACTGTAGACAGAAAAGAAGTATTAAAACAGGCATTTGTGAAAGCTTTGCCGATCACCGGAAGTTATCTTTTTGTCAGTATGGCATATGGACTTATGATGCAGGAAGCAGGACTTTCATGGTTCTGGTCGTTGTTTACCAGCCTGACGGTATATACCGGCGCATTTCAGTTTGTGCTGGTAACATTCTTAAGTAGCGGTGCATCGATCCTCACGATCGCACTGACTGCATTGTTCATGAATAGCAGACAGTTCTTTTACGGACTGACATTTGTTGAAGATTTCAAGAAAATGGGTAAGCGTTATCCATATATGGTTCACACAATGACGGATGAGACATACAAGGCTGAAAATGCTGACTGTGAAAAACGCCAAGAGCAGATTAAGGTTCAGAACCAACAGAATTATGAGAAGTACCATGAAGGGCAGATGAGCCGAGAGGAGTTCCTGAGTGAAAAGAAGCAGCTAGAGGAAGAAAAAGAACGCCTGGAAAGACGAAAAAAGGAACTGGAAGAATTGATCAGCGGCGAGAAAGAAATCTTGCTGAAGAAGAATATTCCGGTGGAGCAGATGATGGAGTTTTTGGGGTATGAGAAACTGACAGAGGAGATGCTTGAAAAGTATGTGGATGGGATATATGTGTATGATGACGGACGAGTGAAAATAAAATACAAATAAAAACAGATATCACGTTTTTAATATTGAATAAATGACAGCGATATGGCATAATATATAATGTAATAACGGAATTAATGTGAATAAGGAGGAAATGAAAAGTGAGGCTGTTGAAAATATTTATAAATAATATGCCACGTTTTAAAGAAAATATAGATATTGACTTTATTACTAAACAAAGAGTGGCAGAAAATGATAAGGAAAAATTATTTAATGTTTTTTCTAATAATTACACCGAATTTTATACTAACCAAGCAATTTCATTTATAGGACTCAATGCATCTGGAAAAACAACAATATTAAAAGCAATTTCATTTGTTATCAATTTACTTAATAATGAGGCTCTCAATAATATTAAGTCAAAGGAAATATTAAATGATTTATCAGAGGGCGAAAAAGTTACAATCACTAGTTTTTTCTATAATGAGAATAGAGTTTATAAACTTGAGACAGTCATAGAAAAAAAAATAAACCCAGTTGATAATGAAGAAAAATTGATTATTACGGAAGAAAAACTTTGGGAGAAAGATGCTAATAAAATAAGAACAAAGAAGAGTCTATTTGATTTTAAAGACTCAGATATACGAATTGAAAGAAATGAAAAAGAACAATTTTTATTAAATGATGTAAGTGTTATGATTGCAATTAATAAGGAAAAGCAATCAAATTTTCCAGTAAGAGATATGCTAATGTGGACAAACCACAATATGTTAAATATACTTGGAAAATTTCCAAAAGAACTGCTTACCTTTTTAGATCCTAGTATTGAATATTTTAAATGTAGCGTAGAAAAAAAATCAGCAGATATTCGTCTGAAATTTTATGGATCAGAAGAAATTATACTTAATAGACCAAGTGAGATAGAAAAATATCTTTCATCGGGTACTATTAAGGGAATAAATGTTTTTATGAATGCTCTGCTTTGTTTTATAGAAGGTGGTTATTTAATTGTTGATGAACTTGAAAACCATTTTAATGAAGAGATTGTAACCACATTAGTTCGCTTTTTTATGAACCCTAGTGTAAATAGAAATGGTGCTACTTTAATATATTCTACACATTATTCAGAATTATTAGATGAATATGAGAGAAATGATAGCATTTACATTGTTAGAAATCGAGGAGGAATATATGCTGAGAATCTTTCACTTATTTTAAAACGAAATGACATTAAGAAGAGTGAAGCATATGAAAGTGGATATTTAGAAGGCACTGTTCCAGTGTATGAAGCATATATGGCATTAAAAAAAGTCCTTTCTAGTGTGAGAATAGGGGAGGATGAAGAAGAAAATGAGTAAGTATAAGGCTTGTATTTGTGAAGGAGGAGCTGAAACTGCGATACTGGATTTATTATTGGATCAAAATAAATTGATATTCTCAAGAGATGAATTGCTTGAAGGTGAAATACTTAGGACAAGAAAAGGAAAAGAATTTGAAACCCGTTATTTGAAAAAGGACTTTTCAGGAAAAATAACGGTGTATAGAATACTTGATTCAAGAAGAGAAAATTTTAAGATAAGTAAGGCGTATCAGCGAAAAGTAGAAGTTGTGAACGTAATTACAGCACCTGAGATAGAAATGCTGATAATTTGCAACGAAGGAAAATATCAGGATTTTGAAAAGAAAAAGAACATGTCACCGAGTGAATATTGCAAATCTATTTTGAAAATGAAAAATGTAAAAAGTGTTTCGTTTGTTAAGGAATATTTTGCTGATGTATCTATTCTGGAAAAAAGTCTTCATGAGTATAAGAGAGTATCTAAAGTGCGAAAAAGTGAAAAGACAATATATGATTTACTGAGGTAGAAATAGCGAATGGAAATTAAGAAACGAAAAGTTTGCAGTTTACGCATGATTTCAACCCGATAATATGAAAATATACAAAAGGAGAAAGGAAAAATTGGAAGAAATAGATGAATTGTATCAAGCATTTTCTAACGTAACTGCAGAAGAAAGTGGAAATGTTATAAGTGATGAAAACAACAGAAATTTGCAATATAAAGATACATATAATATTCATGTTCCAAAAACTAGAGATAAAATTGTGTTGGATATAGGTTTAATTGAGAAACTTCGGAAAGAATGTAAGGAAATCAAGCAAACAAAGTTTCCTTATGCGGAAGCTTGTTTGGGTGTAGCATCACTTTTACTGGGAGCATTTTTAAGCGCCTTGATATCTCAAGTGGCTTATGAACTAAAATTTTTGAGTATACTTTTTTATTCGATTTGTCCAGTTGGTGGAATTGGATGTAGCGTTGCATATTATTTTTTAAGGAAAAATAGTATGGCAGATGCAAAGAAATTGGCAGATTACGTAGAAGAATACATAATTGTTCCAGCGGAAGAAAGTGAGGAGTAGAAATGGAAATTAATGACATTGGTACTCAGCTATTATATACAACAGTACCTATTTACGCACAAAATAGTGATAAATCTCTGTCAACGGGGACAGGTTTTTTGTTTTCTGTTCGTGAAAGTGAAACGGAATCAATACCATTATTGATAACAAATTATCATGTACTAAAAGACGCTATGATTGGATTTGTTGAGCTGCATATTGGAGAAAAAGGATTTCCTACTGATAAAACAATAAGGGTGCAATTTGATAAGTCAATTATAGATGGAAATAAACTAGGAAAGTTAGATTTGATTGCGGTTCCATTGGCAGGAACATTTAATGATTTTCAGAATAGAAATATTGAAATTTTTTTTAGAACAGTGGATCAAAATATGGTGCCTACTAAAGAACAAGAGGATAAGCTTTCTGCAATCGAAAACGTAACATTCATAGGATATCCAAGTGGATTATATGATGAAAAAAATAAGATATCAATAATTAGACAAGGGATAACGGCAACTCCAATATGGAATGACTTTAAAGGAGAAGAAGTATTTTTGATTGATGCAGGTGTATTTCCAGGATCAAGTGGAAGTCCAGTTTTTATTTATAATCAAGGAACATATCCTGTGAAAGATGGAATTGCACTTGGAAGTAGGTTGATTTTTGTGGGTGTATTATCACAGACAATGTTGAGAGATAATGCGACGGGAAAAGCTTATTTGAATTTAGGAAAGGTAATTAATAGTAGGGCTATGTACCGTGAGTTAAATAAGTTTATTCAAAGATTAAAAGGTACGATGTAAAATAATTTGGTGTGGGATATTTTGTGACAATGACGTAACATCCTCCCCACCTATTTAGTGACAATTATATAACGTCCTCTATACAGAAATATGCGGTTTTAAGCCATTTTCATGGTAAAAAAGCCGCATATTTTTTGTAGCAATGACTTGACATCCGCGGGGGCGCTGTGCTTGGCGGCATACTCGGTCAGATCCTTCCGGTGAAATTAGAGGGGATCGATTTCTGTATGACAGCGTTATTTATTACGATCGCGATCGATCAATGGAGAAGTGTGAAAGTGCATTTGCCGGCACTTGCCGGGTTTATCGGAGGTGTGCTGTTGCTTCTGTTAATAGGAAAAGATTATTTCCTTCTTCCAACTTTGATTCTGGTATCAGGTCTGTTGCTGATCTGTGAAAGAAAGGTGGAAGCCCATGAATGATCGATATGTATTGATCTGTATCCTTGTGTCTGCAGCGGCGACTTTGTTTATGCGGGCGCTCCCATTTACCATTCTTGGAAAGAGAAAACAAATCCCCGAAAAAATCCGGTATCTCGGACGAATCCTTCCGGCAGCCATCATGGCTGTGCTGATCGTATACTGCCTGAAGGAAGTACCGACCGAATTCTTAAGCGGTGGCTATAAGAAGTTGATCGCAGCCGCAGTTTGTGTCGCCCTTCATGTGTGGAAAAAGAATACATTTGTCAGCATCATAGGCAGTACGATTGTGTATATGTTATTATGAGCAATGACACCGAAAAAAAGGGCTGTCGCACCAATCACTTAGTGCGGCAGCCCTTTTTTGTAGTATCCGTTGTAACGAAATTACTTTGTTTTATTTGATCATATTGTTGACAGCCCCTCTATTTTGTGATGAGGCTATCTATTCTAAGAATATGTCAATGAATAAGCATTATAGCCGGGGGATTATTATGTAAAAATAATTATGTTAATGAACTGCGCATTAGTGTTCTAACGCAGCAAGTTTTGCCTGTAATGCAGCAATTTCGGCATCTTTTTCGGACAAAGCAGCGTCCTTTTCAGACAAAGCAGCGTCCTTTTCTTCCAACGCTTTCTTCATCTGTTCGATCATAAAATTAACAGTATTTTCATCCATCTTTTTTAATGCTTTTGAAAACATACTAATAACCTCCTCAGGGCGATACAGATATTCAGATATATCCTGGCATATAGATTCCATCCATGGATAGTTGGATATCAGTGTGGTAAGGTTGTCTGTAGAGTCAGCGGTTAGCAGAGACAACCATGCATTTAGATCGTTGATATCTTTAGCATACTTGCTATTTTTAAATACGTCAAGGTTAACGACATAGTATTCCTGTAAAAGACTCAGATTTACACCAGTATTAAAAATGGTTCTTCCATGATGCAGATAGATATAGGTTAGTGGCAGACTTTTTTAGCCCTCCATAAATTCCATAAAACGTTTTTTCCAGTCATCAGGCCAGTTCTTATATGTCCAATAAAGTTTTGGGTATTGTTTTAATTCTGCAAGGCATTCATCTTCCGTTCGTTGTGGAAAAAGCTGATAAATATTGAATGCGGAATGTTTGGTGCTTGAGTTTTGTGAAATGGTAGTTTTGTCCTTGTTATACATAAAAATTCCTCTTAATTTCCGGTACCTGATTTGTCGACAAAACCACCATACCAGAAATAATGGTATAAAAACCGTTGATGTAATAACTTGTATGGTTTGATGTAACTTTTGGTAAGTGGATGCTTATAAAGACAATCTGTAAATATTTTTCCGGTAAATATTTTTGAAAAATTTCAAAATTTTACTTATGGTTTTCGGTAAAGTGCCAGTAGAATATATATTCTAAAATTAATATAAAAGAGAAAACAGATCTATGAGAAAATCCGGTATCTCGGACGAATCCTCTCGGCAGCCATCATGGCAGTGCTGACCGTATACTGCCTGAAGGAAGTGCCAACCGAATTTTTAAGCGGCGGCTATAAGAAGCTGATCGCAGCCGTAGCTCGCGTCGTTAATAAAATAACAACACCCCGGTCGCGAGGGATGCGTACCAGGGTGGTATTCAAAGGACATACTTTATTATAAACATTTGTATTTTGGACTGTCAATTCGTTGCTGGTTAAGAAATATATAAATTTATGTGCCTATGCGTTGGTTTGTAAGGTGAGTATACTTATACTTGACACAATGCATTGTTATTAATCATTTAATATTATAAATAATGATTTTTACTCCAATTTTCTCCCTATCTCACTTTCCCCATTTACGGGATATTAAAACCAAAAGATTACGGTATTTGATTCGGGCTTTAACTTTGGTAAAAAAAAGGCGGAAAGATATAACTCTCCGCCCATCCTATAATAGGATCAAATGAATTTATTAACATATTTATTATAAAATATCCAGATAGTAATGTCAACAAACCCAATCTCCTGATCCATTTTTCTTTACCATATCTTATCTGGTGAAGTCAGACTGTCAATGCGTTATTATTAATTATTTAATATTATTTATAATAATTTTTTATAATTATTAATGATATATTATTGCTTATGAATCCTGCAATTCAAATTTTTCTAATGATTTTATTTTCCAATAGTGGAATATTTACATAAATAGGTAAAGAACGAGGCGGAAATTGAGGATTCCGCCCCGTTTGTTTGATTCCTTGCTCTTTTCTGGATTCTTGACCAAGGATTTCGTATACTTGTAGCATACGGATTAGGGTATCTTTAGGATAATACATTAATTAAGAATTTGTCAAGTTAGTTTTTCTATTTCTTATTATCTAGTAAATAGTTTACTGAATATTATGGTCTTTAAGCAACTGCAGGTAAGTATCTGGGAGAAGAATATTGTCTGATTTTTCAAAATATGAAAATCCATATCTTTTATAGGATTCATCTGCAGAGATTGGTTCTTTTATTCTAATTGCAGTTGGGAATGCCATATTAGCAGAAACGATCATTTTTTTCTCTCCAAACGCATTAAGTATATATCCTTTTTTACTTGGAATCTTTAGCCCATTATAATCTCCCTTTGTAGGATCACCTCTTACAATCCTTACTCTCATCTTCTCTCCACAAACCCGACAGGTATAATCCTGATAATATTCAGACCAGGCTTTCTCCGTTATAACGGTCGTAGTTTCATACTTTGGTTCATCTGCGGTTGGATGATGGATGGTATAAAGGAGGACCTTGGCAGGTTCATAATTTCCATGATTGGTTTTTCCGGAGTGTTCTTCCCATTCATCTAATGTATCGTAATACTTCCCACACTTTTTGCAAATATATTTTTCTTTCTCTGACCACACTTCTTCGTCCCACTCTTTGACCGGGATCTGAACTTCCTTTGTCTTGGCTTTATGATCAATCTGTTCTGTTACAGAACCCGCCTTCCATAAATGAACATGATTCGCCGGCTGTTTAGACAAAGATCCGTCACTCACAGTTTCATAAGCCTTATTCTTGATAAACACAGTGCTGTTTTTCTGGATCTTTCCCTTGTTATCAATCGGATATTTTTTTCCGGCTGCAGCATAGATCCCGGATGAAACCGCCATACTATTATCCGGTCTTACAATCTGATTATTCTTCACTTTAAAATTCTGTCTGCTACCATTTTTATCTACAAAATAATTGCAGCCACCTGATTTAACGATTGTTGACCGCTGTATCTTGCCATTTTTTACATAGACATCATCGTTCCAGCCATCTTTTAATGCCTTTGTGCCACCATTTTTTGTGATCCGGAAAGAAGTGGTTCCATCATCATAATACTTTACACATCCATCATTGTCGATGAAATAAGATTCCTGCCACCCCATTGCTCTTGAAATGTTTCCGTTCGTATTCACGAAGAAAGATTTTTCATTATAGGTATAAACTTTTCCCTTATAATTTTTTAAATCTTTCTTATCCCATCTGATGTCCTTCCCGTTCCAGACTCTAAATTTACCATTTGATATTTTTACAGAAACAGTACCGTTTTTTTCAACATAGTAAGTATATAATCCGTTATTATTTAATTTCCAGCCTTTGTTTAGGTTAATAAGACCGTTAGCCCCTACATAGAAATTTTTCTTATGTAGCCGAATGATGGTATTTTTCTTGTTTTTGAATACTTTTGAAGATGGTTTTTTATTGTTAGCAGTATATGTGTAGTATTTACCGTCTTTGATTTTGGCATACAAATAACCATTTTTCCCGGTGCAATAGGCGATTTTTTTCGATGAATCGAAACTCCAGCCATTATTCAATTTGGAGCCGTTTTTTTTACAGATAAATCGTCCTTTATTGTCATTCCAGGTCAGTGTATAACCTGATTCTCTGCCGGCAAGTTCTGCTTGTTTTTTTTCTGCTTTTTCTCCATGTGCAGCAACAGAGAAGTGCGGAAGTAAAATCAAGATGGACATGACTATAAGAAGACTCCATATGTTTATAAATTTTTTCATTTGTTTAATACCCCTTTCTTACCATAAGTACCACAATGCTATAAAAACAATATCATAAAATGGATGAGAAAACAAGAAAGGCGAAATAAAGAGAACCCCATGGTAATTTAAAACCCAATCTGTAAATTCTCACTGGGGTGAAACAAGAAAACCAGAAAAGTGGGGGAAGACATAAAGAAAAAATTTGGGCCAGCCGTCGCAGTTCCCGCCTTGTGTGGGGACTGCGACCGAAATTAATTCATGCAATACGCACCGCGAATAACAAAAAGGCGGCAAGGAAGAAGCATTGGCAAATGTACTGGCACATGCAAATTATTATGGCAGACGAGGAATCCTTGTTGTAAAAAAGGGAAAGAAACCGGAATTTGATTTCTCAGAGCGCAATGACAGGGTAACATTAAAGCTCGAAGTTGGACAAGTGGTATATATTCCTGAGGCTGTGGACCTGCAGACAAACAGACAATCAGATTCAACAGAAGCAGATGAAATACGCAATATGAATAAAGGGCAACGAGTAATGCATTATCTTAAAAACCATGATAGTATTTCAACACAACAGGCAATGGAACCGGCAGATGATTATATGACCGCAGATCAGGTTCGTATGATCGTAGAAAATGCAAAACAGGAAATTAAATATATAAACGATATTTCATTGGATGGTGGCTGTGATAACCTTGAATTTAACCGGTCAGATGCCACTAAAGCAGCAGGACTTCAGACACTTGCGGTGATGCTTGGTATTCCCATGAATGAGACTCTGTCAAATAATGAAGACGGCGTTGCTGTTGTATTAGAACGCATCGCTTCGCTCATTTGACAGACCTCCCATTTGTTTGCGGTAGGCATTCGGTGTCAGACCGTATTCTTTTTTAAAACAATTTACAAAATGACTGCAGGACGCAAAATACAGAAATGAACTGATTTCTGTACAGCTCACCTGGCTGTTTAACAGCATGTAGCGAGCCATCCTGCATTTTTCTTTTATGATATATTGTGAGAGACTGCAGTTCATATCTTTTTTGAACAGACGGGTCATATAGTCCGGGTGGAGCTTCACTGCATCGGCGACATCCGATACCCGGATCGGTTCTGTGATATGGTTGTTGATGTAGGAGACGGCCTGCATGACATGATAAGACAGTCCGGGACTGTTATGAAGCTCGTGCATGGCAAGTACAAAATCCTTCACAACAGCTCCTTTTCGCGGATTCAGTTGTTCCGGTGTCAGACATGCGTCAATTTTTCGGATATGCATATCACTTAAAGTATAGGCCTGTTCCGGATCCAACCCGGCTTCGATACAGAAACGTGTGATCATGGCAGTCAGAATGACCAGATGGTATTTTTTGTTCTGCAGTGGGGATGAAGACAGCTTTCCCATGCCTTCCATGGTATCTGCATTCATATTTAGCTTCAGTAGCTCCATATCCCCATTTGCGATCCGCCGGTAAAATGAATACTCTGCCTCCATCGGCAGGTGATAAGACTGTTCCTCCTGCTGCGCTAATAACAGTTTCTGTAATTCTTTATTCATGGAAATACTCCTTTCATATAATATACAGCTATAAAAATATTTGCATATAGGCATTATTTTATCAAATGAACGGATTGCCCATCTCTAAAAATACAATCAGAACAATGAAGGTCAGCTATGCGATATAAAAATCGGATATATTATATTCCCTACATATGCATTTATAGTATCATAAATTCAGAAAATAACAATTACAAATTTATTATTTGCTAAATGAAAAGGAGATCATGCATATGAAGACATGGAAAGGGTATCAGAAGGGTGTTAATCTGGGAGGCTGGTTTTCCCAGTGTGATTATTCCGAGGACAGATTCAATAATTTTATTACGGAAGATGATTTTAAAGAGCTTACAAGCTGGGGACTGGATCATCTCAGACTGCCGGTGGATTATAATCTGGTAGAGACAGAAGACGGACAGTATAAGGAAGAAGGTTTTGCACGGATCAAACGCGCGCTGGAACTCGGACATAAATATGGTTTCAATATGATCCTTGATCTGCATAAGACCGCCGGTTATTCCTTTGATCCGGGAGAAAAACAGAGTGGATTTTTTGGAAACGAAGCTCTTCAGGAACGCTTCTACAGATTATGGGAAGAATTTGCAAAGCGCTTTGGCGGATATGGAGATAAAGTTGCATTTGAATTATTAAATGAGGTAGTAGATAAAGAAGATGGTGCCATATGGGCAGAGATCGCACCAAAGTGTGTCGAACGTATCCGTGCATATGCACCGACAACTGATATTCTGATCGGTGGTTACTGGCATAACAGCGTGCAGGCAGTCAGAGATATTCCGATGCCGATGGATGAACATATCATATATAATTTCCACAGCTATGACCCTCTTCTTTTTACACATCAGGGCGCACAGTGGGTAGATGATATGCCGGCGGATTATCATATGGAATTCAAAGGCAGCATGGAAGATTTTTGTGCATATGCAAAAGCACACCTGCCTGCAAAGCTTGCCGGAACGCTGTCGATCCTTGATTATAAGGGAAATCTTGATTCAGCATATTTTGAAGATCTGTTTGCCGATGCAATCGCTGTTGCAAAGGAGCGAAACGTAGCACTTTATTGCGGAGAATATGGCGTGATCGAAAACGCAGACCCGGCAAACACTGTATTATGGTATAAAGCCATCCATGAAGTATTTGCAAAATATGGTATCGGCCGTGCGGCATGGTCATACAAGGAGATGGACTTCGACCTTCGCGCTGATCGCCTGAAACCGGTATTTGCTGAACTCAAGAAATATTTTTAAGGCTGTTTATCCATATACCCGGGTAAAGCAGATAGAGATGGTGGGGTGGTTGAGACATTTGCATAATTTCCGAATAGAAAGGTCACATTGCCAGCGAATGCGGGTGCATGTCTGAGCCCGGAGGGCGAGTTTGCACAAGAGCATGAGCGGATCGGGCATGTGTACCTTTCTTGGAAATGAAGCAAGTCTCAACCACCCCACCATCTCTATCTGCCTTACCCGGGTATATGGCATTCTTTTAATCAAGACGTTAATTCTATTTAAGAAACTTTTTCCGGCGCATGCTTGCTTATTCTTTTCGTATGGATTATAATAACAAAAGCTGATTTTTGTAGAAAGAAAAGAAGTAGGAGAAAACAAGATGGTAAACGAAGAAAAGGTCAGATTGATGACCAGACTTGCCATGTACGAACAATCTACAGGAAAAGAAGATCTGGAAAAAGGCAGATATTTCAAATCAGACTATGTAAAATACAACTGTCTGAAGACTCTGGTATCGACAACGATATTATTTGTGGTCGTGGTAGCGGCCTATATTTATTACAATATGGGTAAACTGATCACGGAGCTTGTAGATATGGATCTGTTCGGTCTGGCATATAAACTTCTTATAGTATATGCGGTTGTTTGCGTAGTATTTATGGTTCTTGCATGGTTTCTATACTCCTATAGATACACCAAGGCAAAGCCTCATATCATAAAGTATAATCAGGATCTGAAGAAGCTGATTGCTTTCTATGAGAAAGAGGACAAAACCAAAGGGAAGAAGAGGAGGAAGTAAACATGGCATCACTTTTGACATTCAGAGATGGAATTAAGAATTTTTGCAGTAAATACGATAGGATCGTAGCACCGGCTATCCGGTTCATTCTCGCATTGCTGATGTTCTGGTCCATTGTACATATTACAGGCGGACATAATGAAACGATATCCAGCGGACTGGTTATTTTTCTTCTTGCTGTTGTATGTGCATTTATTCCGGAAAGTCTTACTTATGCAATTGGTGGAGTTGTTGCATTTATGAATTATTTTTCGGGCAATAAAGAAACAGGCATATCATTTATTGTTTTATTTATTATCATGTATTGCCTGTATATCCGGTTTTTCCCGAAAGCAACATGGGTGGTCATGTATGCCCCATTATTTTTCATTATTAAAATGCAGTATGTGCTTCCGATTCTTGCAGGTATGTTTGTAGGACCGATCGCGATCGTTCCGTTAGCTTTTGGTGCTGTCTTCTATTATTTTTCATTAGATGCATCCAATTATCTTGCAGAACTGAGTAAGACAACAGATACAGAAAATATGCTTGAAAGTTATAAATATATATTCCAGCATTTGATTGATAATAAAGATCTTCTGCTTACGATCGTTGTATTTGCAGTTGTTCTTATTATTACGCATGTGATATACAGATTATCGGTTGAATATTCATGGTATGCGGCAATTATTGTTGGTGGTCTGTTTGAGATCATCTTATTCCTGATTGGAAATGTTGTACTCAATGCAAGCATCTCGATTGGAGAGATCCTGCTGGGTTCGATCTGTGCAGTGATCATTGCGGTTGTAGCGCAGTTTTTCAAAACAGTTGTGGATTATTCAAGAGTGGAGAATACACAGTTTGAAGATGAGGAATATTATTATTATGTGAAAGCTGTTCCGAAGATTGTTATGACGAAACAGCAGAAGAACGTAAAAAAGATCAATACAGTATCACAGAATACTGCTGATGAAGATTCAGTAAGTGGTGTTACGAGGTAAATGAATTCTTGCATATGACCTGACGTTTTTGTCAGGTCATATCTTTATCCCACCATATAGGAAGGCTGATACAGCCTTTGTATATCCGGAATATTTAGAAAGGAGAGATACCGAATGGATAAGATCCTGGCATTTATGAGAACATATTTTGACTGGTTTTACATTACCACACCGGATATCAGTGACATTATTGAGATCCTGATCCTTTCATATGTCATCTATAAGATACTGATGTGGTTTAAGAGCAATCGTGCATGGACACTGTTAAAGGGTATTGTTCTGATCCTGTTATTTACGATTCTGGCATCCCTGTTCCAGTTTAATACGATTCTGTATATATTGAAAAATGTGTTCAGCATAGGTATTCTGGCAGTTATCATTTTATTTCAGCCGGAGTTCCGGAGGGGACTGGAAACACTTGGACGAAAGAAATTTTTTGATTATATCATGCATGAAGATGCAGATGAAAGAAAGCTGAGTGACAAAACGATTTATGAGCTGATCAAGACAGTAACTGTTTTATCAGCGAACCGGACAGGTGCATTGATCGTTATTGAAGACAAGGTCGCACTGGGTGAATATATTGATACAGGAATTCCTGTTGATGCGGTTGTAACGAACCAGCTTCTGCTTAATATATTTGAGCATAATACACCGCTTCATGATGGTGCGGTCATTCTCAGAAATAACAGAGTGGTTGCAGCAACCTGTTATCTTCCATTGTCAGCGAATCTCTCTATCAACAAGGAGCTTGGAACCAGACATCGTGCAGGTGTAGGTATCAGTGAGGTGTCCGATAGTGTAACACTGATCGTATCAGAGGAGACCGGTTCGATCTCGATCGCAAAGGGCGGCGAGCTGTATCGGAATCTGGATACAGAAAGTGTCCGGAACCATCTGGAACTGTTAAATCAGGAGGATGGAAAGAAAAAGGATGAACGCCGGCAGAAGGATGGCAAACGCAAAAAGAAGAATACTGAGAAAAAGACCAGTTCAGGTAATGTAAAAAGTGGAAAGTCTTCTGATAACAGAAAGGAGGCTGACAGCAATGAAAGATAAATTATTCAGTAACTGGGGCTGGAAACTCTTATCATTGATCCTTGGATTTGCTGTCTGGGTCACAGTTTTAAATGTGGATGATTATTCAACCACACGGCAGATTAGAGATATACCGGTTACCCTGATCAATACAGATGCGATCACGGATAAGAATCAGTTGTATGATATTGTGTCCGGTGAAACGGTGGACATCATTGTAAAGGGCAGACGTTCAGTTGTAAATGCACTTGGAGCTTCTGATTTTACAGCGATTGCGGATATGTCAAAATTGTCAATTACAAATGCTGTAAATATTACGGTGACAGCGAATTCATCGTCTGTAAATAACAATATCAGCATTACGATCGTAGATAATGTACTCCAGGTAGAACTGGAGGAGGAACAGACGGCATCCCTGCCGGTAACGGTTACAACAAAGGGTGAAACGGCAGAAGGATATACGACCGGTATTCCGGTATCTACGCCGAATCTGATAACGGTAAAGGGAGCAGCGAGCGTGATTGAACGGATCGAAAAGGCAGAGGTACAGGTGGATGTATCCGGACGGACTTCAGATGTAACAGCAACCTGCACACCAATCTTCTATGATGCAAATGGTGACGAGATATCCGGTAAGAAGCTGGAAAGCAAGGTGACCGGAGTGTCTGTAACTATACCGGTTTATAAGACGAAAACGGTAGCAGTAAAGCTGGATACAACCGGTGTTCCAGCAGATAATTATAAAGTAGTGAACGCAGAATATGTGCCGAATGAGATAACAGTTGGAGGACCGGCAGATGTGCTGCAGAATCTCACGGAGATAACAGTAGATGATATCGATGTATCCGGATGCAGTGAAGATTTGGAAAGTACGATCGAGATATCCAAGTATTTGCCTGATGGAGTTGTTCTGGCAGATGAGAATACAAGCATCAGCGTCCATGTAGCGATTGAACGGAATATCAGCAGAACAATGACGATATCAGCCAATGATATTACGATTGAGAATAAACTGACGGACTATGATTATGCTGTTCAGTTTCCGGAGGGAAATACAGTTGTGATATCAGGGCTTTCTGATGAGGTTGCCAAGCTCACAGCGAAGGATCTGAAGATAACGATTGATGCGGAAACATTATCCATTGGTGCAAATACGGTTGAGCTGTCGATAAAAGACAGCGATACATACACAGTGGACAGTACCTGTAAAGTGGATATAGAAGTTACGGCAATGCCGTGACACAGCAAGGGCAGGCAATAGTAGAACTACAATAGGAAGGTTTCGCTATTGCCTGATCCTGTATTATGCAGAAGGGAGACTGATATATGGAACAAATGAATGAGAAAATTGCAAAGTTAAAAGAAATTGTTGCAGGTTCGGAACGTATGGTTTTCTTTGGTGGAGCGGGTGTTTCTACAGAGAGCGGGATTCCGGATTTCCGCAGTGTGGATGGATTGTATAATCAGAAATACAAATATCCACCTGAAACGATCATCAGTCACAGCTTCTATATGCGTGACCCGGAAGAGTTTTACCGTTTCTATAAGGATAAGATGATCTATCAAGATGCAAAGCCGAATATGGCACATAAAAAACTTGCAGAACTGGAAGCACAGGGGAAACTTGCAGCAATCGTAACACAGAATATTGACGGCCTGCATCAGATGGCAGGAAGTAAGAATGTGATTGAGCTGCATGGTTCGATCCATAGAAATTATTGCACAAAATGTCACAAATTCTATGATCTGGATTATATTATTCAATCAGATGGTGTACCAAAATGCAGTTGTGGTGGAATAATTAAGCCGGATGTAGTATTATATGAAGAGGGTCTGAACAATGACGACATTGAGAATGCGATCCGGTATATTTCGGAGGCAGATACATTGATCATTGGCGGAACCTCGTTGGTTGTTTATCCTGCCGCCGGACTGATCCGGTATTTCAGAGGAAAACACCTGGTAGTTATTAATATGTCGCCGACACAGACGGACAGTCAGGCAGATCTTCTGATCGCTGACAAGATCGGAAAAGTGCTGGGACAATTATAAAAATGAAAATAAAACGAAATGGAGAAAGACATGAACAAACTAGACCTTCAAAAAAAGGCTGTTGACATCCGTAAGGGAATTGTTTCCTCCGTACATTCTGCAAAAGCAGGACATCCGGGCGGATCACTTTCAGCAGCAGACATTTTTACTTATCTTTATTTTGAGGAATTACATGTGGATCCGAAGAATCCAAAGGATGAGAACAGAGATCGTTTTGTATTATCCAAAGGACATACAGCACCGGGTTACTATTCAGCCCTTGCTGAGAGAGGATTTTTCCCGGTTGAGGATCTTCTGACCCTGCGTCATATCGGTTCTTATTTACAGGGACACCCGGATATGAAGCACATTCCTGGTGTGGACATGTCATCCGGTTCTCTCGGACAGGGACTTTCTGCAGCAGTCGGTATGGCACTTGCAGCAAAGATGTCCGGTAAGGAATACAGAACCTACTGTCTGTGCGGAGACGGGGAGATCCAGGAAGGACAGATCTGGGAGGCTGCCATGTTTGCAGGTCACAGAAAGCTGGATAATCTGTTAGTGATCGTAGATAATAATAACCTTCAGATCGACGGAACCGTTGAGGACGTATGTTCCCCATATCCGATCGACAAGAAGTTTGAAGCATTTAATTTCCATGTAATTAATATCGACGGAAATGATTTTGATCAGATCGATGCAGCATTCAAGGAAGCAAAGGCAACCAAGGGAATGCCGACAGCGATCATCGCCCATACCGTAAAGGGTAAGGGAGTATCCTTCATGGAGAACAATGTGGGATGGCATGGCAAAGCTCCGAATGATGAGGAGTATGCGATTGCAATGGAAGAACTGGAAAAGGCAGGTGACGTGTTATGTCAGAAGTAAAGAAGATCGCAACAAGAGACAGCTATGGTAATGCATTGGTTGAGCTTGGAAAAGAACATGAGAACCTGATCGTACTGGATGCAGATCTTGCAGCAGCAACAAAGACCGGAATCTTCAAGAAAGCATTTCCGGAACGCCATGTAGACTGTGGTATTGCAGAATGTAACATGGCAGGCATTGCAGCCGGAATGTCAACCTGTGGTTATGTGCCGTTTATGAGCTCCTTTGCAATGTTTGCGGCAGGCAGAGCTTTTGAGCAGGTAAGAAACAGTATCGGATACCCACATCTGAATGTAAAGATCGGAGCAACTCACGCAGGTATCTCCGTAGGAGAAGACGGAGCAACCCACCAGTGTAATGAAGATCTTGCACTGATGAGAGAGATCCCTGGCATGGTGGTTATCAATCCATGTGATGATGTAGAAGCAAGAGCAGCCGTAAAGGCAGCATATGAATATGTAGGACCTGTCTATATGAGATTTGGAAGACTGGCAGTACCGGTCATTAATGATGAGTCAACCTACAAGTTTGAGATCGGCAAGGGCGTAGAATTACGTTCTGGAAAGGATATTACGATCATAGCAACCGGACTTCCGGTATCTGAGAGCTTAGAAGCTGCGAAGTTTTTGGCAGAGGACGGGATCGATGCACAGGTGATCAATATCCACACGATCAAACCGCTTGATGAGGAGCTTGTCGTAAAGGCAGCACAGGCAACCGGCAGAGTGTTCACGGTAGAGGAGCATTCGATCATCGGTGGACTTGGCTCAGCGGTTATGGAATGTTTGGCAGAGAAGAATCCGGTTAAGGTAACAAGGATCGGTGTTCGCGATACCTTCGGTGAGTCCGGCCCGGCAAAAGACCTGCTTCATAAGTATGAACTCGACGCAGAGGGCATCTATAAGCAGATCAAAGCAGCATTATAAAAAAGACGGAATCTAAATAAGACACACATATGTAGTTTTGTTTTCAATAGTCTGTCATTAATGAATTATAAATGGATGAGAATATACGTATTATTCCGTAAGACGCTTCCGCTCGTATCCTCGTGCAGCGGTACATAAAGTTGCAAAAGACGCAACTTAAGTACCGGCCTCGGATAAAGCTTACTTCATAATAGTATATTCCTCATCCATTTTATTCATTAATGGACAGCTCGATGCGCAATACTTTGCATATGTGTGTCTTATTTTAGATTCCTGTATATATATTGTAACGCTGCTTTTTCTATTGTGAAACAACCTGTTTAGAAGTTGCTGACTATGACATAAAAATGCACGGTACATTATCGTTATGGAGCAAGAACTTTCGAGCATCAATGTCTAGGGCAAAAAATGGGAAATAGCATTACTATTATGCAGCAAGCCTGTTCCAACGCCGGTCCTTAGTGAGTCGCCATAGGCGAGGAACTTAGTACCGTTGCGTTGGAATAGAGTGCAAACGACTTGCGTAATAATATGTGATGTATTTCCCATTTTGTTTCAAAGACATACGAACGTGTCTTGCTCCATAAGGATAATGTTCCTCTATCATAATTCTAAAATTTTCGGCGCAGTTCTTAAATAAGGATAAAGTCGGTTGACAGAAGCCGGAAGTTTCATTTATCATATCAAGTAGAGTATATCTAAATCTATTATTTCAATAAAATCTTTTCATTCATTGTTCCGTTCATGTTTGGAACAGATACGAAAAATCTATAAAAAGATCAAGAAATAAAACTACATAGGGACAGAGAATTGACAGATCAAAGGGACACTTATACTTGTTGTTGTGTACAATCCAGTGAAATAATATACGTTGGGCGATAACAGGGGCTTTTATATGTGTACCGGAAAGGGAGGTTGTTTATGCAGGAACAGAAAGTCGAACAGGAAATTGATATTACGAAATTATCGAATGAATTTACCTACAGAAAATACATGATGAGCAGGGACTCCGTACGGCATTTATTTTCTAAATTAAGTGTTGCAGAATATGTTGCGCTGCAAAGTATAGAGGCGATCAGCGGAGATTCCGCTATTTATGGAGGAAAGGCATATCTGACCGATTTGTCGGTGCGTATGCAGATGAGTATCCGTAAGACATCAAAGGCAGTCCGGGATCTCAGAGATCGCGGCTATGTCAAATGGTCACATGATGGAAATGGTACGGACGGCACTTATGTAACGATCACGGATGCCGGTGCGAAACAGCTTCATGCTCAGGAAACGATCATTAAGGACTTTTACGGAAATGTAATTAACAAATTCGGCAAAGAGAATATGATCAATCTGTTGATCCTGATGAAGGAGCTGGATACGGTCATGGAGAGTGAGATTGAAGAAATGCAGGTGGTGAAGAACGATGATGAGTCTGATGAAAATGAATGAGTATGTGGCAACACAGGAAAAGATATGCGAGAAAAATGATTATATCGCACCAAGATTATATGATGAATATGGGGTAAACCGCGGACTTCGCGATGACCGCGGAGTTGGTGTATTGACTGGTCTGACGAACATTTCAAAGATTGTATCCTCTAAGGTGCAGGATGGCAAGAAAGTACCTTGTGATGGAGAACTCTGGTACAGGGGTTATCGGGTGGAGAATCTGATCGGAAGTCTGGGAGAAGATGAACTGGGATTTGAAAAGGTGGCATATCTCCTGTTGATGGGTGAGCTGCCAAATGCAGAAGAACAGCATGAATTTGAAAGGATCATCGGTGGGCTTCGTACACTGCCATCGAATTTTACAAGAGATGTTATCATGAAGGCACCGACAGAGGATATCATGAATTCCATGACACGTAGTATCCTGACACTTGCATCCTATGATAAGAATGCAAAGGATACCGGTGTGAATAATTCTCTGCGTCAGTGTATCCAGCTGATCAGTGAATTTCCGATGCTAGCTGTATATGGATATAATGCATATAATCATTATGTAAAGAATGACAGTATGTTCATCCATCGTCCGGCAAAGAATCTGTCAACGGCTGAGAATATTCTCATGCTGCTTCGTCCGGATAAGAAATATTCCAAGGTAGAGGCAAAGGTACTTGATACGGCACTGATCCTTCATATGGAGCATGGTGGCGGTAATAATTCAACCTTTACAACAAGAGTTGTTACATCCTCCGGTTCTGATACCTATTCCACGATGGCGGCTGCCATGTCATCCTTAAAGGGACCAAAGCATGGTGGTGCCAATATCAAGGTTATGGAAATGATGGATAATATTCGCGAACATATAAAAGACTATGAAGATAAAGATGAGATAGAAGCATACTTAAGCAAGATCCTGAACAAGGAAGCATTTGACAATAAGGGACTGATCTATGGTATGGGACATGCCGTATATTCCCTGTCAGATCCGAGAGAGCGGGTGTTCAAGGATTATGTCGTTAAGCTGGCTCATGAAAAGGGCAGGGAAAAAGATCTCAGGTTGTATGAGAACATAGAGGAGCTTGCCCCGGAGCTGATCGCAAAGCAGCGCAAGATCTTCAAGGGGGTAAGTCCAAATGTGGATTTCTACAGCGGATTTGTATATGACATGCTGGGAATCCCGATGGAGCTTTATACAGCGATGTTTGCAGTTGCACGTATCGTTGGATGGAGCGCACACAGGATCGAGGAGCTGATCACGAATAACCGGATCATGCGTCCGGCATATATGAGTATCATGGAGAAAAATCCCCAGATATAAACAATAGCCAAAAACAAAGCATAGTTTATAACATGAAAACAGACAGTTTATAAGGGCCCATTGAGGTTCTTATAAACTGTCTGTTTTTATGTATGGATTGTTGTATCAGTTATAAAATAAATCAGATAATACAGAAGAAAATTTACAGAAGGAAATATACAGAAGGAATCTGCGTAAACATACATTTTACATAAATAGAAATGCAACAGATCACATATACTTAGAAAGAAATGTAAAATTTTTAGATGCTTTTCAGAGGGGACCGAAAGTGCCGGAAATATGGGGAATCATTTGGAGGATGCTGGTAATGCATCGAAAATGAATGATTTTACTACAATTTTACAAAAAATTTTCAAGTGATTGATAGCAGCAAAAAACGGGATGGTGTAAATTGAAAAACAGTGAAGCAGAAGAGAGATAGATGACGTATGAGAGTAACATTTGAAGATGTAAAAAAGAACAAAGCGGTTCAGACATATATAAGGATGGCAGACGAATCCTTACATGCAATGGGATATACAGAGCATGGATTTGCACATGTGGAACGTGTAGCAGAGACAGCAAGGGAGATACTGCTGACACTTGGCTATTCCGAGCGCGAAGCGGAGCTTGCGAGTATTGCAGGGTATCTGCATGATATCGGAAATGTTGTGAACCGGGAAGGACATGCGCAGTCCGGTGCGGTCATGGCGTTTCGGATATTGGACGATATGGGTGCAGATCCGGAGGATACAGCGACGATCATAACAGCAATAGGCAATCACGATGAGTCGGCGGCATTTCCGGTAAATCCGATCGCAGCAGCATTGCTGATCGCGGATAAAAGTGATGTGAGAAATTCAAGAGTCAGAAATACGGATATTTCATCCTTTGATATTCATGACAGAGTGAACTATGCCGTAAAAGAAAACAAACTGAAGATTACCAAGGATTCACATATCGAGCTGAAATTAAAGATCGATAAATCTATGTGTGCCGTTATGGATTATTTTGAGATCTTTTTACAACGTATGATCCTGTGTAGGAAATCAGCCGAGGTGCTTGGGCTGGAATTCTGGCTTATGATCAATAAACAACGGGTAATCTGACAGGGGGTGTATGGCGATTCAAAGAATATTTCATTACATAAAAGAGAAAATAACAGGAGCGATAAAAAGAATGAATAACGAAGAAAAGGATCTGAAAAATGTAGAAGTGGCAAATGAAACAGAAAAAAATACTCGATTTGGAAGAAAAAATAAACAGAAAGCAGAGGGAGAGAAAACACAGGAAGAAAAAACGGTAAAAAAGGTGAATCATATCGGATTGTATGAAAATCGTGAATTATCATGGCTGAAATTCAATGAACGTGTGCTGGAAGAAGCCGAGGACACCAGTGTTCCATTGTGCGAGCGGATGACATTTTTGTCTATCTTTCAGAGCAATCTGGATGAATTCTTTATGGTGCGTGTCGGTTCGTTGGAGGATCAGAAGCTGTTAAGCCAGAAACTCCGGGAGAACAAGACAAATATGACAGCGGGAGAGCAGATCGAGGCAATCTTAAAACGAGTTGCAGAACTAAACGAAAGAAAGGATGCCATCTATGCTTCCATTATGAAGGAGGTTGGTGAGAAGGGCGTTCATCTGACAGATTTTAAAGCACTTGCAAAATCAGAGAGCAAATATCTGGAAGAATATTTCATGAAAGAGATCGTACCGTTGTTATCGGTTATGATCGTTGGAAGAAAGCAGCCATTTCCGTTTTTGAAGGGACAGGAGATTTACGCGCTTGCTGTTCTTGGCACAAGAAATGGTAAGAAAAAAATCGGGATCATTCCATGCAGCAGTTCTGTATTCCCAAGGCTGATCCGGATTCCGACAAAGGATGATACCTATATGCTGGTCGAGGAACTGATCCTGCATTTCTTGCCAAAGGTGTATAAGGGCTATAAGGTTCTGGAAAAATCTGTGATCCGCGTAACGAGAAATGCGGATATTGATTTTAATGCCGTCTATGATGAAGATCTTGATTACAGAGATAAGATGGCACAGATCGTAAAGCTCAGAAAGAAGCTTGCACCGGTACGGCTGGAATTATCCCGTGATATCAATGAAGATATGATAAAACAGGTATGTGAGTATGCAGAGATGGAAGAGCCACATGTATTCTTAAATCAGGCTCCGCTTGATCTTTCATTCCTGTTCCAGATCGAGGATATTCTGAGAAAAGATGCAAATCTGGTCTATCAGAGACGTGTACCGCAGCCATCTCCGATGTTAAAGAGCAATGAACATATCATACCACAGATTTTGGATCATGATGTTTTATTATCCTATCCGTATGAGAGCATTAAACCATTTCTGCAGATGCTTCAGGAGGCTGCCCGTGATCCGGAGGTTATCTCTATTCGTATGACACTTTACCGTCTGGCAAGAAATAGCAAGGTGGTAGAGGCACTGACCGAAGCTGCTGAAAATGGCAAACAGGTCGATGTACTGGTTGAATTAAAGGCGAGATTTGACGAGGCAAATAATATTGAGTGGAGCCGTACGTTAGAGGATGCAGGCTGCCATGTCGTATATGGAATTGATGGCTTAAAGGTTCATTCAAAGCTGTGTCTGATCACCAGAAAGGTTGGAGATGAGATTCAGTATATTACGCAGGTCGGAACCGGAAATTATAACGAAAAGACTTCCAGATTATATACGGATCTGTCGTTGATCACAGCAGATAAGAGAATTGGAGAAGAAGCAGCAAAGGTATTTCAGGCGATTCTGCTTGGTTCTGTAGTAGAAGATATGGAACATCTGCTGGTTGCACCAAAATGTCTCCAGAATAAGGTCCTTGCCATGATCGAGAATGAGATTCAGATCGCAAAGGAAGGAAAGCCCGCCTATATCGGAATCAAGATCAATTCACTGACGGATAAGAAGATCATAGATAAGCTGATCGATGCATCCAGAGCCGGAGTAAAGATCGACATGGTGATCCGTGGCATTAACTGCTTAAGAAGTGGAATACCGGGAGATACCGGTAATATTCATATTGTAAGTATTGTAGGACGTTTCCTGGAACACTCCAGAATCTATATTTTCGGAACGCATGACAGGGATAAGGTATATATCGCATCGGCTGATTTTATGACGAGAAATACACTTCGTCGTGTGGAGGTCGCAGCGCCGCTTTATGATGAGACGGTGAAGAATAAAGTCAGGAAGATGTTTGCAACGATGCTTCGCGATAATGTGAAAGCCAGAGAGCAGCAGCCGGATGGCAGTTATCAGAAACTGTCAATGGTGGGACCTGTCTTAAATTCACAGGAATATTTTTACGAGGAAGCATATATGGAAGCCGGAGATGCTTTTCATCAGCTTTTAAGAAAGCAGGATATGGATACGGAGAAGAAACAGACGGTGTAATTCCGACAAAGTCAGAAAATAGAACCTGACACAGGGGAAAATGTTATTGAAAGTTTACCTGTAAATAGATATACTATAAGTGGTAAAACAGGTTAAAAAGATAAGGAGTTTTAACACGATATGAAGCTTTCGATAACAGGATTATTTAAGCGGCATGTAAAGGAAGAAAAAAAGCCGCAGAATATAGATGCAGGTCAGGAAAAGAAACCGGCTTCCATAATTCAGACAGATACATGGAAGAAGCCATCATCAGATGGACTGGTGGATTATCATGCTGTAACCGGAGAAGGAACACCGGAGTATCAGGAACGGCAAAACAGTTTACAGCAGATGGAGGCATGGGCGAAAGAGAACCAGATTCCGGTCGGCAAGCGTACGGTGACCGATTATTACTATGACAGTAAGATCGTACCGGGACGGGTTGTACTGATGGGACTCGGAAAAAATGTCCGTGGCAGTATGCAGTATATTTTAAATGAATTAAATTATAACGATGCATTTAAAGATTTTCATATCTATGTCAAAACAGCCAAAGATACAGAAGAGATTGTAAAGACCTATATCAGACAGAACGGATGGAGCCGTACAGAAGCGGTGACTCCGGATTCTGTCTATATGGAGTTGATCGAAACGGCACAGTTTCTTCTGACTGAGGTGTATTTAACGGCTGCATGGGTGAAGAAAGAAGGTCAGATGTACATTAATATCTGGCATGGAACCCCGCTTAAAAAGCTGGGACTTGCAAAGAATGCAAAAGGAAAGCATAAGAATGGCATTCAGCAGAGCAATTTCATTGATGCAGACTATCTGTTATATCCAAATGATTATACAAAAAAACATATGCTGGAATCCTATAAGGTTGCAGACCTGATGCCGGGTAAGGTCTTAAAGCTCGGTTATCCAAGAACCGGTGGTATGTTAGAGGCTGCGCAGAGTGACCAGACAGAATTGCGCAAGATGCTTGCACCGAACGGGGAGCACATTTATGCCTACATGCCAACCTGGAAGGATTATCTTAAGGTCGATCAGGTTGTTGCGGAATCAAAGGAGCTTCTGGATTATCTGGATGCAAATCTCCGAGAGGATCAGATCCTCTATGTAAATCTGCATCACAGAGTCAGCGATTCGCTGGATTACAGTCAGTTTAAGAGGATCCGCCAGTTTCCTCCGACAGTGGACAGCTATAAGCTGTTGGCATTGACGGATGCACTGATCACGGATTACTCCAGTGTATTCTATGATTATCTGGCACTTCGCCGGCAGATTGTTTTATATTGCGCTGACTATGAGCTGTATCGTAAGAAACGTGGCACTTATATGGATCTGATGGAGCTTCCTTTTGATAAGGCAGTAACACCGGAAGAGGTACTTGCGGCGATCAACCGTGGTAAGACCTATGATGATGAAGCAGCATATCAGGAGTTCTGTGCTTACGATTCTGTTGAGAATGCGCACAAGCTCTGCAGTTTATTCCTGGGAACAGAGGATGAAGTTGTAGTAGAAGCGATTCCGAAAAATAAGAAAAAGAAAGTAATGATCTATTCAGATGCGCTATCCGAGTGTACGGAGACACAGTGGCTTAGAAAAACAGCGGAAAACTGTGCCGGAAGTGATACGATGGAATTATTTATTTCCTGCAATCAGGATATGGTCAATGAGAATAAGGATTCAGCATATCCGTTGCTGAATAAAGTTCCGGTTATCGGAACAACCGCTGATTATTTCCCAAGTGCGATGGGACGTACAGCGAAGAAGCTCTACGAAAGTGGGAAGATTACGATAGGACAGGCAATGTCCATATGGAAATATGATTATGCAGCAGCAGTCAGGCGTTTTCTGGGACGTGCTGCCTTTGATCTGGCTGTATTGCTTGATGTGACAGATCCGGAAAAACTTCTGTCATTGACATTTATGGATCAGCCAAATAAAATAATGATTATCAGTGACCTTATGTACAAAGAGATCACAGAAAATAATAATACATTCCTGAAGGATGCCTTACAGGTAAGTGCATCTTATATGAGGGCAGTATTTGTGAAGAATGAAGAGCAGTATGCATATATCAGTCAGATGATCGGGGATGCATGTCCGGTTTGTTATATGAAGGATGCAAAAGATCTGACACAGGCGATCAACGCTGCTGTGATAAGAGAAGGAGAATAATATGAAAAAGGTAATAACATATGGAACCTTTGATTTGCTGCATTACGGACATATTAATCTGTTACGGAGAGCAAAGGAATTAGGAGACTATCTGATCGTTGCACTTTCAACAGATGAATTTAACTGGAATCAGAAGCATAAGAAATGTTATTTTTCTTATGAGGAAAGAAAGCAGTTATTAGAGGCGATCCGTTATGTTGACCTTGTCATTCCGGAGGAATGCTGGGAACAGAAATCAGAAGATATCAAAGAATTTAAGATCGATACCTTTGTTATGGGAAATGATTGGGAAGGAAAGTTTGATTTTCTGAAAGACTATTGTGATGTCGTGTATCTTCCAAGAACACCAGACATTTCAACTACCCAGATCAAAGATGATCTTGGAAAATAAAAGGATGGTAGCGGAAAATGAAATTTCATCTGCCTTGGAAACGGGAACAGGAAAAGAAAGAATATACATTGATCTATGATGGAAATGGCGGCAGACAGAACGGTGAACGTTTTGTCCGCCGTTCATTTTGGCTTCCGGACGGGGACTTCGGGAAAGAAAAAAAGTTTGTTTCAAATACTGATGGTGGGAATTTGACTGTTGAAACAGTATTTTCCAATTCGGATCTGAAGTGCGTCGGTTACTATGCCAGAAAGCGCACAGAAGAAGGCTGGATATGGTATGGAACAGATCATAACTGGCACGATTCCTTTTATGACAGCACGGTTTGCAAGCAGTTGATACCGATCGCGGCATCGGTAGAGCCTTTGTATGAAGCTGTGGATGACGAGATCTATCTGGTTGCACAGTGGGAGGATGAACATGGAATCCGCAGAAACTGTGGATATGAGATATTCTCGAAAAAACTGATGGCGCATGCATTTGGCGGTATGGATGGTACAACCTATCATAATACGGCAGAGGCATTTGAGCATGGGAAAAAGGAAGGCTATCAGTCATTTGAGATCGATCTTTCCTATACGGAGGATGACCGTCTGGTATTGTGTCATGGCTGGACAGAGAATAATTGTAAGTGCACCGGGGTTTCGTATAAGCCGGAATTTGCACATATGACATATGAACAGGCAATGCAGATACCGATCCATGGACATTCGATCATGGATGCGAGACAGTTCTATGAAAAAGCAAAGAATGAACCTGCCTATACATTTGAAATTGATTTCCATAATATAAAAAAAGGGAACGAGAAACGGGTTGCCGCTATGCTGGAGGATTTCCGGCAGGATGAAGGTCTGCTCGATCGTCTGCTGATGCAGGTATACAGCCAGCCGATGTATGAACAGATCGACTCCGTATATCATTTTGCAAATTACATGTATCTGGTTGGATTAAATATCGATAAGCTGGATGCGATCCTTACTTATTGTCTGGATCATGGAATATGCAGTGTTGCAATGCGGACGAATTTTGTAACAAAGGAAAATGTCCGGAAGGTACATGATGCCGGTCTGTATGCATTTTGTTATACGGTTTCAGATGATGCTGTTTATGCCAATTATCTGTTCCAGCTTGGTGTGGATATGATCTGTACAGATTTTGTAACGGAAAAAGCACTGGAAGCAACGAAGGAAACATTTGGCAGATATCCGTTTATGGTGTGGTACAACAGCAACCATAAGGAAGCAGTCAGTCATTACCCGGAGACTTCCGATGGAGATGAGAATGCGGGAACGCTTACCCGGTTGAAGAGTGGAAATCTGGAATACAGGGATAAGACGATCTGGGAACATACCGAAGGGCAGACAACTGTGGGCATGCGGATACGAAGTACCGGGAAAACGATTTGCAGGATGGAAACTGCGCATATCCATTGAAGGAAAAAATTTGTGGTATTCGACGGATGGATTATTCCATGCAGCGAAGGACTATACGGTCAGAAAGAGTATTCAGGCATGTATTTTCAAGGATGGAGATGTGCTCCCGGATTTCGATGTCAGGAAGAATATGAAAGTAATTATGGCAGCAGTATGGGAGAATCTTGATTGATCCTCCCATATTTTCTAGGTTTTCCGATGTTCTATTTGCCGTCAGCCGCCCTAACTTACCCTTACGGGTTCAGACAAGGGCTTTGTGCCGGTAGCTAGTGCAGGCATCATAACGGAAATTATACTTTATGTTTTCTATCCACCCTGACAGCAGACGCAGGCGAATGGAATGTCGGATAACAAAAATAGATGAAAGGATTAAAAATAAATATGAAGATAGTATTTTTAGATCGTAAGACGATAGGAGAAGACATTGACTTGACGGGCTTTGAGGCTTTGGGAGAAGTTGTAACATATGAGATGTCACAGCCGGAAGAAGTTCCGGATCGGGTGAAGGATGCAGAAGTTATCATTGTGAATAAAGTTCCGGTAAATGAGCAGACGGTTGGAACGGCTCAGAATCTGAAGCTGGTTTGTGTAGCGGCAACCGGAACAAACAATCTGGATAAGAACTATCTGGATAAACGGGGAATTGAATGGAGAAATGCAGCCGGATATTCCACTACGATCGTTGCACAGCATACATTCGCCATGCTTTTTTATCTGCTTGAAAAGCTTCGGTATTATGATGATTATGTAAAGAATGGCTCTTACCAGAAAAATGATGTATTTACCTGGTTTGGCGAGCCGTTTACAGAGCTTGCCGGAAAGACATGGGGTATCATCGGACTTGGTGCGATCGGAAGAAAGGTAGCAGATATAGCGAAGGCATTTGGTGTCCATGTGATCTATTATTCAGCATCCGGCAGACCGTCACAGGAGGGTTATGAGCAGGTAGATCTGGATACACTTCTTCGGACTTCTGATGTTATATCGGTTCATGCGCCATTAAATGAATATACCGAGAATCTGATGGATAAAGCGGCATTTGCAAAGATGAAAAAAGATGCAATCTTCCTGAACCTTGGACGTGGACCGATCGTAGTAGAAGAAGATCTTGCAGAAGCCTTGAAGCAGGGCACGATCGCAGCCGCAGGTTTAGATGTCCTTCGGACAGAGCCGATACAGCCGGACAATCCGCTACTTGCTATAAAGGACAGTCATAAGCTGCTCATCACGCCACATATCGCATGGGCAAGTACCGAAGCCCGTACCCGCCTGATGCAGATCGTCCTTGACCATGTAAAGGGTTTTGCTGAGAAGAGATAGCATTAATACAAAAAACGCATATATGGGTATAAATGTTATGAAATCAACCTGATACCCGGAAATTATTAAGAAGATGGGTATAGTGTAAAATAAAATGATTTCAGGGTATGGATGCTTACTATGGGCTATAATACCCGAAAGTAAGGTAGAGATAAGGGTATAGATTATTAAAATGAAAGCAGATACCCAAAAAATAAAATAAGATGTGGTATGAAGTGTTGCAAAGTGACTTGATACCCATTAACTATATGAAGCGGGGGGAAAGAATTAGTATAGTGCAGAAAAATAAAATAGAGGACCCTGAGATATATATTCACTATTATGAAGCAAGCCTATCTGAATGTCGGTCCTTAGCGATCTGCGAAAGCAGGAGCCTAGTACCGCTACATGAAGATAGAACGAAAGTGTCTTGCGTAATAATATGTGAATTAGATCTCAGGGTCCTCTATTTTATTTTAACAATTTATTCAAAAGGCTGCTTATTATGACGGCTGAAGAAATCACGCGTTTCCTTTGCAACCACACCGCTTAAAGCAAAGATTGCGATCATATTAGGAATAGCCATCAGTCCATTGAAGATATCGGCGATCGTCCATACAGCAGAAACTGTCATGTAAGGTCCGATAAATACGGCAAGGATGTATAACCATCTGTAGATCATGATGGATTTCTTTTTGCCGCCGGATAAGTATTCCAGACAACGCTCAGAATAATAATCCCATCCAAGGATAGTTGTAAATGCAAAGAATACCAGACAGAGCATTAACAGGAAGCTTGATATCGTTGCAGGAATCGGAAGTCCCTCGTTAAAAGCATATGTGGTAACCTGAACACCCTGTAAACCTTCTACTTTCCATGCACCGGTAAGAACGATGGAAAGACCTGTCATTGTACAGATAATGATGGTATCGATGAAAGTACCTGTCATGGATACAAGACCCTGACGAACCGGTTCCTTTGTCTGGGCAGCGGCTGCTGCGATAGGAGCAGAACCAAGACCTGCTTCATTTGAGAAGATACCACGTGCTACACCTTTCTGCATAGCAACGATAAATGAACCGGCGACACCACCTGCAACAGCAGAAGGCTTGAATGCGCTCTTTACAATGATAACAACAGCCTCAGGAATCTTAGTGATGTTACAGATCAGTAACATCACACATATAACAATATAGATAACAGCCATAAATGGAACGATGATCTGGGATACGCTTGCGATACGCTTCAGTCCGCCGATCAGAACGAGTGCAACACATACACTTAAGATCAGGGAAGCGATAACAACGGTCCATGAATAAGTACCAATCCCTGGAATATTAATCGTCCACTGCATGTCAGGATCAAAGAATGAATTAACAGCGGAAGAGATACCATTTACCTGAGAGAAGGTTCCGATACCGAACAGACCTACACAGATACCAAAGAAAGCAAATATTTTTGCAAGCCATTTCCATTTTGAGCCCATACCTCTTTCGATATAGTAGAATGGTCCGCCAAGTGCATGGTTGTCCTTGTCAACGACACGATATTTGACAGCCAGAAGACCTTCTGCGTATTTGGTTGCCATTCCGAAGAATGCAGCAAGTACCATCCAGAATAATGCTCCCGGTCCACCGGCTCCGATCGCAGTTGCTACACCAACGATATTGCCGGTTCCGATCGTAGCGGAAAGAGCAGTACACAGTGCACCAAAGGAAGTAACTTCGCCTTCGCCTTCTTCTTCGTTTTTGATCATCCATTTGAGTGCTAGTGGCAGTTTGCGGATCTGAAGAACGCCCATCCGGATTGTGAGAAGAATTCCACCGACCATAATAAGGACCATAAGTGGAGGTCCCCACACAAAATCATCGATTTTTGTTAAGATTTCATTTACAGTTGCCCACATGATTTTCTCCTTTTCATTTTTGTATTGTGGTGATGTGTTATTCTGATAAATTATATGAATAAAATAAAGAATTATATTATGAAAAAATCAAATATTTATAAAAATAACACAATATTTTAATATAATACATACTTTTCTACGCTAATGCAACAGAATTTGCTTAATTTTGTGAAAAAATAGCGGTAAAAACAGCAAAAATTACAAGAAGAAGACTATTTTTTTGACTTGCGGAGTTGGGGAGCCGATAATAAAATTACTATAGAAATAAAAATGCCGGATAATATTAGATACGGTTCATAGGAAAAATGCCGTGTAATATAAGATAGGTTTCATATAAAATGCGCTACATGATATGGATACATATTAACAGACTGCGTTGCAAAACGGTAAATGTTTAAATAGAAAAATACAGGAATTTACAGGAAAGGATAAAATTACAGAATGAATCAGAAATTAACTATCAGAGAATGGCTGCCACTCATCGGAATGATGGTAGCGGCATTTATATTTAATACATCGGAATTCATGCCAATCGGTCTTCTGACTGATATAGCAGATGATTTTCGGATCACGGAGGCAAAAGCGGGGATGCTGATCTCAGCATATTCATGGGCGGTTATGCTGTTATCACTGCCACTCATGCTGCTTGCATCAAGGATCAGCTTCCGAAAGCTGCTGCTGGGAACGATTGCATTATTTGGAATCGGTCAGATATTATCAGCGGTTGCAACCGGATATGCGATGCTGATGGCGGCAAGGATCATAGTTGCCTGTGCACATGCGGTCTTCTGGTCGATCGCATCACCGGCAGCAGTTAAGATCGTGCCGGAGAAGTTCAGGTCGTTTGCGATGAGTATGGTAGTAA
The DNA here is from genome assembly GCF_025567345.1 of Coprococcus ammoniilyticus. Classification (NCBI taxonomy): domain Bacteria; kingdom Bacillati; phylum Bacillota; class Clostridia; order Lachnospirales; family Lachnospiraceae; genus Coprococcus; species Coprococcus ammoniilyticus. The sequence goes on from NZ_JAOQJS010000006.1 coordinate 188,445, forward strand.
CCGGTACATCCATTGCGATGATATTTGGACTTCCGCTTGGAAGGATCGTTGGATTATATGTAGGATGGAGAATGACATTTTTCTGTGTTGCAGTTGTTGCATTTCTTGCCCTTATCTATATGGCATTTGTATTTCCGAAGGTTGAAGGCGGTACATCCTTTAAAATGAAAGAACTGCCGATGATATTGAAGAACCCGGTTATGCTTGGGATCATATTAATGTCGTTCTTAGTTGCGGGTGCATACTATACAGGCTACAGCTATATTGAGCCGTTTTTGAAGCAGGTAGCAATGTTTAAGGATAATCTTGTTACTATAACTTTAATGTTGTTTGGAGCTGCCGGAATTCTTGGAAGTTTTCTGTTCTCCTGTGTATATGACAAACACAGATATCATTTTATCCGTGCATCGATCACATTGATCGCTGTTGTCATGCTTTGCCTGAAACCGGCATCGAAATTTACATGGACAATGATATTGATCTGTATGCTGTGGGGTATGGCTGTAACGGCATTTAGCGTTACTTTCCAGTCAGAGACGATCAAAGCGGTTCCGGAGGAAGCCTCCGCTGTGGCCATGTCGATGTTCTCAGGAATCTATAATCTGGGAATCGGATGCGGAACCTGGATCGGTGGTCTGGTATGTACACATGCATCGATGGGGTATATCGGATTTGCAGGGGGGATCATGGCAGTTATAGCAATCCTGTATTGCAGCTTTATACTGATCCCACAGATGAAGAGAAAGTAGATAAATACTTGTATAGAATGCGAAACTATAAACTGTGATGATCAGTTGGAAAAGGCATGGTTAATAATCTCTAAAAAAAATATAAATTTATCGTTGACATGAGTAATCCCCGGTGCTATACTCATGGACATAGCAAAGGCGCTACGAAATATTCGTAGTGCCTTTTTCTTTTATCGGGAGGTATAAGTTCCCCGGTACAGGACAAAGAAAAACCTGATATCCGGCTATACGCGCGGACCGGATGAGAGGAAAAATGAAGTAAAATGCGATGCAATGGGGCGTCTGTTAAGGATAAGTCTCCATGTATCGCATTTTTGAGTTTTAGGAGGTAAGAACTATGACAAGTGAAATTTTAGATGCAATTTCTGGTGAAGTGTACGGTGTCTGGTTCCTGATCGGAGCGGCATTGGTATTCTGGATGCAGGCAGGATTTGCGATGGTAGAGACAGGATTTACCAGAGCAAAGAATGCCGGAAACATTCTGATGAAAAACCTGATGGACTTCTGTATTGGTACAGTTGTATTTATCCTTCTTGGTTTTGGACTCTTACTTGGTGAAGACATGGTTGGTTTGATCGGTAAACCGGGATTTGACATATTTACTGATTATGCAAATTTTGACTGGTCCAACTTCGTATTTAACTTAGTGTTCTGTGCAACAACAGCGACAATCGTATCCGGTGCGATGGCAGAACGTACAAAATTCATTTCTTATTGTGTATATTCAGCAATTATCTCAGCAGTTATTTATCCGATTGAGGCACACTGGACATGGGGCGGCGGCTGGTTGGCTCAGATGGGCTTCCATGATTTTGCCGGTTCTAACTGTATTCATATGGTTGGTGGTATCTGTGCATTGATCGGTGCAGCAATCCTTGGACCTCGTATCGGTAAGTTTGTAAAGGGCAAGGATGGTAAGGTTGAAAAAGTAAATGCATTCCCTGGACATAACCTTCCGATCGGTTGTCTCGGTGTATTTATTCTCTGGCTTGGCTGGTATGGATTCAATGGTGCAGCAGCAACAACCGTTTCAGAACTTGGTTCCATATTCGTAACAACAACAATTGCTCCTGCTGTTGCAACAGTTGTAGCAATGATCATTACCTGGGTAAAATATGGTAAGCCTGATGTTTCAATGTGTCTGAATGCATCTCTTGCAGGTCTGGTAGCAATTACAGCTCCTTGTGATGTCTGTGATGCTTTCGGTGCTATCGTGATCGGTGCTGTTGCCGGTGTATTGGTTGTATTCGGTGTATGGCTCTTAGATTACAAATTACATATTGATGATCCTGTAGGTGCTGTTGCAGTTCACTGCTTAAATGGTATCTGGGGAACAATCGCAGTTGGTCTTTTCGCTACAGATACAGCTCCTGCATTTGCAAGAGGTATCGGTGATGGCGTAACATATGGTGCAAACCAGATTGCAGCCAAAGGTTTATTCTATGGCGGTGGTTTCAAGCAGCTCGGTATTCAGTTCGTAGGTATGGGCGCGACCATCCTCTGGACAGCAGTTACGATTACAATTGCATTCCTTCTTATTAAAAAGATCTTCGGCCTTCGTGTATCAGAGGAAGAGGAAATTGTTGGTCTGGATTCATGCGAGCATGGTCTTCCATCTGCATATGCCGGCTTCAGTATCGTTGATGTATCAAATACAATGACAATGGATGTAAATGAAAATACAGATCTTGGTGTAGCTGATTATGATAAGGCTTCTGACACATTAAAGAATGTAGCAGTCAAGGTTGCGGAAGCTCCTGTTACAGCATCTCCAAGCGGTATCTACAAGGTAGTTATCATTGCAAAGCTTGCACGGTTTGAGATCTTAAAGAAAGCTTTAAATGACCTCGGTGTTACAGGTATGACAATGAATCAGGTTATGGGCTGTGGTATCCAGAAGGGTGCCGGCGAGATGTACCGTGGTGTTGAATTAGATGCAACCCTTCTTCCAAAGGTTAAGGTAGAAGTCGTAGTCAGCAAGATTCCTGTCAGTGCAGTTATTGAAGCTGCTAAGAAGGCTCTGTATACCGGACATATCGGTGATGGTAAGATCTTCGTATACAGTGTTGATAAGGTTGTTAAGGTTCGTACCGGTGAGGAAGACTTTGCAGCTTTACAGGATGTAGAGTAAATTACAAATAACCTATAATTATATAGAAGAAAGAGCCAGACCGGTGAGTGCCGGTCTGGCTTTTTCTTTTAAGTGTAGAAATGGAAATCAGATAGTTCACAAAATCTTCACACAAAATTAGCACTCGACTATTGACAGTGCTAATAAACGGTGCTATAACATAACTAAAGATAAGGAAAGGGATTAAGAAAGAAGATAAAAGAAAGAATCCCGGAACTTATAACATACAAATTCGACACCTCAGGTTTCTCTGACAGTGCTAAACATACAAAAGTCTAAGTGCCTCAAGGTTCCATAAGGAGCTGAGATTTCCGACACTGGTTTGAAATTGAAAGGAGTAATGACTTATGTTAAGACCTAGTATTTTTGGAGAAAGTTTATTTGATGATTGGATGGATGATTTCCCATTCGGTAAGGAATTTGAAAAGGAAATGTTTCCGGAGAAAAGCCCGTTGTATGGCAAACATGCTAAGAACATGATGAAGACGGATGTCCGTGAAACAGATGACAGCTATGAAGTAGACATTGATCTTCCTGGATTTAAGAAGGATGAAGTAAATGTCAAACTGGAAGATGGCTACATCACCATTTCCGCTGCAAAAGGTCTGGATAAGGATGAGAAAGATAAGAAGAACGGTAAGTATATCAGACGTGAACGTTATGCCGGCAGCATGAGCAGAAGTTTCTATGTTGGTGACGGTATCAGTCAGAAGGATATACATGCAAAATATGAAAGTGGTATTCTTCGTCTGACCCTTCCAAAGAAAGCACCGGAAGCAATCGAAAAGGAGAACTTCATTGCCATCGAATAAAATGTGTTGATATCGAGCCGTGCGAATAAAAAACATGACCCCTTATGTATATGTATACAGATATAAGAAAGGGAGTGTAGATCATGGATAAGAATCCAAAGCATCCATTGAAGAAAAAGAAAGCAGTTCAGAAGGTATGTGCAACAGCTAATCATAATGCACAGGAGGTTGAAGCTGCAGCACCAAAGTCAAAGAAACATACTTATTAGAGTGAATAAATCAACAAATAAAGAAAAGGTTCCCCGCATTTGCCTGTAGCCCGAAGAACTACAGGAGACAAGTGCGGGGGATTTTTTTGCTTTATAGGAACAGAAGTATCATCGGAAGCATTTTCATCGAAGGCATTTGGTGACAAAATCGAAAAAATATACATGGAGGAGTGCAAAAAAACACAGTTCTGTGATACTCTATAAACGGAGGTGGTTTTATGCAGGAACAAAAAGGAGCAAAAATAGGAGCATTTGTTTTCTTTTGCTTTGGTGTGATGATGCTTGCCCTCGGAGTCTGGGGCATAACAAACCTGTATGATCAGGGAGGAATCTTAACATGGGGGATCGTACTTGGATTCGGATTGATATTTGCATTGACAGGAATCGTATTGTTTATTAATTCGATGGAAAGTGTATCCAATCGGGTCAAACAATTACTGGGTTGCATTCTGGGAACTTTGGTATTCATGAGTTTTGGCTTTGTAGGTCTTTTTGCAAAAGGACTAGGTGTCATGAGACTTTTCCTTCTGTTTTTCGGGGGCATAGGAGTGCTACTTCTGATCCAGGGAATTCGTAACTTTATAAAAGGAGACAGCGATGATGTCGTTCAGACTTCCGGATATAACAGTCAATATGGCGAATATAATAGTCAGTCCGGATACAACAGTCAGTCCGGATACAACGGCCCATATGGTGTGTATGGCAGCCAACCCGCAGACATAATAATAGAAAATAGCGAGAGAACATCACCATGGGCTACAGATACCGGGCAGGATTCACAATGGCAGCAGGGAACTCCGGGTACACCATTTTCAGGAGATGCTGGAAAGAAGGTCTATACCAGTCAGGTAAATGATGATGCTGTAGGATATGGGAGTGGACTGTCACCGGAATTTGATCGGATGATGAACGGCATGGATATGGATCCTGCACAGCGGGAGCAGGCAAGAAAGGTTGGTTCCGCAGTTCGGAAAGGCGCGAATATTTATGCCGGAGTCATATGTATTGTAGTTGGAGCCGGCTTTATATTAGTAAATGGCATTAGTGTGCTTAGCTTTATTTTTATGCTCATTCAGACGGCCAGCCTCACGATTGTTATGGGTTCTTTGTTTCCAACGGTAATGTCAGCGGCATTGTTGATCGTAGGTGTATTCATGATTGTTCGTGGTGTAAAGATCCTCCAGGGAAAAATAAATAAGTGATACTTATCTGAAAGACATACAAAATCACTTGCATAAGTGGAGCGACAGAGCAGACCGGTAGAAATAGTTTGCGATTTACATACAGACAGGAGGACAAAAGGTGAATCAGATGGAATTAACGATTTTGGATTTTATACAGGAGCATATGAGAAATGCATTTCTTGATGTAGTGATGCCATTTGTATCGACACTTGGAAATGCAGGGTTCATCTGGATCGCACTTACGATCGTGCTGTTGATCAGTAAGAAACACAGAAAGACAGGAATCCTGATGGCACTTGCACTGGTATTTGATGTTATATTTTGTAATGGCATATTGAAGAATGCGGTAGCAAGGACAAGACCCTTTGATGTAAATACAGCGATTTCTCTGTTAGTGAAGAAGCCGACAGATTATTCATTCCCATCCGGTCATACGGCAGCGTCCTTTGCAGCAGTAACTGCATTGTTTTTTGCAAAAGAGAAATACCGGTATCCGGCACTGGTGCTTGCGGTGCTGATCGCATTTTCCAGACTATACCTGTATGTGCATTACCCGACCGATATCTTAGGTGGCATTCTGGTTGGAATTCTGTGTGGAGTAATAGCATATCTGATTACAAGAAAGAAACTGAAGTTTGGTTCAATGAACGGATAGAAAGAAAATGGGGGCTGGTTATCACCTGAATAAAGGCGAATAAAGAATTAACAAAATTTAACAATTATTTTCGTTTTCTTTCCATAAGAATGTAGTAGAATGGTGTAAAAGTTTTAAGAACACAGACCAGAGAGGAAATCTTATGGACGATACAAATGCAAATCAGATCAATCCTTCGATCCGGGGACTGACAGAAAACGAAGTAAAGAAACGAATCGAAAAAGGGCTGACGAATCAGACCGATATATCGACGGATAAAACGACGAAAGAGATCATTCTGTCGAATACACTTACATACTTTAACTTAATATTTCTTATTATCACAGTATTATTGATCCTAGTTGGTTCTTTTCGGAACCTGACCTTTCTGCCGATCATCATAGGTAATACATTGATCGGTATCATACAGGAGCTGCGTGCGAAGAAGACACTGGAAAAAATGAATTTCTTAAATGCACCTCATGCAGATGTAGTCAGAGATGGGGTTTTACAGCAGATCCGTTCGGAAGAACTGGTAAAGGATGATGTCATTTTACTGACAACCGGAAAGCAGATCTGTGCAGATGCGGTTGTTATCGATGGCAGCATTCAGGTAAATGAATCCCTCCTTACCGGTGAAGCGGACGAGGTAGAAAAGACGAGCGGCAGTTCTCTGTTATCCGGCAGCTTTGTGGTGTCCGGTGAATGTTATGCCAGACTGGAAAAGGTCGGAAATGAATCCTATATCTCAAAACTCAGCATGGAAGCAAAGACCATGGGAAGCGGTGAACAGTCCGAGATGATCCGGTCGATCAACCTGATCGTAAAATGGGTTGGTATCATCATTATACCGATCGGTATTATTCTGTTCTGGCAGAGCCATTTCGTAAATGATGACTCGATCCGGAAGAGTGTAACCTCGACAGTTGCAGCTATCCTTGGTATGATCCCGGAGGGGTTATATCTTCTTACTACGATCGCACTGGCACTCAGTACGATGAATCTGGCAAAACGAAAAGTCCTGCTGCACGATATGAAAAGTATCGAGACGTTGGCGCGTGTCGATGTGCTGTGCGTGGATAAGACCGGAACGATCACAGAGCCTGTTATGAGTATCAAGGATGTATTCTTAAGTAAGGATAGCCGGAATCCGTTAAAGACGACGGACGAATTAAAAGGGCTGCTGATTGATTATACAGCAGCGTCACAGGATAATAACGCTACGATGGAGGCATTGAAGAAATATGCCGATGAGGCAGACGGTAGTGTCGGAAAACACAGAGTACCGCTTGACCGTCTGGCATTTTCATCCAGTTTGAAATACGGCAGTATTACATTTTCGGATGGCATCTATCTGCTTGGCGCACCGGAATTCATCATGCGGGATGATTATGCGTCAATCGAGAAAGAGATCCTTCCTTATGCCGAAAAGGGAGATCGTGTGCTGTTATTTGGAAGATATGAAGGAAGCAGTATTGCAAACGGATTATCTGACAGAGTAACACCGCTTGGCTTTGTGGCACTGGCAAATCCGATCCGTGAAAATGCGGTAAAGACCTTTGCATACTTTAAGAGTCAGGATGTAGCGATCAAGGTTATATCCGGTGATAATCCAAAGACGGTATCACAGATCGCAGTTCAGGCGGGTATTGACAACGCAGAAAGTTATGTGGATGCAACGACACTTGATACGGATACGAAGATTAAGAAAGCCGTACGGGAATATACGGTATTTGGCCGTGTGACGCCGAAGCAGAAGCAAAAGCTTGTGCAGGCACTTAAAAAGCAGGGGCATACCGTGGCGATGACAGGGGATGGTGTCAATGATATCCTTGCAATGAAGGATGCGGATTGCAGTGTGGCGATGGCGTCTGGTAGTGAAGCTGCAACACAGGCAGCACAGGTCGTTTTGCTGGATTCAGATTTTGCACATATGCCGGATGTGGTATTCGAAGGACGACGGGTTGTAAATAATGTACAGCGTTCCGCCAGTCTGTTCCTTGTTAAGAATATATTCTCACTGTTGATGTCGCTGTTCTCGGTTATCTTTATGATCACCTATCCGCTGGAACCGGCACAGATCTCATTGGTCAGTATGTTTACGATCGGTGCTCCCGGATTTCTGCTGGCACTCGAACCGAACAGAGACCGGATCAAAGGACATTTCCTTACAAATGTTATGTTCAAAGCATTTCCGGGTGGCCTTACTGATGTAATTGCGGTTGGTGCGTTGGTAATCTGCGGTGAGGTATTTGCCCTGCCGGGAGAAAGCATCGGTACGATTGCAACAATGGTGCTTTGCGTTGTAGGCTTCATGATCCTGTTTAAGATCAGTGAGCCGTTAAACAAGATGAAATATGGTGTGATCGGACTGAACATCGTTGGATTTATATTCTCGGGATTTTTCCTGAAGAAGTTATTTGCATTGACCGATCTGTCAAATATCTGCGTACTGCTTATGGTGGTATTCGGATTTGCGGCAGAATCTTTGTTCCGCTACCTCACCCTGTTGGTGGAGAAGCTGCAGGAATACTATAAAAAGAAAAAGCCAAAGCTTAAGAAATATCTGGAGCTTAAATAGAGACAGGCAGCCTACAAAGCAGGGCTGCCTAATTTTTTTGAGGTCAGAAAAAATCCTTGACTTGGAGTGAAGTCAAAGGCCTATAGTGAGAAAGTAAGTTATAATAGAAGAAAAATAAAAGAAAAGGAGATCATCATTATGAGTAAGAAATTAGTAGCATATTTTTCAGCAAGCGGAGTTACTGCAAAGGCAGCAGAGAAACTGGCAAAGGCAGCAGATGCAGATCTTTTTGAGATCAAACCGGTACAGCCATATACAAGAGCAGATCTGGACTGGATGAATAAAAAGAGCAGAAGCAGCATAGAGATGGCAGATAAATCTTCCAGACCGGAAATCGCAGAAAAGGTTTCTAATATGGCAGACTATGACGTGATCTTTGTAGGCTTCCCAATCTGGTGGTATGTAGCACCAACGATCATTAACACATTCTTGGAGCAGTATGATCTGTCCGGTAAGAAGATCGTGTTATTTGCAACCTCCGGCGGAAGCGGATTCGGTAAGACAGTTGAGAACCTGAAAGGCAGTGTGGCAGCAGATACTGTTATCAAGGAAGGCAAACTGTTAAATGGCAGTATCTCAGAAGCGGAGCTTCGTGTCTGGGCGAAAGAGATTGCAGAGTAGGGGTGTTGCATATCTGGAAGAATTATATGTACCACATCCGATCGTTGGCGCGATCAAAGAGAATCCAAAACCCGGCGTAGTGCTGCTGGATGAGAAGAAATAATCAGATGTGTTTGTGCGTATTGACATCTCATTTTATTTCTTATAAAATTAATGATACAGTACGTATCAAAAAGGAACACGGTAATGAACAAATCAGAGAAACAAAAAGCAAAAGAAAATGAACGTCGACAGCGGATCCTGGATACTGCATTTCGAATCTTTGTAGAAAAGAAGATTGAAGCGGTAAGTATGGGCGAGATCGCTGAGGCGGTCGGTATCGGCAGGGCGACCTTATTCCGGTGCTATTCGAATAAGACAGAGCTTGTAATTGCAGTCTGTGCGGCACAGTGGAAAGCATATCTGGACGAGCTGGATCAGAACAGACCAATCTCATCGGTTCAGGATATTCCGGCAGTCGGACGATTCATATTCACGCTGGACAGTTATATTGAAATGTATCTGAACCATAAGGAACTGCTTCAGTACAATGATAACTTTAATCACTACGTCACACATGAGGGCGTAGATCCGGAACAGCTTGAGAAGCTTCATGCGTCGGTGTATTCGGCTGATACCCGATTGCATATGATGTATGAGAAAGCAAAGGAAGATCATACCCTTCGCACGGATATACCGGAGGATGAATTTATCCGTGTGACCGTACATACGATGATGGCAGCATGTACCTACTACGCGGGAGGCTTTATATGGGGCGCAGAGGATAACAGGGATTATATGCCGGAGTTGATACGTTTAAAGGAAATGATCATAAACTATGCGACAGCATCCGTATAACAGAATGTAGGGGTGCTAGGGATATAAGGGATACGTGCATGAATGAAAGGGAGGTAAATATGAGTAAATTAAAAACAAAGAGAAAAAAGCATTATCTGGCAGCCGCCGTGCTTGCTATGCTTGCGGTTGCGACGCCGATAACGCTTTATGGGTCTGTGACAACGTATGCACAGACGGATGACGCGGCCGGGGCAGAATCTGGTGAAGATGCTGGTGAAGTAACCAATGAAGAAACCGGATATCACTATCAGAAGACTGGTGAACCATTGGTGGAGGAAAAAGATAACAACGGAAATATATGGCGGATCTATGCAGCTGCAGAAAATACAGCAGATACGGAAGCTACGGCAGACACAGCAGCTGCAGTGGATACAGAAGATACATCAGTGAAAAAATATATTGCTACGATCACATATGGAGGCGTAGATACAAACAGCAGCAGGGCTGGTGAGTTTAGTGTATTCTCAGGTTATGCAGACGTATTTGCCAAGTACAATATCGTGCAGGTAGAAGTTGGAGAAGGACTGACATATTTTAATGTATATAGTCCACCAGAAAATCTCCAGTATGAATATATCTATCTTCCAAGTACGATGCAGAAATTAACAACAGCACTGGTGCAGCAACAGAAGAAGCTGAAGGAGATCACGATTCCGGCATCTGTTACAGAATTCAATTCAGGTTCGTTCAATCATGGCATGTTCTATATGGATGAGTCACTGGAGAAGATTACATTTGAGGAAGGATGCAAGCTTACTTCATTTGGAAAGAATGTTCAAAATTTACTTTACGGTTGTAAGTCTTTAAAAGAATTTACGGTTCCGGCTTCCATTGAAACGATACCGGAGAGGTGCTTTTATAATTCACAGTATCTTGAGACGATCCGGTTCGAAAAAGGCTCAAAGGTTGAAAGCATAGGAAAGGAAGCTTTTTATGCCTGTTGCGCTTTGAAAGATGTTGAATTAGCGGAAGGACTTACAACGATCGGAGAATCAGCATTTCGAAATCTGGATCAGATAGAGAAGCTTGTGATTCCTGGTACAGTCACAACGATTGGTATATGTGCATTTTATGACTGTGACGGATTACAGGAGATCGCAATTCCGGATTCCGTGACATCAATTGGAAAAGCAGCATTTGCATATTGCAGGAATGTTACCGATATAAAACTTCCTAATCGGTTAGAGACGATTGAAGAGCAGGCTTTCATGGGATGCTCAATGGTAACATCACTCCGGATTCCGGACAGTGTTAAGACAATTAAAAATGAAGCGTTCCGTTATATATATATAACCGAGCTGCCGTATATGCAGAACGTGACTACCATTGGAACCCGGGCATTTAGCATCAGTAGTAATCTGCGAAGCCTTGAATATCCAAAATGCTTGACGGATTTTACAGCGACTTCATTGGATGGTGGCGGAAATGCAAAAATCAGGTACATAACATTTGAAGACGGATGTGCCTTGAATACCTTGCCGGAAGGCTTATTTTCTACATATAAAGAAAATAATACAAATCTGAAAGAACAACGTGAGATTAAGCTTCCTCTTTCTTTAAAAGAGTTAAATATGAATGTATTTTGTGGTTCGTGGAACAGAACGATAGTGGAGATTCCGCACACAGATAAGGATTCTTTGCAGTTAACTTTAACAGATTATGGAACTACATCGAAAGAGACGATAGGGAAAAGCTTAAAGATGATGTATTATACAGTACATTCATTTGAGGTTTACAGATGCCTGACGGAGACCTTTGGTGTGCCAAGAGATCACATCACTTTCCATGAGGAAAAGGTGGGCTGGAAGTTGACCGGTGTAAAGGATGGCATATATACCTATACGGCAGAATGTAGTACATGTGGAGAAGTCAGCAAGAGCTTGACCTATGATGAAAATGGATTTGCAACGGTGGATGGTTCCTATCAGCCGGCTGAGCAGGTCACGGCGGAGAATTGTAAGGCGTTTGGATTAGACGAAAATTATATAGGATACTATGCAGTAAGCAATGCCGGACAGTTATACTGGTTTGCTGATTATGTAAATGGTGATGGAGATGATGCTACACCGCATCTGTCAGAGAGCGTCGTTCTCTGTGAGGATATCGAGATGAATGATACAAGCAAGTTGGATTCATGGACGATTGATACGACAGATGTGATCAACTGGCCGGCGATTGGAGCATTTAATGTAAATTTTGATAATTATAACATTGTATATCAGGGAACCTTTGACGGAAATCATAAGACGATCCGGGGATTGTACCGGAGAAATCGAGGTGAGAATAATGAGGCTGGTCTGATCGGCTATATTGGTAAATCGGGAGCATTAAAAGATCTGACGATAGAGAAATCTTTTGTAATGGGAAGTTCCGTATTTGTCGGATTAAATAACGGATCAGTAACAAACTGTACAGCGGGAGCCATGCGCACAAGGTATTGTGGACATGGTGGAGCAATCTTTGTATACAGAAATTACGGAGTTATGGATGCCTGTGTGAATACAGCAGCTGTAGATTGGATCGATACACAGCGTGAACATTGCTATGGTATTGTAATGTCGAATAACGGCGTTGTAAAAAATTGTATAAACAAGGGGAAAATCAATAATGAAGGAGGATCCTATGCCGGAGATGTGGGAGGAATCTGCGCCTGGAATCAGGGTAAGATCCTGAACTGCTCCAATGAAGCATCAATTACATCAACAGGTCATGCATCCGGTATTGTAAGAAATAACAGAGGATACGTTGCTAACTGCGTTAATACAGGAGCACTTACAGGAACATATGTCGGAGGCATTGCAGCAGGAACCGGTGCGGCAGAAGGCGGTGATGTAATAATCGTAAATCCATCCATTGGCGGATGGGATGATACAACGGGAGGATCTTCATCTGATTCAGGAAGCGGTTCTACAGGAGAAGAGGAGAAACTAATTCCGGTTTCTCTGTCACAGTATGGAATCTATTATTGTTATAATACAGGATCTGTTACAGCATCGAATAGTTGTGCAGGCGGTATTGCTGCCGATGCAATAGGCAGTAAGGGTACGATCTACGGATGTTATAATACAGGGGATGTTGAGGGTGGTTCCCATACCGGAGGCATTGTAGGAAGTGCAGAGAATGTGTTGATAAGGGACTGCTATAATTATTCAACCGATATAAGGACAACAGATGTTGCAACCAGCTTCCAGAATAATGAACCGCATGCATTTGCAGCGCCTATTGCAGGTTGTGTTTCATCTTATTTGGGAAATGCAGTGGTATCTAACTGCTACTATGTGGGAGACAGTGATGCGGAAGCTTACGGATATTCCATGGATTTGAAGGGACATAAGGTGACATTTACAGATAATGAAGCTATGACAGTGGAAGAGTTTGAATCCGGTAAGGCTGCCTGGAAGCTGCAGAATGCGGTCAATGAAGATTTGAAGGCTGCCGGAGGAAAGCAGTTATTTGTATGGGAACAGATAATAACCGGAGCGGCATTTAGTAAATATCCGAATCTTAAGTTGACAGAGAAAGAAACAGACAGAACTGTTATGCAGATGACTTTCCATTACACGACCGGTGGTAAAGATCTTGCAGGATATGGATATACAAATTATAACCATGCGGTTACCGAGGATCAGGCACCGACTGTAGCAGGAAAGAATGATGCGGTTCATACATTTGACTGGTATGAAGATAAGGAACTTACGACCTTATATGATTTTGCACATGTATTAACGACAGATGAAGATGTATATTCAAAGACATATGATCTGTATACTCTGGAATTCAAGCTGGCAGAAGGCAGTCATGCGGCAGCAAGTATCGATAAGAAGAAGGTAACAGAGATTATCACGGAGACGGATGAGACTGTTGTATTTACAGTCACACCGGATGCAGGCTACATATTAGAAAGCGTAACCTTAGACGGAGAGACGTTGGAGCCGGATGAGGATGGCAATTACACGATCTCAGGTATTAAGACAAATCATATAGTAGAGATCACGACCAAGGAAACGGAAGTTACATTTACCTACAAAGCCGGTGAACATGGAACAGTAAAATGGGTAGGTGATAAGACCGGTTCCGGTGAACTGACAGAGACGATCAAGGCAGTAAGTGGAACGCCAAAGGGAGTTCTTCCAGTAGCAGATCTTGGCTGGCATTTCGTGAAGTGGGTTGACAGCAAGGAGGGTCGTCCGTCCTATTCCATAACCGGACTCTATCCAACTGCGGTAAACGGTGTTTTTGAGGGTGAGACCTACACAGCAATCTTTGAAAAGAATATAGAGACCTACGCGATCTCCGGAACTGTTCGCGATCCGGAAGGCAATCCTGTACCGGGTGTAACAGTTAAATTAAAAGGAAACGATGATACAAAAAAGACGACATCAGCAGAAGATGGCTCTTATCGGTTCGAGAAATTAGAAGAGGCAGAATATCAGTTAGCAGCTATAAAGTACTATGAGAATAACTGGAAGGCAGAGAGTGAAACAGTCGGTGTCAGATTAGAGGAATCGGATGTAACCGGTCGGGATCTTAAGCTTTCGATGAACAGAGCGACAAATACGAAACCTGAAGGAATCATCGAGTATTACAGAGTTACTCTTACAGAGAATGCGCGGGACTATCTGGAAGAGACAGGTGGCGACGTAGTTGAAGACTCAGACTATACATTATCGGCAAGAGATCGATACAGCAATGCCCATGCGGTTGTCTATGTATATGAAGCGGTGAGGGGATTTGATGGTAACTATTATAAACTGTCTGATGAAGTGGCAGAGGCACTTAAGACGGATGGCAGATGCTATACCATTAAGAACATTGGAAAAGACTACATCATAGATGTGAAGGCAGAAGATGTGATCCCGAACCGGTATGAGGTTACGATCCCATCCGGTGGAGATGATTATACGATCCTTCCGGAGAAAGAGGGAGAAACGATCAGTTATGGCGAGGATTATTCCTTTACAGTTAAGGTTACAGACGGCCGATGTGTTCTTGTATCTGCAAATGGCACAAGGATAGAATTTGCAGATGGAAAGTATACGATCAAGAATGTGACAAAGCCACAGGAGATCACGGTAGAATTTGCAGATGAACATACCTGGGAAGAATGGAAGACCGTTACACCTGCTACTTATGATGCGGCAGGAGAAGAAGCAAGAACCTGTTCTGTATGTGGAGCAGTGGAGACAAGAGCGCTGGCACAGCTTATCTGCAAGCATGTATCAAAGCGTCTGGTAACAGATAAGAAAGCAACCTGTACGGCGGCAGGAAGCGGACATTATGTTTGTGATACATGTGGAAAGACAGTGCAGACAAATGTCAGTATAGCAGCAAAGGGTCATACCTGGAGTGCATGGACAGTGACAGTGAAGCCGACTACCTCAAAGGCAGGGGAAGAAAGCAGAATCTGTTCTGTATGTAAGAAGGCTGAGAAACGTCAGGTCAGCAAGTTGAGCCAGAAAAAATATAAGATCACTTATAAGTTAAATAAGGGTAAGAATAACAAGAAGAATCCGAAGACTTATACATCAGCGAAGAAAGTTGTACTGAAAAAGCCGACCCGGAAAGGATATGCATTCAAGGGATGGTATACAAATAGTAATTATACGAAGAAGATAACCTCGATCAAGAAAGGTTCAAAGAAGAATTACACCTTATATGCGAAGTGGTCGAAGGTAAAGGTGAAGAAGGCAACCGGACTTAAGGTTACGAACACAAAGGGAAAGAATCTGGTTGTGAAGTATTCCAAGGTATCCGGGGCAAAGGGATATCAGATCACATACGCGACCAATTCTAAGTTCACCAAGAGTAAGAAGGTCGTCAATACAACGAAGAGAACGAAGACCATAAAGAAGCTGAAAAAAGGAAAGACCTATTATGTACGGGTCCGTGCATATAAGAAGGATTCCACAGGCAGGAAAGTATATGGTAAATACAGTAAAGTAATGAAGGTCAAGATAACAAAATAAGATCAAGACAAAGGAGCATGATTAAGAATGCAATCAGGGGCAGGATAAAAAGTTTGCTTTTTATCCTGCCCCTGAATCTGATTATTCATTCTATTTGTCAGCATCGATTACTGTTTGAATCTGTTTCATAAGAGTGTCATAGTTATTCTGGTCATCGATACCGCCGAGCATAGGATCGCCGACAATATTACCATTTCTGTCGACAAGTATGGTTGTAGGAAATGCCATGATGTCGGAGGCATATTTACCTGCGTTTGAATCAGAGTCAATGGAAATATTGCGGTATTTGGCACCCTGACTGTCAAGAATGGCTGCAGCTTCTTTGATAGCATCTTCGTTTCCGTCAAAGGTCTCTGTGTTGATACCTACTACTTCGCCTCCCATCGATTTGATGGCATCGTTTAATTCATTAAGCTTGGATAATTCTGCGACACAAGGTTTGCAGCCAGTAAACCAGAAATTAACGACAGTTACTGCATTATTGGAAAACAGGCTTTCGTCAACAGAATTACCATCAAAATCCTTGCCGGAGAAACTTTTGAAAGGTGTGATTTCTTCGGAACTGTCGTTCTGGTCGGTGCTTTCTGATCCTGTATTATTATTTTCGATTTCGGATATCTGCTTTTCAATCTGTCTGATGGTTTCAATATCATCGTTAAGTGTTTTCAGTTCATCATCTGTAAAGGATTCCTTGTTTGATTCCACGGTGCCGGCCAGATAATCGGCATAATCTCCGCTTGGATCAGCGCTGCTTTTATTCATCATGCCAAATACCTTGTTCCATACATCCTGGTGATTTGCAAAGATCTGGTTCTCCTGCTGATATAAATCATCCAGCTTCGTGTTGGAATTGTCCGCAGCTTCAGTGGTGGCTTCTGTCTGGGTTTTTTGTGAACTCTCAGTTGTGGCAGATCCTGATCCGCTACATGCTGTGAGAGATAATGCTGCACAGAGAGTGATAATAGATAGTAATGTTTTTTTTGTCTTCATAGATAATTGCTCCTTTAAATAATAATTTAGATAATATTAGTGTGGCTGATTGTTACACGTTGGTTTTGGAAGATTGCTTATGTCCCTTTTGGGAACATGGTCTTCCCATAAACTGATAGCAGATCGCGTCTTTTGGACAGGCCTTTATACATGCTCCGCATCGTATGCATTCCGGATGATTCGGAGTCTTACAGACATCGACGTCCATTTTGCATACCTTTGAACATTGGTTACATCCGACACATTTGCTGCTTTCAACCTTGATATTTATAAGGCTGACCTTGTTAAATAATGAATAGATTGCTCCAAGAGGACAAATCCATTTGCAGAAAGGTCTGTAGAACAAAATACTCAGTATAATAACCGTAATTAAAATAAGGCACTTAAAAGAAAAAAGCTTTCCGAGAGCAGACCGTATAGCGGTATTTCCAAGTGAAAGTGGTATAGCTCCCTCTAAAACGCCCTGTGGGCAAATATACTTACAGAAGAACGGATCGCCCATTCCTATGGAGTTCGTTACAAGCATCGGCAGAAGTATAACGAAAACGATCAGGATGATATATTTCAGGTATCTTAACGGTTTCAGTCTGGCTGTGGAAAATTTTTTCCCCGGTATTTTATGAAGCAGATCCTGAAACCATCCAAATGGGCACAAAAAACCACATATAAATCTTCCGAGGATCACACCGAGTAAAATGAAAAAACCAGTTATGTAGTACGAAAACTTAAATTTGAATGAGCCGACAACCGCTTGGAATGCCCCGATCGGACAGGCTCCGGTTGCAGCGGGACAGGAGTAACAGTTTAATCCCGGTACGCATATTGTTTTCGCTTTGCCCTGATAGATCTTGCCTTTAAATAAATTGGGGATGTGAATATTGGTAAGCAGCGTGGCAGCTGCCTGTATCCATCCGCGTATTCTGGCTGTTTTTTTTGATATTGATTTGTTCTTATCCAATTCCTACACACTCCAGACATAATTTTATTGCTTTGCTGAGCACGGCAGCCGCTTCACCTCTGACTACACCATAGCTGATCATTGCTATACCTGTGATGAGTAAAACGATCTGAGATATTTTCCTGTACTTCAAGATATTGCAGCTCCTTTCTTGATTGTGTTTGTTGACCAACTGACCTGGGTATTATACAATAGCTGATGTAAAATTTTTGTTAAGAAACAGGTGAAAGATTTTTGAGATTATTAATAGTTGAAGATGAGAAACAAATATGTGATATGGTTGCGAAAAGCCTGTATGGTGTTGGGTATGAAGTGGATACCTGTTATGATGGGGAAGAAGCTCTTGAATGTATCCTTACGGAGGATTATGATCTGATCGTTTTGGATCTGAATCTGCCCGGTATGGATGGAATGGAAATCTTAAGAGAACTCAGACGGAAAAATGAGGAGACAAAGGTTATTATATTATCTGCAAGAGGACAGATCGCGGATAAGGTTGAGGGACTGGATGCAGGTGCAAATGATTATATGGAAAAACCATTTCATATAAAGGAACTTGAAGCACGTATCAGAAGTCTGACAAGAAGAAAATTTGTGCAGAAGGATGTATGTCTGGAAAGCGGCGAGATAAGCTTTGATACGATAAAACGTGAGGCATATGCAAAAGGGAAAAAGGTTTCCCTTACAAGAAAAGAAAATGGTATTTTAGAATATCTGCTTCTCAATCTGGGAAGACCGGTAAGTCAGGAAGAATTGATGGAGCATGTCTGGGATGCATCCGTGGACAGCTTTAGTGGAGCAATCAGAGTACATATGTCTTCGCTTAGAAGAAAGCTTAAGGCAGTGCTCGGATATGATCCGATTTTGAACAAGGTAGGAGAAGGGTATAAAATACGGGAGGAGGCCGATAGATGAAAAGAATGTCGCTACAGTGGAGGCTTACATGTATAATTACATTATATATTGCGCTTATATGTGGATGTCTGACTATGCTTATTTATAAAAACGGTGTGTACTATATTGATTCTCTGCAAGAGACTGTTGATGCCAGGGGAGATGATAACGGAAGCTCTTCGGATGAAATATACATCAGCATTCCGGAGGATAACTGGGATGATTTTGCAAATGATTTTTCCGTTCAGGTGTACAATAACAAGGCAGACTACAAAAAAAACAGCCTGATAATTTCAGCCTTGCTGGCACTTCTGGGTGGTGTGGCCACGTATTTTATCAGTGGACATGCTCTAAAGCCGATTGGTAAGTTTTCTGATAAGATTGAAGAGGTACAGGCACAAAATCTGGCAGATTCGCGAATAGAAGAAAACAATGTTAAAGAACTGAACCAACTGAGTGTTTCGTATAACAAGATGCTTGAACGTCTCTCGGATGCATTTGATATACAGAGACAATTTACCGCAAATGCGGCACATGAGCTTCGAACCCCATTATCTTTAATGCAGATACAGCTTGATTCATATAATTCCAATCCGCATCCGGGCAATGATACAGATACTGAGCAAACGATAAAGATGGTTACGGAACAGAATGACAGACTCGGTAAAATGGTAAAAACCCTTCTGGATATGAGCGAGCTTCAAACTGTGGGGAGAGACGATGTAATAATGGTCAATGCTCTTGTTGATGAAGTATTGGCGGATCTGGAACCGCTTGCACAGGAAAAAAATATAAAACTTATTGGAAAATGCACGGATATAAGGATGATCGGAAGTGATATCCTTATTTACAGGATGGTATACAATCTTGTTGAGAATGCTATAAAATATAATCATTCTGGGGGACGGGTTACAGTGACCGCATATCAAAAGGAAAAACATATTTACTTGTCAATAGAGGATACCGGAAATGGAATCCCGGAGGAACTCAGGCAGCGTGTGTTTGAACCGTTCTTTCGTGTGGATAAATCCAGAAGCCGGGAACTTGGTGGTGTCGGACTTGGACTTGCGCTTGTTCATGAAATCGTAAGTGCGCATGATGGGACAATTACAGTCCGGTCTAATCCATCCGGAGGTACGATTTTTGATGTGAGTTTTACCCAGTGATCATTCTTGAAATGTGTGTGAAAAAATAAAATAAAAATAATTAGCACTCACCTATTGACAGTGCTAACAAAAAGTGTTATGTTAACTACTGTAATGAAAGTGTATCTTGAATTACAGTAGTTTTTATATGTCAGGAGGTAAATGATTATGGATATGGACAAATACACAAGAAAGTCGCTTGAAGTAATAGAAAAAGCGAAAGATAAAGCCCTGGAATATGATAATCAGGAGCTTGCACAGATTCATTTACTTGCAGGATTGCTTGAGATAGACGAAAGCCTTATTTCGAAGATTTTTGAAAAACTCGATATAGATGTAACAGCAGCGGTAAATAGGGTGGAAGATAAGCTTGCATCACTGCCAAAAGTAAGTGGCGGAAATCTGTATGCCGGAAATAATTTTTCAAAGGCGCTCATTCAGGCTGAAAAGGAAGCAAAGCAGATGGGAGACAGCTTTGTATCGGTTGAGCATCTGTTCCTTGGACTGATCGAAAAAGCCGATTCCGATGTGAAGCCATTGCTTAAAACATGGGCGATCGATCGAAACACATTTTTAAAGGCTCTGGCAGATATCAGAGGAAATAAAAAGGTAGACAGTGAGAATCCGGAAGATTCCTATGAAGCAATGGAGAAGTTCGGATACGATCTGGTGGAACGGGCAAGAGAGCAGAAGATCGATCCGGTTATCGGACGAGATGCTGAGATACGAAACGTGATCCGGATCCTTTCCCGTAAGACCAAGAATAACCCGGTTCTGATCGGTGAACCTGGTGTAGGTAAGACAGCGGTTGCAGAAGGTCTGGCACAGCGTATTGTCAGAGGTGATGTGCCGGAAGGCTTGAAGAATAAGAAGATATTCGCACTGGATATGGGTGCGCTGGTTGCCGGTGCCAAGTATCGTGGTGAATTTGAGGAACGTCTGAAGACAGTTCTGGATGAAGTAAAGAAATCAGAAGGCGAGATAATCCTCTTTATTGATGAGCTGCATACGATCGTTGGAGCCGGTAAGACAGATGGCGCAATGGATGCAGGCAATATGTTAAAGCCTATGCTTGCCCGTGGCGAACTGCATTGTATCGGTGCAACGACACTTGACGAATACAGACAGTACATTGAAAAGGATGCCGCTCTGGAACGTCGTTTCCAACCGGTACAGATTGATGAGCCGACGGTAGAAGATACGATCTCCATTCTTCGTGGTATCAAGGAAAGATATGAGGTGTTCCATGGAGTTAAGATCTCGGATGGTGCATTGGTAAGTGCAGCGGTACTTTCCAACCGGTACATTACAGATCGTTTCCTTCCGGATAAAGCGATCGACCTTGTCGATGAAGCCTGTGCGATGATCAAGACGGAGTTGGATTCCATGCCGGCCGAAGTTGATGAGATCACAAGAAAGATCATGCAGCTTGAGATCGAGGAAGCCGCACTGAAGAAAGAGGAAGACCACCTGAGCAAGCAGAGACTGGCGGATATACAGTCAGAGCTTGCAGAGTTAAAGGATAAAGCAAATAATCTGAAAGCCAAATGGGAGAATGAAAAGGCAGGCGTTGAGAAGATTCGTAACCTGAAAGAGGAGATCGAGAAGATCAAGAATGATATTCAGGTTGCCCAGAGAAATTACGATCTGAACAAAGCAGCCGAATTGCAGTATGGCAAACTCCCGGCAGCTCAGAAAGAGCTGGAACTGGCAGAGCAGTCTGCATCGGAGAAAGAACGAAAGCTGGTACATGAGGTCGTATCAGAAGAAGAAATTTCGGAGATTGTATCCAAGTGGACCGGTATTCCGGTAGCCAAACTGACGGCGAGTGAAAAGAGTAAGACACTGAATCTTGCAGATGAACTTCATAAGAGGGTTGTCGGTCAGGATGAAGCTGTTGAATATGTCAGCGATGCGATCATCCGTTCCAAAGCAGGAATCAAGGATCCAAGCAAGCCGATCGGCTCATTCCTGTTCCTTGGACCAACCGGTGTAGGTAAGACAGAGCTTGCAAAGACACTGGCAGAAGCTTTATTTGATAATGAACAGAACATGGTTCGTATCGATATGAGTGAATATATGGAGAAATACAGTGTATCCAGACTGATCGGAGCGCCTCCTGGATATGTAGGCTACGATGAAGGCGGACAGCTTACCGAGGCAGTCCGTAGGAAACCATATTCGGTTGTCTTGTTCGACGAAGTAGAGAAGGCACACCCGGATGTATTCAATGTATTATTACAGGTATTAGATGATGGACGTATCACGGACTCACAGGGCAGAACGGTAGACTTTAAGAATACGATCATCATCATGACATCGAATATCGGTGGTGTGGATATCGCAGAAGGCGGTGGCGAGATCACGGATGAGATACGGGAGACAGTTATGAACAAACTGAAACAGCACTTCCGTCCGGAGTTCCTGAACCGTATCGATGAGACCATCATCTTCAAGTCATTAAGCAAAGAGAACATTGGCAGTATCGTTGATCTTATGGTCAAGGATCTGAACAAACGTCTGGCTGGACAGGAGATCACGATCAAGCTTACGGATGAGGCTAAGAGTGCGATCATCGATCAGGGCTATGATCCGGTCTATGGTGCAAGACCATTGAAGCGTTTTATTCAGAAGAATGTTGAGACACTGGTTGCCCGTATGATCCTTGCAGGTGAAGTATCCACCCAGTCAGCGATCATCATTGACTATGACGGTCAGAAATTGACAGCCGGAAATGAGAAGTAGTAATATAAACAGGTAGTAAATGCCTGGTGACAACTAAAATAAGCATGATAAAAGGGATTGGCATTGAAAATATTTTTCGGTGTCAGTCCCTTTAATCTTATTTTAATGATGGTATGCCATTGTATATTAAGATAGGGAGGTTGTGTCCATGCGCATTTTGGTTGTTGAAGATGAATTGGATCTAAATCATATAATATGTAATAAACTGACAAAAGAAGGATACAATGTAGATGCCTGTTTTGACGGGCAGGCAGCACTTGATTATCTGGAGACGGCAAGTTACGATGGAGTTATAATGGATATTATGATTCCGAAGAAAGATGGTATGTCGGTTTTAAAAACAATCCGGGCAGAAGGAATACAGGTTCCGGTGCTTTTTTTGACTGCAAAGTCCGAAACGCAGGATATTGTCAGGGGACTGGATGCAGGAGCCAGTGACTATATGACAAAACCGTTTGAGTTTTCGGAATTGCTCGCAAGGTTAAGGGTAATGCTTCGTACTGTACATATAAGTAATGACAGCATTTTGAATTATGGGTCATTACAGATTGATACAAATAATCACCGGGTTGTCCGGGATGGTGTGACTGTCGATCTTACAGTCCGGGAATATGCAATCCTGGAATATCTGGTGCGTAACAGGAACATTGTTGTCACAAGAGAGCAGATCCGTGCAAATATATGGAGCATTGATGATGATATCAATTCAAATGTAGTTGATGTATATATTCGATATCTTCGCAGAAAAATCGATGATCCTTTTGAAGAAAAACTGATACATACGATCCGGGGAGTAGGTTATAGACTGGAATGTTAAAAAGGAAAATTTCATTTATTAATTTTACTGTTATTGTTTGTGGACTTATCATTGCAGCAGGAACGATATGTCTTTTATTGATGCAGAAGAATCTGATCAAAGAGGATACTAAATATCTGGCTTATACAGAACTGGCGCAGGAAGTGAAACGTGCAAAAAAAAATATAGGATTTGATGAGAATGAGAATCCGTATATAAAAAGCGATTTTTACGATCTGGAAGAGAAAGATACTTATAACGAAAATGTATATGTGTTTTTACAGTCAAGAGACGGAAGTTTTCTTGATGGCAGAATGCCGGATGATTTCAGAACCGGGCTTGATATCGGATTACAGAGTCTTACAAAAGTAACCTTTCAGGGAGAGCGTTATTACGTAGCAACCAGACGTGGAAAAATGAAGAATGGAACGGAGGATGACAGTTTTTATCTGGTATGTGCTATGATATCGGAACAGGCGGTGAAAGACAATTATCGCGGACTGTGGCATCAGTCATATTTGGTGATAGGAGTTGTTGGCGCATTTTTTATTTTGTTTGCCCTTTTATTAAGATATCTGATCGCTGTACCAATGAGACAGTTGAATGAATCGATAAAAAAGAGCGGAGAGAATCTGGATTTTACGGATAGTCTGGAATATAAAGGATGTTTTAAAGAACTTCAGATGTTAACAGATGCAAATAATCATTTGTACCAGAGAGTGCAGCAGGAGTTGGAACGTCAGGAAGAATTTAATGCGAATGTATTCCATGAACTTCGTACGCCTATTGCTGTTATGCATGCACAATGCCAGGTGTCGAGAGAGGTGGCAGAAAAGAAGCAGGATAAAGAAGCAATAAAAAGTATAGAGGTATTTGAGCGACAGACAAACCGTATGAAGAATCTGGTTGATCATTTGCTTCAGATGACTGCAATAGATAGAAAGGGGACAACATTCAGTATAGAAGATATTGATGTTCGGGATGTAATTGAATCTGCATGTGATGATATAGCATATATTGATACGAAACACATTACATTTGAATATTCCCTTCAGCCGACTATCATACAGGCAAATATGAATCTTATCTATATTGTTATAAATAACCTGCTTTCAAATGCTGTAAAGTATAGCAATGAAGGAGCTAAAATCTATGTGTCCTGTGGAGAGAAAGACGGAAAGTCGTATATTCGTATTCAGGATGAAGGCTGTGGAATAGAGAAAGAAAATATATCCAAAATATTTGAAAGCTTTTATCGAGAAAAAAAAGATCGTAATGCGGAAGGCTTTGGTCTGGGACTTTCACAGGCAATGAAGATTGCTGAGTTATATGGGGGAGGGATTTATGTTGAAAGTACAAAGAATAAAGGAAGTATTTTCACATTTTTTATTCCAAAACCTTAAAAATAAATAGAAGAATGTCGAATTTTTAATAGAGCTTTAATATTGGATTTTTATAATCCGATATTAGGGTTCTTTTTTTTATGTAGAAAGAACAATATATCGAGTAGGACTTGCTTGGAGGATTATATGAGAAATTATAAACGATTGATTCATTTGTTACTTGGACCGGTTCTATTCCTGTTGGCATGCTTTCTTTTACCGCATGCAGTTTTGCCGACATTTGCAGAACGGGCAGCAGTTGGAACGGTATTCTGGATGGCATACTGGTGGGTAACAGGTCCGGTAGATTATGCAGTAACGGCGTTTTTGCCGATTGCGATCAATGCAGTAGTTCCTATGGCGGAGATGAAGGTCATAATATCGAATTATGCGGACGAAACGATTCTGCTGCTGCTTGGAGCTTCGATCATAACAGTATTATGGGAAAATACAGGACTGGACAAACGAATTGCAATCACGTTTCTGCGTCTGATCGGAAACAGTCTTAGAATGCAGCTTGTGTTCTGGTTTGCGTTGTCAATGGTATTATCTGCGGTGCTTCCGAATGCAGTAGTATGCGCAACGATCACGCCGATCGCAGTTTCTATGCTGAAATATATTGGAATGGATGACGTGAAAAACAGCAAGACGGCATCGAAGATCCTGCTGACGATCGCCTATGCGACAGGACTTGGTGGTCTGGCATCTCCACTTGGTGGTGCTATGAATCTGGTAACGGTGGAATATATCCAGCAGTTGACCGGAAAAGAATATATGTATTCCTCTTGGGTTATCCGGTTCCTTCCGGTTATGCTGATCCTAATGCTGATCAATGTAGTATTTATTCTTCGTGATGTAAAGAAGACAGATCTGTTAGGTGGTTCCAGTGAATATTTTGCGGAACAGTACCGGAAGCTTCCAAAGATGAGCTTTGAAGAAAAATCCGCACTTGTGCTGTTTGTAGTGGCAACAGGTCTGGCATTTACCAGACAGCTTTATCAGGATATATTGCCGGGATTAAAGCCTGCATATGTATTTATCATCTGTGCGATCATCGCCTTTCTTTTTACAAATAAAGAGGGAAAACGGATCATGGTCTGGAAACAGGTGCAGGGAAAGATCGTCTGGGATCTGATGTATATATTTGCCGGAGGTCTGGCACTTGGAAGCCTGATCAATGCAACAGGTGTTGCAAAAGCACTTGGAGAAGTGATTTCTTCCCTTGATATGAAGGGTGGTTTTGTAACGATCCTGATCATTTTGACTGCAACACTACTGTTGTCGGATGTGACCTCAAATACAGCTACGGCAGCGGTTGCGATTCCACTTGTGATCTCAATCACACAGGGATGTGGGCTGAATCCGATTCCGTATATATATGTAGCATCCATTGGTGTGAACCTGTCTTATATGCTGCCAACGTCGATCCGTGCGATTCCGGTGGGATATGGACTGGAACCAAAGTATATGTTCCGGGAAGGCTGGAAGATTTCCCTTATCATTATTCTTGTAATGTCGATCATATGCACATTGCTGTTAAAATACTGGAGCACATTCAGTACGGTGTAAAAAAAACCATACAGAAACGGGCGTGAAACGAAGAGAAAGAAATGGAGAGAAGGCATGTCTGTCGTATCATACATATTTATAGTATTCTTTGCAGTTACAGTTTTGATATATTATATAGTACCAAAGAAAATCCAGTGGTGGGTGCTCCTTGCCGCAAGTGCGGTCTTCTATGCTTATAGTGGGATTGATGATCTGCTGATTGTAGTTGGAACTGCATTTCTGGTATATCCGTTGACAATGTTGATGGAGAAAAATCTGGAGGAACAGGACCGGCTGCTCCTGGATGCAGATAAGAGAGCTGCAAGAAAGATAAAAACAGCACAGAAAAAGAAACGAAAGAAATATCTGGTGCTGGCATTGCTGATCGTAATAGGTGCGCTTATTGTATTCAAGGTGACAGGATTTGCCATCGAGAACATCAAACGTTTTCTTCCATACGAAGCGATACAGCGGATTCCGGACTGGCATTTCCCTGCACCGCTTGGAGTTTCTTTTTATTCCTTTATGATGATCTCTTATCTGGTTGATGTCTATAACGGAAGGATCCATGCACAGAAGAATTTTCTGAAATATCTGTCGTATGTATTATATTTTCCACATATTACGCAGGGACCGATTGCGCGATATGAACTGGTTGCGCATCAACTATGGGAAAAGCATAAGTTTGATTATGATACGGTGATAAAAGGTACATGGTTGATTCTGTGGGGAGCACTTAAGAAAATGGTGATGGCAGACCGTATCAGTCCATTTGTAACAGAAGTATTTAAACATTCTGATCAGTATGAAGGTATGATCTTCTTTCTGGCGGCGGTTATGTATTCCATCCAGATTTACTGTGATTTCTCCGGATGCATGGATATCGTACGTGGTGCGTCGGAGTGCTTTGGCATTACGCTTGGAGAAAATTTCAGGCGGCCATATTTTTCCCAGACGTTGCCGGAGTTCTGGAGAAGATGGCATATTTCACTCGGAGCGTTCTTCAGAGAATATGTATTCTATCCGGTATCGACTTCAAAGATCCTGTTGAAATGGAATACCAAGGTGCGGAAATATCTGGGAAATGCCATAGGAACCGGATTTGCCTCTTGTGTACCGATCCTGTGCGTATGGATCCTGACCGGACTCTGGCATGGGGCAAAGTGGAATTATATCGGCTGGGGACTGTTTCACGGAATCCTGATCTGCTTATCGACATTATTTGAGCAGCCGGTCGCTAAATTAACAGAGAAACTGAATATACGGACAAACTGTATAAGCTGGAATATATTCCGGATGCTTCGGACATTTTTATTATGCGTGATCGGACGTATCATTTTTATGGGAAGTGGAATCCGTGCGTCCTTCCATATGATAGCTTCCTGTGTGGTTGACCGTGGTACATTTTATGACATTATAAATACATTTGCTTTGTCCCAGCGGGAATGGGGGCTGATCCTGATTGGTTGTCTGATCCTGTTATGTGTATCAGTTGCACAGGAGATCCGGGAACAGATGGGGATCAAAGAGGATATCAGAAGCTGGCTGCTACGTCAGAATCTCTGGCTGCGCTGGCTGGTTCTGATCGTTGGAATTTTATGTGTATTGACGTTTGGTGTATATGGTTCCGGCAGTCATATCGCATTCATCTATGAACAGTTTTAAGGGTAGGAGAACAAAACATGAAAACAGGAAAGAAAAAGGTTTTGGCAATAATAAAAAAAGTAATTTCAATCCTACTGTTTTTTGTCATATTGTTATATTCTATATCGAAGGTCGGACAGTTTGCCAGACCGGATGAGAGTGACGCAGAGGCATGGGCAGAGTATTACGCGGAAGAAAAGGATACGGTCAATGCATTGATGATCGGATCCAGTGCGATATTCCGTTATTGGAATCCGCCACAGGCATATGAGGAACAGGATTTTACCTCGGCTATGCTGGCTAGCTCGATCCAGGATCTGAATATGGCACCATATATTATGGAAGAAGCGGTAAAAAGTCAGAACGTGGACGTGTTTGTTATCGAGGTCAGAACCATGATCGCCAGAAATACAAATGATGATCACAGCCAGGAAGAACGGGACTATTGGTTTGAATTGCTTATATCCGGCATGAATCCATCCATAACAAGGTTGCAGGCAATTCAGTCTATACATGGTGGAAGCTTTGTGAAGAAAGCAGAAATGATGTTTCAGATATTAAAATATCATAATAACCTGATGGAATTTGACCGGGAATTTATGATCAATCGTCTGAACAATCCGTCCAGTGATGATAAATTTGCAAGACCAAAATCAACGATCACGAATCTCAAAAACAAGAAACCGGATTATACAACGGATCAGAGTCTTGAACTGTCACAGGCATCTAAGGATACTCTGGATGCAATCGAGAAAAAGGCAAATGAACTGGGAAAAAAGGTGCTGTTTATAGCGACACCGTATGTACCGGATGAGAGTCAGATCCGGGAGCATCTGGCTGTGGATGCCTATTGTGAGAAACAGGGCTATGACTGTCTGGATCTAAATCAGTATGTTGATGAGATGGATATTGATTTTAAAACGAATTTCTATAATCCAAAGCATACGAATATAGCAGGAGCAAAAAAGGTGACAAGCTTTCTTGGAGCATATCTGAAGGAAAAGTATCAGTTGCAGGAAACTCTGACTGAGGATCAGAAGGTAAGCTGGGAAGATGCCTGTAAGGTATGGGATGAGGAAGACCGGAAATTTATGAAAAAATGGAAGAAAAATGTAAAAAAGATTACAAAGAAAAAGGAGAAATAACAGGATCGATATGGAAACCGTGCTTCATTATATAAAAAAATATGCAGAGACACAACCGGATACGCTGGCTGTCTGTGAGTTAAAAAAACATCTGACATATGCGGAGTATTGGACGGCAATCAGAAAGATGGCAAATGTCCTGCTTCAGAATGGTATAAAAAAGAATGCACATGTTATTTTACGATGCACACAGAACATTGAATATATGGTTTTGTTTTCAGCCTTGCAGTATATGCAGGCGCTTGTGATTCCTGTTGAGCGATCTACTTCACCTGAGCGCATGCAGGAAATCAGGGATAAGGTGGATGCAGAATGGCTGATCTCAAACAAAGAGTCAGATGGACTGCGCTGGTTATCCCCGAAGAAGCTGATGGAACAGATGGAGAATACAGAAGAACTGGATGTTCCGCTTCCAAATGCAGATTCACGTTCGATGCTGTTGTTCACAACGGGTACGACCGGCAGCTCAAAGGGTGTTGTCATGCATCATAAGAATGATGTGGCAATTGCTGGGAATGTTATGAAGGGAACACAGATGAAACCAGGAAATGTGGAGATCATACCGATGCCACTCAATCATTCCTTTGGTATAAGACGGTATCAGTCGGATATGATAAGTGGCGGAACTGTCTGTCTGATGAATGGTATGGCTATGATAGGCAATCTCTGGAAGATGCTTGAGCAGTACCATGCAACATCGATGGCAATTTCTCCTGCAACACTTGGAATGATCTTTCATTTGTCAGATGACAGGATTGCAGGATATGCCGATCAGATCGATTATATACAGGTGGGATCAGCCCCGCTTCCGGAAACGGACAAGGAAAAGCTGCTCCGGTATCTTCCACGTACAAGACTTTATAATTTTTATGGATCGTCGGAAGCTGGCTGCTCCTGTATTCTGGAATTCAGCCGTCAGAATAAGAATGGTTGTATCGGATATCCGACCGTCAATTCTCTAGTGCGGTTTATAGATGAAGAAGGGAATATTATAGAGAATGGATCTGAGAAACAGCCTGCTTTACTGGCCTGGGGTGGTCCGATTGTTATGGAGGGCTATTACAATGATCCGGAGCTTACTGCGAAAACGGTAGTGGATGGATATGTTATGACAAATGATCTTGGCTATATGGATGAAGATGGCAGTATTATTCTGGTTGGACGGGCAGATGATGTTATCAACTATGGTGGAAGCAAGATCTCGCCGGCAGAGGTAGAGACTGTTGCGATCCGGTATCCGGGTGTGGCAGATTGTGCTTACAGTTCCGTTCAGGATCCGATCACCGGAGAATTGCCGGTTATGCTGATCGTGCAAGAGGATGGATTTGACGAAACTGCATTCCAGAGCTATATGCAGCAACAGGTTGAAAGCTATAAGTTACCGCAGAAGATATTCTATATCGAGAAAGTTCCGAAGACATTTAAAGGCTCGCTTCTTCGAAAAGAAATAAAAAAGATAGCAGAATTAAAGAATAAAGGAGAATAAAACTATGAATGATTTTATTGCAATGTTAAAGAAGATCAAACCGAATGTTGATTTTGAAAATGAAGATGCACTGGTAGATGATGGAATACTGGAATCTCTGGATATCATAACGATCATTGCAGAGATTGCAGACAAATACGATGTTATCATTCCAAGTGATGAGATCACATCTGATAATTTCAATTCCGCAGAAGCTTTGTACGAACTGGTAGAAGACCTGAAATAATTTTATCGTAAATATGTGCCAATAGTAAAAAGTATAACAGGAAATAGAATGCCCTCAAAGAATGACAGGTCTGCCGTCAGACAGAGAAGATGTCAAACTTTGAGGGCGTTTTTGTTATAAATCTGTGAAGTGTGTCGTAAAAAGCAGAGCAGGATGATATACTGAACAGGTAGAAAAGGATGTTGTATGTATGAGAATCTGACAGGATGCATATCAGAAAATATATTATCTGGCAGAAAGAATAAGATTATGAATAAGGTAGAAAAGAACAAGAAAAAAAGGCATATTCACAGACCCCTTCTTTTTACAGGGATAATTCTGGTCATAGTGATAAATGCAGCAGCGTGGGCTGCTCCATGGATCAGTGGAAAGATGGGATGGGAAAACTGGTGCGACTGGTATGCGGAACATGTGAATCCGGTTATCGTTGCAGTATTTGCAAGATTTGGCAATCTGTTTTCCTTTTCAATCGGGGAACTTATGATCGTTACGGCAATCCTGCTGATCCTTGCATTTCTGATCCTGAATATTCTGTTGATCTTTTTAAGAAAGCATAAGGGATATCGGAGATTTTGCAGGATCTATGACCTTGTTATTGCATATATAACGGTTGCGATCTGTCTTATTATGACCGGAAACTGTACGATCTATTATCACTGTTCCTCGCTTCCTGTAAATGAGGAAACAGAGGAACGGCAGTATAAGGTAGAAGAATTGCAGGCACTTCGCAATTATATTGTAAAGCAGTGTAACGAATACAGCACTAAAGTAGAGCGGGATGAAAACGGATACATAACATATGATGGAGATATGCAGGAACAGGCGCGAAATGCTCTTCGGAAACTGTCCGGCCGGTATCCACGGTTGTCCGGCTACTATCCGGATGTCAAGCATATGATGTTTTCCGGGCTGATGAGCCAGAGCTATATGGCGGGATATTATTTCCCGTTTTCGATGGAAGCAAACTGTAATGCAAATATGTATATCACAAATTATCCGGCAACCTATTGCCATGAGCTGGCGCATCTGCATGGGTATATCTATGAGGATGAGGCAAACTTTATATCTTATCTTGCCTGTATCGGCAGCGAAGATCCATTCTTTATTTATTCCGGGTATCTGAGTGTATTGTCCTATGTAGATAATGCCTATTATGAGGCTATCGGGGAGGATGCAGAACAGTATCTGGCAAATGAGAGGATTTCCGAACAGGTGCTTTCCGACGATATCTTTCTGCTCCCGGAGACTTGGGAAAAGGTAGAGGATAAGGCCATTCTATCGACGGATACCGTCAATCAGGCATCCAATACCTTCACTGAAACAAGCCTGAACCTGAACGGTGTCTCAGACGGTTTCGCAGCCTATGACCGCGTGACCGGACTGTTATTACGATACTACGATGAAGAGTTGTATTAAATGGTATGTTCATAAGAATTCGGCAATCTCTAACAGGATCATAGAAAAAGATTAACAGGTATCCGGTTTTATATACCTTTATGTAACAGACCTTTTTTCACGTCGGTCCTTAGCGAACTGCTAAAGGCAGTGAGGTTAGTACCGTTACGTGAAAAATAGAGCGCGAGCGTTCTGTGAAATAAAGGGTATATAAGACCGGATACCTGTTAATCTTTTTGCGAAATAGAACGAGAGTGATTTGCGAAATGAATGATAGCCTCCAGCTTCTTCCGTACGGTACATTATAATGCCAGCAGCTTCCTGCAGAGGGCAACATGTGCGTTCCCATCGGTCGTACAACTGTTATAGATCTCGACTGTACCCTGTCCAGCAGATTCTGACTTTAGGCCTGCGGTGATCAGGCGGCGACGCAGTTCTACGGCAGTTCCGTGACTCCCGACAAAAATCTTGATATCCGGACCGACAACGGTTCGGATCATTTTTTCCACAAACGGATAGTGCGTACAGCCAAGCACGATCGCATCGATTCCCTTTTCCAGATAAGGCGAGAGAACCTCTTGCAGATAATCATGAAGCTCCGGACTGTCCAGATCTCCGTTTTCCACAAAGCCAACCAGCTTTGGACATGGTACACGGTAGATTACGGATCGGTCTTCGTATGTATGCATAAGCGATAGAAACTTATCCTGTTTTAAAGTCATAGGGGTAGCCATAACCGCGATCCGGTCATGTTCCTTCCAGAGAACGGCTGGTTTTAATGCCGGCTCAATGCCGATCACAGGGATGTCCGGATAGTCTGCACGAAGCATGGCAGCAGCAGCACTGGTTGCAGTATTGCATGCGATCACGATTGCTTTCGCGCCATGTTCAAGCAGGAATTCCACACAGTTCCGGCTTAGATGCTGAATGTCAGTGACCTGGCGTGTGCCATATGGAGCATTCGCAGAATCACCATAATATATATAATTTTCCTCCGGCATCAGTGAAACGATTTCTTTCAAAACACTGATACCGCCAATGCCGGAATCAAATACGCCGATTGGACGGGAATTATCTTTCATTTGTAAAACCTCCTAAAAAAACCTGCACTTGAAAATTATACTACTATATGAAAAGAAAAGACAACCTATAAGTGAAAACAATACAAAACAATCTGCAGAAGACGATAAGACATAAATATTGGATAAACAGGGCGTACAGGAAAAAAAGTTGCGTATTCTGTAGCAACCATATATAATCGGGGATGTGAGTACAGATAAAAACAAAAGAAAATAAGACAGAAATAGATCAGGTTAAATAAATATACTAAAACGGTCGGCAGACAGTCAGGAGGAAAGAAATGGAAACCGAGCAGAAACAGAGTACAGAAGCAGAGCAGAGTGAGAGATTGCAGCAGAATGTAGAAGATACGATTCCTGCAAGCCGGGAGCTGAAATCTCGGGTAAAAGAGAAGATGATCGAATATTATGCGGGAGATGCCAGACGGATCCATCATTTTCTGAAGGTTCATTCTTTTGCCAAGCTGATCGGGGAGATGGAAGGAGTCACAGGAGAAGAACTGGAGATTCTGGAAGTCGCTGCACTTGTGCATGATATAGGCATAAAGAACTCAGAAAAGAAATATGGATATAATACAGGAAAGACACAGGAAAAGGAAGGCCCGCCGGAAGCAGAAAAACTGCTTATTCCATTGACAGATGATGCCGCCTTTATTGAGCGGGTGTGTTATCTGGTCGGACATCACCATACCTATTCCAATATTGACGGAATGGATTATCAGATACTGGTAGAGGCAGATTTCCTTGTGAACCTGTATGAGGATAAAGAGCATATCAAAGCAGTCCGGTCTGCTTATGAGAAGATCTTCCGGACACAGTCGGGAAGAAAGCTATGTAAGGAGATTTTTGCACTTTCGTAAAAATAAGGAAATCTTAACGGATTTTTAATTTTTGTAGGAGTACATGTGCTTGCAGGAACGGGATAAATTTTATATAATGAATTGATGTGCTAAATGGTACATGAAAAGACAGGTATTTATACTGGAAATAATAATGGATATGAATACAGAAACTTGGAATAGATCATAAAACACAGAAGATATAGTTATCAGGAGGATGTAATGAGTAAATACAAGATTAATACAACATGTGTACAGGGAGGTTATGAACCGGGAAACGGAGAACCACGTCAGGTTCCGATCTATCAGAGTACAACATTCAAATATGCAACAAGTGAAGATATGGGTAAATTATTCGATCTGGAGGCAGATGGATATTTTTATTCCAGACTTCAGAATCCGACAAATGATCTGGTTGCAAAGAAGATCTGTCAGTTAGAGGGCGGTGCAGCGGCGATGCTTACCGGTTCCGGTCAGTCAGCAAACTTCTATGCAGTATTTAATATTGCAAATTGTGGTGACCATGTTGTAGCATCAAATTCCATCTATGGTGGAACCTATAACTTATTTGCGGTAACGATGAAGAAGATGGGAATCGATTTCACATTTGTTGATCCGGACGCATCTGAAGATGAGATCCGTGCAGCGTTCCGTCCGAATACCAAGGCATTATTTGGTGAGATCATTGCAAATCCGGCTCTGACCGTATTAGATATTGAGAAGTTTGCAAAGGTAGCGCATGAGCAGGGAGTACCGCTTATTGTAGATAATACATTCCCGACTCCGATCAACTGTCGTCCGATCGAATGGGGAGCAGATATCGTAACCCATTCCACAACCAAATACATGGACGGACATGGAGCAGCTATCGGTGGATGCATCGTAGATGCCGGAAAGTTTGACTGGATGAAATATGCAGACAAATTCCCGGGACTTACCACACCGGATGACAGCTATCATGGAATTACATATGCAGAGAAGTTCGGAAAAGAAGGCGCATTTATCACAAAGGCAACTGCACAGCTGATGCGTGATTTTGGTTCTGTACAGTCTCCACAGAGTGCATTTATCCTGAATCTTGGACTGGAAAGTCTGCATGTCAGAGTAAAACGTCACTGCGAGAATGCACTCGCAGTTGCAAAATATCTGGAACAGAATGATAAGGTTACTTATGTGAATTACTGCGGGCTGGAAAATGACAAATATCATGCACTTGCAGAAAAATATCTGCCAAACGGCTCCTGTGGCGTTGTAAGCTTCGGTGTAAAGGGCGGAAGAAAAGCAGCGGAAGAATTCATGAAGCACTTAAAACTCGGTTCGATTGAGACACATGTAGCGGATGCGAGAACCTGTTGTCTGCATCCGGCAAGTGCAACACACAGGCAGATGAATGATGAAGAATTGACAGCATGCGGTGTATATCCTGATCTTGTCCGTTATTCATGTGGACTGGAAGATGCTGAAGATCTGATCGCAGATCTGGAACAGGCATTTGCGCAGATCTAAGATCTGAACCGGTCTGAAATATAGAAAGAAGATAGCCACAGCAGAACTGTTATAGAAAATAGCAAAGGAAATATCCTGCTGTGGATGGAGGAAGAAATGAAGTTAAGAATTGCCAAGGGTTGTATTGTAATTATGCCCGTGATCGGTACTCTGGGACTGTTTATATTTACATTTGTTGGAAAGATCATATACGGATGGGGACTGTTTGTTATCATGCTGTTATTATCGGGTATTATCAATCAGTTATTTTTCCGTTGCCCGCACTGTGGAAAGTCAATTCCTGCAAATGCGACACTGAATCAGAAATACTGTCCGTTGTGCGGAGCTGACCTTGGTCTTATTGATTCACCGTTCAGTTATTATTCGAAATGCAAAAAAAATAAGAATGGACAGTATCAGGCATACACTACAGTTGGGTATCTGGCATTTATTGTTGGTACAGCAATCGTATTATTTATCGTTGTAGCACTTCTGGGATTTGACAGTGTATTTAAAGGAACCGGACGGATCCTGATTCTTGCGGCACTGGCGCTTGGATTTTTGATCGGTATGATGTGCAGATGTATCGTAGGGTCAGCTGCGAAGCTTGATAAAGAACATCTGTATTACAGTAAGATCCCCGGAAGATGGAAATGTTATGATATTTCTGATATAAAGGAACAGGCAAAGCTGCATAAGCCGTTTTACCATGTGGTAAGAGGGTATGTTATGATGACCAATCAGGGTGTCGTGACCATTCCGGTAGCTACTTATAAAGGTGGAAAGGAATTCCTTCAGAAGCTGACAGAATATATTAACGAGCCGATGGTGGATATTATGCCTGAGATGGTGGCATCCAAGAGAAGCGAAGAAGGCAAGAAGGCAGAAGTTGAATACAGAGCCTATAAGGACAGTATAAAAGAGAAAGGTGAAAATTAAGTATGGAAAGCGGCAAGATAAAGAATGAAGCATTGTTGGAGGCAATTGAGGTTTTTAAGGCCGAAAATAATCAGCAGAATCTAAAGAATTTTATCGAGAAGCTGTTACAGGCGAGATTTATCCTGCCTGCAACACTGGATCCAAAACCGGTAAAAGATGATCAGGGAAGGATCATGGGAGATGGAAAATTCAGAGTAAATTTCCGTGTTATCACAGATAATACAGGAAAGAACTTCTTCCCATGTTTTACAAATGACGAAGAATTCGAGCATGCGATCAAGGAAGTAGAAGTTGAGAAGATGGCACTTACTTATAAAGAGGTTGCCCCACTGGTTCTGAATTCCAATGGTCAGATCCAGGGAATCGTGATCGATCCCTACACAGTTGGTATGCAGGTCCCGGATGCACTTATAAAGACAGTGGATGAGAGCAGAAAGAGTGTGCTTGATGAGCATAAGAATACGAATATCAAGAAGCATACAATTCCGGCAAATACAAAGATCCGTTTAAGAAGTCCGAAATATATGCCGGTTGATATGTTGGATGAAGCAAAGAAATTCCTGGCTGAACGTCCAAATGTAAAGGCAGCTTATATCCAGATGATGGAAAAAGAAAATTCAGATGAAGAGTATCTGATCACAATTGATTTTGAAGGTGATGAAGAAGATTTATTTGATTCCCTTCTCCCAAAGATAAAACCGCTTGCGTTTGGTATTCCAATCGCACTTACAGGAACAGATAACGGACTTGGAAAAAAGGTTACAGAGAATACAGAGCCATTCTATAAAAAAGAAATTGTAGGAGATAATAATGTTTAAAAAATATCTGATCATGTTTCTGATATCTATGGTTCCGATCGTGGAACTGCGAGGTGCGATTCCATATGCAGCGGTATTCGGAATACCGACATTTCGTGCACTGATCATCTGTATGATCGGCAACATGCTTCCGGTTCCGGTGATCTACTGGTTCGCCAGACGGGTTCTGATGTGGGG
The DNA here is from genome assembly GCF_025567345.1 of Coprococcus ammoniilyticus. Classification (NCBI taxonomy): domain Bacteria; kingdom Bacillati; phylum Bacillota; class Clostridia; order Lachnospirales; family Lachnospiraceae; genus Coprococcus; species Coprococcus ammoniilyticus. The sequence goes on from NZ_JAOQJS010000006.1 coordinate 225,860, forward strand.
AAAAGATAAGAAATATATAGGGAAATTTTTTACATGGTGTATTCAGAAGGGCGAAAAAGGCGGACAGAAGCTGCTTGAGAAAACAGGCGGCGGAGTCTATATCGCACTGATGTTGTTTGTCGGGGTCCCACTTCCGGGTACAGGAGCCTGGACGGGTACTCTGGCAGCCAGCTTCTTAGATCTTGACTGGAAGAAGAGTGCACTTGCCGTTATAGGTGGTGTTGTACTTGCAGGACTGATCGTGGGAGTTGTAAGCTACGGACTGCTTGGCGCGATTGCAGCATTATTCTGATATCATAAATATGGAATAATATTTTAATAAGAGATATGTCTGCAGGACGAGAGAAGCTGCAAAACTTGCAGGCGTATAAGGAGATAGATATGGTAAATCCGGCATCAATTTTTAAGATAAAATCCGCATGGGAGAAATTTGCATCCAATCATCCGAAGTTTCCGATGTTTTTACAGGCTGCGATGGCAAGCGGGATCAAAGAAGACTATATTATAGAAGTAAAGATCACGGATCCGGAGGGAAAACAGATCTGTACAAATGTAAAACTGACAGAATCGGATATGGAATTATTCCATACCTTAAAGGATCTGAAGGGGTAAATACAGACAATCCAATAAATGCGGCATATTTCTTTATAAAATTAAAAAATAGAGAATATGTCTAAAAACAGAAAAAGATTTCTTGACTTGCACTGTATACTTGTGTTATTGTTAAACGTGCGATGAAAGAGGTCTTTTTTTTATGCCTTAAAATAAGTAATGGAGGTAGATGGAAGTGCGCGTTAAAATAACATTGGCATGTCAGGATTGTAAACAGCGTAATTACAATATGACAAAGGATAAGAAAACGCATCCAGACAGAATGGAAACAAAGAAGTACTGCAGATTCTGCAAGAAGCATACAGTACACAAGGAAACAAAATAGTTCCGGACCAGTGAAGGAGGATTGGTTTAATGGCAAAAAGTGAAGAAAAATCAACAGCTCTCAAGAAAAGCTGGACCCAGGAACTAAAGGGTGAATTCAAGAAAATCACATGGCTTGACAGAACAACCCTGTTTAAGCAGTCAGCCGTAGTAATCGTTTCAACGGTAATCCTCGGAGCTATTATTGCAGTCGTTGACTGGCTTATACAAATAGGCTTGAATTTCATAATATAATGAGTAAAGGTTGGTGAATTATATGGCAGATGCAGAAAGCGCAAGATGGTATGTAGTCCATACCTACTCAGGTTATGAAAATAAGGTTAAAGCTGATATTGAGAAAACAATTGAAAACAGAAAATTACAGGACCAGATATTAGAAGTATCTGTACCCGTAGAAGAATCCATTGAGGTTAAGAACGGTGTACAGAAAGCTGTTACCAGAAAACTGTTTCCCGGCTATGTCCTGCTCAATATGATTATGAACGATGCTACATGGTATGTAGTTCGTAATACAAGAGGTGTTACAGGATTCGTAGGACCGGGATCAAAACCGGTTCCGTTATCAGATGATGAGATGAAGTACCTTGGAATCAACAAGGAGACAATCGTGATCGATGCGGAAGTAGGCGATATGGTTGAGGTTACAGCAGGTGCCTGGGAAGGTACCGTGGGTAGTATTAAGGCAATTAACCCAAGTAAACAGACCATTACCATCGATGTAGAAATATTTGGCCGTGCAACATCTGTAGAGATTGCATTCGCTGATATCAAGAAATTGTAAGAGTGAGTGGAAGGGTATCCCCCGTTATTACCACAATATTTTTGGAGGTGCGCTAAGATGGCGAAGAAAGTAGAAGGATATATCAAATTACAGATCCCTGCAGGAAAGGCAACACCTGCACCACCTGTTGGACCGGCTCTTGGTCAGCATGGTGTTAATATCGTTGCATTTACAAAGGAATTCAATGCTAGAACTGCTAACGAGGGAGATATGATCATCCCTGTTGTTATTACAGTTTACCAGGATAAGAGCTTTAGCTTTATCACTAAGACTCCTCCTGCAGCACTTCTGATCAAGAAGGCTTGTAATATCAAATCCGGTTCAGCTAACTCAAAGAAGACAAAGGTTGCAACTATCTCAAAGGCTAAGGTTCAGGAAATTGCCGAACTTAAGATGAAAGATTTAAATGCTGCAAGCCTTGAATCTGCTATGAGCATGATCGCTGGAACAGCTCGTTCAATGGGCGTTACAGTTGAAGAGTAATTAAGAATAAAAACATTTTGGTGGGAGGGTCGCTCCCGATAAGACCACAGGAGGTTTATAATGAAGAAGAGTAAGAAATATATAGATGCAAGCAAGCTCTATGACAAAACAGCCGTTTACGAATTTGAAGAGGCAGTTGCTTTGGTAAAGAAAATGGCTACAGCTAAATTTGACGAGACAATCGAAGCTCACTTAAGACTGGGCGTTGATGGACGTCATGCAGATCAGCAGGTACGTGGTGCAGTTGTATTACCTCATGGAACAGGTAAGACAGTTAAGGTTCTCGTATTCGCTAAGGGAGATAAGGTAGACGAAGCTCTTGCTGCCGGTGCTGATTACGCAGGTGGTGAGGAATTAGTTCCAAAGATCCAGAAAGACGGATGGTTAGATTTCGATGTTGTTGTAGCTACACCTGATATGATGGGTGTTGTTGGACGTCTTGGTCGTGTACTTGGACCTAAGGGCTTAATGCCAAACCCTAAGGCTGGTACAGTTACAATGGACGTAACAAAAGCAGTTAATGATATCAAAGCTGGTAAGATAGAGTACAGACTTGATAAAGCCAATATTATCCATGTGCCAGTGGGAAAAGCTTCCTTTACAGAGGAACAGTTAGACGAAAACTTCCAGACCTTAATGGATGCTATTGTAAAAGCAAAGCCATCAGCTGCTAAGGGACAGTACCTTAAGAGCGTTGTAATTGCTTCAACAATGGGTCCTGGTGTAAAGATTAACACAACAAGATTTGCGTAAATCTTATATACCAATATATTGACAGAACGACCATCATGCAGGACGCGCCTGTGTGGTGGTCGTTTTGTACTATATGGAAAATCTTTAAGGGAAGGTAAAAACTTCCTTGACATATACAGGCTGCTCAGCTAAAATTTTTATGGGTAAACGCTTTAGTGTGGAAAAACATAAAAGCGAAAAAGTAAAGCCAAGATCAGACATGGAGGATAGTCACATATGAGACAGAAGAAGATTCATTACATCTATAACGATGCAATGGAATGTATGGATTTTGATGAAAGAAAAAAGCTTCAGGGAGAGAGACTGAGAGCTACCGTAGAGTTGGAATATAATAATGTTCCGGCTTACAGAAAGAGAATGGATGAAGCCGGAGTAAAACCGGAAGATATTAATGGAATTGAAGATATCGTAAAGCTTCCATTTACGCAGAAAACCGATTTGAGAGATAATTTCCCATATGGACTATTTGCTGCAGATCTTAAAGATATTGTACGTATTCAGGGTTCTTCAGGAACAACCGGAAAGCCGATCGTATCAGGATATACGGAAAATGATATTAAGGTATGGACAGAGATGGTTGCCAGAGCACTGACTGCTGCAGGCGGTACAAAGGATGATATCATTCAGATTGCTTATGGTTATGGTTTATTTACTGGCGGACTGGGGGCACATCAGGGTGCAACAGAGATTGGGGCTACAGTAATTCCAATGTCATCCGGTAATACACAGAGACAGATTATAATGATGAAAGAGCTTGGTGCTACGATGCTCTGCTGTACACCATCTTATGCAACATATCTGGCAGAAACCATCCATGAAATGGGAATCAAGCCGGAAGAATTAAAACTGAAATCCGGTTGTTTTGGTGCAGAGCCATGGACAGAGGAAATGAGACAGCATCTGGAAGATCTGCTTGATTTTGATGCACTCGATATCTATGGACTTACGGAGATTGGTGGTCCCGGTGTTGCATTTGAATGCATGGAAAAGCATGGTATGCATATCAATGAAGATCATGTGCTTGCAGAGATCATCGATCCGGTAACAGAAGAACCGCTTCCGGATGATACACCGGGTGAACTGGTATTTACTACACTGACCAAGACAGGTGCGCCTATGATCCGTTACAGAACACATGATATCTGTACTTTACATCACGGAACATGTGCTTGTGGAAGAACAACAGTTAAGATGAGCCGTATCACAGGACGTACCGATGATATGCTTGTTGTTCGTGGCGTCAATGTATTCCCAAGTCAGATTGAAGCTGTACTGATGGGTGTGAAAGAAGCATCTGCACATTATATGCTGGTAGTTGATCGTGTGAATTCACAGGATAAGCTTACTGTTCAGGTGGAATTAAAGGATGATGTTGATATAAACGATGCGGATAAGCTTGAGAAGCTGGCTGCATATATCAAGACACAGATCAAGCAGACTCTACTGATCAGTGCCAAGGTAGAAATGCTTCCGCCGAAGTCTATTGCTCGTTCCGAGGGCAAGGCAAAGCGTATTACCGATAACCGAAACACCGGCTTCTAAACGAATGTGGCGGCATCCACGATAAATTTTATATCTTGAATATTATTTACACTATAAATGACTCGCGGGGATTTCTATTCGCTGCACATGTCGGATTCGTAAATACTCCTGTGCCAACTCGCCTTTGGCTCAGACAGGCACCCGTATTTACTGACAATGTGCAACTCATAACGAAATCCTTGCGAATGTCATGTTATAGCGCAAATAATATCCTGAGATATTAAAATTTATTGTGGGTGCCTTTTTGTATAGTGCGTTACGGTAAGTACGATTAATTGTGTAGAACATTTCCCCGGTTTTTATATATCGTCAGAAGCCGGATGTGTTCGGTTGTCAGATTATTGTGACAGAGAGTGCTTGCAGATAGCTTCGGTTGTGCCTATAATATAGACTATGAGATTAAACAGGCAATTGCAGAAAGCATATTGTAGATTTTGTTTAAACATTTTGACTTACCAACTCAGAGGCATTTGAGTCCGCCGGTCCTTAGATGGCGTGTAAACGGCATCTTAGTACCGTTGCAGGACGAAACGAGCGGAAGCGTCCTCTGGTTGGTAATGTCAGAAATGTTTAAACAGAGCATAGAATATTCTGCAATGCCTGTTTTGAACAAACAACCAGGAGGCAGACAGATATGAAAGCGGAATATATGCTCCGGATCAGATATTTTCTGGCACATAATAAAATAAAGGTGGTACTATGTCAGCTTGCTTTTCTACTGGTTTCGTCGTTTATTCTGGTTCCGGTTGTATTTCGTGGATTCTATCTGGCAATCAAATTGTCCGGATACAGTTCGATCACGAAAGAGAACTTTCTGGATGTCCTGATCAAGCCGGGATCTATTATTTATATATTGCTTCTTATTGTGCTGCTCATGGTGTTCATGTTGTTGAACCTTACGATGTATATTGTATTGTTTGATGCATCACTCCGGCACAGCAGACATGGCTTGATTGAATATCTGGTACAGGTCGAGAAGCATTTCTTCCGTTTCTTTGGAAAAAGGAAGATTGTGCGTATTTTCTACATGCTTCCATTTGCGTTTGCAGTATACATGCCACCGTTTCTGATGGCGTTAAATAATAATACGGTCACAAAATACCTGTTGAAATTGTGTATTCGGGGAACCGGAAAGAAAGCATTTTGGATCGGATTTGCAGTGATCTATCTGATCTGTATCTGGCTTATGTCCGTAAAGATTCCATATATCCGGTTGCTGATCCTTGGAAATGTCGATGCATCGAAAGCAAAAGAGCAGACCCGGCTGACACGACGGGAAAGATTTCATCATTTTATGTTCCAGATGTTATGGGAATTGTTTATTGCTTTATTCTGTGCGGTACTATATGCAGTATTTATTCTGGTAAGTGTTCTTGTTATCAAGGCGAAATCTGATGGCGACAATGTTCTGATACTGTTTTATGAAGTGTATAATCGTATAAACATCGTTGTCGGAGGGTTGCTGCTTTTTATCTGTGGTATGTTCAACATTTCTGCAGCATTACAGCTCGCACGACCAAAGATGCTTATGTATTATGTAGATAATGCTGATCTTAACAAGCAGACCCATTATGTACTGGTCAGTATGGTTGCTGTTGCCTGTGTATTGGCAATATATCTGAATGTCAGATTTTTGTCTGCAGGTACGACACCGACATACGCTTCCCTTGGGGCAACGTTGATCACCGCACACAGAGGTTCCAGCAGCGAAGCTCCGGAGAATACGATCCCTGCATTTGAAAAGGCAATCGAAGAAGGGGCAGATTATGTGGAAATGGATGTCCGGCTGACTTCAGATGGGGAACTTGTGCTGATGCATGACCCATCAACCGAGCGGACGACAGGCGTTGATAAGCTGGTATGTGATACTACTTATGAGGAGCTACAGCAATTGGATGCCGGAGCAGAATTTTCAGATGAATATGCCGGAACAAAGATTCCGACCTTACAGGAAGCAATCGATACCTGTAAAGGCAAGGTCATGATGAACATAGAACTGAAAACGGTCCGGAATGACGGAGAACTGGAAGCAAAGGTTGCGCAGGAGCTCAAAGAGAATAACATGGAAGAGCAATGTATTGTCACATCCTTTAAGCAACGGTCTCTTGTACGGATCAAGAAAGATGATCCGGATATCGTGACGGGCTATATATACAGCTTCGGATACAGCAACCGGACAAATTATGAAGCAATGGATGTGTTAAGCATTGATGCCAGATACCTGACCAGGCAGGTGGTAACCGGAGCACATAAAAAAGGTATTATGGTCTGCGCATGGACGGTAAATACCAGCAGCGAGATGCGTCGCATGATGGCAATTGGCGTGGATAATATCATCACGGACCGCGTGCCGCTTGCGAAGAGAACCTTAAAGCATAAGGACAGTAATGCCGTATCAGATATGGTAAAATATATATTTGAACAGTAAAAAAATTATCAATACTATGGAAATTGAGAAAAGAATGTGCTATAACAGAAACTATGAATATTATTTTTTTGCGAAATAGAAACTGAAAGGATGAATAGTTATGGAGAAGAAAAATATTGACTGGTCAAGTATCGGTTTTGGTTATATCAAAACGGATAAAAGATATGTATCAAATTATAAGAATGGTGCATGGGATGAAGGAACATTAACAGATGATGCGAACGTTGTATTAAGTGAGTGCGCAGGTGTTCTTCAGTATGCCCAGACAGTATTTGAAGGATTAAAGGCATATACAACAGAAGATGGCAGAATCGTATGTTTCCGTCCTGATCTGAACGCAAGCAGAATGGCAGATTCAGCAAAGAGACTTGAGATGCCTGCATTCCCGGAAGATAGATTTGTAAAGGCAGTAGAAGAGACAGTAAGAGCAAATGCTGCTTATGTTCCACCTTATGGTTCAGGTGCAACTCTTTACATCAGACCATATATGTTTGGTTCAAATCCTGTAATCGGTGTTAAGCCGGCAGATGAGTATCAGTTCAGAATGTTCTGTACACCAGTAGGTCCTTACTTTAAGGGCGGTGCAAAGCCAATTACGATCAAGGTTTCAGATTTTGACCGTGCAGCACCTCATGGAACGGGTCATATCAAGGCTGGTTTGAACTATGCAATGAGCCTTCATGCAATTGTTACAGCTCATCAGGAAGGTTATGATGAGAACATGTACTTAGATGCAGCAACCAGAACAAAGGTAGAAGAGACAGGTGGAGCAAACTTCATCTTCGTAACAAAGGATGGAACAGTTGTAACCCCTAAGTCAAACAGTATCCTTCCATCAATCACAAGACGTTCACTTATGGTAGTTGCTGAGAAGTACCTCGGACTGAAAGTAGAGCACAGAGAAGTATACTTCGATGAGGTAAAAGATTTTGCAGAGTGTGGTCTGTGTGGTACAGCAGCCGTTATCTCACCGGTAGGTAAGATTGTTGATCATGGCAAAGAGATCTGCTTCCCAAGTGGAATGGAGAAGATGGGACCGGTTATCCAGAAGCTCTATGATACATTAACAGGTATCCAGATGGGTAGGATCGAAGCTCCGGAAGGATGGATCAAAGAGATCAAAGTAGACTAATTATTAAAATAGTTTCTATAAAGAAAGAAAAAATATATGGCGTAAATTCCCTTGGTGGGATTTGCGCCATATATTTTATGTATATTCCCATAAAATATAAATTAGATATAAAATAACATATGATATTAAAAATATGACATCATATCTAATTGAAAGTAAAAAATCTGTTTTGAGAATGCATTTCTAAAACTCAAATTGGATAACAGGTAAAAATGCAAAAATGTATGTTTTTTGTGTGAAATGCGTTTGCTTTATGTGCATTTGTACGAAAATAAAATATATTGCAGTATAACACTTGATATTTATAAAGTGACAATATATACTTGAAAATTGCTAAAAGTAATATTGTACATAACAAAAACCGGCCGATAAAACCGGGAACCAACATGAGATTGCCGTCAGAGAATGGGCAATCTGCAAAGAAATGTAGGAAAACGATGAAAAAGGGATTTTTCAAGAAGGGAACAGCACTTGCGATAAGTGCAGCGATGGCTGTCAGTATGTTGCCAACACTCAACCCAATTGAAAAGGTTGATGCTGCGACTACCTCAGAAAGTACAAAGACGATCACCGGTCTCAGAATAGCAGGGATCACGAATCCAAGAGGTTCCAATGGCGAAACATTAAGTGACACGGAAAAATGGACAGGAAGCTATGTTTACTACGGTGAATATAACGATAAACCAATTAGATTCCGGGTATTGGACAACAATTCCGGTAAGACATTTGGTATTGACAATGGCAGTATGTTGTTAGACTGTGCGACTATTTTAACAGCAGATGAATCAGATCCATCAAAAAGTATATATTTTCAAACAACCGACCGAACAGACTGGAATCAATCTAATATTTATCAATGGCTGAACAGTGGAGCAGAAGGCGAAAAGATTAATAATGGTATGGGAAGAGAAACGACCGGTTTTCTGACCCAGTTTACGAATGCAGACAGGGAAGCAATTGCTTCCAGTACAAAAAAGTCAAAAAATGTCAGAGATGGTGGTTTAAAGACGGCGGCAGGTTATAGTCTGATATTTACACCTCTTACAGATACTAAGGTATTTGTTCTGGATTCTTGTGAGCTGAGAAATAAATCATATGGATATCCGGATAAAGCAACTGCAGTAACTCAGAGATTAAAAATCGGAAAAACAGTTGCCAGTAATTACTATTGGACAAGATCCGGACATTATTCAACCGGCAATCAGGGATGGGGTGAGGCAATGATCAACAGCAAAGGAGCTGTTGAGACCATGCAGTATGGTGGAGAAATCTCACCGGCATTTAACGTGGATGTCTCCAAAATACTGTTTACTTCACTGGTATCCGGTACACGGGGAAAGAATAATGCGGAATATAAACTGACTCTGTTAGACAAGAACATGAGATTGGATATTACAACCAATGAATTAACGAAGAGTGGAGATTCGATTGCTGTACCATATGTATTGAGCGGAACTGACAGAGCCAAAGCAACTCAGGTTTCTTATATGGTTACCAATAAAGGTTATACGGCTGATGATGCAAAAGTCCTTGCATATGGAAAACTTGCCAATGCAAAGCAAAAAGGCAGTGTAACGATTAATCTTGCATCTTTGGCAAGAAAAGTAGGAGGCAGATGTACCGTTGATAATATCTTAAAGGATTATCAGGTGTATGTATTTGCAGAAGATATTCAGACAGATAACGCAAAGACTGCAAATGTAAACGAAGGACTGTTTTCTGACTATGCAAGTACACCGGTCAATGTTGCAGAATATAAATTTGATAATGACAGCAGTAATTCAGGCAACAACAATGGCAAGAAGCCGACTGGTACCGGTAACGGAGAGAATGGAATCAAAAATCCATATGGTTCACATGATGGAGAAACATTAAATACAGCGGATGATTGGAAAGGAAGTTATGTATATTATGGTAAATATGACGGACAGCCGATCAAGTTCCGTATGTTAGATAATGATTCTGCAGCAGATTTTGGAACGGATGGAAGTGTTCTGTTAGATTGTGATGGCACATTAAAGCAGCTTTATGTACCGGAAAGCTATACGGAATATGAAACATGGTTAAATGGCCAGACCGGATTCCTGAAGGAATTTTCAGAAGACGAGATAGCTTCTATTGCCAAAAGTTCAAAGAGTGCAGCTTCTAAAGAAGATGGAAAAGGATTAGCTTATAAGAACAGCAAGGTGATAACGAATCAGAAAGTATTTGTGTTAACCAGTGGAGAAGCAACAAATACGACATATGGTTATCCGGATTCTGTTGAAGCAGCAGGACAGAGAGAAAAAGGTTCAGGATGGATGCTCAGAGATATGTACGAGGTGGGAAGAATAATTGGAGCAGCTTCGGATATAACAGGAAAGATCAATACGGCCTTTGATTCACCATATGAAATGTCACCGGCATTTAATGTAAAGAAATCTGCAATCCTTTTTACATCACAGGTAAAGAAGGCTGATGCTGATGGATATAATGCGGAGTATAAACTGACATTATTAGACAGAGACATTAAGACAACACTTGGTGCTATGACACGGACGGGAAATGTAGTAAGAATTCCTTATAGTGTAACAGGTGAGAAAAAGAATAATGTTAATGCGATCACATATGTGGTTACAGATAAGGCTTACGATGCAAATGGATCAAAAATCCTTGCATATGGTAAGTTAGATGCTGTTGACTCAACGAAATTAACAGGCACTGCAGATCTGGATCTTGCAGCAGTAGTTAACAAGATCGACAAGAGTGGAATTACAACAGATAACATATTAGAAAAATACAACATATATGTTGTAGCAGAAATTCAGAATAAAGATGATCTGGATACAGTAGATGTTAATGAAGCATTGTTTACAGATTATGCAAGTGCTCCGGTGAAAATTGAGAAATCAGATATTACTAATACAGATGACTCCAAACTGGAGCGTGTCAAGGACCCAACAGCTAAGAAGTCAAGCGACGGAAATACGGTTATTGTTTCTACAGAGACCAAGGGTGCGGATATTTATTATACAACAGATGGAACAACACCAAGTAGAAGCAATGGAACAAAGTATACAGGCCCTATCCCAACAACAAAAGATGGTAAGCCAGTTGATAAGATCAAAGTTATCGCAGTGAAAGATGGAATGAAAGACAGTAATGTGATCGACTTTGATGTTAAGAATATAACTTCTGATGATAACAAGGGTAAGATCGCACAGGTTGATAAGCCAACTGCAAGTCTGACTGAGGATAAAAAGTCTGTTCTCCTTTCAACAAAGACAGAGGGCGCAGATATCTACTATACAACAGATGGAACTACGCCAAGTAAGACAAATGGAAAGAGATATACCGGACCAATCCAGATCACCGGTACAGACGGTAAGACGATCAAGGCGGTTGCTGTTAAGTCAAATATGAAAGACAGTGACGTTATGGAGTTTGATGTAAGTGCATTAAAGCCTGGAACAGAAGATGAAGGTGATAAGGCTCAGGTTGGAAAGCCATCCGTTAAGGCTTCCGATGATGGTACATCACTGATCATCACAGCAGATCCGAAGGATGCAGATATTTACTACACAACAGACGGATCAACACCAAGCAAGAAGAACGGAACCAAATATACAGGACCAATTCCTACAACAGATAAGAATGGAAAGACGATTGATACGATCAAGGTTATTGGCGTAAAAGATAACATGAAGGACAGTGATATTGCAACTGTCAAGGTAGCAGATCTGAAGACCCAGAAGCCAACGATCGCAGCAAGCGGTGACAAGAAGACAATTACTGTTTCAGCAGTAAAGGGTGCAACGATCTACTACACAACAGATGGAAGCACACCGACTAAGAAGAATGGCAAGAAGTATACAGGACCGATTGATGCGGCTTCTGTTGCCGGTAAGACAATTAAGGCAATTGCAACTCTTCCGGGTAAGTTAAACAGTGATGTGGTATCGGCAGAAGTAAGCAAACTGATTCCGTCTACACCTGTAAAGCCTGTTAAGGGACAGGTTGTAGCACCAACCGGAACAAATTCCAAGGATAACAATACATTTACCCTTGCTACAAAGACAGCGGGTGCAACAATCTACTATACAACAAATGGAAGCTATCCAACAACCAAGTATGGTACAAAGTACACAAAGCCACTCACAATTAAAAAGGATTCTGCAACTACGATCACAGCGATCGCAGTTAAGGCCGGTATGGAAAACAGTGATGCAGTACAGTTTGTTGTAATCCGTCTTTCAGATGGAAAAGTAACCGTTAGGAAAGAAGAAGTAACACAGCCGGGACCAAAGCCAGGTACAAAAGAAGCCGATAAGTGGATTTCAAGCGATAAGGTAGACAAGTATACCAAGGGACAGCTTACAGGCAGAGCTTCTGCTACAACAAGTAAGGTGACCTTACGTTGGGAACGTCTGAAAGAGGCTGATGGATACATCATCTACGGTAACTATTGCAATAAGAAGAATAAGATTTACAAATATAAGAAGATCAAGACTGTTTCTGCAAGTAAGTTAAAGGGTAAGAAGAACATTAGCTATACACTTACAAAGCTTGCAGGCGGTAAGAAGTTCAAGAAGAATACATTCTATAAATTTAAGGTTATTGCTTATAAGAATGTAAGAAATTCCAAGACTGGAAAGATAGAAAAGAGAATGATCGGCAAGTCCTTCCAGTTACATACAATAACTGCAACAAAGAAATACAAGTACAACAACCCGATTGGTGTTACTGTAAAGAACACAAAGGGTAAGACGGTTTCAAAGGTTACAGTTAAAAAGCGCAAATCCGTTTATCTTGATGCAACAGTCAAGATGGCTAAGAATAAGAAACTGAAAGTTCACTGTGAGAAGGTTCGTTGGATCTCAACAAATAGCAAGATCGCAACTGTTTCACAGGGAGGCAGAATCAAGGGTAAGAAGAAAGGTACATGTTATGTATATGCACTTGCTCAGAATGGTGCCCGTAAGAAACTGAAGATTACAGTAAAATAAAGCCCCCAATATATTATGTATTAAATATACAAGGAGACTCGTCTGTCCTAGTTGGCAGGCGGGTCTTTTTTTATTCATTTTTTATGGGAATTTAATTGACTTTTATATAGGTAGTGATAGAATACCTCTACATGCGAAAATTATAGAGAGGTGAAACTATGCAGATAATTAAGAATTTGAAGCCATATTGGAAATCGGTTCTGATCATTGTTCTGTTATTGATCGTTCAGGCATATTGTGATCTGGCATTGCCGGATTATACGTCGAAGCTGATCGATACCGGTATCCAGAATTACGGCATTGATCATTGTAGTCCGTTGCAGATCCCGGAAAAAGCGTATACCATTATTAAAGGGTTTATGGATGAAGATGATGTGACGGTGTGGGAAAAGTATTATGAGCAGTCGGATGATGGCATATACCGTATGACAGATGACGGCAAGGATCATATAGATGAGATCGATCAGGCGTGTATGGAGCCGATGATGATGTATTATTATCCATATACGATGGTGGATTCGGATGAAGATAATCAGTTAAAGCAGATGCTTGCAGCAAGCGGTATGACATTGGACGAGCTGCCGCCTGAGATGTGGAGTCAGATGGGAACGCAGATGAAGCAGATGATCGATTCCATGCGTGACAGTATGGGGGATGATATGATGATGTCATCTGCCATTACCTGTACAAGAACCTGTTATGACAGTATGGATTATAATTATAAGGATATCCAGATGTCCTATCTGAAACGTGTCGGTGTAGAGATGATCCTTATGACATTGTTAATGGTTGCATCGGCGGTACTTACCGGTCTGGTAGCCGCAAGAGTAGCTGCAGGTGTGGGCTGTGATCTGCGAGAAAGCATTTTCAAACGGGTTATTTCATTCTCAGATGCAGAGATCAATCGGTTCTCGACTGCATCCCTGATCACGCGTTCGACAAATGACGTTCAACAGATCCAGATGGTTACGGTTATGTTGCTCCGCATGGTTTTATATGCACCGGTTCTGGCAGTTGGCGGTATCATAAAGGTTGTAGAGAGCGGCGCCAGCATGGGATGGGTGATCGTAGTTGCGGTAGCAGGCATCCTGGTTGTTCTCGGAGTGTTAATGGCGATTGCACTTCCAAAGTTCAAGATCATGCAGGATCTGGTTGACCGTGTTAATCTTGTGTCCAGAGAGATCCTGACCGGTATTCCGGTTATCCGGGCATTTGGCAGAGAGAAGTTCGAAGAAGAACGTTTTGATAAGGCGAATAAGGATCTGACAAAGACATCATTATTTGTAAACCGTGTAATGACATTTATGATGCCGGTTCTGATGTTTATTATGTATGCGGTTACGATCCTGATCGAGTGGGTTGCGGCTCACAGAATCGATTCGGGTGAGCTTCAGGTTGGATCCATGACAGCGTTTATTACTTATACGATGATGATCATTATGTCCTTCTTAATGATCGGTATGTTATCCGTTATGCTTCCAAGGGCAGGCGTGGCAGCAGACCGAATCAAGGAAGTTATTGATACAGAGAGTACGATCTGTGACAAGCCGGATTGTAAGAAGTTAGAAGCTGTAAAGGGTGTTGTCCGTTACGAACATGTAAGCTTCGCATATCCGGGAGCGGATGAAGATGTTCTGACAGATCTTGATTTTGAAGCAAGACCAGGCGAGACGACAGCGATTATAGGAAGTACCGGCTGCGGTAAATCTTCCCTGGTGCAGCTTATGCCAAGATTCTATGATGTCACAGGTGGTAAGATCACGATCGACGGAACGGATATCCGGGATGTATCAATTGAGAGCCTTCGGGAGAATATCGGTTATGTGCCGCAGAAGGGTGTGCTGTTCTCCGGCACGATCGCATCTAATATCCGGTTTGGTGCAGAGGATGCAAGCGATGAACAGATGAAGAAAGCGGCAGCGATCGCACAGGCAACAGATTTCATCGAGGAAAAGGATAAACAGTATGACAGCAGCATTTCACAGGGTGGTACAAATGTTTCCGGCGGTCAGAAGCAGAGACTTGCGATTGCCAGAGCAGTAGCCCGGAATGCAAAGATCTATATATTTGACGACAGCTTCTCCGCTCTTGATTTCAAGACGGATGTAGCAGTCAGAAAAGCACTACGTGAAGACATGACAGACAGTACGGTATTCATCGTTGCCCAGCGTGTCAGCACGATCTTACATGCAGACCAGATTCTGGTACTGGATGAAGGAAAGATCGTAGGCAAGGGTACACACAAAGAGCTGATGGAGAATTGTCCGGTATATGAGCAGATTGCCCGTTCGCAGTTATCTGAAAAAGAGATTGCGGCGAGCATAGCGTAAGAACTCAGGAAAGGAAGGTAACAGACATGGAAGAAAACAGACCAAGACGTGGTGGACGACATATGGGACCTCCTGGAATGGGAGGCGGCGAGAAAGCAAAGGATTTTAAAGGAACCATATCGAAGCTGGTTCGTTATTCAAGAAAATATCTGCCGGCAGTGATCGTGGTCATGGTCATTGCGGTGTTCAGTACAGTATTCAATGTTGTCTGCCCGAAGGTACTCGGTAAGGCAACGACAGCATTATCAGAAGGCATTATGCGGAAGATAAATGGAATCGGCGGAATCGATTTCACCTATATCGGTAAGATTCTCCTGTTCTGTATGGGATTGTATCTGTTAAGTGTATTATTTAACTTTACACAGGGTATCATCATGACAGGTGTAACCCAGAAGCTATGTTACAAGATGCGTAAGGATGTATCTGAGAAGATCAACCGTATGCCACTTAAGTATTTTGAATCCAGAACCTATGGTGAGGTATTATCCCGTATTACAAATGATATTGATACGATGGGAAACGGATTAAATCAGAGTATCACACAGCTTATTACTTCGGTATCGACTGTTATCGGTGTATTTATCATGATGCTTACGATCAGCCCGCTTATGACGATGATCGCAATTATCATCCTGCCGATCAGTGTGGCATTAATGGGTATCATCATTAAGAAGTCACAGCGTTTCTTCAAACAGCAGCAGGAGTATGTCGGACATATCAACGGACAGGTTGAAGAAGTTTATGGCGGACATACGGTAATCAAAGCATTTAACAAAGAGGAAACAACCTTAAAGGAATTCCATGAGACAAATGAAGTCTTATACAAATCCGCATGGAAAGCCCAGTTCTTTTCCGGTCTGATGCAGCCGGTTATGATGTTTGTCGGTAATCTCGGATATGTAGGCGTAGCTATTTCTGGTGCGGCTCTTGCCATTCGTGGTACGATCACGATCGGTGATATTCAGGCATTTATCCAGTATGTGAAGAATTTTACACAGCCGATCCAGCAGGTAGCACAGGTTACAAATATGATGCAGCAGATGGCAGCAGCGGCGGAACGTGTATTTGAACTGTTAGAGGAAGAAGAGGAGGTTCAGGTTGTTGAGCATCCTGCTTCTGTCGAGGATATAAAGGGTGAAGTGGATTTCCGTCATGTGAAGTTCGGATACGATCCTGAGAAGATCATTATTCATGATTTCAGTGTTCATGTTGATCCGGGCAAACAGGTAGCGATCGTTGGTCCGACCGGAGCAGGTAAGACCACTATGGTTAAGCTGCTGATGCGGTTCTATGATGTAAATGAAGGAGCCATCTTGTTAGATGGTCATAATGTTAAAGAATATAATCGAAGAGAGCTTCGTGATGCTCTTGGTATGGTTCTTCAGGAAACATGGCTGTTTAAGGGGACGATCATGGAGAATATCCGTTATGGAAGACTGGATGCGACGGATGAGGAAGTAATTGCGGCAGCAAAGGCAGCTCATGCACATCGATTTATCTCGGCACTTCCGGGTGGTTATCAGATGGAACTGAATGAGGAAGTGACGAATATTTCACAGGGACAGAAACAGCTTCTTACGATTGCAAGAGCAATTCTTGCAAATAATCCGGTTCTGATCCTGGATGAAGCGACATCTTCCGTTGATACCAGAACAGAACACAGCATTCAGCGTGCAATGGATAATCTGATGAAGGGCAGAACAAGCTTTGTTATTGCTCACCGGTTATCGACGATCAAAAATGCAGATATCATTCTGGTCATGAAAGATGGCGATATCATTGAACAGGGTAACCATGAGGAACTGATGGCACAGAACGGATTTTATGCAGAGCTATATAATTCACAGTTTGAACAGGTATCTTAGCGCAGTATATAAGATATAAAAAAACAAAATATGAACAAGTACAGAACAGTCCTGCTTTTCTTATTTGATTACAAGAACTTCTCTTATTCGAATAAGAACAGGACTGTTTTTTCTTTACAGGACTGTTATTTATAATATGACAAATAATATTTTTTTATGTGATACTATGTCGAAATTGTATAAAATGTACAGAAAATAACGCGATATAAACTTTTTTTAGTCATTTTTATATACTTTTCTGCTTAATTATGCTAAACTGAAAAAGGATTTTGTATTTTAGAGGGGAGCATATATGGAGCGCAGAAAAATTGGAGTTATTATCGCGCAGGCAGAAGAGAATTCACAGAGCCTGTTTATGAAAGGATTAATGGAGGAGGCATATGTCTATGGATACGATATATGTGTATTTTCCATGTACTTAAGATTTCAGGATACGCTGTATAGACAGATTGGGGATTCGAATATTTATAATCTGATTCAATGGGATGCATTTGATGCGATCATTGTTCTTCCGGATACCATTCAGGCAACCGATATAGCAACCCGGTTAGAAGACAAAATTCACGAGGCATTCTCAGGAGTTGTTCTTTTCGTAGATAAGGACAGTCGTTATTTCCCGACTGTAAAGATAAATCATTATAAACCATATAAGAAATTGATCGATCATTTGATCGAGGTTCATCACTATTCCGATATTATGTTTTTAGACGGGTGGAAGAATCATATTCATTCCATACAGAGAGAACAGGCATATAGAGACAGTCTGACGGAGCATGGAATTCCGGTTGATCCGAATAATATTTATTATGGCAATTACTGGTATGATTCCGGCAAAGAGGTTGTGAAGCTGATTCTGGATTCCAGAGAGAAACTTCCGGAGGCGATCGCATGTGCAAATGACTGTATGGCAATCGGGGTAGCGGCGGAATTATTCAGTAATCATATTCATGTACCGGAGCAGGTAGCAGTGATTGGTTACGATTCTACCGAAGAAGGGAAAAACCTGAAATGCAAGTTAACATCCGCTGATATTCCGGCCAGAGAATGCGGCAGATATTGTGCGAAATATATCCATGCATCCTTTGAGAAAGAACCGATACCGGAATTTGAATCAGAATCCGTGATCTTTCAGGGGACAAGCTGCGGATGCGAAGGGAAAATGCAGCCGGAAAAATATTTTGATGAAAAAGAGAATTTCTGGAATACGGATCATGCGAAGATGGGATACTCATCTTATTATAACAAGTTTATGGAGGATTTGTTATCTGAACGGGATCACAGAAGTTTTTTCAATACGATATTTCAGCATGTATATCAGGTGCGACCATTCCATTCGCTTAGTATATGCATGAATGATTACTGGAATTCATCGGAGGTTATGATCAGTGAGGATGCAATGCGTTCTAACGGATATACGGACAAGATATATCGTATCATAAAATGTGGACCGAGTGAACACACAGACAATCGTATCAGCTTTGATGACATATTTGAAATGAAAGAGATGATACCGGAACTATCTGAGCAAAGAGAGTGTCCGGAGACATTTTTCTTTACACCATTGTATTTTGATAACCGAAGCTTTGGTTATGCAGTTATTGGTTTTACAGATACAGAAGCACAGTTTACAGAGGTTTACATAAACTGGTTAAAGAGTATTATGCAGAGTATGGAAGCGTTTTATCGTCAGAATGGTCTGCGGGAGTTGTTGCGTCAGATGGAAGCAACACAGATTCGTGATGCAATGACCGGCTTGTATAATTATAAGGGCTTCTTACAGAAGGGAAATGAACTTTGCGAAAATGCGACATTTGATGGTAAATCAATAGCAGTGATCGCGATTGATATTAATAAATTAAAGGATATCAATGCAAGCTATGGAAGAAAAGCAGGGGATGCTGCTATTTTGAAATTGGCACAGTTGATATCGGAAAGTCAGGATGATGATGCTATATGTGCCCGTATCAGTAATGATGAATTTGTTGTTGCATTCCCGGTTGAAGCATCTGATGAAACATGCGGAGAGGGATTTATCAAACGTCTGTCGGATAAGATAAAGCAGTATAATGAATTGCGTAAAGAGGCCTACGAGCTTGAAATCTGCACGGGTATCCGTTGTGATATGATTTCCGGTTCGGA
This sequence comes from Coprococcus ammoniilyticus, assembly GCF_025567345.1. NCBI lineage: Bacteria > Bacillati > Bacillota > Clostridia > Lachnospirales > Lachnospiraceae > Coprococcus > Coprococcus ammoniilyticus. The sequence continues at coordinate 245,234 of NZ_JAOQJS010000006.1, forward strand.
AGCCCTGGATCATCTGATCAATGAAACTATCAATGTGAAGAACAATAAGAAGGCCATAGAGCAAGGAAAAGAGGAAAGGGCAGGTGTTCTGACGGATAAACAGAAAGCGGATGACCATTTGATGGAATTTATTCTGGATAATAACCGGTTTGTTTATCATTTTCAGCCAATTATCAATGCCAGAACAGGAGATGTTTATGCATATGAGGCTCTAATGCGTGCGGACACAGAGCGTAAGATTTCGCCGCTTGATATGCTGGAAAGTGCAGATCGTCTGAATCGTTTATATGATATAGAAAAAGCGACATTTTTTAATGTGGTTGATTACATAGAGGAACACTCTCAGGATTTTGAGGGTAAGAAAGTATTTATTAACAGTATTCCGGGGTATCAGCTGACAGGTAAGGATAAGAAGAAATTAACTGAGATTATGGAACAGCATGCAGGAGAGCTTGTTGTTGAATTTACAGAAGAAACTGAGATGGGGGATGATCAGTTAAAGGAACTGAAGAACTCCTTTGCAAAGATGAACATTGAGACAGCTATTGATGATTATGGTTCCGGTTATTCCAATGTAAATAATCTGCTTCGGTATATGCCTCGGTTTGTAAAAATCGATCGTATGCTTATGACAGATATACACAAAGATATCCAGAAACAGCATTTTGTAAAGGATATTATAGAATTTGCGCATGATAATGATATTCTGACGCTGGCAGAGGGAATTGAATTGACACAGGAGCTGCGGGAGGTTATTAAGTTGGGCGTTGATCTGATTCAGGGTTATTATACATCAAGGCCGCAGCCGTATGTTGTGCGTTCAATCGATGAGCGTGTGATGAATGAAATTGTTCAATATAATCAGAGCCTGAATGCCAGACTGTATAAGAAAGGATATGAGACGGATTATAATGATACGGTTTCCATGGTACAGCTTGCCGCTAATAAATATACAAGTATTAAGGTTAAGAAAGCGCGGGGAATTAATAAAAAGATCATAATCAAAGGTTCTGTTGGTTTCCAGCCGAATATACTGATGTCTGTAGAAGATGGATTCCGTGGCACCATCATACTTGAGAATGTCAGTCTTGCGGGAGAACGCGGAATTCCGTGTATTGATATCGGTAAGAAGTGTAATGTAAATCTTCAGATTACTGGGGAAAACGAACTACGTACAGGAGGTATCAGAGTTCCGGACAGTTCAGTGCTTACGGTTGTAGGAGACGGTAATCTGACGATCAATCTGAATTCGGGAAAATACTTTGGCATTGGTAATTCATTGGATGAATATCATGGCGAACTCAACTTCTATCAGGATGGTGGAATCATCATCAATGCAAATGGTATGAAGGGCATTGGTATTGGTTCCGGACTTGGCGGTGTTATCAATATCAAACGCGGACATTATGAGTTTGATATGAAAGGTCAGGAAGGAGCCTGTATCGGATCTGTAAACGGTGATTCCGAATTGTTTATAGAATACTGCGACATGGATATTTATTCCGGTATATCAAACGGTACGATCATTGGATCTGTAAATGGTGATGCAGATATTAAGCTTGAGAATATATCGGCAAAGCTTCAGGGGGCAGGTAATGTTATAACCGGTATCGGAACGATTGCCGGTAACAGCTGTATGGTTCGTCTGGAAAATGTAAATATCTCGTCGAATATCCGTGCAAAGGAATGTTATGGCATTGGATGCCGTGCAGGAAGAACGGATATCTATATTGGATATGCAGCAGTTAAAAGCGTGGTACAGGGCAAGTCAGCGGTTGCCTTTGGTAATTCGGTCATGTCTGCCAAGCTGTACTGTTCCAATGCTGATGTTGGAACGAATGCCGTTACAGAGTTCAATTCAGATATCGGAGCACTTGAAAAGAATATACAACTGGAGAACGGTCGTGCAGAGTTTATCCTGAATGGACAGGAGGTCAAACGTCAGATTCTCGCAGCAAGATTATAAATAATTCCCGGCAGACTATTTCTGACAGATGGAATTGCCCCACGACAAATGACGAATTAAGATTTCGTTGTGAGCAGTTTCATCTGTCAGGGAAAGATTGCCGGGGCTTTTTGAATTATAAAAAGGCTGTTCGTAGGTGACGGTGTTGGAATAAAAAAACAGGTTTGCTTTTTTGAAGCAAACCTGTTTCAGTTTACGTGCATGAGAGGATTCGAACCCCCGACACCTTGGTCCGTAGCCAAGTGCTCTATCCAGCTGAGCTACATACACACGTTGTTCAACAACAGATAGTATTCTATACCAGTTCTATAAATTTGTCAAACAAAATCTAAGATTTTCTTAAAAATTTTCTGTATTTTTTTCAAGACACAATTTGATCTGTGGCTGAGCACCATCTCCATAGATCATATTTTTAATCTCCTGCATTTCGAGGTCTGTTTGAGAGATAACATCAGCACAATGTTTTAAGCGACCGGAGATAAGTTCGGGATCGGCGACATCCTTTTTATAACGGAGCTGGTGGTCAAGACTTGCCCAGAAGTCCATCGCGATGGTACGGATCTGAACTTCTACCCGCATATTTCTCGTATGGTCGGCAAAGAAGACAGGAACTTCTATGATCAGATGAAGACTACGGTAACCATTTGGCTTTGGATGGCTGATATAGTCTTTTGCCTCAATCAGAGTAATGTCATTCTGACTGATGAGCTTCTCTGCAACGGCGTAGATGTCATCGATAAAGGAACAGATAACACGGAGTCCCGCAACATCATTCAAATTATATACGATATTTTCTACAGATACCTGACATCCTTTTGAAGACAGTTTTGTTGCGATACTGACCGGTTTCTTGATGCGCGATTGGATAAATTCAATCGGATTTCGGTTGTAGCGAACGCTGAAATCTGTATTTAATACATCCAGCTTGGTCTGAACTTCCTTGATCGCACAGGAGTACATCATCATAAGCTCCTCGAATCGTTTCATGTCTTCTATAAAAGGATTCTGCTCCGGATATAGAAGTGCATCGATATAGCTTCTGTATATATTTGTATTTGTATTATTATCTTTAGCAGACATATTCATAATCTCCGTTTCTGTTTTAGGCAATCTTTATTTTATCAATTTGCATGAATAGACAAAAAATCATTGTCCCTACCATTCTACTACATTTTAAAGGTAGAGTATACTATAAAAACGTGATAAAATGAGCATTGCGACGGAATGTGCTTGCACAAGCCGGCATAATGCGAAAAAAACATAGAGCCGACAGGCGATATGATAAAATGAGCATTGCGACGGATGTGCTTGCACATACCGGCATAATGCGAAAAAAACATGGAACCGACAGGTGACATGATAAAATGAGCATTGCGACGGAATGTGCTTGCACAAGCCGGCATAATGCGAGAAAGAAGTGAATTATATGAGATATTTGGATCGGCTGATTGCATCAGAGGTTCTTCCGAATGCTTATAAAGAGTGGCGGGGATACCGACAGAAGCTGACAGACTTTATAGAAGAAAATTGTGTGGCCGAAGGAGGGTGTAAGCCTGTTCTTGCTATATGGGGAGCAGGACGGTCAAATGACATCGATCTGGCAAGACTTGCAGAGAGATTTAAGCTGGTTTTGATCGATCGGGATGCAGAGGGACTTGTACAGGCGTGTAAGACCTATGGATTGGAGAAAACAGATGTTATTTGTGTGGATCTTCCTTTCTGGAATGTAGAGCTTGAGACTTATGAAATGTTTGAAGCATTGCTTGCAGAGGGTGAAGAGGCAGAGATCGTGATCGAGCATTTGAAACAGGTTGCATTTGACAACAGCCACAGGGTATTGCCGGATATCGGACGAAGGTTTGACTACAGCGTCTGCGTAGGACTTCACAGCCAGTTGAATGCGAGATTTGCAGGCCTGTTATATATGTATCGGGAGAATTATGACGAGGAAGAATTGCAAATGATCGAGAATGCGATCCGGGCATTAAACGAAGCCGCGGTTACCCGGACAAATGATGTAATCTATATGCTGACGGAGAAATTAATGGTGTTCGGGTTAGAATGGGCAGTTGTAAATGAATCCGCTATGGATCAGTGGGAGAAGTTTGTTCCGGAGGATATTGAAGGTGCGTTGCAGCTTCGTCATGACATTGGAATACATAAGGATTTTGATATCCGGATCGAAGCGGAGCGGCGGTTGTTCTGGCCTTTTGCATGGAAGGAGCGAAAGAAGGGGTATGTGATGGAACTGCTGGCAGTACAGCCGCTTGAATAATAGAGAATTGGGTATATACGAAGCCGGACAGAATATTAGCAAATTGAAGTGGGATGAACAGTAATAGAAAATCGGAAAAATTCCATAAAAAACAGGGGTAAAAACGTATAGCGGTTATAGGGAGAGACAAATGACAGACAGAGAATTTGGAAAATATATGTCTGCGATCGCACAGGGAGACCGGGAGAGCCTTCGGGCAGTGTATGACGAATATCTGAAGCTGATCTTTGCGGTGGTCTATGATACGATCCGGCAGAGAGAGGAAGCGGAGGATGTGACATCGGAGTTCTTCATCAAGCTTTATCGGATCGCAGACAGTTATAAGAAGGGAACCGGTCATAAGAGATGGCTTGTGACGATCGCAAAGAATATGGCGATCGACCGGATTCGAAAGATCGATCGTGAAATGCTGGTGGATGAAATGCCGGAGCGAAACGAAGGAAAGACGATGGAGAGTCAGGTAGTAGAGAACCTGACATTGAAGCAGGCAGTTGCCACGCTAAAACCGGAGGAGCAGGAGATTCTGGATCTGAAGGTAGTCGGAGGATTTACATTTAAAGAGATCGCGGAAATGAAAGGGCGACCGATCGGAACGATCACATGGATCTATAATCAGGCAATACAAAAATTAAGGAGGTGCAGGCTGTGAGAGATGAACAGAATAAGAACAGACAGACGGAAGAAGACAGATTCATAGAAGCTTATCTGAACCGAATCGATGCAGAAGCACCGGATCTGTGGGATCGGATCGAAGCAGGACTTGACCGTGAAGCAAAGGATGTAGAAGAAAAACAAAAGAAAACCTCAAAGGTAAAATATGTAATTCCGGTTCTTGCAATCGCAGCGGTTCTTCTGGCAGCAGTGATCGTGACACCGTTGCTGTCTGATTCTAAGCGACATTCGAAAGAAATAAATGCGGGTAGGACAACAGATGTTTCAAATGATGGGCTGGATGCAGCTGAGAATTCAAATATATCCGATCAGGCGGAAGATTATGTGGATGAAACAGCGGATTCCATACCGGAGACAGTACAGAATGAAACTGCCAACAGACCGACACAGAATACAACAGAAGATATACTGATGAATGGAGCCGGTGGAGATTCGTCCGATGTTCAGGCGGAATCAGCTGATATGGATGCATGGCAGGAAATGAGTAATATAGCAGTTACACTTCAGATCACAGAGATTGTAACAGCAGAGCCGGATGCGGTACAAAAATATGTCGCAAAACTCTTGCAGGTATCTGATGCATCCGGGGAATTAATAACCGGTCAGGACATCGTATTGCAGCCGGAAGAAGCAGAGACATTTTCGGTAGGGGAAGAAGTAACAGGTATACTTCTCCGATATGATTCTGAACGACAGGCATGGATCTTAAGCAGACAGTAGTTGATCTGTAAGAAAAAAATTCCATAAAAAGAGGATACCCATCCGTATCTTAGTCATAAAGAGAACAGATAGCTGTAAAATTTCGTTTTTACATTCGACAATTGCTAACGTCAGAGGTGATCAGAGCAGAAATTATGCAGATATCGGATAGTGACTAAGATAAGGAGGGTATTTTTTATGAGAAAAATCAGACGGATGGTAAGTGTGGTTATGATCTCCTGCATGATGGCGGGCTGTCTTGCAGGCTGCGGAAGCGGGAAAGAAACAGGAGGCACGCATGGAGAACGACAGGGAACGGAAAGCCGGTCAGGTACGGAGCGGGAGAGCATCGCAGAAAGATATAGACAGAAAGCCGCAAAAGAGGAATTTGAAGAAAATATAGCGAAATCCGGACAGTCACAGCAAAATATGGCTGTGCCGGAATGCATAGAAGAAGAGGCTTGTGATAGTGTGGTTTCGGCTGCCGATACATATAATTCCGTAACGGACAGTGCATCAAATTCTGAATATGTAAAAATCGGATATGGAGAATCCGGTTATGATACCAGAGAGTATGACTATCAGGAAGAACACCGTTTTGTGTCTACGAAAGATTTCCCGCTTTCAACATTTGCGGCAGATTGTGATACAGCTTCCTACAGCAATATCAGAAGTTATATCGAAGAAGGAATGCTGCCGCCTGCAGGAGCAGTCCGGGTCGAAGAAATGATCAATTATTTTGATTATGACTATGTATCAGGCCCGGAGGCTGGGAAGAAGTTTGCAGTATATACGGAATATGCGGATTGTCCATGGAATAAAGATACAAAGCTGATGATGGTAGGACTGAATACGGCCGCGATCGATATGAGTGAGAAGAAAGCATCCAATCTGGTATTCCTGATCGATACATCCGGTTCTATGTATGAGGAAAATAAACTGCCGTTGGCACAGAAAGCATTTAAAATGCTGGCAGAGAATCTGGATGAGAACGACAGGATCAGTATTGTTACATATGCGGGTTCGGATACGGTTGTTCTAAATGGCGTGGCAGGTTCGGAGGCCTATACGATATGCGAGGCACTGGATTCGCTGGAAGCATCCGGCAGCACAAATGGAAGTGCGGGACTGATCACGGCATATGAGATCGCAGAGCAGCAGTTTATAAAAGACGGAAATAATCGGGTGATCCTTGCGACGGATGGTGATCTGAATGTCGGGCTGACAAGCGAGAGTGATCTGGTAGGATTGATCACTGAGGAGAAGGACAGCGGTATATTCTTGAGCGTTCTGGGATTTGGCTCTGATAATCTGAAGGATAACAAATTAGAAGCACTGGCAGATCACGGAAACGGTAATTACTCGTATCTGGATTCTGTCTATGAAGCAAAGAAGGTTCTGGTTGACGAAATGGGTGGAACCTTATATACGGTTGCAAAGGATGTCAAAATGCAGATTGAATTCAATCCGGAGCAGGTGAAAGGTTATCGGCAGATCGGATATGAGAACCGTACGCTTTCTGCAGAAGATTTTGCAGATGATACGGTGGATGGCGGCGAGATCGGAGCCGGTCATGTGGTGACTGCACTCTATGAGGTGGTTCCGGTCGATTCGGAATTTGACGTGCCGGAGGCAGAGACAAAATATACATCGAAAAAGCAGAGTACAAATTATTCCGGCGAACTGGCAACCGTGAATATCCGTTACAAAGAACCGGATAGAGATAAGAGCACACTGGAAACAGCCGTTATAAAGGCAGAAAGCGGTCAAAAGGGAATGTCTCATGACCTGAGCTTTGCATCGGCGGTTGCGGTATATGGAATGCTGCTTACGGACAGCGCATATAAAGGAATAGCGACGTATAAGATGGTGGAAGAACTTGCGGAAGCAGGAATCACGGTTCAGACGGATGAAAGAAACATGGCTCAGGCAAGCAACGACCAGTTATACCGGAGTCAGTTTCTTGAACTGGTGCGGAAGACGGAGAAAATACCTCAACGTGAACCGGCAGCACAGATGTGGCAGTGCGATTAACGGACGGCCGGTTGTTTATACTCGAAATACATAATAAATATAAGCCGTAAAAGGTGTTTTTTTCTCTGATATATGCTAACATATATAAGATCATTGCAGTATATGATCGATTTACTGTTTACTATTATGAGGAGAGCATACAGGAGGAAAAGAAAATGAAAAAATGTCTGAAATGCGGAGCTGAACTGGATGATGGTGCAAATTTTTGCAGATATTGTGGAAGTTCACAGAAGGTTGACAGCGCAGAAGCAATAGCACAGGGCTATTATGCGCCAAACGGAATGTCTCAGGATTACTATGACCCAAATGGCACAGCACAGGGGTATTATGCTCCAAATGACATGGCACAGGGCTACTATGCTCCAAATGACATGGCACAGGGCTGCTATGATCCAAATGGCACAGCACAGGGGTATTATGCTCCAAATGACATGGCACAGGGCTACTATGATCCAAATGGCACAGCACAGGGCTATTATGATCCAAATGGTATGCTCCAGGGTTACTATGACCAAAATAGTATGAATCCGGGAGTAGAGCAGCCTGTTTCCAAAATGCCGAAAACCGGGAAATCCAGAGAGAAGAAATCGAAAAAATCTATAATGTTGATTGTCGGTATAGCAGCGGCGGTCGTATTGGCAGCAGTTTTATTTTTCCTGTTTTTTGGAAGAGAAATGATCGCCAAGAGCAAAATTAAAAGTGCGGCTGAGGATTATGCAGGGTATATTGAAAAACTGAAAGTCAAAGAACTTGTGAAAGCTACAGCGCCAAAGGGGCTGATCGAAGATATCGTTGTCGATGCTATGAGAGCGGATGGAGCAGATTTCGATGACCTTAAGGAGTTCAGAGATGATTTTGACGATGAGTATGATGATATGATCGATGATGCCTATGATGAGGCAGACGATGCAGGAGTTAAGATCAGTCTGGATGATTTCAAGGTTGAAAAGGTTAAGAAGGTTGACGTTAAAGATGTGATTCAGTATGTATATGATGAACTGGGCGAAAAAGAGATAGAAGGATATGATGTTGACAAGGTTTACGCTCTCGTAAAAGAAAAAGCAGAAGATTACAATCTGGATCTGAAAAAGATTTACAGAGTAGATATTTCTTATGATCTGTCTGTAAGAGGAGATTATTTTGACTGGAAGGATGTAAAAGACGCATTAAAGGGTGAAGGAATTAATGTAAATGATCTGTGTGATCATCTTTATGCATATGAATATGAAGGAGAGTATTATCTGATTCCCGGTGTTGAGGATGCATTGATACCATCATTTAAGAAATATATGGAAAAGGTGAATAGATCCAGAGATATTTCAAATGCGGATAGCATTCGTATCGCATTACAGACAGCATTATCTGATATAGATGCTTATGAAAGCTTTTATAAGAGTGATGTTGATAATGAATATGTCATATTATCCGAAAACGGTATGACAAAGGTTCCTGCAGCTTTCCGTAAAGAGTTTGACGCTGTGCTCGGCGAGTATCCGGAAGTGAAATATATAAAAGACGGTTATGATAAATTTGCATTTAAACTGGATGTTGAAAGTAACACATGCACGGTTTATGTTACAAATGGTTCTGATTTTGTGGAGATTTCTCCGGATATAGATTACGATTTTTATTTTTAAGCGTATAGAAGCACTTCCCTTTTATTGATAATTCTTGTATAATAAAGCATTAGAGTTGCCAAAAGGCAAATATGAGAAATGACAGGAAGGATAAATTAATGGGTGAAAAAAAGATAATGCTCGGTAATGCAGCGATCGCCAGAGGCGCATATGAAGCCGGTGTAAAGGTATCAGCAGCATATCCGGGTACTCCAAGTACAGAGATCAGTGAGAATATTGTAAAATATCCTGAGATATATGCAGAATGGTCTCCAAATGAAAAAGTAGCAACAGAGGTTGCGATCGGAGCATCATTTGCCGGTGTCCGTTCAATCGTATCAATGAAGCATGTAGGTGTGAATGTAGCTTCAGATCCATTATTTACAGCAGCATATACCGGTGTAAAGGGTGGTATGGTTTTAGTAGCAGCCGATGATCCGGGTATGTATTCATCACAGAATGAACAGGATTCCAGACTGGTAGCAAGGACAGCGATGATTCCGGTGTTTGAACCATCTGACAGTATGGAAGCAAAGGAGTTCACAAAGTATGCATTTGAATGCAGCGAGAAGTACGATACTCCGATCATGCTCCGTACAACAACCAGACTGGCACATTCACAGGGCGTTGTTGAATTAAATGACAGAGTAGAAGTAGAAGACAAGCCATACGAGAGAGACATTAAGAAGATGGTTATGATGCCGGGTAATGCGATCCCTCGTCATGTATTTGTAGAACAGAGATTAAAGGACATGGCAGCAGACGGTGCGGATATGCCGATCAATCGTGTAGAGATGAATGATACCAGCGTTGGTGTTATCACCAGTGGTATTCCATATCAGTACGTAAAGGAAGCAATGCCAAATGCCTCCGTATTAAAGCTTGGTATGGTAAATCCGCTTCCTAGAAAGTTGATCGAAGACTTTGCGGCAAAGGTTGATAAGCTGTATGTTATTGAGGAGCTAGAGCCTCATATCGAGACACAGGTAAGAGCCTGGGGCATCGATGCAGTAGGTAAGGAGCTTTTGACCGTTCAGGGTGAATACAGTGCAAATATGTTAAGAGAGAAGATACTCGGCGAGAAGGTTGAGCAGGAAGAACCTGCAAAGGTTGCGCCTAGACCACCTATCCTTTGTCCGGGATGCCCACATAGAAGTGTATTTTCAGTATTAAACGAACTGAAGATCCACGCAGCAGGAGATATCGGATGCTATACATTGGGAGCAGTTGCGCCGCTTAGCGTAATTGATACAACCGTATGTATGGGATCTTCCATTTCCACCTTACATGGTATGGAAAAGGCAAAAGGAAAAGATTATATTAAGAATTGGGTTGCGGTTATCGGTGATTCCACATTCATGCATACAGGTGTAAACTCTCTGATGAATATGGTTTACAACAAGGGCACAGGAACCGTTATCATCCTTGATAATTCAACAACCGGTATGACAGGTCATCAGGATCATGCAGCGACCGGTAAGACCTTGCAGGGTGAACCTACATATGCGATCAACATTTATAAATTGTGCAAGGCGATCGGTATTGACAGTGTACATGAGATCAATGCATTTGACATTGACGGTTTAAAGAAGCTGATCAAAGAGGAAGTTGCAAAGGATGAGATCTCTGTTATTATCACCAAGTCTCCTTGTGTTCTTTTAAAGACAACCAAGGTAACAGGTGTATGCAGAGCTATCCCGGAGAAATGTAAGAAGTGTGGTATGTGCTTAAAGCCGGGATGCCCGGCAGTTATCAAGCAGCCGGATGGAACGATCCAGATCGATGAGACCATGTGTAATGGTTGCGGACTGTGTATGAAGCGTTGTAAGTTTGATGCGATCGAAAAGGAGGAATTCTAATGGCTGTAAAGAATATTATGATAGTTGGTGTCGGTGGACAGGGAACTCTTCTTACAAGCCGTATCCTCGGTGGTATCACGACAGCAGCAGGTTATGATGTAAAGCTCTCCGAGGTTCATGGTATGAGCCAGAGAGGCGGTAGTGTTGTTACATATGTAAGATATGGTGAGAAGGTTGCGGAACCAATCGTAGAAGAAGGTCATGCAGATGTTCTGATCGCATTTGAGAAGCTGGAAGCTATGCGTTATGCTCATTTTCTGAAGAAGGACGGCGTAATTATTGCAAATGATCAGAGAATCGATCCGATCACAGTTGTAACCGGTCAGGCAGAATATCCGGAACACATCTTAGAGACATTGTCAGAGAAGCATAAGGTGATCTCCATCGATGCGATGGCAGAGGCAAAGAAGCTTGGCAATCCAAAAGTATTTAATACGATCATTATCGGTGTTGCTGCAAAACATATGGATTTTGACCATGACAAATGGGTAGAGGTTATCAAAGCAACGGTTCCTCCAAAGACAGTTGAGATGAACCTGAAGGCATTTGAAGTCGGATATGCATTATAAAGATTAAAATTAAATAAATGGTTTATTACAGAAGCATCTGTGAAAACCGTCAGGGAAAATACCTTTTGTACATAAGAAACAGTTCATGCAGATATGTACAGGAGGTATTTTTACATTATGTATAATAATTGGAACAAAAAATGTCGATTTTTAGGTACTTTTGACAAAAAACAGTGGACGATATGGCTTATATAGTGTAAAATCAAAAAAGTGGGTGCGTTCATGCGAAAAGAAAATTGGTGGAAACGTATAAGGAGAATTCGTAATGAATAATGATACAATAAATGTTGATATCAGTAAAAAATGGCAGTTGTTGTTGTGGAAGGTATTTCTGTCGGTTGCGATCATGTTCATGGTTGTGGAAGTAATCATATGTCTGGTAAAAAAAGATTTGGGAATGGCGCGGGGAGCGTATATGGGGTTATATGTAGCAATTCCACTTGTCATATATGCAGGGGTGTTGTCCGGAACCTTATATGTTTTGAAAAAAAACAAACTGACCGAGAACGGAGCTGACTGGCTGGTATCCATGATGATGTTTGTGATCTTTATTGTTCCGGCATTTGAACATTATGATGCGATCGTACTGGCGCTGTTGCCTATGGTTTCAATCGTGATCACAGCCGTATTTGCGAATCAGAATATTACACTGGTGATGACGCTTCTGACATTCTGCAGTCTGATCATTAATGATATCCGTCTGTATAGCCTGTTTGAGTGGAAGGAGATTAGCTTTTGGGCGTATGTAACAGCTTCATTTGGGCTGGTTTTAGTTTTGAGCGTGGTAACCTTCCTGTTGAATATGCATACGAAAGAGCTGATGGAATCCATCGGTAACTTCACAGTTCGTCAGATGAATCTTATGACAGAGCTTCGTAAAGATCCGCTGACGGGATTATATAACAGACGTTCCTTTGAGGAGAGCCTGGAGAAAGAAATCCGGCGTACAGAAGAAAACGGAGAGAAAGCATATATTGCGATTTTTGATATCGATCATTTCAAGAATGTAAATGATACATACGGACATAGCAATGGTGATGTGGTTATCAAGGCACTTTGTAAGATGCTAAAGGAGAAATCCAAAGACTATGGTCTTGCATTCCGTTACGGTGGAGAGGAATTTGTTATACTGTTCAATAATATTGAACTGCCGAAGGTTATCAATGTAGTAGAGGATGTAAGAACAGAATTCCGATGCTACTACTTCCAGTTCATGAATAACAGTGGAATCACCTGTAGCTGTGGTGTTGCGGAATATTCCAAAGGAGAGAGTGCAAAGGCATGGTTCAATCGGGCAGATAATTCGCTGTATCAGGCGAAGGAAGCCGGACGTAACCGAACCGTTGTGAGTGAATAAGATAATTAAAAAAAGAAATCAGTAATTTAAAAACAGTGATATCTAAAAAGCAGAGAAATTGGTACTATAAGTATGCCAATTTCTCTGCTTTTTTACATGTTTTCAAATTGGTATAAAAAAATATAAAACTGGTATTGCAAAACCAGTTGATAGGTGGTATATTATGTTTACAAAGTGGTTCACAAAAAGAACCAAAAAAGGAGATGAAAATGGAGAAGGATATGGAATATTATATTCAGGTTTCCGGTCGTATCATGAAAGATAATCTTGATAAAAGAAAGTCTCTTACCCAAAAGATATGCGACTGGTATCTGGATCAGGACAAAGAAGATATATGTCTGATCGCATCCGGATCGTCCCTGAATGCAGCATATGCAGCTCGACCATTTCTTTTAAAATACAGTAAATTTGATATCAGTGTATTAAGTACAGTGGAATATCTGGATGTTTATCGGGAGAGAAAAAAGAACCGGTTTACGATTTTAATATCCCAGAGTGGATGCAGTACAAACATAATTGAAATTATGAAGGAGCTGGATAAAGAGCATCAACCATTTGTTTTGTTAACAGGGAATGAGAATGGCAGTGCAAGCAGATACACGGATCGTCTTGTGGAGTATGGAGTTGGGAATGAAACGATTGATTATGTAACTCTTGGATATTCTACTTTGATCGAGTTTCTGATGCTTATGATACTGGAGATAGGTTTTCAAAAAAAAGAAATCAGTGATCAGGAATATGAAACTGCAGTAAGCCAGATCCGGAAAGCTTGTGAAATGCAGGAGCTTTGCCTGATACAGGCGAAAGAATTGGTACAAAAACGATATCAGGATCTGTTGTGTATGGAAAAAGCAATACTGGTCGGCGATGGAGCCAATCTGGCAACGGTCAGAGAGGGAGCGTTGAAATTTCAGGAAACTCTGAAAGTCCCGACGGTATATTATGAGAGCGAAGAATTTATACATGGACCGGATATGCAGCTAACTCCGGATTATTCGGTTTTCTTTATAGACTGTGGTAAAACCTCTGATCGACTGTATGATATTTATAAAGCAACATCGTTGATCACAGAACGTTGCTATATGATTACGGATCAGGTTCACGATAAACGAGATGGACAGATTCGGATGCCATGCCGGCTTCCGGCAGAGATCACGCCGTTATATACAGCTGCATTGTTTCAATATATAGCGGCTCATGTAACAAAAGAAAAAAATAATTTTACTTGTCATCCGCTGTTTTCCCGGATGGAACAGGCTGTTTCGCCAAAAACAGAAGACTATGACAGGATTATGAAAGAAAAGCTTGAAAGGAGCAGAAGGGAGGAGAACGGATGAGAAAATATGTCTTAGCAACACACGGAAAGATGGCCGAAGGAATGTTGACAACGATTGAAATGCTGGCAGGTACACAGGAAAATCTGACCTGTATCAATGCTTATACAGATGAATGCCCGGATCCGCTTCCGGAATTAAAGAGAATTGTTGAAGCGAATTCAGAGGCAGAGATTGTGATAATGACAGATCTTTTAGGCGGAAGTGTGAATAATAATGCATCCGCATTATTGTCTGATCCAAGGATACATGTTGTTGCCGGTGTGAATCTGGCTGCAGTGATCGGTATCCTGCTGAGTGCAGAGGATCAGGATACGGCATCTGTAATTGAAAGTGCGGTTGCAGAGGCTAAAGATATGATGGTTTATTGTAATACAGTAAATGCAACGTATGATGATGAAGATTTTTAATCTGTGTATTGACAGAAAAGAAAGGAGAAGGTTTATATGATCAAATCAATTCGTGTTGATTATCGTCTCTTACATGGACAGGTAGCAGTATCATGGACAGCATCATTAGGGGCAGATTGCCTGCTACTGGTAAGTGACACGGTTAAAAATGATCCGCTGAGATTAAACGCACTAAAGATGGCGAAACCATCCGGAACAAAGGTTGTAGTAAAAAATACAGCGGAAGCTGTAGAGGCATTGAAAAGCGGGGTAACTGATAAATATAAATTATTTATCATCTGTGAAACGGTAGAAATAGCCAAAGCAATCATTGAAGCTACAGGAGAAAAGACATTAAATATCGGCAACATTGCATACCATGAAAATGCAAAATTATATGGTAGAAGCGCATATATGGATGCAGCCGAGCTGGCTCTGGTAAAAGAGATGGTTGATGATAGCGTTGATGTATTTATTCAGATGATCCCGGCTGATAAAGTAATTAAATGCAAATCGCTGTTTTAACGGATGAATGGAGGGACAGATTATGATATTAAAAACAATACTTATTTTTCTGATCGGCCTGCTTGGTTATTCAGAATGGCTGCTTGGTACAAGCTGCCTGCAGCGACCGATCGTTCTTGGACCGTTAGTAGGTCTGGTAATGGGAAATCTTCCGGCCGGTATTATTATGGGTGCAACTATGGAACTTGCACTTGTAGGAGCCGTGTCGATCGGTGCATATAATCCGCCGGATCTGATCGCAGGCACTGTGCTCGGTGTTTCACTTGCGATTCAGTCAGGAGCCGGAGCGGAAACAGCTTTAGTACTTGGTATTCCGATCGCAACCGTAATGCTTGCGGCAAATACCGGTATCTGCCAGCCGTTGATGCTTGTTATGATCCACAAATGTGACCGTGATGCTGAAAAAGGTAATATACGGGCATTTAACAGAGATTATCTGATCGCAGGATATCTTCAGAACCTTTTTGGTATTGTCTGCATCCCACTTGCATTTTATTTTGGCAGTGATGCAGTAACAGCACTTCTTGGTAAAATACCTGAATTTGTTCAGTCCGGTATGGATATAACAGCAGCACTGCTTCCTGCACTTGGTTTTGCAATGCTTGCACAGCAGATGATGAATCGCAAGGTTGCACCATTTTTCTTCCTTGGCTTTTTCCTGGTATCATACCTTGGAATATCCACAACAGGAGTTGCGATTTTTGCCGTACTTATTGTGATAATCGGAGTAACATTCGGCATATTCGGAGACAAGCAACAGGGGGCAGCACCGGTAGTTGAAACCGCAGATAACGGAGGTGATTTTGATGAGTTCTAAGATACATGCAGACTACGATAAGGTAGTTACGAAAAAAGATCTCACAAAGGTGTTTTTAAGAGAGATCACATATGAACATACATGGAATTATGAACGAATGGGAAATGTAGGATTTTGTTTTTCCATGTATCCGGTTTTAAAGAAACTGTATCCGGATAAGAAGGATCTGGCAGCTGCTATGAAGCGTCATCTGACGTTATATCAGACCAGCCATTATCTTGCAACATTTCAGATGGGTATCACAGCCGCAATGGAAGAGGAAAATGCACAGGATGCAGATTTTGATACAGATTCGATTGGCGCAGTAAAAACAGCATTAATGGGACCTATAGCAGGAATCGGCGATTCTCTGTTCTGGGGCACGATCAAGGTAATCGCAACAGGAATCGGATGTTCACTTGCCTTGCAGGGGAACATTCTCGGACCTATTCTCTTCCTTTTGATCTTTAACATTCCGGCATATCTCTGCAGATGGTTTGGAGTATTCCTTGGATATAAAATGGGTCGTGAATCCATGGCAAAGATTGTTGAATCCGGTTTGATGAAGGTAGTTATGGAAGTAGCCTCTATCATGGGTATTATGGTAGTTGGCGGCATGACGATGGATATGACGTCGATTAATTTTGTAACGCAGATTGGAAGCGGCGAAGAAGCAAGTACAATTCAGGATCTGTTAAATGGCATTGTTCCGGGCCTTCCGGTGCTGTTGCTATTTGGAGTTACTTACTGGTTATTGAAGAAGAAGGTTAATCCGTTGCTTATTATGTTGATCATGCTTGTACTTGGAATAGCAGGAGCATTCTTTGGCTTCCTTGGTTAAAAAGGAGGTAGTAGTAAGGTGAAAAAAATAGTAATTGATATGCATGTACATCCTGCATTTTTAGAGCCGGTATGCAAAACGGAATATCAGAATGAATTTGCAAAAAAGATGTATGGCTTATACAAGACGGATCAGATCCCGGTTGATGCACTGTTAACCTTGATGGATTGTTCCGGAGTTGATAAAGCGGTTTTGCTTCCACTGGATCTGACTACGGAATATGGAGGTATACTAGGAACAAATGACCAGATAAAGGAATTGACAGCAACATATCCGGATCGTTTTATCGGATTTGCCAGTGTAGATCCTCACAGGCCGGATGCGACAGAAATACTTGAAACAGCATTTGCAGAGTATCATCTGGCAGGCCTGAAGCTTCATCCGTCAAAGCAGAAGTTCTATCCGGGAGATGAATACATGGAGCCGATATATCAGATATGCGAGAAGTATAATAAACCGATCGTGTTTCATTGCGGAATGTCGGTAGAGCCGGATACCTTATCTAAATATGCGAGGCCGGTTGAGTTTGAAGAAACAGCATACAGACATCCAAAGCTTCGAATCTGTCTTGCACATTGCGGATGGCCATGGGCGCAGGAAACTTGTATGCTGATGCTCAAATACAGAAATGTTTATGCGGATACAGCATTCCTGTATTTTGATACAGCCCCGGAGTTTTATCACAAGGTATTCGAAGTGGATATGGGACCGCACTGGATCGATCGAAGCTTCAGACATCAGATCATGTTTGGCTCTGATGATCCGCGGTTAGAGATGCGGAGAATGAAAAAGGCTATAGAAGCTATGGATATAAGAGAATCTACCAAGGATCTGATATTTGGACAGAACGCGATTGAGTTTCTGGGATTGGAGGTATGATGGTAACACATGGCAGTATAGAGGTGCTGACAAAAGAATATAACTGTCTGGTGAAAATTACAGATGATATCAGGCAGGTTGTAGAAAAAAGCAAAATCAGAAATGGTGTTGTATATGTTATAACAGCACATACGACAACAGGAATTGCAGTTAATGAAGGACTGGAGTGTCTGGAATATGATATTGGGCATCTGATGGAAAGACTCGTTCCTGAGGATGGAGAATATGCCCATGGAAGGCTGTTAGATACCTACGGTGCGATGGCAGGCAATCCGACCGGACATTTAAAAGCCCATCTGACCGGAAATCATTGTGTATTCCCGGTTATAGATGGAAAGCTGAAAAGTGGAAGTGCACAGGACATATATCTGTGTGAATATGATGGACCGCAATATAGAACAATTTATATAACTATTATAGGGGAATAAAAAATAACAGGAGGAAAGAACTATGGCATTAAAAAAATTTGACGCAGAGAAATATTTAAAGGACGGAGCAAAGACATACTCATTAAGAGGAGAGGTTGAGGCATTGATTGACCGGATCACGGCAAAGGAATATGACAGCGTATGTATGATTGGTATCGGTGGAACATGGGCAGAATGGTATCCGGTTGTAGAAGTAGCCAAGAAATATACAGATCTTCCGATCTATCTTGAAAATGCAGGTGAATTTCTGGTAAAAAATAAAAAACATATTACAGATAAGACTCTTGTATTTACCTCTTCTGCATCAGGCAATACTATGGAGATCTTGAAGGCAGTAAAATATTGTAAGGATCAGGGAATCAATGTATATGGATTTACAAAGGATGAGACAACTCCTTTAGCAAATCTGCTGACAGACCCGATTTATAATGCATGTGGTGACTGTGAGCATTCTTACTTATTATACTATTTTGTAATGCTCCGTATCTTAAAGAACAGAGGAGAATTTCCACATTATGACAGATGGGCAGATCAGATGGAAAATCTGTTTAAGGATCTCCTTGCGGTAAGAGAAAAATTTGAGCCAAGAGCGATCGAGATCGCAAAGACATATGCACATGAACCATATACAATGTTTACAGGCTCCGGTGTCCTTTGGGGTGAGACCTATCTCTTTACAATGTGTATCTTAGAGGAGATGCAGTGGGTTCGTACAAAGACTGTTTCATCTGCTGATTTCTTCCATGGACCATTGGAGTTAGTTGATGACAGAGTTCCGGTATTTGTAATAAAAGGTGAGGACGAATATCGACCATTAGATGAAAGAGTAGAACGATTTGTAAAAGAACATACAAAGAAAGCTGTTATTATTGATACCAAGGATTACATTCTGGATGGTATCGATGATGAGTTCCGAGTAATCTGCTCTCCGATGATCATTACCGCGATATTAACAGAACGACTTGCTATTCATTATGAGCAGAATACAGGACATAGTCTGGAATTCAGACGTTACTATCGTCAGTTTGAATATTAAAAAGGTCAGGCGGTTATTATGGTTGAATTCACATATGTAATTACAGATGAGCAGGGACTTCATGCCAGACCGGCTTCACAGTTTGTTATGGCTGCTGCAAAATGTAAGAGCACAGTATCCGTAACATTTGGATCCAGAACCGTAAACGCAAAAGGAGTTATGGCAGTTATGAGTCTGGGAGCAAAAAAAGGTCAGGAGATCCTGATAAAAGTAGAAGGTGAAAACGAGGCAGAAGATGCAGCAAACCTGAAAGCGTTCGTTCAGGAACATCTGTAAAAGGATCGGATTTTAAAGAGGTGACAATATGGTAATATTACAGGGTAAAAGTGTATTTGGCGGAGTTGCTATCGGGAAGATACAATTCTTTAAAAGGGACGAAATCCAGATAAAACGACGTCATGTCGATGATCCGGAGGCGGAAATACGCCGCTTCCGGACTGCAAAGGAAAAAGCACTTTCTGAATTGCAGCAGTTATATGACAAGGCACTTACTGATGTGGGAGAAGCAAATGCCATGATCTTTGAAGCACATCAGTTAATGCTTGAGGATCCGGATTATAATGATTCTGTAGAGAATATTATAAATACACAAAAGGTAAATGCTGAATATGCAATAGGTGTCACATCTGATAATTATGCAGCAATCTTTGAAGCGATGGATGATGCCTATATGCAGGGAAGGGCAGCAGATGTAAAGGATGTATCGAACAGGCTCCTTTCCCAGTTTGCAAAAAAACAGAATGCTTCATTTGAAATGACGGAGCAGGTAATCATCGCGGCAGATGATCTGGCACCAAGCGAGACTGTTCAGCTTGATAAAGATAAGGTGCTGTCATTTATTACAGTGGAAGGCTCGGCAAATTCCCATACAGCGATTCTTGCCAGAACCATGAATATTCCGGCTGTTATAGGAATCGGTGATACATTAACACCGAAATATGACGGAAGACTTGCAATCGTAGACGGTCAGGAAGGAAAGATCTATATTGATCCGGATGAAGAAATCCTTGTTGCCATGAGAAAAAAGCAAGCTGTCGAACAGGAACAGCGTGAGCTTCTGGAGACATTGAAGGGCAAAGAAAATGTAACCAGATCCGGGCAGAAGATTAACCTTTATGCCAATATTGCCAATGTATCAGATGTAGGAGCGGCACTCCGAAATGACGCCGGTGGTATCGGGTTATTCAGAAGCGAATTCTTATATCTGGAAAATGAAACTTATCCAACAGAGGAACAACAGTTTGCAGCTTATAGACAGGTAGCGGAAATGATGGCCGGAAAAAGGGTGATCATCCGTACGTTGGATATCGGAGCAGATAAACAGGTTGGATATTTTAATCTGGAAAAAGAGGATAATCCGGCAATGGGGTTCCGTGCGATCAGGATATGTCTGACCAGACCCGAATTATTTAAGACCCAGCTTAGAGCTATTTTCAGAGCATCCGCGTATGGCCAGATTGCGATCATGTTTCCGATGATCATTTCGGTATCAGAGGTTCGTCGTATTAAAGAGATAATGGACGAGGTGAAGATCGGACTTCGTGCAGATGGAATAGCATTTTCCGATCAGATTGAAACCGGTATAATGATTGAGACTCCGGCTGCGGTTATGATCAGCAGAGAGTTGGCAAAGGAAGTGGATTTCTTTAGTGTCGGAACAAATGATCTGACGCAGTACACTCTGGCAATTGATCGCCAGAACCGGAATCTGGATTCCTTCTATGATTCACACCATCCGGCGGTGTTATCTATGATCCAAATGGCAGCAGAGAATGCTCATGCAGAAGGAAAGTGGATTGGAATATGCGGTGAACTTGCAGCCGATCTAAGTCTGACAGAAAGGTTTTTACAGATGAACATTGATGAGTTATCAGTTGCACCGGGTATGATACTTCCGTTAAGGAAAAAAATAAGAGAGTTATAAAAAGTATACAGAGACAGATCCGCACATGTACGGGTCTGTTTTTGGTCTTATAAACTGACATTTCCTGCTTGTTTGCGTTTGGAAAAGTTGCTATACTTAATAGAGTACAGGAGGGAGTTTGCCATGAAATTGATGAATAAAGATGAGTTTATTGCGTATGAATTAAAATTTTACTTTATGAAAAATAAACTGAAAGAAGGAGAAAAACTCCCATCTGAACGGGATCTGGCTGAACAGTTTGGGGTACAGAGAGCTACCGTCAGATCTGCATATAAATTATTAGAGGATGAAGGGATCATAGAATGCAGGGAACGGAGCGGCAACTACATAGCCCACAGAAGAATGATATCCAATCTTGACCGAATTCGATCATTCAGTGAAAAGCTGGAAAAGATGGGGGCACAAACAAGAAGCAGACTGTTGGCGTTTGAGCGTGTGGAAGTAGATAAGGAACTGAATAAAAGTATTAAGCTTCCGTTAGGAACTCCGTTATTCAAAATTACCCGTATCCGTATGGTCGTAGAAGAAGACAGGGCTGTTCCGATCACCATAGAATATTCATATATACCGGAAAGCAAGGCTCCTAAGCTGATGCGGTTTGATCTGGAAGATAATTCGTTATTTGATATTTTGATTCAGGAATATCATCATATTCCCAAAAAACAGGAATTAACAGTCGGAATTGTATATGCTGATGAAAATGAAGCCAAAGCCTTGAATGTTGACAAGCTGACTGCTCTTGTAAAAAAAGAGGGAATCACATATGACGAGAAAGGTGAGGTTATGGAATATCTGCAATCGGTGATCAATAAAGAATGGGTCGCATTTGAAAAAGAAGATCCTGTCATTAAGCAAAAGATGGAGGAGGTGCTCCATGGATTATAGAATGCCATTATATATTCAATTACAGGATTCTATTATCAAGAAAATAGATGAAAAAAAATATCTGCCGGGTGAAGCAATACCAAGTGAGAGAAAAATGGCGGAAGCCTATGGTGTGAACCGTATGACCGTAAAACGTGCGGTTAGTAAGCTTGTAGAAGAAGGATATCTGGTTTGTAAACCGGGTTCTGGAACGTATGTTGCACAAAGAGATAAGAAAAAGATCGATCTGGATAATTCAAATGAAGCAGGAAATACCGGCATCACAGCGACGCTCCGTAAGGGTGGAATGGAGGTAAAAAACCGCCTTCTCGGGATCGGTGAGATCACAGGAAGTAAATATCTGGGATATAAGCTTGGAATTTCGGATGATGAGATGATATATGGAATTTACCGGGTACGATCAGAGGGTGATATACCATTTGCGGTTGAGTACACATATGTACCGAAAAAATATTTTGATGATCTGGATGAATTTGATTTCGCCAAAGTGTCTTTATATGATTATATGGAAGCAAAAGGACATATGCCATGCCATTTTGGACAGAAGCTGGTCATATGTGAGGCAAATGAACGGCTCGCAGAGCTGCTGCAGGTGGATCGTGGAACTGCGATTTATAAGATCAATTATCAGGGTGCGGATGCAGATTATAATATTGTAGAGTTTACCATGAGTTATCTGAATCCTGCTTATACAAAATTCCGATTTGATGTTGAGGTCTCTTAAAGGAAAGACATAAGCGTTTCTGTTACGGATCATATGGATCTTGTTATGCCGGCTTCGGTTTATAATATTAGTACTTGAAAGGTGTTATTTGAAAATGCAATTCAAAAAAGTAGAAAAGAAATGCGAAGGTAAATTTATTACCCGCTATGATATAACATATGAGACAGTGGATCATCAGAAGAAGGTATATGAGATGATCAGCCGGAATGGTGACATTACGGATTTTGAAGGACTGCATGGCAGAATGGCAGATGCAGTTGTGATCATTGCTACGGATGAGACCGGCGAGAAGATACTGATCGATAAGGAATTCCGTCTTGCTCCGGGAGAATGGGTATATAACTTTCCGGCAGGTCTGATCGATCCGGGTGAGACGCCGCAGGAGAGTGCGAAGCGTGAGCTTCGTGAGGAGACAGGGCTGGAATTATATGAGATCAATGATTTCATCGGAACCAGCTACAGTGCGGTTGGTTTTTCAAATGAAACAAATGTCTGCGTTGTTGGAAAGGCACGGGGAGAGTTCCATAAGAGTACCTCTACATTAGAAGAGATCGAAGCCGGCTGGTATACAAAGGCAGAAGTCAGAGAACTTCTTAAGAAAGCGAAATTTGCAGCGAGAACACAGGCATACTGCTATGTGTGGAGCAGAGAATAGAGGACAAAAAGTAGAATCTAGAGGGGCACAGGGGACAGTACTTGAAGTGAAAGCCGGCACAACGGTTCTTACAGCCTGCAGCAACCGTATCGTTTGCAGATAAGGGTTGTAAATATCTGGACAGAAAGGAAAAATACGATGTTTCACAAAGATTATGAAAGAAAGATCGATCAGTTAGTAAATGAACTGACATTAGAAGAGAAAATAAAGATGATCCATGGTGCGGGTCTGTTCCGCACCGGGGCAGTAGAAAGACTTGGAATCCCCCCAATCGTGATGTCGGACGGCCCGACAGGGGTGCGGTTCGAATTCTTTAATGATAACTGGGGCAGAGCCGGACATAATGATGATGGAGTTACATATTGTCCGAGTAACAGTGCGATCGCCGCAACCTGGAACCGGGAACTGGCAGGAAAATCAGGAACGGTACTTGGTGAAGAAGCCAGAGGACGTGGCAAGGATATCATACTTGCGCCGGGTGTCAATGTTATGCGGACGCCACTTTGCGGAAGAAATTTTGAATATTTCAGCGAAGATCCTTATCTGATATCAGAGATGGCGGTTCCGGTGATCGAAGGGATCGAGAGTTCTGACGTGGGTGCCTGTGTGAAACATTTTGCTGTTAATAATCAGGAAACAGAGCGGAACTGGGTGAATGTCGAGATCGATGAACGAACGCTCCGTGAGATATACTTGCCTGCATTTGAAGCAGCAGTAAAGAAAGCAAAGGTAAGATCTATTATGGGTGCTTATAATCTGTTCCGTGGGGTTCATTGCTGTGAAAATAATGAACTGCTCGGTGAGATACTGCGGAAAGAATGGAATTATGACGGGCTGATCGTTTCGGATTGGGGCGGCATCCACGATACAAAGGCTGCGGCAGAAAGCCCGATCGATGTAGAGATGTCAATCTATGCAAACTTCGATGAATACTGCATGGCAGATCCATTGTTAAATGCGGTAAGAAATGGTGAGATCGAAGAGGAAAGAGTTGATGAAAAGGTAAAGAGTATTCTCCGATTCATGCTCCGTGTCAAGATGATCGATATTGTAGAAGCCAAAAGTGGGGACAATGAACAGACGGCTATATCCGCTGGCTGCACGGAACAGAAGCCGGCTGTCTATGCGGTTCGTGACCGGAGCCGGAAGAAAGGAAGTTATGATACTTCAGCACATCAGGATGCAGTGTTAGAGACAGCCAGAGAATCAATTGTACTGTTAAAGAATGAAGAACAGAGACTGCCGCTTGCACCTGAGAAGACACATCGGCTTCTGGTGATCGGACATAATGCAGCAAAGCTTCATTCAAATGGTGGCGGAAGTGCGGAGATTGCGGCACTTTATGAGATCAATCCACTGCTTGGTATTAAGATGGAGCTTGGTGGTAACTGCGAAGTGACATATGCAGAAGGTTATTATGTGCCGGATAAGAACAGACAGCAGGTACTGAATTGGCAGGAGGTAAGTCTGGATGAACTGGCATCGGAGCAGGGGGCTTATGAAGGAAATAATCCGGAAGGACGGAAGATCCAGAAGGCACTTCGTGAAGAGGCGGTTGCCCTTGCTTCAGAATATGATGATGTGATCTTTGTTGGCGGTTTAAATCATGATACAGATGAAGAAGGATACGACAGACCGGATCTGAAGCTTCCATATCATCAGGATGAACTGATCACGGAGCTCTTAAAAGTGAATCCGAATATGGTCATTGTCATGATGGCAGGTAATCCGGTTGATATGAGCGCATGGATTGATGATGCAAAGTCGATTGTATGGATGAGTTATGCAGGAATGGAAGGTGGCAGAGCACTCGGTGAAATCCTGTTTGGTGAAGTAAATCCATCCGGTAAACTTGTGATGACCATGCCGAAATCTCTTGATCAGGTACCGGCGATGGTTTTTGGAGATTTCCCCGGAAGAACCTTAATGGAAGAAGAACATGAAAGAATGAATGCAAAATTGACGGAAACATACAGAGAAGGTGTATTTGTCGGATATCGGTATTATGACAAATATCAGATCCCGGTACAGTTTCCATTTGGCCATGGATTATCTTATACGACATTTTCCTATGGTGATATGCAGGTAAAAGAGCCGGATGGTCAGACATTCAAGGTACAGATCCCGGTAACAAATACCGGAAAGCTTGCCGGAAAAGAGACGGTAGAGCTGTATGTCGGAGAAACGGAAGTAAGTCCGGAGAATCCTGTGAAGGAGTTGAAGGGCTTCTGCAAGTTATCACTTGCACCGGGAGAAACAAAGTATGCGGAATTTGAATTGACAGCCGAGGCATTCCGTCATTTTGATGAGAAGACGGATGAGTGGAAGGTCGTGGCAGGAAGTTATACGATCTATATCGGAAGTTCTGTTTCTGATATTCGGTCGGTAACAACCATAACAATAAAATAATTAATAAATAAAATGCCGGTATGAACAGTCTGTCTGCCGGTACTATGAAACATCCATAGTACCGGCAGACAGACCGTTTATACCGGCATTTATATACATATTGTTTTATTGATATTCGTTGAGCCATTCGATAATGCCGTTAGCGATGGCGGCGGCATAATCATCCATGTTATTATCGTAAAGCTCTACGTCTTTTTCGTTGCTGATAAAGCCCATCTCGATGATCAGACTTGTCATATTTGTCTGTTTGATAACGATGTAATCGTTGTCACTGTCAAACTGTGTTCCGGTACGGACACCACGGTTATCGGAGATCCCGACCTTTTCCAGATTGGACAGGATGGTTTCTGCGATCGCATGGTTCTTTTCGGAACCGGAGCTGTAGATCCATGCTTCGACACCACAGGCCTCAGGGTTGGCTGCGTAGTTCCTGTGGAGTGCCAGATAGAGATCTGCGTTGCAGTCATTTGCAATCGCAGCACGATCTTCGGAAGAAACGGTAGAATCATCATCACGCGTCATAACAACCTTTACTCCGTTTTTCTTTAATAGTTTTGCAACCTTTAAGGAAAGCTTCAGATTTCCGTCTTTTTCATGAATGTTATTAATTCCGGTTGCCCCGATGTCGGAACCGCCATGTCCCGGATCCAAACAGACTGTGTATTTTCCGTCCGGTTTTATGATCGAGACAGCATCCTTGCTGCTTTTTGACCGACTGACCGCCAACAGGACGGACAGAACGATAACGGCGATGAGCAGGACGATGTTGACACCGATCAGGAATTTTATGACAGACCGCATCTGTGTAACGGTCAGTTTCTTTTTTGTTTTTCCAGCCATAATGTATAAAACTGCCGGAGCAGCCCTTTCTGTTTCTAGTTTATTCTCAACTAAGATACTCTAAAATGATCGGATTTTCAATACGATAGAAAAGATTTAATATTTACATATATCGGTGAAATGCGGTGTAACATGGAACCGGCGGGCAACATAATTTAGCATTTTATATAGAAAAGTGCGAAAGAAATTAATAAATTTCTGAAAAATTTAATATTGTCAAATGAAAACCTGGGTGTTACCCTAAATATAGGGTGGCAGGGAGAAGATAAGAAAAGGAATAAAAGATGATCGTAGATTTTCATACTCACACATATCCGGATAAAATAGCTTCAAAGACACTTGAACTGTTAGTAAGTAGATCAAAGACAAAGCCGGCATCGGATGGTACACTTGCAGGCTTGCAGCATTCAATGGCGCAAAGCGGTGTCGATATCTCTGTTGTCCTTCCTGTTGTAACTGCACCACATCAGGTGGAGCGGATCAATACCGTGGCAAAGGCAGTAACAGCCCAGTTTACGGGAAGTGGCGTCTGGTCATTTGGCGGAATCCATCCCGGAAATGATAACTATAAAGAGATTTTAAATGGTATCAAATCTGCCGGATTAAAGGGAATTAAGCTGCATCCGGATTATCAGGATGCCATGTTCAATGATATCCGTTATAAACGGATCATCAGTTACGCAACAGAGCTTGGTTTGGTCGTTGTGGTTCATGCCGGAGTAGATATCGGACTTCCCTCTGTAACACATTGTACACCGGACATGGTGTGCGAAGTATTAGATGAGGTTCAGCCGGAGCGACTCGTTCTTGCACATATGGGCGGCTGGAATCTCTGGGACGAGGTACTTGCGAAGCTGTGCGGAAGAAATGTATATATGGATACAGCATTTTCCTACGGAGAGATTGCATGGCTTTCGGGTGCTGAACATCGTTGGAAGCTGGCATCAGAGGAGATGTTCCTGAAACTGATCAGAGCACATGGAGCAGACCGGATCGTATTTGGAACAGACAGTCCGTGGACAGATCAGAAGCGAGCCATAAAGGACATACAGGCACTTCCGTTATCAGATGAAGACAAGAAAAAGATCCTTGGAGAAAATGCATTGCAGCTTTTGGGACTGCCGGATGCAGAATAGAAAATATAAAGTGAACTATACAATATATTTGAAAGCATTAGAGGATTCACACATAAAAGTAAAATAAATTTCCGATAAATTAGTAAAAATAGACATTGCACAAAAATTAAAAATGTGTTACAATTTTGTTACAATAAGAAAGGGAGAGAAGATAGCTCCTAAGACATTCGAAATTTAAGTTGTTGTTTTTTTCACAAAAAAATATTCATAAATACAAGGGACTGCCTGTAAGACGGCGGTCCCTTTCCTTTTCTTGTGCAATCAGGTACCTCTCGTCTGACGACTCGATGATTAGCGGTCGTCAAATTGAAAACAATTTTGTGCAATCAGGTTCCTCTCGTCTAACGACTCGATGAACATTGACCATCATATAGAAATTTGTGCTCTTGCGTTGCAAGCACAATTTCTGCATGATGGTTGATTGCACAAAAAAAGAACCAGATCACATCTGGTTCTTAAGAGCTGGGCTACAAGGATTCGAACCTTGAAAATGCTGGAGTCAGAGTCCAGTGCCTTACCATTTGGCGATAGCCCATTGCTGTCAACAGATGATATTATATTACAACAGTTTGAAAAAAGCAAGCACTTTTTTAAAAAAATTACAAAAAGTTATTTGTACGCAATGAACACGAAAAATTTGAGAATAAAAATCAATGGAAATAGAAAATCCAGGTAGAAATAATAGTCTGGCTGTTGTATAATGGGAGCACTTGTGGAGATGACATTATAATAGGAAATGGAGAATACATATGTACAGTTTTGATGCGATCGTAAGATACAGCGAAACGCATGGAAGACAGGAAGCAAATGCGGCAACGATAGCAAATTACTTTCAGGATTGTGCGATCTTCGATTCAGAACAGGCAGGAATTGGAATTGAATATCTGAAGGACCATAACCGGGCCTGGTTTCTGATCTCATGGCAGATCGATGTGGAGCGGTATCCGGTATTACAGGAGAAGATCAGGGTTGGAACCTGGGCATATGATTTTAAAGGTTCCATGGGATATCGTAATATAGTTATTCGGGATGAGAATGGAGCGAATATTGTACAGGCAGCTTCCCAGTGGAGTTATATTGATACTGATACGCTTCGTCCTGTAAGAATTGAGCCTGAAGTAGGAGCAGCATATCCTCTTGCAGAAAAGCTTCCGATGGAATATGCTCCGAGAAAGATCCGGCTGATCGAAGGCATGGAAGAGACAGACAGAAGGGTTGTTCTGCCTTATCAGATTGATTCGAATAACCACATGAATAATGAAGCATATATTGCGCTGGCGTTGGAATATATCGATTCGGATGACATGATCTGTCAGATCAGAAGCGAGTATAAGCGGCAGTTTGTAAAAGATGAATGTATCGTAATAAAGAAAGCAGAAAGAGATGATCTGATACAGTTTGTATTTGCAGATGAAGAAGATCAGACCAGATGTATAGTAGAATTTAAAACAAAGAGAACGGGGAGACAGACAGCATGATCAAGATTGGCGAATGGAACCATTTAGAGGTTGTAAAAGAGAAAGATTTCGGCATTTACCTTGCCGAGAAAAAATACGACGACGAGGAAGTCCTGCTTCCGAAGAAACAGGTACCTGCGGGAACAAGAATGGGAGATCAATTAGATGTATTTATCTATCGTGATTCCGCAGATCGTCTGATCGCAACAACAAATCATCCGATCATAACGATGGGAGAACTTGCAGTATTAAAATGTGTCAATGTGACGGGCATCGGTGCATTTATGGACTGGGGACTGGAAAAAGATATCCTGCTTCCTTTTAAAGAGCAGACAAGCAAGGTAAGGGAAGGTCAGTCGTATCTGGTCCGGATGTATGAGGATCGTTCCAAGCGTTTGTGCGTCAGCATGAAGGTATATGCCTATCTGGAGACACAGTCCCCATATAAGGCAGGGGATTCTGTAAGTGGAACGGTATTTGAATTTAATCAGAATCTGGGAGCATTTGTTGCGGTTGATAATCGTTATTCAGCCCTGATCCCGATGAAGGAGATCCATTCCCGGATCAATGTGGGCGAGACGGTAGAAGCCCGTGTGGCAAATGTCAGAGAAGACGGCAAACTCAATCTGAGTTTACAGAAGCCGATCCGTGAACAGATCAACAATGACAGCGAGATGGTATACAATATCATCGAAAGCTATGGAGGAACCTTACCATTTAATGACAAGGCAGATAAAGAAGTGATCGAGAAAGAGTTCGGACTCAGCAAGAATGCATTTAAGCGTGCGGTTGGACATCTGTTAAAAGAGGGTAAGATCCGGATCACAGAGAAAAACATTATCATCAAATAATGTATTCGTAAATGAGCAGGAATGTTCAGGAGAAACAAAAAGACAGCTATGCGTGTTATATGGCTGAAAAGTACCAGGAAATGAAAGGATGAAGATGAGTAATTTCAAGGTTGAATTAAAAAAAGTAGTAGACGACAGCTATGAGATCGAGATTGGATATGAGCTGGAACAGAAGCTGATCGATGATCTGAAAGCCGGTCTGGTTGGAAAAATATCCAAATTTGTAGTAGTTACAGACAGCAATGTAAAAGAGCTGTATGCGGACAAGATTTATAAGATGCTTGAAGAAGCAGGATACAAGACAGATCTTATAAGTTTTCCGGCAGGAGAACTGAGCAAGACCAGAGCGACAAAGGAGTATGTAGAAGATACCATGCTTGCAAAGGGATATCGGAGAGATTGCTGCATTATCGCCGTTGGCGGTGGCGTGGTGACAGACCTTGCAGGATTTGTAGCCGGAACCTACGGCAGAGGAATTCCATTTATCAATTATGCAACGACATTACTTGCGGCAGCGGATGCATCCGTGGGAGGAAAGACAGCGGTCGATACACCGCTTGCAACCAATCTGATCGGACTGTTTAATCAGCCGCAGAAGGTATATCTGGATATCGCAACATGGAAGACACTTCCACAGCGGCAGTTATCTTCAGGTCTTGCAGAGACGATCAAGCACGCCTGCCTTGCAGACAGGGAATTCTTCGATTATCTGTCAGAGCATATCGAAGATGTGTTTGCAGTAAAGGACGAGGTATGCAGACATATCGCGGAGAAGAACTGCGAGATCAAATATCAGGTCGTTATGAAGGACGAGCGGGAAAGCGGTTTGCGTGAGGTTTTGAACCTTGGACATACGGTTGGAAGAGCCATCGAGACAGTCAGTGATTATAAGCTGCTGCATGGAGAGGCCGTTGCGATCGGTCTGGTTGCAGAGGTGAAGATGGCAGAACATTTTGGCTACTGTACAGCAGAGGATGAAGCAGCTATGGTTGCCATGTTGAAGCAGGCAGATCTTCCAACGGAGATTCCGGATTATATTGACCGTGACGCTCTGGTTAAGAAGCTGTATACCGATAAGAAGGTCAGAGACGGACATTTGCGTTTCGTTTTACAGCATGGAATCGGCGCAATCGAGGTATTTGATGGTGACCAGTATGCAAAAGCCATACCGGAGAGTCTGGCAAGAGAGATCATTATGGAGATATAGGCATTAAATTTCAGGAGGATATAAAAATGGATAAGAAGATAATAAGCACAGAGAAAGCACCACAGGCAATCGGACCATATTCACAGGCAATCGTTGCTAATGGATTTTTATTTACGTCAGGAATGGTTCCGATCGATCCTGCAACGAATCAGTTAGTAGAAGGAGATATCACAGTTCAGGCAAAACAGGCAATCTCAAATCTGAAGAATCTGATCGAGGCATCCGGTTCATCCTGTGACAAGGTTGTAAAGACTACAGTATTTATTAAGGATATGAACCAGTTCTCAATTATCAACGATATTTACAAAGAATATTTCAACAAAGATTTCCCTGCACGTTCTTGTGTAGAAGTTGCAAGACTTCCAAAAGACGTACTGATTGAGATCGAAGCAGTAGCAGTTGTATAAATAAAGATTTTAAAATGATGGTGTGGCAGATGTATGAATGATATCTGCCACATTATTATAAGAGGGTATATGGAGACAAGAAAGAAAATTTTTGGAGCTGAATGTTTGTTTACAGCTTTGATCGCAGTTTACGAGGTCGTAACGGTGCTGGCGTTATTTACAGATCTGTTTTCCGGCATCACGATAAAACAAAACATATTATTCAGTCAGAGTCTGATATTTGTACCAACAGTGTTATATCTGTTCATCATGAGAAAGCATGTAAAGGATATCATCTGGTTTCGGAGATTTCATCCGTTGACACTCCTGCTGATTCCACCACTGGTTCTGTTTATGGAGCCACTTATTACATTGTTAAATGCAATCTCAATGTTATTTGTGCGAAATGAGATCAGCAATGCAGCTTCAGCACTGGTTGATCATAATACACTTGGGACTTCGCTTTTTTTCATGGCATTTTTGCCGTGTGTGATAGAAGAACTGGCGTATCGTGGTGTCATGTTCGGAAGCTTTCATGAAGCCGGCAGATTAAAGGCCATATTGATGTCAGGCTTTTTATTTGGACTGATGCATATGAATTTTAATCAGATGGCATATGCGGTTGTGATCGGTCTGATCTTTGGATTTGTTGTAGAAGCAACCGGAAGCATTATTCCAACAATGATCATGCATTTTCTGATCAATGGTTTTTCTGTTGTTATAAAGCATATTGCAAATATCATTCCGGCGTTAAAAGATCAGGCAGAAAATACAGAAGTAACACAGACGATGCTGCTCAGCACCATCCGGGCATATATACCTATGGCACTGGTTGGCACTGTAATATCGGCAGGAATTATTTATCTGCTTGCAGTTATAAATGGTAGAAAGGAGAGTTTCACCGCTGTATTCACCGAACCTTTTAACCGGTACGATGAAAATGGCAAAAAGCTTCGACTGCTTACCCCGCTTATGATCGTGGTCATCCTCTACTGCCTGATCCGCTGCGTTGTCGAAGAATTTTTATTTTAACTATAGAAAAACGCCTACCAAATGAATCTGATCTGATACCTACCCTATTATAAATGACTTGCTGCGGTTTCTATTCATTGCACATGTCTTATCCGCTCATGCTCTTGTGCTAACTCGTCCTTCGGACTCAGACAAGCACCCGCATTCGCTGACAATGTGCAATTCATCAAGAAATCCTCGCTAATGTCATATTATAATAGAGCAGGTACCAGATCAGATTTGTTTGGTGGGCGTTTTGTTGCTATATGTAAATGAGTAATAAAAAGATAAACAGAAAAATACACCATTCGATATACAGGGATTTATCCAGTTTCGAGTGTTGGTGTTTTCACTATGAAAAAACATTCGCGAGTTTTTCATAGTGGGAATATCAATAGCAGAAAAAATCCTTCATTGTGGATAGTAAATCCCTCTTTGTATGCTGGTTCTTCCACTAAAATATGACATATGCGAGGCTTTCGTTGTATGGTGCACATTGCCAGTAAATACGGGTGCCTGTCTGAGCCGAAGGCGAGTTGGCACAGGAGTATTTACGGATCAGGCATGTGCAACATACAGAAAACGCAGCAGGTCATTGTTAGTGGAAGAACCAGCATATGAAGAGGGCACACAACCATAAGGGGGATTTTTTGCGTGTTCGGCTAGTCCTCGTTGCAGATCAGACCGTAGAAGGAGATCAGGTACAGTCCGGCGATACCAACGAGTGTGTAGATGATTCTGGAAAAGGCGGAGCCGGTTCCGAATAAAGCATCTACAAGATTAAAATTAAAGATTCCGATGATACCCCAAACGATCGCCCCAACGATCACAAGAGTAAGACAAATAACATTAAATACTTTCATGGCATTCCTCTCTGATTTCTAATTATTTGGACATTAGTTTTTGGCAAGGCGTCGCAAAATTAATGGTTCCATATCTCTAGTTTGTGCGAACATGAAAAAAATATACTGCCATTATAAGGGAAAATGTATACACAGGATGAAGGTATAAAATGAAAAAATATAACATAATGAATCTGGCGACAAAAATTTATTTGAAGCAAATATAAAAATCAGTTGACAGGGTACAAACATAATGTTATATTAAAAACAACATATGAACAGATATTCAAATGTTCAATAAAACAACGAGAGGAGGAACAGAATGAATACGGACAGCAGGGAAGCATGTGAATGCAAAGAGAACGATATTGCTGAGATCACCGCTGAGATTAATGAGATGATGCCGGACGAAGAGAATCTGTATGATCTGGCCGAGTTGTTTAAAGTATTTGGCGATTCTACCAGAATCCAGATCTTATACACACTGCTGGATCACGAAAAAAGTGTTGGTGACATCGCAGAAGAGCTTGGAATGAATGCATCTGCCATTTCTCATCAATTAAGAGTGTTAAAACAGGCGAAGCTGATCAAGAACCGCAGAGCCGGAAAGAATATGTTTTATGAGCTTGCCGATGACCATGTAGCAGTGATCATGCGAATGGGACTTGAGCATATATTTGAATAATAAGAAAGGTTAAAGGTGGATATTATGAAGAAGAGATATAATTTAAGTGATGTAGATTGCGCAAATTGTGCAGCAAAGATGGAGGAGCAGATCAGCAAGTTACCGGGAGTTAACAGCGCATCTATCAGCTTTATGGCACAGAAACTTACATTAGACGCAGATGAAGACAAATTAGACGAGATCTTAAAGCAGGCAGAAAAGATCATCAAGAGCATTGATGAGGAAGCTACGATCGAATATTAGAAATAATGCAGATCTGAACATTAAGACGTTACAGATTTACATAAGCTGAAAGAGAAGATAAAATAAGAAAATTATCGCAGATAGCAGAAAAAAGGTGATGGATTATGAGTAAGAAGCAGAAAAAGATGTTAATTCGAATCATCGTTGCACTGGTGGTATTTATCGCATGCGAGATTGCAGAGAAGCTCATCCATTTGAATGGAGTGTGGGATACAGTTGTAAAGGCTGCGATGTTCGCAGTACCATATCTGATGGCAGGATATGATGTCCTTTTAAAGGCAATCAAAAATATCAGCAAGGGTCATGTATTTGACGAAAACTTCCTGATGGCAGTTGCAACTGTAGGCGCATACGGAACCGGAGAATTTGGCGAGGCGGCAGCCGTTATGCTGTTCTATCAGGTCGGAGAATGGTTCCAGAAATATGCAGTCAACAGATCAAGAGCCAGTATCACAGATTTGATGAACATTATGCCGGAATATGCAAATATTGAAAAAGATGGACAGATCGTTCAGGTAGAACCGGAGACAGTTGCGATCGGTGATATCATCATCGTGCAGCCGGGTGAAAAAGTTCCTCTCGATGGTACTGTTATCGAAGGTGAAACATTTGTAGATACAGCAGCGCTTACCGGTGAATCCGTACCTAGAAAGCTGTCTGTTGGTGACGAAGTGTTAAGTGGTGTGATTAACCAGAACGGTGTGATCCGTGTCAAGGTATCAAAGGAATTTGACGATTCGACCGTATCGAAGATTTTGGAACTGGTGGAAAATGCAAGTACGAGAAAAGCACAGTACGAGCAGTTCATTACCAGATTTGCAAAATACTATACACCGATCGTATGTTTCCTTGCACTTGCAGTAGCGATCATTCCGCCGATCTTTGTAGGTGAATTTGGTAAATGGTTCCACCGTGCACTGATCTTTCTGGTAGTATCCTGTCCATGTGCATTGGTCATCTCCATTCCACTTAGTTTCTTCAGTGGAATCGGCGGAGCATCCAAGGCAGGTATCCTTGTAAAAGGAAGTAACTATCTGGAACTTCTGGGTAAAGCAAAGATTGCCGTATTTGATAAGACCGGAACTCTGACAAAGGGTGTATTCAAGGTTGTAGAGACATGTGCAAATGGAATCAGTGAGGATGATCTTCTGGAACTTGCAGCATATGGCGAATATTACTCCAACCATCCGATCGCAGCATCGATCAAGGCTGCATATAAGGGAACGGTACAGATCGACCGCCTCGATGGATATGAGGAAATCTCCGGAATGGGTATCAAGGTCTTAAAAGATGGAAAAGAAGTGTTAGTCGGAAATAAGAAGCTTCTGGATTCCAGAAAGATATCTATGGCAGGAGCAAAACAGCCATCCAAGGTTGGAACAGTCCTTTTCGTAGCGGAAAATGGTGCATATAAGGGATGTATCACGATCGCTGATGAGATCAAGGATGGCGTTAAGGATGCGATCGCATCAATCAAGAAATGTGGAATTGATAATGTTGTTATGCTGACCGGTGATAAGAAAGAGGTTGCTGACAGTGTAGCAAAAGAGCTTGGCATTGATACTGTATGTGCAGAGCTGATGCCGGGTGATAAGGTAGATAAAGTAGAACAGCTTCTCCGCGAGAAGGATGAAGACAGTACATTGATCTTCACCGGTGACGGAATCAATGATGCGCCTGTTTTAATGCGTGCCGATGTCGGTATCGCAATGGGAGCTATGGGTCAGGATGCTGCGATTGAAGCAGCAGACATCGTTTTGATCGATGATGATCCGGGCAAGATTGCCGTAGCATATGCAATTGCCAGAAAGACGGTTCGTATCGTGCAGCAGAACATTGTGTTTGCACTTGCTGTCAAGATCATTGTTATGGTACTCGGTGCCCTTGGTTTTGCAAATATGTGGGCAGCGGTATTCGCCGATGTCGGTGTTGCCTTCCTCGCGATCATCAACGCAACCCGCGCGCTGAAGCCATGATGTAAAAAGATAGGGGTGCGTAGAGATATATAGCCTCCGCCATACAGATTACCCTGCCATAATGACTTGTTGCGATTTCTGTTCGTTACACATGTCTGATTCGCTTATGCTCCTGCGCAAACTCGTCCTACGGACTCAAACATGCGCCCGCATTTGCTGACAATGTGTAACTCGCGACGAAATTCTCACAATGTCATTATGACACAGGGTAACCTGTATGGCGGAGGCTATACGACTCTACGCACCCTTTTTACTTCGAATAGGACATATAAAAATGCAGGGTATGGCGGTTTGTATATTTTATGAAGCAAGCCTGTTCACTCTGTGTAACTTCGAACTAACCTCGGCGAGCCTGCTAAGGTCTCAGTTGCCAACGCCGGTTCTTAGTGAGTCGCCGCAGGCGAAGAACTTAGCACCGTTGCGTCGGAATAGAGTGAAAACGTCTTGCGTAATAAAGATATACAGACCACCATACCCTGCATTTTTATTATACTGGATATGTTTAGGCTTCTTCGTGGGCGAGTGCCGCAGCAACAAAGCCTTTGAAAAGCGGATGTGCTTTATTTGGTCTGGACTTGAATTCCGGATGCGCCTGAGTTCCGATGAACCAAGGATGATCCGGAATCTCGATCATCTCAACGATGTGACCGTCAGGAGAGAGACCAACCAGTTCCATACCATTATCTGTTAAAGCCTTACGGTAGTCATTGTTGACTTCATATCTATGTCTGTGACGCTCATGGATATATTCTGTGCCATAGAGCTCATAGGATTTGGAATCTTTGCTGAGTACACATGGGTAAGAACCAAGTCTTAATGTTCCACCGAGGTCTGTTACATCATGCTGATTCGGCATGATATGAATAACCTGATGGAAAGAGTTCGGATTGAATTCTGAACTGTGGGCATCTGCATAACCAAGGACATGTCTTGCAAATTCAACGATCGTGAGCTGCATACCGAGACACAGACCAAGGTAAGGAACCTTTTTCTCTCTTGCATACCGGATCGCTGTGATCATGCCTTCGATACCTCTGTCACCAAAACCGCCCGGAACAAGGATTCCATCGACGTCACTCAGTGTTTCTTCCACATTTTCAGGAGTTACAAGTTCAGAATCTACCCATTTGATCTCGACCTCGGCATCGTTTGCAACACCGGCATGCTTTAAGGATTCAACAACGGAAATGTATGCATCATGCAGTGAGACATATTTGCCGACGAGAGCAACACGAACCTTTTTTTCCGGATTCTTCCAGGCAGTGATCATATCATTCCATTCCTTCCATGCATGTGGTTCCGGAGCAGGACAATCCATATGTAAGCATTTGCATACAACATCAGCGAGATGCTCTTTCTCCATAGCGAGAGGAACTTCATATAATACATCAACATCCAGATTCTGGATGACATTCTGGCTAGGTACATTACAGAATAATGCAATCTTATCCTTTAAGCCCTGATCCAGTGGATAATCAGAACGGCAGACCAGAATATCCGGCTGGATACCCATTCCCTGCAGGTTCTTAACACTCGCCTGCGTTGGCTTTGTCTTTAATTCACCGGAAGCTTTCAGATAAGGAATCAGAGTAACGTGGATCATAATGCAATTCTCATGTCCGACATCATGTGTGAACTGACGGATCGCCTCTAAGAAAGGCTGGCTCTCGATATCACCGACTGTACCGCCAATTTCGATGATCGCAACCTCGGTATCCTTTGCATCCGGATTCCGATAGAAGCGCTCTTTGATTTCATTTGTTATATGTGGAACTACCTGTACGGTGTGTCCGCCGAAGTCGCCGTGGCGTTCTTTCTGTAAGATACTCCAGTAGATCTTACCGGTCGTAACATTCGAATTCTTATTCAGACTTTCATCGATAAAACGCTCATAATGACCAAGATCCAGATCAGTCTCCGCACCATCATCGGTTACGAATACTTCACCATGCTGGATCGGGTTCATAGTACCCGGATCCATGTTGATGTATGGATCGAATTTCTGGCTGGTAACCTTGTAGCCTCTCATTTTGAGCAGACGACCAAGGGAGGCAGCAGTGATACCTTTACCAAGACCGGATACGACACCGCCTGTGACAAACACGTACTTAATAGGCATAATAATTTCCTCCTGATATATTCTAAAAACGCATAGACATACGCTCTCATTAAAAAAACACTCATTATTATACGAGAGCATTTTTCAAAAGTCAATCAGCCGTATCGAAAAACAGGATGTATCCGGCATAAAAATATGGTATGATAGTATATAAGAAGTCAAACTTAATAAAATTATGGAAAATTATTCACGAACTTTAGAAAATAAAGTGAAAAATATACATTTGGCAGGAAAATGAAGTGAGAAGACGGGAGATCTCGATGGGAGCAATTCAGTTTATCCATATCAGTGATGTGAATATCGGACGAAAATCAGACAAATTACTGTTCGGACAGACCTGTGAAAAGGACGGGATAACGACCTTGAAACAGGTTGTTTCTGATGCAGGAAAATTACAGGCTGATTTTGTATTTATCACAGGGGATCTCTTTGACCATCCGGCAACAGAAGAAGATCTTGCGTGGATTGATGAGATATTTCTGCCGCTTGATAAAACGGCGGTCATTTATTGTCAGGGAGATCATGATTACATGAAATCAGATAGTGCACTTACGGGCTATTCTTTCCGGTCAAATATTTATGTGGCAGGCTGCAGCGAGTATCGGAATCCGGTTCCGGCAGGCTCTGCAATATATGGAGTAAAACATGAAAATGCAACTGCCATGATCGATGTTATCCGGTTTCCGAAAAAAAATGCGGTACTTTATTGTGCCGGCTATTATAGTGCCGGAGCGCAGATGGCAGTTTTAGATGAACTGACACCGGCGGATGATGAGATGACAAATATTCTGCTGGCTCATGCCGGAAATCATGGCGCGATACCGATCGATTATCCGACAATCCGGAAAGCAGGATTTGATTATATCGGATTAGGACATGAAGCTTCCTATAAAAATATGTACAATGGCAGGATTTGTTATCCGGGTGTATTGGAACCGGACAATAACAGGGAGACCGGACCGCATGGCTATGTGCAGGGAAAGTTATCAGATGGCGTGGTATCGGTACGGCTTGTGCCTGCATCACAAAAAGAATATAAGACGATCCGCTATCCGGTCAGTAATTATATGTCAGATGAAGAACTGGCAGATGAATTGCATCGTATTATTGCAAGAGAGGGAGAAAAAAATATTTATTCGATCTATCTGGTACGACCGGAAAAATGTGAGAAGTCCTTTCATTTGCAGGAAGCACTGGCCACTTACCGGATTGCCGCGCTGATCGGAGAAGTGTATCAGCGTGAGGATTATGATGAATACAGAAAAGCAAACCGAGGAAATGCATTTGGACGATTGCTTGATAAACTGGATGCCGACTCTCCGATCCGGGAGGATGGGGCGAAGCTGGCAGTTGACCTCGTTATAGAACGATCAAAGATATACACCAGAAGCAGCCGGAAAATGAATGACCGGCTTTATGAGGAAACGATCCGGGTAGTGCTTGAGAATCTGAAACAGGATATGGATAAACTCCGTACCTCAAAGGATATTCAGGCATATGAACAGGCAAAGGAACGGCTGGCAGAAAGTCCGGATGTACTGGAACGCTTAAATGAAGCATGGGCAATGGAACGGAAGAACAAACTGGAGATTCTGACTGTCCGGAACAATCAGGCGCAGATCGTACCAAGACACAGAAGCAAATGGATACGAACCGGTATCCGTGCCGCCATTGTTCCATTTGTCATATTCTGTATCATGGCATTGTTCCTGATGCCACGGGCGTACATTCAAATGTCAGAGCGTATGAATGGTACAGATGTGGTTCGTTTTCTGGTTACATCAATACTTGCGATCGTGCTCTGCTTTGTGATCGGTTACGTATTTGCACGACTGATCGATCAGAATAAGGCAGACGGAATACGAAAAGAACGCGCAGATGCAGAACGGCTTGAACGCGAGCTGGCTGCAAAAGGCGAGCAGCTTCACGAAGTCAGAACCGGATATCAGTTACAGGATACAAAGCGGCGGGAGATCCAGTCGGATGTGAATGCCAGAGAAGATCTTGTGGCGCAGACGATCTATAAGCTTCAGGTGATGGAAGAAGCGATGCGGATGTTAGAATAAAAAAGAAAAAGGGCACTTGAAAAACAGGTACCCTAGGATACTAACATATTTGCCAGCAGGATACTTACGACGATCCCTGCACCGAGAGACAACAGGGCGCAGGGGATGATATATCGGGATTTGCGGACTTTGGCAGCCATCAGATATACAGACATCGTATAGAATAAAGATTCCGTACAGCTAAGGATAATGGCAGCGGTGAGTCCTTCTCTGGAATCAGGTCCATAGTCGTTAAAGATATTTAGCATCAGACTGGTGGCAGACCCGGAGGAGAACAGCTTCGTTATAATGACGGGGATCACACAATCCGGGGTATGTATGAGAGAAGCAATCGGCTTCAGAGCGGTTGTGATCAGGCCAAGGGCACCGGAATCATTCAGGATTCGCACAGCCACAAATAGGCCGATCAATGTTGGAACTAATTCGACTACGATCTTCATTCCGTCAAATGCTCCGTCAATAAAATCTTCATAGACATTCGTCTTTTTAATACAGCCGTATAACACAACAGCAAATATGACCATTGGGATGATACTGTTTGAGATTGTTGTCAGCATGACAAGCCTCCATTAAGATTCTGTGTATGTTTATTTCGTTTTGGCAGGTTATTTAGCAGACATGTCGATTTTGAAAGTCAACTGCGCTGTCTATTATGAGTTTTCTACGCGAACTCGCCTGTAAACAGGCTCAAACATGCTTCGAAAACTCAAACGATGCTCGTTGACTTTTCCAAAATCAGACATACGTCTGCGATAAATAACTTGCCAAACCGAAATATATACACAGATATATTCTGTATTATGAAAGTCAACTGCGCTGCTTATTAAAGATTTCTAAGTGAACTCGCCGCTTCATTTTCCTCGTTTGTTAATAATGACAGCCAGCAGGACGGCGACGGCGGTGGAGCAGACGGTTGCGATGATGCCGGGCAGGATAATGGCGGTAGGATGTTCAGAACCATAGGTTGCACGATAGGCAATGATATTTACCGGAATCAGTTGCAGCGAAGAAATATTCAGGATCAGGAAGACGCACATTTCTCGACTGGCAGATTTGCTTCCCTTGTTGTCCTTAGCCAGTTCCTGCATCGCCTTTAGTGCCGGCGGTGTTGCAGCCCACCCAAGCCCTACAATATTTGCAATGATGTTCGTACACATATATTCATATGCCGGATGCTCCGGGGAAAGTCTCGGAAATAAGAATCTCATGACAGGGGACATTTTCGATGACCATTTCTTCATCAGACCGGTGCGTTCTGCAATCTTCATAATTCCACACCACATCGTAACAATTCCAAGCATGGTGATACAGAGCGAAACGGCGTCACTCCCGGCATCAATGATACCTGCATTCACATCTTCCATATGCCCGGTCAGAAGTGCGGTGATAATACCGACTAAGATCATGGCAGCCCAGATCAGATTAATCATAGAATCCCCTTTGATTTTGCTGTTACATAATGAATATATGCGGGGGGATGGGGAAGATATGCTATAGTATTATTAGTTTAAAATCTATATAAAACAAATTTTGCCTATTTTATTATTGCAATAATATTAAAATTAAGATAAAATAACGATAAGTTATTAGCTCCAAGGAGCATCGAACAAAAAGGAGTGATAAAAATGATACAGATTAGACCGGTTTCAGATCTTAGAAATAAGTTCCCTGAAATTGAAACAATTGTGAATAGTGGAAAGCCTGTATATTTAACGAAAAATGGATATGGGGCGATGGTTGTTTTAAGTATGGAAGAGTATGCTAATCTTACAGAGAATGTTGAAATGAAACTTGATGAAGCTGACAGACAGGCAAAAGCGACAGATAAAAGACTTTCACATGAAGAAGTATTTAGCAAAGCAAGGAGTGTGATAGATGCAAGATAAAATCTACAAGTTAAGATATTTGCCACTTTTTGAACAGGATTTGCTTGATACAGTGAATTATATTTCGAAGGTTTTAAAAAATGAAGAAGCGGCAATGCGACTGATAAATGATGTTGAAACAGCAATATTAGCCAGATTAAACAATCCGGTAGCGTTTGAACCATATCATTCCAGAAAAAAACGTGAATATCCATATTACCGGATTTATGTGAGAAATTATGTAATTTATTATGTGGTAATTGATGATGTTATGGAAG
This sequence comes from Coprococcus ammoniilyticus, assembly GCF_025567345.1. NCBI lineage: Bacteria > Bacillati > Bacillota > Clostridia > Lachnospirales > Lachnospiraceae > Coprococcus > Coprococcus ammoniilyticus. The sequence continues at coordinate 288,068 of NZ_JAOQJS010000006.1, forward strand.
TACGACGGTTATTGTATGGTGCAAGAAATATAGAAAATTTGTTAAATTAATACATATAAAAAGAGCAGTAAAATTATCAGGTTTACTGCTCTTTTTATATGTATTCGTCTCAATCATTCTGTAATATGTCACATTTTTACATTTCCCCCATAAAGTATAGAGAGATGAATAATATGCAAATTCAGGAGGTATATTCATTTGGAACAGTATAGAAACTGCAACAGAAATGGCGGCAGATATCCTGCTCAGCCAAATCTCATGATGCAATATGCAAATAACCGCAATGCCTCTTCCTGCAATGGAAACCGTCAGGGCACAGGCGGATGTTCTTCCAGACAGGATCATTGCGAAACAACAAGAAAGGATGTCGAGACCTGTGGCAGATTCAGTCCGCATCCGGTTGGTATGGCGTATGTGCCAAGTCAGGAATTTGGGGAACTCTATGATGCGAAAAAGGGTCTGTGCGAAGGAACCATGTTCCCGGATCTGAATCTGATCTTTTGTGGTGTAAGGGGGAAATAGGCAATGAATAATATGAACAAACAGCAGCTCTTTGCCTTTATAACAGAAGTGTCCTTCGCGTTGGATGACATTTCCCTGTATCTGGACACTCACCCGGAATGTCCGAAGGCACTGGCAGCATACAGCAATTATAAAGCAATGCGGCAGCAGGCAGTCCGCGAATACACGACCGCCTATGGTCCATTGAACCGATATCAGGTAAATGATGACAATTATTTTGACTGGGTTGACAAACCTTGGCCATGGGAAAGGGAGTGTGGTTGTTAAATGTGGATCTATGAAAAAAGATTACAGTTTCCGGTAAATATCAAAGAGACAAATGCACAGCTTGCACAGGCGATAATCTCACAATACGGCGGACCGGATGGTGAAATGGGTGCATCTATGCGGTACCTGTCCCAGCGTTATGCGATGCCGGACAATAAGGTGAAAGCAATTCTTACCGATATCGGTACAGAGGAGCTGGGACATCTGGAGATCGTTGCCACGATCATCTACCAGCTTACCTGCCGGTTATCGATCGAGGAGATTAAGGCATCGGGATTTGACAAATATTACATCGATCACACCTTAGGAATCTGGCCGCAGGCAGCAGGCGGCATTCCATTTAACGCCTGCGAATTCCAGAGCAAGGGTGATCCGATCACGGATCTTTTCGAAGATATGGCAGCAGAGCAGAAAGCCCGGTCGACTTATGACAATATCCTGCGTCTCTGCAAGGACTATCCGGATGTATATGAGCCGATCAAATTCCTTCGTGAACGTGAGATCGCACATTTCCAGCGTTTCGGTGAAAGCCTTGGCATTGTCCGTGACAAGATGGATACAAAGAACTTCTATGCATTTAACTCAGCATTTGATACAAGTGCTCCATGCGTGGAGAAATGCGGGAAGTAGAAGATAGCAGCTACCGGTTATTTATTATATAGTAGAGACAGAAGCAGAAAAATCAGGCAGCAATCCTGAATCGGGGATATCAAGCTGCCTGATTTTTTCACAATGTATATTATTGAGAATAATTCTTGAAAAGAATTATAAATTTATTCGGTTTGTGGTATAATGAATATAAAATTATTTGTTTGCAAGGATGAAAAAACAAATCGTATTTTGTAAAAGGGAGGTACAAGCATATGGACAAAAAAGCAATCTATAATTTATCCTATGGTGTATTCATGTTGTCCACCAGATCAGGGGAGAAGGTAAATGGCTGCATCACAAATACATGTATGCAGGTGGCAGGTAATCCGGTTCGGGTTGCAATATCTGTATTAAACACGAATTATACATGTGATCTGTTGAAAGAGAGCGGGATATTCGCCTTAAGTATTCTGGATCAGACCTGCTCATTTGCGACGATAAAACATTTCGGGTTCCAGTCCGGCAGAGATGTGGATAAATTCGCAGATCTGCAAATGCCAAAGGACTGCAATGACATTCCGTATATGGGATGGAATGCCTGTGCCGTGATCAGCGGAAAAGTAGTAGAACAGCACGACCTTGGCACACATACGTTATTTATCGCAGAAGTCGTAGATGCCAAGCTGATCAATGAAAATGCACCGCTGACTTATGCGGATTATCAGACAAAGGTAAAACCAAAAGCAGAACCGAAAGCCCAGGACAAGAAGATTGTAGGCTGGCGCTGTCGTATCTGTAATTATGTATATGAAGGAAGCGAGCTGCCGGCAGATTTCACTTGCCCGATATGTGGACATGGGGTAGAGGATTTTGAGCCAGTGTATGAGGCGTAAGCTATTAAAAAGCTTATAAACAGGAGGACAATGCTATGGAACGAGTAGCAAAATTTCTAAAGGACGCAGAAACTTATTATTTAGCAACTGTAGAGGGTGACCAGCCAAGAGTCAGACCATTTGGAACTGCCCATATTTTTGAAGGCAAGTTATACATACAGACAGGCAAAGTAAAAAATGTATCAAAGCAGATCCATGCAAATCCGAAGGTTGAGATCTGTGCTTTTATGAATGGAGAATGGCTTCGTGTGGCAGGAGAACTGGTGGAAGATGACCGCAGAGAAGCAAGACAGTCTATGCTGGATGCATACCCTTCATTACAGAAGATGTATTCCGCAGATGATGGTAACACCGAGGTATTTTATTTTAAGAATGCCACAGCAACATTCTCATCATTTACACATGAGCCGGAAGTTGTGAGGTTCTAAATGTATTACATGGTTTGCAAAACGCCCTCGCTTGTATAAGCGGGGGTGTTTGCATTTGAATTATTGGTATTTGAAAGTGTATTTTCTAAAATTTGACAAAATATGCGTATATTATTGCACATTATGACAAATAAAGGTATAATATTTCCATAATAAAAGGTGGCGGGTCTAGCATAGAAACTTTTTAGTTTTCTATATTTCCTAATATGAAATCCCTATAATTATGAAGTGAAATTGATACGATGGACGATTTTTTGTACATGGTATAGATTATTATATTTTAAGAAGCGCAATAAAAAATACATTGTGGAATATAAGGTGCATTCCAATATGTGACCATTATTAAATGTCTTGATAATAAATTAATACTTACATTCCACAATGTATTTAAAATTATATATGGAAAAGTAGAAAAATACAATAAAATGATTTTACTTGAAATCAAAACCAATACCAATTAATTTATTTTAAAGTCATTGTTATTGACATTGCGTTAAAGATGTGCTAATTTGATAATACAAAGTCAAATAAATTATGAGGAGGTGAAAAAATGTATCAGATTAAGCTTTGTTTTAAATTGGAATACTCGTTTCTTCCGAAAGAGATGGATCGATTGTTTACAAGTTTTTTAAAGGCTGCGACGAAGAATATTTCCGAAGATTTGTATCAGCGTTTATATGATAAGAGCAGATCAATCATGAAGACGTTTACTTATTCGTATTATTTGCCTGGAGCTAAGTTTACAGCTGATAAGATACTTCTTGATAAGGACGAATTCATGGTATTTTTTACGGATGCTGATGATAAGGAATTTTTATATTTGTTTAATGCGTTTCAGACTATGAAATTCAGACATTATTCGATGAATAAAAATTCCATGCAATTAATGTCTGTGTATATTCAGAATATAAATGATATTACAGACGATGAAATCATCATAAAAATGCAGAGCCCATTATTGGCAAGATATCATGATAATGATACGAATTCAGATACTTATTATACGTTTGATAAGAATGAGTTTGCAGACGTTGTGAAAGAGAATGTTAAGATCTTTATTGAAAGAATGAATATTCCGGTTGAGACAGATGATTTTTCTATTCAGGCAATCAAAGGGAAAAAGGTTGTAATACCAGTGTTTGGAAGAAATACAGATGCGTCGCTTGGCATTTTCAAATTGAAAGGTTCTGTTGCTTTATTAAATGTTTTGCAGAGATCCGGAATTGGAGCGCGCAGGTCGACGGGAAATGGAAAGTTTGAAGTATTAGGTTAGAAGAAAGGAGGATTATAAGTTTGGGTAGAATCTATATACCAATGGGTGATTTTCTGAAAAATGCGGGAATCGTAGGTATGCATTATATACTGGACGAAATTGCTGATGCATCGGAAGATTTGGATTATGGCTATACGGAGGATAATCAGCAATTATGGCTTGATACAGATTTCTGTCAGAAAACGGACTGGACGGATTTATACTTCCGTGGGATCACGACATATTACAGGTCACATAGTGTATATCAAACAATATTGGATAAGATTAAGAATTTGTTAGCTGTACTGGATTTGCCGGAATGGGATGGTAAAAAGTGGAAAGATGATATCAAATTCATTAACGATAAACTTTTGTCTAACAGTTATAAATCGGGCATTGCCAGTATAAAGGATGAGGTTGATACCACAGAAGCATATGAGTTGCTTAAGGCGGTAAAACTGAAAGAATCTATGGAACCGGAACTGTTGCGGGATCGATTGGTTCAGTTACATGAATTTCTTATTCAGCCCATTTGTGCAGAAACCTTGATCATGAAAAGTGCTATATACAATTACATCAATCGTTTCTGGGATGGAAAATGTTTTCTATTACGTGCAAATGCAGCGAAAAATATGCGAGAGGTTTTTGAAAATGATTTTTCAGAACCATTTCGGACTTATATAGCAATTGATCAAAAGAAGGCAAAGGAGATATGCATTGATTGTAGTGCAATGATTGATTCGAAGACGAAAGTATCACTTGCATTTATGAAGGATCAGGCAGATGATCTGGCAAGAAAACAATCAGCTTTCTGGAATTGTAAGGTAGATGCTTTCCTGTGTCCGGTGTGTGCATTTGTATATGCGTTATCTCCGCTTGGTTTTTATCTGATGGGAAATCGATTTTTGTTTATTAATACGGATCAGAACATTCAGGAATTATTAGAAGCAAATCGTAAGGATGGCGTCATGCAGGATGCGGAAAGAGAAGATGAAGAACGATATACTTCATGGATTTCCAGAACATTGAATCTGTTATTGAAGATGAAGACAGAAGAACTTGGTAATATTCAGGTTATAACCAGAGGAAGAGATGAAAGCGAACGTTATACATTTGATATTATTAATAAAAATATCCTTGCAATATTAAATGATGAGAAAGTAAGGGCTGGACTTGATGTATTAAGTAAATACCCATATATAAAAAAGGGGACTGAATATATAAATATACATGAAACAGTAATATTGAATATTCTTCGGTATAGAAATCAATATCCATTATTAAATATCTTGTTAAGGCAGTCTTTGGATACAAAGACATATTTGGTAGATGCATACTGGGTATATGACATTCAGATTCGTGTAAGTTTATTGAAGAAAGACAATGTAGATAAGAATAGGATAGGAGGTGCGATAGTGAATCGATACAAAGTTAGAGAGTGTGGATATGAATTAAGAAATAAACTGTTGGCTGCGAAAGGCACAAGCGATGATTCAAGAATCAGAGGTACTGTATATCGATTACTGAATGCAGTTGCAGTTGGAGATGTTTCTCATTTTATGGAAATTATAATGCGTATCTATTGTTCTGTAAATCTGACAGTTCCGGATGCATTCATAGAGTGTCTGGATAATCGAGAGAAGTTTAGAGAGTATGGATATGCATTCCTTATGGGATTAGAAGGAAGTCATTATGAAAAGAAGGAGGAAAAGGTTAATGATTAGGAATGGTTTAACACTTACAATGGTATTTCTTGCAGAAAGTGCAAATTATGGAGAGGGCGTAGGTAATATTACGACACTCAAAAAATTATCACGAGGAACATATGAGCAGTATTCTTATATATCAAGACAGGCATTAAGATACAATATTATTCAGCAGTTAGGCTGGGATACAACACCTGTTGATGGTAAGAGTGGAGTGGTTCAGTTTGCACCAACTGCCAATATAAAAGATTACCCGGAAATTGACTTTTTTGGTTATATGAAGACCAGCGCAAAAGGAGAGGATAAAAAAGGCGGAGCAGATACCAGAAGTGCAGTTGTTCGACTGAGTAATGCGGTATCATTAGAGCCTTATCAGAGCGATCTGGAATTTTTAACCAATATTGGATTGGCAAAACGTCAGGATCTTGATAATGCGATCGCACAGAGTGAGATACAGAAATCATTTTATTCATATACGATCACGATAGATCTTGATCGTATTGGTGTGGATGGAGATCTTGAGATATCTGCAGAAGAAAAAGCAGATCGAGTAAAGAAATTCCTTGATACAATCCAGTATTTATATCGTGATATAAAGGGAAGAAGAGAGAACCTTAGTCCTGTATTTGCAATCGGTGGTCGATATATAAGAAAAAATCCGTTCTTTGAAAATAGAGTATCTTTGGAAAATGGTGCGATAAACACGAAGATGCTTGAAGAGATTATTGAAAGTGATGAGGATATAAAGAACAATACTTGTGTTGGAGTTGTGACAGGTATTTTCCAGAATGATGCAGAATTAAAAGATACATTGCATGCAAAGACCGTTGCGGATGTATTTAAACAGTTGAAAAAGGAAGTTGATGAATATTATGGAGCGAGCAATTAGAATTGATTGTTTTCAAAACCTTGCGAACTACAGAAAACCAAGTAGTTTCATTATAAAAGAATCTTATCCGTTGCCACCATATTCAACTGTTATTGGTATGATTCATGCAATTAGTGGATTTGACAGTTATCACAAGATGCAGGTAAGTATCCAGGGAGAAAACGCAGGTTCTGTATCAGAATTATACACAAGATATTCATTCAAATTCGATACAAAGTATGAAGAAGGAAGACATCAGCTCTGTATCAAAGGTGAAGACAAAGATTATGGTGTGTTTAAGGGGATTGCACATGTAGAACTGATCTGTGATAATCGGATGGTTTTACATATTATACCTGAGGAGGAAGATTTTGATAAGATTTATCAGGCACTGAAGTGTCCGATTATTTATCCATCATTAGGGCGGTATGAAGATTTGCTGGATATTCAAAATGTAGAAATTGTTGAATTACAGAAAGTTGAATCAGCAACGATTCGAAATAATATCTATATTCCATTTCAATCAGAACTGGATATTGGACGACGTACAAGCACGACTTACATGTTAACAAAGGAATACGAGATAACACCGCAGGGATATCGCAGATGGAAACCGGATGGTGGAAAGATAAAAGCGCATTATATGCCGAAGGATACTTCAGTAGTGAATGCATATATCGATACCTATGGGGATGTTGTTGCGTTCGCATAACAAGATAAGAGAGGGATTGACAATACGATATGGAATATTATGCAAAGTCAAATGACACCAAGAAAGAGGTTAAAAATGTAAATGACATCAGAAACATATTGATTTATCTTTTGGACAACCAGATGGATAAATTGAATGAAAACGAGTCGAAGATGATCATTTCTTACTTGGATTCTTTGAAACAGCAAACTGTTCAGGAGCAAAAAACTTTAAGAGAACATGAGAAGGATATTGTTAACTGTGCAGGAAAATTCTTTGAGATTTTTTATATGTATTTTACAGAAAAGGAAAAGAATCTGGTTTTAGAGGCATGCCGAGTGCATGACCTTGGAAAAGCTAATTATATTTTCCAAACAATTGTCAATCCCGGACTTGCAAGGATGGCAGAAAGTCAGATACCACATGGTTTCCTTAGTGCACTTAGTTTATCAGAGAAACAGATTAAGCAGGAAATACCTGGATGTACAGACGATGACTTTTCTATGTTGTTGACAGCAGTCTATTATCATCATGATCGGAAGGATAGTTTTTCTGATAGAAATTTTTATGACTATTACGATAAATGGTATAAAAAATATTTGCAGGAATATTTGGGAAAGAAAGATGTGAAATTTTCTGCCGCAAATCGTAATCAACTGTTGTATTCGAATAATCCTACAATGAAATTGAGAAGTGTAGATGAGCCAACATGGTGTGAATATATGCTGATAAAGGGATTGTTGAATAAGTTTGACTGGACGGTAAGTGCAGGATATGAAGAAGCAGAATTACACAGTGACATTGCTGAGAAAAAATTATGCAGCACGATTCGCGATTACTTTTCAAATTCATTGCGTGAGTTGCAGGTTTTTATGCAGGAACATAGTGATGATAATGTTGTAGTTATAGCACCTACTGGATCGGGAAAAACAGAGGCAGCTTTATTATGGGCAAATGGTGAGAAAGGTTTTTATACATTACCGTTAAAAGTTTCTTCTAATGCCATATATAGCAGAATAAAGAACAGGTATATGTATAAGGATGTAGCATTGCTTCATTCTGATAGCTTAAGCAGTTATTTTGATGGAACAGATGGGAAATTTACAGATGGGAATACCAGATATGAGCAGGCAAAATTGTTCTCGTATCCACTTACTGTCTGCACGGTAGATCAATTATTTAAATTTGTTTATAAAGCCCCGGGAACTGAGATTTTTGCAGCAACACTGAAATATTCAAAATTAATTATAGACGAGATTCAGTCATATTCTCCTAAGATAGTAGCAGCATTAATTTACGGCTTGTCAGAACTAAAACAAATGGAAGGAAAATTCGCAATCATAACAGCAACATTTCCGCCGGTTTTAGAATTTTTTATGCGAAAATATCGGTTGATAAAGGATCGGGATTATATTTTTAGAGATTTTTCCGATACAATGGGAACAGACAGGCATACGATCGCATTATTTCATGAAGAATTTGATTTTGACAGAATTGCGGAAGATGGATACAAGAAAAAAGTTTTGGTCATATGCAATACAGTATCAAAGGCACAGAAGGTATATGAAGAATTATCCCAAAGAACAGACGAGGTATTCCTGCTTCATTCCAGATATATTCGGAAACATCGAGATCAGTTGGAAAAGATGATAATGGATTTTTCCGATAATGATGAGATGACAGGTATATGGGTAACAACCCAGATTGTAGAAGCAAGTCTGGATATTGATTTTGATGTTCTTTATACGGAGATGTGTACGGCTGACAGTTTATTGCAAAGAATGGGACGGTGTAATAGAGCAGGAAAAAAGGATATAACCGATGCAAATGTATTAATTTATGTTAATTATTCAGGATGTATGAAGAATGGAAAAGGAATATATGACAGTGATATATATGATAGATCTGTACGATTATTAGAGGAATATAATGGAATGCTTTTTTCCGAAAAAGATAAAGTTCAGTATATGAATAAAGTTTATGATGTAGACGCATTAAAGAATACGGATTACTTCCAAACGATAAAAAGGAATCTGGCTAAATTTAAATCGTTGCAGCCGTTAGATTATACATCTAAGAAAGATATCGATGAGGATTTTCGTGGAATAAAAAGTATTACAGTAATCCCAGATAGAATATATCAGGAAAATCAGGAGCTGATCGAGGCAATAACGGGTGTTTTAGATACACCATATGTTGACAGTAATATACGAAGGATATTGAAAGCAAAACTGGCAGATATAACTCTTAATCTGAATCTGTATTCGGATCGGAGAAAATTAGATGGTGTGGATTTGAATTGTATAAATGACAGATTAGATATTCACAGGACATGCTTATTATATGATTTTGATGAAATGACAGGACGGGGTATGGGCTTATCGTTAACGAAGTATGATGATGAGTGGAATTTCATATAAGGAGGAATTGTGGAAAATCGAGTTACTGGTGTAATGATTTATTATTATTTTGTGTGTAAAAGAAAATTATGGTATTTCATAAATGAAATAAACATGGAATCCGATAATGAAAATGTTATGTTGGGTAAATTACTTGATGAGAACAGTTACCGGCGTGATGATAAACACATTAATATCGATAATGTAATAAATATTGATTTTATAAAAGAGCATCAGGAATTACATGAGATAAAAAAGAGCAAGGCAATAGAAGAAGCAGGAATCTGGCAGGTTAAATATTATCTATATTATTTGAAACAACGAGGAGTTAAGGGTTTAACGGCAAAGATTGATTATCCATTGATCAAGAAAAATATTGTTGTTGAACTGTCAGAGGATGATGAAGTACAGTTGCAGAAGATAGTTGCAGATATAGAAAAGTTAAAAATGCAGGAACAACCACCAGCATTTGAAAAACAAAAAATATGTGGAAAGTGCGCATATCATGATTTGTGTTTTATCTAACATGGAGGGATAATGGGACAAAGTTTTTATATTTACAATAGTGGAGATTTAAAAAGAAAAGATAATACACTTCAATTTATATCTACAGGTGGAGAAAAAAGAGATATTCCGATTGAACGAATTGATGATATTTATGTCATGTCAGAAATGTCATTTAATACAACATTTTTGAGTTACATTTCTCAATATGGAATCCCGATACATTTCTTCAATTATTATAATTTTTATACAGGTAGCTTTTATCCAAAAGAAAAGCTGTTGGCAGGTCAATTATTGGTAAAACAGGTTGAACATTATACTGATTATGGCAAGAGATTGACCATTGCAAAAAAAATTATAGAAGCGGCTGCCGATAATATTTACCGAAATCTCCGGTATTATAACGGGCGAGGTAAGGATGTGTCTTCCTATATGTCAGAAATTGATTCGTTGAGAAAAGAATTACCCAAAACATCAACGATTCAAGAGTTAATGGGAATAGAAGGAAATATACGAAGACATTATTATGCAGCGTGGAATGTTATCATTGATCAGGAAATAGAGTTTGATAAAAGAGTTATGCATCCGCCTGATAACATGATTAATTCGTTGATTTCTTTTGTTAATTCTCTGATTTATTCAAAGGTTCTTAGTGAGGTGTATCATACACAATTGAATCCGACGATAAGTTATCTCCATGAACCTGGTGTCAGAAGATTTTCGCTATGTCTGGATGTAGCAGAAATTTTCAAACCGTTGATAGGAGATCGACTTCTTTTTTCTTTATTAAACCGTAATCAGATAACAGAAAAAAGTTTTACGAAGGAGTTGAACTATTTGCATTTGAATAGGGATGCATCCAGATTGATTGCACAGGAGTTGGAGAAAAAATTACAGCAGACAATTATGCATAAAGATTTAGGTCGCCCTGTTACATATCAGTATCTGATGCGTTTAGAGTTATACAAGTTGATCAAGCATCTGATCGGTGAAAAAGAATATGAAGGATTCAGAATATGGTGGTGAAATATGTATGTAGTATTGGTATATGACATAAATAAAGAAAACAATGGACAAAAACGATGGAATCATATTTTTAAGATTTGTAAAAGGTATTTGTCCCATATACAAAATTCTGTTTTTGAGGGAGATATCACAAAAGTACAACTTGTGAAGCTGAAACAGGAGCTGGATGAATATATTGATCATGAATTGGATTCCGTTATTATATTTAAAAGCAGGCAGGAAAAATGGTTGAATAAAGAATTTTGGGGTAAGGAAGATGACAAAGCCAGTTTCTTTATTTGAAATTGTCGACCATAAATATTGCAAAAACTGCCGTCAGTCGACAATGTGATGAAATATAGAAAAATGGAATATACAATTAAAAAATAGAAAGTGTATTCCCAGTATTGAAGCAAGGTCGACAGAAAGAGGATATGAAAGCATTGTAAAATATTGCTTTTTTATAGTGTTGGTTTTAATAGATACATGGTGGAATGTGAATCATGAACAGGTGCAAAGCGTCACTTTGCGAAGCTGTGTTTTAATAGATACATGGTGGAATGTGAATTATTTACAGAAAAGTAAATGTCACGGAGATTATATGTTTTAATAGATACATGGTGGAATGTGAATGATTTTGACATATTCCGTTATGCAAATTTTTTTGCGTTTTAATAGATACATGGTGGAATGTGAATAACTCAATTACATTCATTTTTGACTTTACGCCCTCGTTTTAATAGATACATGGTGGAATGTGAATAAATATAATCTCCGTGACATTTACTTTTCTGTAAATAGTTTTAATAGATACATGGTGGAATGTGAATGCAGATCTATTGCTATAAGTAAAAGTTATAGCAAGTTTTAATAGATACATGGTGGAATGTGAATAAACGTGCCACTAAATCGTCATGCAATTTTGAAAGGGTTTTAATAGATACATGGTGGAATGTGAATCAACTTACAATGATCTTAAAAATGTAACAACTGAAAGTTTTAATAGATACATGGTGGAATGTGAATATAACATTTAAGGCGAAGTATACCGCAAAGGTAACAGTTTTAATAGATACATGGTGGAATGTGAATATACTCAGGTTATGAACAAATTGCTATCAAAATTAGGTTTTAATAGATACATGGTGGAATGTGAATCAAACAAACTCGGCATTGGTGCTGATGCGTATAGCGTTTTAATAGATACATGGTGGAATGTGAATTCACTACGTTTAATCTCTGACGTAATGTGTTCTCAAGTTTTAATAGATACATGGTGGAATGTGAATTAGGCTATGGTCACACTGGAAGAGATGTAAAGAAGTTTTAATAGATACATGGTGGAATGTGAATTATGACCGCTTAGCGTGTAGAAAAGAAGCGTTTGGTTTTAATAGATACATGGTGGAATGTGAATCGCTGAACAGGGCGATGCATTAGAATACGATCTTTCCGTTTTAATAGATACATGGTGGAATGTGAATCAAAAAATAATCAGACAGAAACAAACGCAAGGGAATGTTTTAATAGATACATGGTGGAATGTGAATTTATCTCAAAGACAATGCATATACCGAGTATGCGTAGTTTTAATAGATACATGGTGGAATGTGAATGAATGAGAATAACCACACGCATCGGACACTATGATGTTTTAATAGATACATGGTGGAATGTGAATACGGTTCCAGACTGAATGTATTTGATGATGTATTTGTTTTAATAGATACATGGTGGAATGTGAATAAGACACTGGATGATATTTATGTGTTGCTTCACTGGTTTTAATAGATACATGGTGGAATGTGAATGATAGCCCCGATCTCGTCCATCACAAAGATAGTTAGTTTTAATAGATACATGGTGGAATGTGAATGACGTTGGTCGTTGGTTCTTCTGTTGTTGGTTCTTGTTTTAATAGATACATGGTGGAATGTGAATACTCTTTACCGTTGATTGAGTGTTGTTATCTAGAATGTTTTAATAGATACATGGTGGAATGTGAATGCTTTTATTTATGAAGATAACGGTATTTGATATCACTGTTTTAATAGATACATGGTGGAATGTGAATGAATTTATTGACACAATAAAGCGAACCTGTAATCTGGTTTTAATAGATACATGGTGGAATGTGAATAAAACATTGGACGATATATATATCCTGCTCCATTGGGTTTTAATAGATACATGGTGGAATGTGAATTCGGATCATACGCCAACTTACGGACAATACGCCACGTGTTTTAATAGATACATGGTGGAATGTGAATACCGAAAGAATCAGCAGACAATCTATCATTTTTACCGTTTTAATAGATACATGGTGGAATGTGAATCATAACTGATTTTGCAATCAGCCGGGTCTATTTTTTGTTTTAATAGATACATGGTGGAATGTGAATATAGCTAAAGACGTAGAATCTGACTTGTACCTATCGTTTTAATAGATACATGGTGGAATGTGAATTATTCCCTTGTAACACTATAAGATGTACGAAGTGTGTTTTAATAGATACATGGTGGAATGTGAATGTGTTGAGCAAGGTTTCGATAGTAACACGATCATACGTTTTAATAGATACATGGTGGAATGTGAATTATTTTTTTGAGATAAACGGGATTGGAGGTCATGCGTTTTAATAGATACATGGCGGAATGTGAATTATAGATTCACACTCCTTTTACTAAAACGCATTAAAGTTTTAATAGATACATGGTGGAATGTGAATAATAGCCCCGATCTCATCCATCACGAAGATAGTTACAGTTTTAATAGATACATGGTGGAATGTGAATCCGATTAGATTAGTAACGCACTGTGCCGAGGCATTTAGTTTTAATAGATACATGGTGGAATGTGAATCCTATACGCGGTAAGTATAATTGAAATGAAACGTAGTTTTAATAGATACATGGTGGAATGTGAATACAAATCGCAAAAATTCTGGAAAGAAAATGGTTTTGTTTTAATAGATACATGGTGGAATGTGAATACATGACTACAACAGTAGATAGCCTATCTCTTTTTGTTTTAATAGATACATGGTGGAATGTGAATAAAGAATTAAGGCTGTATAGACAGAACGGCATTGATCGTTTTAATAGATACATGGTGGAATGTGAATACCGACAAAGAAGGTAAGACAAGTAAGGGATTCAAGTTTTAATAGATACATGGTGGAATGTGAATACTATATAGCCGGTATGATCGTATCAACCGGTTCATAGTTTTAATAGATACATGGTGGAATGTGAATTTTGAAGCTGGTGGTCGTAAGGTCGAGGCTCCTGGGTTTTAATAGATACATGGTGGAATGTGAATCGTTTTCTTAACGCACACAAGGTTAGCTGTGATCTGGTTTTAATAGATACATGGTGGAATGTGAATCAGTATGTTGGGAATGTTAGAAGTAGTAAACGACAGTTTTAATAGATACATGGTGGAATGTGAATCAGTGTACTGGTCACGTGTCCTAGTTACAATAACGTGTTTTAATAGATACATGGTGGAATGTGAATTTGTAGGTAATCCTTATTTGGCTGTTTTCTTAGCAGTTTTAATAGATACATGGTGGAATGTGAATACGATTGCCGTTACAAGAAAAAGGTCAAACGGTGTAGTTTTAATAGATACATGGTGGAATGTGAATTTTTCTCTTTCATGTTCTTTCTCCCTCTTTCTCTCGTTTTAATAGATACATGGTGGAATGTGAATTGAAAACGGATGTGAATTTTTCTTCGTCCGTTTCAACCTTAATCGTCTGTATCGTTTTAATAGATACATGGTGGAATGTGAATCCCATACTGCCACTATCGCCTTAATGATCTTCGGTGTTTTAATAGATACATGGTGGAATGTGAATGCGCGGAAACGATACTTGTAAGCGTTGCACATGCAGTTTTAATAGATACATGGTGGAATGTGAATTCAAATCCTGCTACAGTTGAGGTTGAGATTGTAGCAGTTTTAATAGATACATGGTGGAATGTGAATAAAATAAGTTAAACGGTATATACGGAATGAGTGCAAGTTTTAATAGATACATGGTGGAATGTGAATTATGACCGCCTAGCGTGTAGAAAAGAAGCGTTTGAAGTTTTAATAGATACATGGTGGAATGTGAATATACAAAAAAGCAGTCATACACCGATAAGCATACCCTGTTTTAATAGATACATGGTGGAATGTGAATTGATTCGCGTATGAAAAGTTTGGTAAATCGGGAACCCGTTTTAATAGATACATGGTGGAATGTGAATGTTAGTTCGCTCAAAAAACCCCTCGGAAGTGGTAGCCGTTTTAATAGATACATGGTGGAATGTGAATATGAGAGCTATATACTTACCGACTGACCAACGTATCGTTTTAATAGATACATGGTGGAATGTGAATATGGTTTGAAATTCTCTATAATTGACATAGAATCCTGTTTTAATAGATACATGGTGGAATGTGAATGATATTCCCATCTCGACCTGAACGGTGTGAATAGCGTTTTAATAGATACATGGTGGAATGTGAATTGAAGTAAATTCTGACGGTGTGATTGTGATAACATGTTTTAATAGATACATGGTGGAATGTGAATGATACAACATACTGTTTCGCTGAATCCTTTTGAGTGTTTTAATAGATACATGGTGGAATGTGAATACGGAATCTATATGTAAATGGTTTGGTATACAACCGTTTTAATAGATACATGGTGGAATGTGAATGTATGTACATTACTTTTTTATCATCGTACTGGTCCGTTTTAATAGATACATGGTGGAATGTGAATTTTATCTAACGGATTTCCTGTTCCCCTTGCGTATACAGTTTTAATAGATACATGGTGGAATGTGAATTAAATTCCGGAACGGATACTACAACAAAATCTTATAGTTTTAATAGATACATGGTGGAATGTGAATCCGATTAGATTAGTTACGCACTGTGCCGCGGCATTTGTTTTAATAGATACATGGTGGAATGTGAATAATTGACGTGGTGACAGGCTTCGGAACTTGTTATGGTTTTAATAGATACATGGTGGAATGTGAATACAAACAAACTCGGTGCAGGAGTAGATGCCGTAGAAGTTTTAATAGATACATGGTGGAATGTGAATTCAATTTTAGCGGAAAGATGGCGCAAATGTCAACCGTTTTAATAGATACATGGTGGAATGTGAATGTTGCATATACTGCTAGTCGGCACACTATCCTTAAGTTTTAATAGATACATGGTGGAATGTGAATGAATGGCTTGCATCTTACAATGAACACTCAGCTAGTTTTAATAGATACATGGTGGAATGTGAATCTACAAAAGAGTTCGTCAGAGTTGCCGATATACCGTTTTAATAGATACATGGTGGAATGTGAATACGGCATCGGTCGTGACGTAGTTGTTTATCAGCTAGTTTTAATAGATACATGGTGGAATGTGAATACTCAATTACATTCATTTTTGACTTTACACCCTCAAGTTTTAATAGATACATGGTGGAATGTGAATCGGTGCATCTGCTCACAGAAGCTAAAGCGGCAGGCGTTTTAATAGATACATGGTGGAATGTGAATAAATTAATGTTGGCTGATGTATTTCCCGATGCGTAGTTTTAATAGATACATGGTGGAATGTGAATCCGATTAGATTAGTAACGCACTGAGCCGCAGCATTTGTTTTAATAGATACATGGTGGAATGTGAATTTGAAACGAGGATATATAAGTCAGCAGGAATTAGAGGTTTTAATAGATACATGGTGGAATGTGAATATGTATAAAAGCTGTCATCGTGTAAATATAAGTTAGTTTTAATAGATACATGGTGGAATGTGAATAAAATATTCAGAGCGGAGCTGTTACCGACAGTTTAGGTTTTAATAGATACATGGTGGAATGTGAATTTTATCTATGCAACTATTCGCAAAACTGATATTTTGGTTTTAATAGATACATGGTGGAATGTGAATAGGATGATTTATATATCGCGGTTCGGTCAAGGGATAGGTTTTAATAGATACATGGTGGAATGTGAATTTCACAGCGCGTTAGGAATGTTAGAGCCAGTAAACAGTTTTAATAGATACATGGTGGAATGTGAATAATAAAATGTTAGAATACTGTTACGCAAGTGGAAAAAGTTTTAATAGATACATGGTGGAATGTGAATAAATAATCACCATGAGCGAACGCGCCCAGTTCGATGTTTTAATAGATACATGGTGGAATGTGAATACCGCTACCACTAAAGATAATCTAACGTGATTATCGTTTTAATAGATACATGGTGGAATGTGAATGTATATACTTCTGATGAACTTGTGTATACCGGGGAGTTTTAATAGATACATGGTGGAATGTGAATAGAGCAAACGCCGCAGTTTGTGTAACTAGATTACAAGTTTTAATAGATACATGGTGGAATGTGAATTTTGAATAACGCAATGACAGATTCTTTATGCTTGATGTTTTAATAGATACATGGTGGAATGTGAATGATGATATTTTTAATATATTCTGCATCATTTTTTCGTTTTAATAGATACATGGTGGAATGTGAATTTTTACATACATAAATACAGTAACGCACAAACGAGTTTTAATAGATACATGGTGGAATGTGAATGAAGACATAGAGATAGAGGAGGAAGATATTTGTAATTAGTTTTAATAGATACATGGTGGAATGTGAATTCATCATCAAAATCTTTGTCACAAATTTCAAATATGTTTTAATAGATACATGGTGGAATGTGAATTTGTGACCCATGCTGTAAGTTCCATCCGGCTGTACATAGTTTTAATAGATACATGGTGGAATGTGAATGCAGGAGGTCTTTGACTATTATACAAAGGTCTTAGGGTTTTAATAGATACATGGTGGAATGTGAATAATGGCTTGTGTCTTACAATGAACATTCAGCTAGTAGTTTTAATAGATACATGGTGGAATGTGAATGGGGTTAAAGTTAGATTTTACTTTTAAGGTAAAGAAGTTTTAATAGATACATGGTGGAATGTGAATGAAAATCGTTTAAATATGTAAAATCATATGATAGAGTTTTAATAGATACATGGTGGAATGTGAATGAATTTTTGTGACTTGTTTGGGTTGAGAATCTTTGAGTTTTAATAGATACATGGTGGAATGTGAATGAATTTCATCACACGCTTGTAAACTATATCCTCGATGTTTTAATAGATACATGGTGGAATGTGAATGTTTCTGCCTTAAAAAAATCATTAGGAAATGGTACTGTTTTAATAGATACATGGTGGAATGTGAATCGCATATAGTATTTTGATATGAATTCATCAAATATGGTTTTAATAGATACATGGTGGAATGTGAATGTCAAGTTCGGTGTAACAAAATGCAAACAAACCATGTTTTAATAGATACATGGTGGAATGTGAATGAATTATGGGCGGTGTTGCATCGGCACTGATTGTAGTTTTAATAGATACATGGTGGAATGTGAATAAACCTAGTTTTTTATTTTGCGCGATAATTCTATCGTTTTAATAGATACATGGTGGAATGTGAATAGGCATTGACCTAGCTAACTTAAATGCACAAATATCGTTTTAATAGATACATGGTGGAATGTGAATGCATATGTCGTAGCATTGTTACCGATTGTCCACGAGTTTTAATAGATACATGGTGGAATGTGAATGTTATTGATATTAACTACATCAATGAGTATGCCTGTGTTTTAATAGATACATGGTGGAATGTGAATGTTGAAGTGAGCGGAATGGTGGCGAGCGTATCATTGTTTTAATAGATACATGGTGGAATGTGAATCTGCGTCAAAGTTTAATGTCCGGGCAAACACTTTCGTTTTAATAGATACATGGTGGAATGTGAATGAAGAATAGTTCTTATCGTGTGTTGAAACAACAACCGTTTTAATAGATACATGGTGGAATGTGAATCAACAACATCATATGCAGGAGATGCTGACACAACCGTTTTAATAGATACATGGTGGAATGTGAATCATAAATCTGTGTAAAGCATCACTTTGTGAAGCTGGTTTTAATAGATACATGGTGGAATGTGAATTAATTTAGGTGTAAAGAATCGAAAAGGAGGAGTAAGTTTTAATAGATACATGGTGGAATGTGAATGTGTTGCAAAATTTAATACTCCAACACCGATTAATGTTTTAATAGATACATGGTGGAATGTGAATTTGTATTTCTTGTAAATATCATGCACTTGCTTACTCGTTTTAATAGATACATGGTGGAATGTGAATGTTGCAATAGCGATTCTGGTTATCAAATATTTATCGTTTTAATAGATACATGGTGGAATGTGAATCTTTTTCTTATAGAATTTTATTTAACCCATGCGCAGTTTTAATAGATACATGGTGGAATGTGAATAAGTAAGGACATCTATTATACTCTTTGTGCTTGAAGTTTTAATAGATACATGGTGGAATGTGAATGAAGAATTTACAAATTATCTTAAAGAAGCCGGTTTTAGTTTTAATAGATACATGGTGGAATGTGAATCATTTAAGTCCTGGCAGATGATGTGTCTGGCAGTTGTTTTAATAGATACATGGTGGAATGTGAATTAGGCTGACTACCGATTACTTGTCTCCATCCAACCAGTTTTAATAGATACATGGTGGAATGTGAATTCATTCCGGTAACAGCCGTAGCACCCGCGTTATATAGTTTTAATAGATACATGGTGGAATGTGAATACTCCTGCTGTGTTACATTATGCAGCTTCCTTATCGTTTTAATAGATACATGGTGGAATGTGAATTTATAGAGGACGAAATAGACCGGAGCCGGGATCTTTGTTTTAATAGATACGTAGTGGAATGTGAATTGGCGCAAGGATTGGTCGGCTGTATCGGATATGCCGGGTTTTAATAGACACATGGTGGAATGTGAATTATGGACATTTTACATAGTATTGAGCTTGAGTTACGTTTTAATAGATACATAGTGGAATGATAACAAAGAAAATATAATTAAAATAAAAGGGGGAAAATAAAATGAAACAAGGAGAACAGGAAGCGAAGGAGATTTTACAATTAAAAGGCTATATATTTGACAATCAATATTATGATGATAATTCAAGTAAGAGTATGCCTGATCTAAAATTTCAAGGAGGGAATTATTTAGAAGTAACACATACGCAACATAATAATAAAATAGCAAAATCTCCAACACAATTTGATAGATTATCTATTAGAGAGAAAACGGAGAAATTACAGGAAATAAGTGAAGCACAAATGCGTTTTATTGCATTGGATTATGAAAGAAATATTAATGGTTCATTTACAGAAGAAGGAAAATGTCAATTCGATAAAGATAAACGACTTCTTGCGAAAAGTTTTAATTACAAAGATGGGCAGCCCTCAGAATTTAAATCGGATATACCAGTGATAGAAGCTGATATAGATAATATTATTGCGGGAATAAGGAAAAAGGAGAAATTACATCCTAAAGGTGATACGGACTTGTTTATATTTGTTTTAGATGATGAATTTGATTGTATGGAACATCTGTTAAAAACAAAAGAAAGAAACGGTGTTACGGATTATTTTCTTAGGGTTATAGAGAAATCACCATTTGAAAAGGTGTTTATATGTGAATGGGATTTTGAGAATCAGTGCTATATAAAGCAGAACCCCAGATTGGTTTGCTATACAACCATAAAAGAACAAGAAGTGAGCTATATAGATATATGCAGTTATAAATTATAAGAGAATTTGATAAGGTCATATAGATACAAATGTAACACTGAGACCGAAAAGTGGCACATGTACATATCCTTCCCCCACCACAGCCTTACTTACCACATCCCCTATATGCGCTTCAGCTCCTGTGGCGGGGGAGAACTTTGTTCTGGTTCCTTTTTGTTACATGCTAGAATGTCTTCTGCAGAAATTCTGCATGCGATTTATAGTAGCGATAGTATTCGGTACCCTTTTCCTGACCATACTTGGTTACGAAGAGGTTGTGAATTTCCCGAAGGTTTGCTTTATGCGGGTATAGTTTTTTATAGAAATCATCAATGAGAGCAATACCGGCATTAGAGTAAACAATCGATAAGAATTTACGGTATTTTGTTTTCTTTTGCCAGTTGACCTTTGGTATCTCGTAGGATGAACTCTTTACTATACCATAGATATAACTTCCTTTTTCCTGACCGTAGATTGATATAAGTATGTTGTGGATGGCGGATAGATTACTTTTCCCGACACAGGAAAGTAATGTATCGACCTGTTCCTTATCATACAGCGGCGTAGATACAGCTTCTGGAATAGCAGCCTGTTTATCAATCTTAGCAGAAACAGCAATTTTGACAGGATTCGCAGCGGGAGTGGCTTCTACGATCACGTCCGGCTTTGGATTTTCTGCCTTTATTACTGAATCATCAATACTTTCCGGTACTGCAGTAAAAGCTGGAATTGCAGGAAGCATTGGCTTTTGTACAGATAGTTCATTTGCCAGTGTGTGGAAAATGGAGGGAGCCTTGCGGCATACATGGTATCCGCGTTCCGTCCAGAAATGTACCACGCTGTCAAAACCTTTATCTTTTGAAACAATGATGAGGTTGTCGTCCGGATTTTTAACTGTATACGAACCAAGGTAGGTTACAAGTTGAAAATCTAAGGCATTATCAGTTCCGTTTTCACAGAGGATGAACTCAGGTTCAAAAGGGGACTGTTTCAATGCGACAACATTTGCATAGGACATGTTAGGAGATTTATCGGTGTAGAATACAAGGATACAGTCATCGTCATTCAGATAATCAAATAGTTGTATCCAGGAATCACCGACGTTCTCACTATCTACAAAAAATATATTTCTCATGATCACCTCGTTTAACCAGAACAAAATAAGTATAGCATATAATTTTATCGAACTGAACAAGAAAATGTCGGCAAAAAAACAACACCTCCACCCCATAGTAGTTTCATATGCAATACATTTCAGAAATTCTGTCTTGTATCATATAACCACCATGGAGCAGAGGTACTTTATATTATGCGGTTATTTAATGAATCGCTTCTGAATTCATAACAGTCTTAGCTGTACCGGCATAAGGGTAAGCCCAGAGAAAACTGCTTATTTTACTATAAGTAACATCCATATTCAGTTCATAGGACTGTACATTTTTGAGATTCTTAATCTTTACATCTTGTGTAGCACGAACCTTGAGCCGGAGTGTTTCATTTGCCTTAAGAGTCAGGCTCTGGTTGCTTTTGTATTTCTTCCATGGGCCATCACCTTTGCGATAGGAAATGATATCAACACCTGTTTCAATGGTCGAACCATCGTCCAGTTCAATCGTCAGTACAGCATTGTCATATAATTTCAATGTGTCATTATAGGCTTTGCTGGTAATCTTATATACTGTTTCGTTATCAGCACATTTTACACTGTTGTCAAATTTGAACGTATATTTACCGCTTCGGTTTGTTGCAGATATCTGTTCGTAGTCTGTAAATGCACTGTAATATTTCTTCTTGCCGACTTTAAGATAAGTTCTGACCTTATAGCGGTATGTCTTGCCTGCTGTTACTGTCTTGTCTTTGTAGTTCAGACTGTCTACACTTTTCTTGACTGTGGCAATCTTCTTGTAGCCCACGATACCCATTTCTTTCCGGTAGATTTCATATCCGGTGGGAAGTACGCCGCCTGAACTGTATAATTTCAGCGTGATCGACTTTGTACTTCTTGGGGCTTCTGCAAACTGGTATTCGTCAAATGAACATGTCAGTCCGGTATAGGCAGATTCCGGAACTCCGGTTTTAATTACACATTTTTTATTCTTATAGCCACGAACCATGTAGCTGTAAGTTTTCTCTGTTTTTAATTTCTTGTCGGTGTAACTTTTCTTATTGCCGGAGATGGTTGCTACCACCTTATATTTGCCGACATTTCCGTTTTTGTTTTCTGTGGCACGATAGATTTTATACTGAGTAACTCCTTTTTGTGCTTTCCATGTTATTTTTACCGAGGTCATCGATGTAGCGGTTGCCTTTATTTCAAGATAGCCACTGGCTTTTGCTGCCGGCATGCTTGTAAACATGAGCTCCCCGATCATAATAAACATGAGTATGAGACTGATAATCTTTTTGTTCATAACCTTCAACTCCTTTCTTCGTCCGATATATACAGTTTATATTAGATGTATTTTTATATTCTGCTTATGTCTTTGCTAACATACCTTATAAATGACACACTTCGCTTTCTATTCGATACATATGTCTTTTTCGTAAATACTACTGTGCCAACTCACCTTCGGCTGAGCGGAGCACTTAGTGAAGACGAGCGTTAGCGCGAAGTCTGAGGTTAGTGCGTGCCATGTAAGTACACTTAGCGAAAACAAGCGTTAGCGTAGTTTGAGGTTAGTGTAGCTTACTCTAATGTACAATATGTATCTCATAACGAAAGCCTCGTGTATGTCATATTACAAGGTATATTGCCATAGACACAAACAGAATATAAAAGATAAATGTTAATTCTATACCTGTATATACGGCTCCATAACCCTAAATTCCAACATATCATCAGATCGATATGCTTATATAAATTATACCATATACATATGCACATCCGGTACTGAAAAAGTATCGTCAAAATGACGAAAAAATCAAGAAAATAGGCGGCTTGCGGCTATATCTGGCAGATTATACATTCTATCAAAATCTCCCTTATAAAGTCCGTTGACGACCTGCGATAGATAATCCAAAGTAGTAAGCCGAAAGTATTAATAAATATCCCGTTACATATCAGCCTGCCTGAGATAAATGTTGAGATTGGATGATGGGTAGATGCGTTCAAATACAGTCCTTGCTTATGGTGTTTGTATCGACCAAGGCATAGCATGATATGACATTAGCGAGGCTTTCGTAATAGAATGCATATTGTCAGTAAATACGAGTGCCTGTTTGAGCCGAAGGCGAGTTGGCACAGGAGTATTTACGAATTAGACATATGCATTCTATAGAAAACGGAGCGAGTCATATGTGCTATGTCGGGGGCGATACAAACACCATAAGCAAGGTTACGCTATCACATCACCCCTCCATCAGCCGGATAAGCTCCTTTGCGGCATTTGACAGATAATGCCCGTTCATATAGCCGATGCCAAGTGTATAGCTGGCGCTTGGATAGTTAAGCTGGATCGCATTGAGGTTGTCAGTCAGCTTCCGGTCAGACAGAAAATTGCCGGGATAAACCGTGCATCCATAGTGGTTGATACACAGATTATATAAGGTTTCCAGATTGTTGGATTCCACACCAACCTTGACAGCCATTTTTTCAGACTGGAAGATGCTGTTCATGGCACTTCGGATCGTATTGCCGGTTTTATTGAGAAGAAAATTGCAAGGTTCCAGAACCTGGATCCTTCCGGTGCTGATCAGGATGCTCTTGACGTGACTGAAGTCCGGTCCGAAACAATTTTTTAGATATTCATCCGTAACCAGCAGGTACAGATGATCTTCCCCTAAGGTATAGTATGCAATATCATCGGCAAACGGAAGCTGTTCTAACATCAGGTCGATATCCCCCTTTACCAACATGTTCTGCAGCTCGATCGAATTATCTTCGATAACCTGGATGTTGATATCTGGGTAGTCGGTCTGGAACTTCGTTAAGATTGTTGGAAGCAGAAGCGCAACCCGGTTAAACCGCAGCGAAGATGTTATATCCGGAAAGAAAGGTACTTGCTGTTACAGGTGATGGTGGTTTCATGATGAATTGTCAGGAGATTGAAACAGCTGTTCGGATGAATGTTCCGATCGTCGTTCTGGTCATGCGGGATGACAGCTATGGTTTGATCAAATGGAAACAGGATGACCGATTTGGCGATCACTGTTTTGTAGATTTTACAAATCCAGATTTTGCAAAAATGGCAGAGAGTATGCATGCAGTTGGACTTCGTGTAGATAAAACAGAAGATTTGAAGGATGTTCTGGAACAGGCATTTGCATCTGGTAAAGTCTGTATCATTGACTGCCCGGTTGACTATGCAGAGAATACAAAACTGACGGAACACTTAAAACAGATGATTGCAGAATTGGAATGATAAATGTATGAAATGCGCGAAGCACATCATGCAGCTATTTAGAAATAAAAAATCTCATAGTATCCTCTTACCATCTATGATAAAATAGAACCAGTATAAAAGGTACGGAATACAGTATAAAACAAGAGGGTGCGCAGACTGGATGCACAGCAGATTGATACAGGGGTGATGCTATGAGAAGATATAGGAAACTGAAAATATTTGTGGCAGGGCTTGCCATGATCGCAGCGGCGGCAACGGGCGGCGGAACCGTATTTGCAGCGGGAACAACAATGGCAGAGATAACAACAGATAAAACGCACGATACTCTGTCAGGAACGGAAGAACAGACAGAGGAAGAAGCGGATACATCTACACAGGTTGAAGATCGACAAGAAGAAACAGATAAAGATGAGATCTTGGCTGCGGAGCCGGAAGAGAATTCGTATGGCTGGGAAGAAATCCTGGGTGACGTAAATGCGGTCACGATGGGAAATGGAATATCCGCCTATAACCTTCGGGAAGACAGGACAGCAACGGACCGGTATTATGATCAGTTGGATGATGTGTCAAAAGAAATATATAATATCTTATATGATGCCTATAAAGATGGCTCTACAACGAGTACGATCACGTTGAATTATTCCAGCGTTTGGAAGGATCAGAAGATTACGATCACATCGGATAATAAGATGGTCATGCCGGATACCTTTCATCCACAGGTGCTGAGCTGGGAACGTGACATGCTGACTCCGGCATTTCTTGCTCTGATCTATGACCATCCGGAGCTTAGCTGGCTGTCGGGTGCAACCTATTATATGTCATACAAAATAAATGGAATTTCATATTATTCGTCTGAGCTGGATGAGAATAACAGTATGGTAAAGGATGTAACAGTTCCATGTATTACGACCTATATCAAAGAACCGTCGGTTGATGCTACAAAGGCGGAGATGGATACGATCGTGTCGGAAGCAACGGAATCGATCAATAAGAAGCTCGCGGGAAGTACATTCAGATATCAGACCATAAAAGAGATTCATGATTATATCTGTAACAGTACATCCTATGCAAAATCTAATACGACAAGCAGTGAATATCAATCGGCTTACAGTGCATTTCGTGACGCGAATGGTGATGGAACGGTGGAGACGGTCTGTGCAGGATATTCCAGAGGCTTTAAGCTGTTGTGCGACGCATATGGAATACCATGTGTGCTTGTGACCGGAGTGACAGATACCGGTGGAGCCCATATGTGGGATCTGGTTCAGATGGAGGACGGTATCTGGTATGGAGTAGATGCGACCTGGGATGACCAGACCGGCCGGACCTATTATGATTTCTTTTTGGTTGGATATGCAACGAAGCCGGATCATTTTGCAAAGACCGATTTCGGAAGCTGTCATATAGCAGAAGGCGCCTGGGATGCAAATGGCGCATATGAATTCGTCTATCCGGAACTGAGTACAGACCTGTATCATGAAGATCAGGATGGAGATGGAATCTGTGATCTGTGTAATGCAATGTTAGATGGTATGAGCGCATCACTTGCCGGATATTCGCTCCGGCTGGAGGAGGAGACGGGAATCTGCTTTTATCTGCGGTTTACAAATACAGTTTTAAATGACAGCGGCGCATATATGGAATTTACGATGCCGGATGGAAGCACAACGCAACAGAAGGTGACGGATGCAGAGAAGCAGACAGTAAATGGAAAACAGTATTATGTATTTACCTGTTACGTGGCAGCAAAGGAGATGGCGGATGATATCCGGGCACAGGTATTTCTGTCCGATGGAACTGCCTGCGGAACAATATATCGGTATTCGGTTCAGGATTATGCGGGATATATGTTAGGCCGGAGCAGTACCTATACAGCAGAACTTCCGGTCGTGAAGGCAATGCTGAATTACGGAACTGCCGCACAGGAATTGTTTGGTTATCATACCGGTGATCTGGCAAATGCAATTCTGCCGGAGACGGAACGTCAGATAGGAAGCATGGATCTGACTGCACTTGCATCCTATCAGTCCGTGCAGACAGGAAATATGCCGGATGGAATTTCCTATTATGGAAGCTCCTTGGTGCTACGTTCAGGAACACTGATCCGTCATTATTTTACAAAAGCAGGTGATGTGGAGCTGAGTGATATAACATTTACCTTAAATGGAAATGCAGTAACTCCGGTATCCATCGGATCCAATATGTTTTATATAGAAATTCCTGCCGTGCATATTCAGAACATTACACAGATGAATACATTGGCAGCAGGAGAGAGTGGAGCGATAACATATGGTGTTTTAAGTTATGCGTATACGGTGTTGTCGGCTCAGACATATGGAAGTACACTGGAACAGGTTATGAAAGCTATGGTTATATATCAGCAGACAGCACAGACCTATCTTGCCAGATGACACATGCTTGTTCAGAATATAAACGAGGGCAAAGAACCGACAAAATAAAAAGAATCAAAAAATAGAAATAAAGACGAATTAAAACAGGAGACTGTATACAAGCATGAGTTGTACACGGTCTCCTGTGTTTCTATCCGATAAAATCCGGATCATTATTTATTTTTTACGAGCCTGTACCATATATTCTTTGAAAGAGGCACGCAGGCTTCGCTCGATATTCGGAATAATATGTCCGTTTTCATTATTTTGCCATACCGCCTGCAGGAAGAATGAATTTCCGGTCAGGAAACGATTCCTTGTAAAGGCATCCGTCTGTTCCTGATCCTGAAAACGACATAATTCGATATCATCATGATATAGAATCTCGGCTGCGGTGTGGAACTGTCCGTCCGTACAGTACCATTTGTAGATACCGTGAAAAGTTGTACGGCAATACCATCCAAGGAAGGTAAAGCCTTTATAACGGAATGGATTCTTTGCCAGTTTTACAACTGCGTTGCCGTCATAGTTCTCATTTGGACGAAATTCAATCGATTTTTCCCGGATCGATTTGTTCAATCCAAAAGTAAATAACCGACAGACAAGATTTTTATTCTTAGCAGAGGAAGCATAGATCAGGTTAAATGGTTCCTTCTTAAAATGCGTATCTGCCAGATTGTATTTCTTTTCAACAGAATGGATCGCATTCAGTATGAAATCACCGGAGGCTTTTCGTTTTTCCTCCAGAAGCTGACCAACTTTGCTATAATCGATCGGTTTTGCTGATTTTGTACTGTCATAGGTTTTTGTAAAACGGCGATCCTCTAAATCAAAGGTTTTTAAGATTGTATCAACCTTATCGCCATGTCTTGCACCAACATAAAACTGCTTTTCAAATAAGATCGAGAATGCACAGGCATGGAATGAATTTGTAAAGATGTATTCTGCCTGTTCTATATATCCAAGCCATTCATCCGGACCAACATTATAGATGACTTTGTAATCGCCTTCTTTTGGCAGATGGACATTGCTTTCATAGGAGGACAGAATGATAAGTTCCAGACCTTTTTCCTTTGCAAATGCCAGAGCCTTCTGGATGGAGTCGATCGCACGCTCCATTACAGCGTAGAGCAGGACATATTTGCGTTCCTGATTTCTGGGCGGGAGCGCAATATCGTGCCAGAATTTTTTATCCTTTAAAAATACAGGATCCAGTACAACCGGAACATCTTTCCCCGTCAGTTCATGAATGTGTTCGGCAAAGCTTGACTCTCTCGCAGCGATTGCCTCGAATGGCGTTGTATATTCGATAAATTCTTTTTCCTGTTCTTTTGTCCAGCCGTTAAAGACACCACGACTGACAGCATATCCGATCTTTGGAGCGTTTTTCATAGGCTCGGCAGCCAGAAAAAATCCACGGTCAAAGCCTTTATCCGGATTGTACTGCCAGATAACATCCGTAGCACAGATGTAGCAGTCAAAATCCAGTTTCTGATCATCCAGATCGTCATGGTGATAGGTTTCTTTGGTGCGGATATAATGAGCATTGATAAAGTTCTCAAATTTCTGATACCGCTTTGGCCATATCGTGTACAACTTGGCAAATTTATTGATCGTAAGTATTTTCAGGTTATGCTTATGTGTCCAGACCTTTTGTTCATCTTTTGTAAGGCCTTCCGGCATTATTTCTGTCAGAGCTTTGTTGTAGCCATGTTGCAGATAAAAATGCAGAGGATAGACCGGATCGTATTCTTTGTTATTGTAGATAGGCATATAGTCAATGACTGTACTTTCGATGCCATGATCTGATAAAAATTGCTGGAAAGCATATGTGTGTAAAGGACACGCAAAATTAAGTGCTTTCGTATGTGTATTTATTGAAATAATCCCTATCTTCAAAACGATAGTTCCTCCCTGAACTTTACATATAATTTATAAACCTTAACAGGCCACATATAGTTTTATTTTATCTTATAATTATATATAAATCAAGCGCAAAAGACAGAATCAGACATTTGTCGTGGGAAATCGATCAGTTAATTCCTTTCATTGTAAGCTGGATCCGTTTCTTGGCAAGATCCACGCTCATAACCTTAACCGTTACGATGTCACCGACGCTGACGACATCCAATGGATGCTTGATGAATTTATCGGACATCTGGGAGATATGCACCAGACCATCCTGATGAACACCGATATCGACAAATGCACCAAAATCGATTACATTGCGGACGGTTCCCTTTAAGATCATGCCTTCCTTCAGATCCTTCATTTCAAGGATATCACCACGCAGGATCGGCTGTGGCATTTCGCTTCTAGGATCTCTGGCTGGTTTTTCCAGTTCTTTTACAAGGTCGGTGACGGTTACTGTTCCGACACCCAGTTTCTTTGCGAGTGCTTTGATATCACCGGCTGCTTTTGTAATGCCCTTTAACTGACCGGATGCAAGATCATCCATGGAATAACCGAGATGCTGGATCAGTGTTTCAGTAACCTCATAGCTTTCCGGGTGGACAGAGGTTGCGTCCAGTGGATTTGTACCACCAGTGATCCTCATAAATCCGGCACACTGTTCAAATGCTTTCGGGCCAAGTTTAGCAACCTTTAACAGTTCTTTTCTGTTCTTAAAACGGCCATTTGCTTCTCTGTATTCTACGATATTTTTTGCCAGGGTTTTGTTGATACCGGAAATATGTTCCATCAGAGGAGCGGAAGCGGTATTTAGATCGACACCGACCTGGTTTACGGAATCTTCTACAACAGCGTTTAATGCTTCTGTCAGCTTCTTTTGATTCATATCGTGCTGATACTGACCGACACCGATCGCTTTTGGATCGATCTTGACCAGCTCGGCAAGCGGATCCTGAAGTCTTCTTGCGATTGAAGCAGCACTACGCTGGCCTACATCAAAGTTCGGGAATTCTTCTGTTGCAAGTTTACTTGCAGAGTAGACGGATGCGCCGGCTTCGTTTACGATCACATATTGAATCTTTGTATCCAGCTCATGGATAAGATCTGCAATGATCGCTTCGGATTCACGGGAAGCAGTACCGTTTCCAACTGAGATAAGGGAAATATGATATTTCTTGATCAGATCTTTTAAGATCTTCTTGGATTCTTCCACTTTGTTCTGAGGGGCAGTTGGGTAAATAACCTTAGTGGCGAGCACCTTTCCGGTTGCATCAACGACTGCCAGCTTACATCCGGTACGGAAAGCAGGATCCCAGCCGAGAACCACATGACCATTGATCGGTGGCTGCATTAAAAGCTGCTTTAAGTTGCTGCCAAATACCTTGATCGCGCCATCTTCAGCAGCTTCTGTCAGACTGCTTCGAATATCGCGCTCAATAGAAGGTGCGATCAGACGTTCATAACTGTCAGTTATAGTGTTCCTTAAAATGTCATTTGTATTTGGATTGTCGCGTACGATCACCTGACGGATCAGATAACCGGTGATCTCATCAACCGGTGCTTCAATCTTAACAGAGAGAAATTTTTCCTTTTCTCCACGGTTGATCGCAAGTGTACGGTATCCGGTCATTTTGCGTACGGGTGTGCTGAAATCATAATACATTTCATATACGGATTCTGCTTCCGGATCCTTGGCAGTTGTCATTAAAATACCCTTGTCCATTGTAAGGCTTCGGATTTCTGTACGATATTCAGCATTATCTGAAATAGATTCTGCAATAATGTCCATAGCTCCGGCGATGGCTTCTTCTGCAGAGTGGACTTCTTTCTCCTCGGATACATAAGCCAGTGCTTCCTCCAGAATCGGCTTATTTGTCATCTGAAGGGAGATGATGTTGGCAAGTCCGGTAAGACCTTTGCTCTGTGCGATTGTCGCACGCGTTTTTCTCTTTGGTTTATAAGGACGATACAGATCTTCCACTGCAACGAGTGTTTCAGCAGCCAGAATTGATTTCTTTAGTTCATCGGTCAGCATGCCCTGTTCTTCGATCGAAGCGATGACCTTTTCCTTCCGGTCTTCCAGTCCTCTGAGATAAGTGAGCCGTTCATCCAGAGTACGAAGCTGTTCATCGTTTAAAGAACCGGTAGCTTCCTTTCTGTATCTTGCAATAAAAGGGATCGTGCATCCCTCATCTATCAATTTAACGGCAGCAGCTACCTGCTCCTGTCGGCACATAAGTTCCTGACTGATTTTCAAAATAATATCCATAATCGTGAAACCTCTTTCTTAATTTGTATCATTCACCGTAACAGGCAATGCCATGTATATAATGTGTGTTCTGATGCGGATCTGGTGATACGAGAACAAACGAATATAGTGCAATGACATATATATTGTGCGTTCAAGTCCGCTTGTTGCAACCCGCACGGACAGGTTGGAACAATATATAGTTGAATATTACGGGAAAGCAGAATCTAGTATATGCGAAATTCCGGCAGGATTCAAGCTTGGAGACAGACAAATTATGGAAAAGTATAAGACAGAAAAACGAAGCAGATGAAAAAATGAAGTATCTATAAAATGACAGATTTGCTGGAAAGATATGGGCGGCTGTGTTATACTGAAATAGATACAAGGTGCGGGTGGACATGTCCGGTTATGTCATATTAAATACCAGTTAAGGTACAGAATGGAGCAGAACATGCAGGGTTTTACAAATACAGCAGACAGGAATGGAACAATTTCTTATATAGAAGAATGTGGCTGTCAGACAGAAGCAGCAGAAGCAGATTGCGTGAAGACTGCAATGGCATTTGCCAGGCAATGTCATCAGGGGCAGACACGTCTTGGAAGAGATGGCAAAGTGCCGTATTATGATGAACATATTCTTGGCGTTTACCATATATTAAAGGACGAATGCCATGTAGAGGATGAAACTGTACTTGTAGTTGCGTTATTGCATGATACGGTAGAAGATACGGACTGTACATTTGAAGATATTGAAAAGATCTTTGGTACGGATATCAGGGATCATGTATATTTATTAAGTAAACTTGAAGGAGAGACCTTCTCTGACTATTCAAAACGTCTATTTGACCACGCCCCGGCACAGGTGGTCATGATCAAACTTGCAGACAGACTGCATAATCTAAGAACTATCCTTTTTGTATCCAATCGCAAATGGATCCAGAGAAAAGTAAATCAGACTTATACCGATATCCTTGATCGGTTAGAACGGGTAAAAGACAATCTGGGAGAGAACTATGCTTCCGAGATATCTATGTTAAAAGATAAAATTATCGAACAACTTGCTGTTGTTCAGGCAGAACTGGACAAGAAGCGGGAGACAATTCAATAATACCGATTTCTCCATCCGTCGGACTTTCGAAATCGTACAGCTATTCGCATTCCGGGCTATTCGCCCTTCTTGCTCATATCTGTTTATCTGCCAAATAAATAAGCAACGTTGTCTTTATACAGACACGTTGCTTATTTGCTTGGCAGATTTATTGTCATATGTTTTCAATCTGCCAGTCGATCGGTTCAACACCGTGCTCGGTCAGGAAGTTGTTCGTTTTGCTGAAAGGCTTGCTTCCCCAGAAACCACGATAGACAGATAACGGACTTGGATGCGGAGCTTTTAAGATCAGATGATTCGGATTGTTTAACATCGAAGCTTTTTTTTGTGCATACGATCCCCATAAGATGAATACGATCGGACGATCCTGGCGGTTTAAGATCTCCATACAGGCGTCTGTAAATTGTTCCCAACCATGTCCCTGATGGGAATTTGCCTGATGCGCCCGGACGGTCAGAACAGCATTTAACATCAGGACACCCTGCTCTGCCCATTTGACAAGATAACCATTATTGGGTATATAGCAGCCAAGGTCATCGTGAAGCTCCTGATAGATATTAGCAAGAGAAGGCGGGATGTCGACACCCGGCTTTACGCTGAAGCTCAGACCATGCGCCTGCCCTACGTTGTGGTAAGGATCCTGACCGATGATAACACATTTGACCTTTGATAATGGTGTCAGATGGAACGCATTGAATATATCATCGGCAGGAGGAAAGATCTCTCTTGTGGCATATTCATGTCCAACAAAATTAAACAGTTCTTTATAATATTCTTTTTTATATTCGGGCTTCAGTTCCGCAGCCCAATCATTTGAAATAGCTGGCATAATTCAGACTCCTTATCTATAGTGTATAGGATACGTTTTTCATTTCGAGACGACATTCTGCATTCTGAAAATAAAAAGAATAGCATATGTGTTCATTTTTAAAAATAGTGTAACATAAAGAATATTTAATGTAAATTTTAAGGCGTAATTTTACTCTGAAACATTGTCAGGTGAGAGACTTTGTGGTATCATCTTTTCAAATGAAATTTTTGCAGAAGGGGTGCTGAAAATGGAGAAAGCATATAAGACAATGAAAACTTCAGGCGCAATAAATATTGCATTAGGCGTAGTCGTTCTGGTGCTTGGACTTGCATCCGGTATATTGATGATCGCATCGGGCGGTTGTCTCTTGAAGAACAAACGTCATATTGTATGGTAGGAATGACAATCCTTTGCACGCGGGTACAGGAAGAACAGTTACCGCGTGCATATTTTTTCTGCAAAAATGGGGTTGACAGACAGCGAGACACTGTGTTAAAGTCGATACAGATAATACGATGAAGAGGAATAGTAGAATCTATGAAGCATTCAGAGAGTTGTCGGTTGGTGTGAGGCAGCAGTGGAACAGATTTGAACTCGCCTCAGAGTAGCCCGCTGAAAGGAAGTAGGATGGGATGGAGCCTGCCCATTATAGCAGGAGGATATAAGAGATTCATATCTGTATCTGTAACGAGAGCATACAACATGTATGAAATAGAGTGGTACCGCGTATAACTTACGTCTCTATAGGTGATGAGATGTAGGTTTTTTTATTGCCATATTTTATGTAATATATGAATAGAAGAACAAAAGCCGTTACAGGAGCTTATACAGAAAACAGAAACAGGAGGTTAAACATGAAGAATTTTGAGCATTACAAAAGAGGCTATTATATGCCACCGGAAAAGTCTGTAAAATGGGTAGAAAAAGAGTATATTGATAAGGCGCCGATCTGGTGTAGTGTAGATTTAAGAGACGGTAATCAGGCACTGATCGTTCCAATGAATCTGGATGAGAAACTGGAGTTCTTCAAAGAACTTGTACGAATCGGTTTCAAAGAGATCGAGATTGGTTTCCCTGCAGCATCGGAAACAGAATATGAGTTCTGCCGTACCCTGATTGAGAAGAATATGATACCGGATGATGTAACCATTCAGGTGCTGACACAGGCAAGACCGCATATCATTAAGAAAACATTTGAAGCAATTGACGGCGCAAAGCATGCGATCGTTCACCTGTATAATTCGACATCCTATGCACAGAGAACACAGGTATTTAAGAAATCAAAAGAAGAGATCTTACAGCTTGCGGTTGATGGGGCAAAATTGTTGAACCAGATGGCAGAAGAGCACGGAGTAAATTATCCGTTTGAGTATTCACCGGAGAGCTTTACCGGAACAGAGATTGACTATGCATTGGACGTATGTAATGCAGTTATTAAAGAATGGAAGCCTACTCCGGATCGTAAGGTTATTATTAACCTTCCTGCAACTGTAGAAATGTCACTTCCGCATGTGTATGCAAGCCAGATTGAGTACATGAGTGAACATTTGATTGACAGAGAAAATGTTATCCTGTCCTTACATCCGCATAATGACCGTGGATGCGGCGTAGCAGATGCAGAGCTTGGTATTCTTGCAGGTGCAGACAGAATCGAAGGAACTTTATTTGGAAATGGTGAGAGAACCGGTAATGTAGATATCATCACACTTGCGATGAATATGTTCACACATGGAGTAGATCCTGAACTTGATCTGTCTGATATTCCAAAGCTGACAGAATTATATGAACGCGTAACAAATATGCATGTATATGAGCGTTCTCCGTATACGGGAAAATTAGTCTTTGCAGCATTTTCAGGTTCTCATCAGGATGCGATAGCAAAGGGTATGAAGTACAGAAAGGATCAGGGAGATGGTATGTGGACAGTACCATATCTTCCGCTGAATCCGGAGGATATCGGAAGAAAATATGATGGAGATGTTATCCGTATCAACAGCCAGTCAGGAAAGGGAGGTATCGGTTATATTCTCCAGTCCAAGTACGGTTTTGACCTTCCGCCAAAATTCCGTGAGGATCTTGGTTATACAGTTAAAGATGTATCTGATAAGGCACATAAGGAATTATCCGCTACCGAAGTTTTGGATATTTTCCAGAGTACATATGTCAATATAGAAAATCCTGTTCGGATGTTGGAGTGTCATTTCGTTCAGGGAGATGGAATCTCAACTGAGATCACGATCATGAAATATGGCGAAAAGAAAGTATATCATGGTAAAGGAAATGGTCGTCTGGATGCTGTCAGTAATGCAATTAAGAAGCATTTTGACATTGACTTCAAAATCATCTGCTATGAGGAGCATGCATTACAGGTAGGCTCTAACTCACAGGCAGTCGCTTATGTAGGTCTGGAAGGAAAAGACGGAACAGTTACCTGGGGTGCAGGCATTAAGGATGATATTATTGATGCATCTGTATATGCTTTAATCTCAGCAATCAACAGAACAGGCGTGTTATAATAAATAAAAAGCCATTCAGCCGGTATAATAATTGTATCGGTTGGATGGCTTTTTAGTGCTTTTGAAAAAATTATGAAGTTTGGCTCAGCTTTTTATAGCAGTAGCCGATGATATCTTTTCGGGTTACGATACCGATGAATTTGTTGTGGTCGTCTACTACAGGAACGAAGTTCTGTGCCATCGCACGGGCAATCAGATCTTCCATATTTGAGTTGATTGATACGGAAGCATATTCGAATTTTTTCGGAATGTCGGACAAACGGATATCTTCGGATTCGGACAGATGGTTCAATCCGTTTTTCTTGCAGAACCAGAGGATATCACCCTCGGTGATTGTTCCGACATATTCGCCGTTACCCGACAGAATCGGGATTGCTGAATATCGATGGATCTCCATCTTTTCAAGAATCTGTCTTAAAGTAAATGTGCTTTCTATAAATGCAACCTCGCTCTTAGGAGTCAGAAAAAATAAAATATTCATAGGTCAGGGAAAATCCTCCTTTATGTAAAATATAACTTTGTATTATTGGTGATCAGCGGCAATGGTTTATTATTCGTGCCTGTATCTATTATAGAAGATGTCGACAGGGTTTGCAATTTACATTCTCTTAATTTTGTTTGAAAAAAGTGTGACAGATTTCAGAAAAAACAGAGAAAAAACTTCGGGTTGTTTAATAAGGTGTTATTTGTTAAAATAAATATAAGTGTAGGCTTGTGCGTGCACATTTACAGACAGGAGGAAAGCTATGGCTGCGGATAACGTATATGATGAAGACCAGGAATACCTGATCGAAGCGCGTGATGCAATCTCCGAATTAGAAGATTTAAAAGATAAGCTGGAGGAGATCAAACTGCTCCAGAAGAAGAATAAACGGGCAATCGTCCGGGAAGAACGGGCGACCGGCGATGAGATCAGTGCCACGCTAAAGAAAAGAAAAGAACAGATCGCTGCAAGCTATGACAGACAGATCGATGTAAATAATTCCAAGATCCGTCAGGTGCAGACGAAGAAGGATAAAAAGAAAAACCAGAGAATGGAAGATAGGATCAATAAGGAGACGGCAGATATCCGGGAGGAGAATCGTCAGCTGAATGCGACTATCAAGACCTTATTCAAAAAGAACCATGTTCCGCCGTTTTGTAATACGAAGATGTATTATTGTCTGTTTTCCCCAAAAGGCATGAGCGAATTTCTGGAGCTGTTTGTAATTCTTTTGGTTGCATGTGGAGGAATTCCTGCAGCAGTGATAGCGGTTTTGATGAATACAAAGTTTAAGACAGGAAGTCATACTGCAATGTGCGTGTTGATTGCAGCACTGATCATAATTGCTGAGTTTATTATTTATTTTATTGTATTTAACCTGACAAAGGTGAAACATAGGGATTTGATCCGGGAGGGAAGAAGAACCCGCGATAAGATCATAGCCAATGAGAAGGCTGTAAAAGCGATCAAGAATTCAATTGCAAAGGATAAGGATGAGAGTATTTACAGACTGGGTAAATATGATAAAAAGATTCAGGAATTAGAGGATGCAGGTGGAGTGATCAGTGATGAAAAACTGGATGCGCTTCGTACATTCGAGAAAGAAACCAGGCAGTTGATTACGGATGAGATTACCGGACGCAGAAAAGAGAAACTGGACCGGTTGAAATCCGAACGTGATACACTGGAAAATGATTTCGGTGATACGCAGAAGAAGATATCTGAATACGAGCTTATGATCACGAACAAATATGAAACATATCTCGGAAAGGATTTTTGTACAGAAGAAAAATTATCTGATCTGATCTCAATCATGGAAGAAGGATCAGCAAGTACAGTATCTGAGGCTATCAAAGTTTATAAGGGAGATGACAGATGATGATCGGCATAGATCAAAGCCTTTCCGATGTATTCTGCCATTTGTTTAACAGTATATAATCTGGTATTCTGGAGAAGATTTGCTCCGGTGTGACCAGACAGATTCACAATTCCGGTAATGGACATATCGCCTATTGCCGGAAGTTTTTTATTTACGCCTTTTCCGGGAAAAAGGTGGGAGTTGGTGAGCGTGACCAGTCCCATGTCCTTTGACATGCCAAGAGAGGCATCGACAGCAATCA
This sequence comes from Coprococcus ammoniilyticus, assembly GCF_025567345.1. NCBI lineage: Bacteria > Bacillati > Bacillota > Clostridia > Lachnospirales > Lachnospiraceae > Coprococcus > Coprococcus ammoniilyticus. Next base: position 326,342 of record NZ_JAOQJS010000006.1, read on the forward strand.
CAAAAGGATTGTCAAAGTCCGCATAAATGTGTTCGATGGTATCCTTGATATTTAAAGCATGGACAGGGTATTGCAGCGTGCCTGCAACCTGATAGGTTGTGTTGTGAGCCAGGATATAATCACCGACCAGAGGACCAAGGGCATCTCCGGTTGCGCGGTCTGTGCCGATGCAGATAACGATGATATCTTTGGAAGCACCATCCATTTCATATATCATTTCTATGATTTTATCCCCAAGTGCTTTACAGGTATGGCTACGGCTGGGATCAAAATATTCAGTTTTTCGTTTCGTTTGTTTTTTGCTGATATTCATAAACACCTTCCAGAAAATGTATCTTACTATAAAGTATTACCAGGATTGATAAAGTTTACACAAAGCTGAAAAATAAAATGTCGAAATAATAAAAAAGAAAAAATATGGATTGCAGGATCTGTTGACAAAATTTGATAAGTACAGGCTATCTGGAATGCTATTATCAGAATTAATCTCAAAATAGAGAACTTTCGATAGAACGAAAGTAAATAAAAGAATGGGGAGTGTTATCATGATAGAGATTGTATATGACAAGGCGACAGCAGAAAAAAATGCAAAAAATGATGGTCACTACAGAATGCCAAAGAATATCAGACAGATAGGAAATGCCCCGGATAAAAAGAAGATATACATAGAAGATTATGTAATGACATTTCTTCGCAAGATTGCAGAGCCGGGAAATACAACCTCCCGCGGTGCGATCCTGCTTGGAGAATATTTTAAAGACGGGGATACAGAGACCTTGTTCATCAGTGGAGCGGTAGAAGCACAGAATCTGGAGTTTGATGTAGAACAGATTAAATTTGATGATCATATCTGGAGCAAGCTCTATGCGGATATCAATAAATATTTTGAAAATCTGTCAGTTGTGGGATGGTTTTTATCCAGGATGGGATTTTCAACAGAAATCAATGACAAGATTACCAGACTTCATCTGGAAAATTTTCGGGGAAGAGATAAGGTACTGTTTGTTATGGATTCTCTGGAATGTGATGATGCCTTTTATGTATGTGAGAAGAACCGGCTGATGCGGCAACGTGGATATTATATTTATTATGTCAGAAATGAAGCAATGCAGAGCTACATTATCAGCCGTAAGAATATGTCCTGTGAGGACAAGCAGAACGCAGCAGTACGGAAGGATGCGGAGCTTGTAAAGAATTTCCGCGCCATGCGCGGTGACACACCTGAAAAACCAAAGAAGAACCGCACCTATGTCCGGTATGCAGTAGCATCTTTTGCAGCTTTATTTGTACTATCCATGGGAGTTGTTGTATCCGGAAACTATGATAAAATGAAGAACATCGAATCTACGATCCGCAAAATGGAACTGGAAAATGGAGATTCCGGGGTACAAGTATTTTCAAACAGCAACACAGAACAGACAATATATACAAAAGATATAGACAGTACGGCTGCCGGAACATCGGCTATTACGGAAACGCAGACAGAGTCTGCCGGCACAGATAAGGCAGGAGTAACAGGATCAAATGGGGCACAGAACAAAACGCAGGTAGATCAACCGGATACAGAGAGTCTGATAACAACGGAACAGACAACTTCACAGGACAATACTCAGGAAAATACCCAGGAAACAATGGCAGAGGGAATTCTGCAGTATTATACGATTAAAGAAGGAGATACATTGATGAGTATTTCGATCAAGATGTACAAGTCTCCGGAATATGTGGATGCCCTGATGAATGCAAATGGAATTAAAGAAGGAGATACAATCTATCCGGGGGAAAAAATAGCTATTCCATCTGTAAACTAAAAATGATATACTGTCCACATGTGAAAAGAAAAACTCTTATTTAAAATTGCAGATAATATAGAGGTATAGTATGACAAAAGAAACAACTGAAGAACTGAATAAAAAAAGAAAACCTGCTTTTGGGAAACGTCGTTTTGAAAAACAGGACAGGACACAGGATACAGACAGCAACATAATAGAAGTAACACCAGGAATGTCAGGAAGATTAAAGCTGCTGATCCTTTTACTTGTGATATTAATTGCAGCGGTAACGATCGTATCCGTGCGCAGATACATCAGCACGAGAGAATATAGAGCATATGACGTGGTGACATCTACCGAGACATCCGGAGATAATATAGCCAATTATGTATTGTTCAGTGATAATGTCCTGAAGGTAACAAAAGATGGAGTATCCTATATTGATCAGAGTGGTAATACTGTTTGGGACTGCAGCTATTCCATGAAGATGCCGCAGGTAGTTGTAAATGGAGACTATGCTGCAGTTGCAGATCTGAATGGCAGAGATGTGTATGTATTTAATAAATCCGGTAAGGTCAGTAACCAGACACTGAACTATGATATTACCAATATCGACGTGGCAGCACAGGGCGTTTATGTAGTGATCCTGTCGGGAGAAAAAGAAAATTATATCAATGCTTACGATAAAGACAGCAAGAATATATATGAGATGAAGACATCGATCGAGAACAGTGGGTATCCGCTGGATATTGCAATATCAGATGACGGAGCCAAGTTATTTACCAGTTATGTGAAGGTAGACGGGACTTCTGTGCCGGATTATCTTGCAGCCTATAATTTCGGATCTGTGGGACAGAACGAGAATGCGGATCGTCTGATGGGTGGCTTTACCTTTGATGACACCATATTTCCATACATAGATTTTGTAGACAATGACACAGTTGTCTGTTTTGGTGATAATAAGATCGTTGTATACGCCATGTCTGAAAAACCAAGTGAAAAAGCGGAGATCGATCTGGAGAACCGTGAGATGCTTGGTGTATTTGCAAATACAAAATATCTGGGTTATATCACGGCAGATAATGAAGATAGTGACAGCAGATACCATATCTATATCTATGATATGAGTGGTAAGCTGACAGCAGAAACGGATTATAACAATTCATTTTCCAATATATATGCAACAGATGATGAACTTATCATTTCGGGGGAATTCGACTGCAGTATTTATTATCTGAATGGAGCAAGAAAGTTTGCAACGACCTTTAATAAGAATCTGATCAATATTGTGCCATCCAAAAATAAGCTGGAGTATATTGCGATATTTGAAAATGAAACCCAGGTGATCAAATTAAAGTTAAAGAACGAAAAGGAGAAAAAATGAATCTGTTAGTTCTCGGAATTCTGGCATTTATTTTGCTACTGGTATTTCGTGGATATAGAAAAGGCTTTTTTAAAAGTGCTGCCAGCGCGATAGGAATTGTGCTGGCAGTTCTTCTTACTGCTATATTATATCCTGGCGTGAATAAACTGTTGTGTCAGTATACCGTTCTGGATGATGTCATAGAACAGAAAATTATAGAAAAATTTGAACTGCCGGAAGAAACAAAGACGGCAACAAGAAATGAAGAGATTGATACGATAGAAAATCTGGACCTTCCGGATAATGTGAAAGGCTGGCTGATTGCAAACTGCAACGGAGAAACGTTCTTGGAGAGTGGGGTGGATAATGTATGCAGTTATATTGCAAAGTCTTTAACAGCGATGGTAATGCGAGGAATTTCCTATGTGCTTACACTCCTGGTGCTGTTGCTTCTTCTTCATATATTGATTATGGTGCTTGATGTTGCAAACTATATACCAATCGTAAAAAGCATTAACAAAGCCGGAGGTGCAATATTTGGTGCCGGACAGGGAATCTTAATTGTCTGGATCTTTATGGGGATTGTGACGCTGTTGTCAACATTTAGCTGGGCATATCAGGTCATACAGATGATCGATGAAAGTCCGCTTTTGGCATGGCTTTACAAAAAAGACATTTTTTTGAAAATAATAGTTGACATCTTGGAAAAGATTTAGTATAGTATCACTTGCTGGTCGCGAGAACAGCTTGAGCAACAAAAAAGATTGAAAATAATCGAAAAAAGTTGTTGACAAACATTAACGATATGTGTTAATATATCGAAGTTGCTGTTCGAGACAGTAACAAACAACGACAAATGATTTCATGATGATTCTCATCTGGAAAGCATGCAGAACATCAAAAAAGAAATTAAAAAAGTTGTTGACAAAGAACACTGGATGTGATAACA
>NZ_JAOQJS010000007.1:0-250942 GCF_025567345.1 Coprococcus ammoniilyticus
TTTCTGCATCATCTAATACATGTCGTTTAAGAACTAATCTATCTGTTTCTATTCTAATTGTGCCCTTATGTTCCATACGCATCCTCCACCATCAAGAAAATTCCGATTTTCCAGTTTCCAAAAAGGATTTTTCAAATTAGTCTTTGCAAATAACCTTTGAACCTTCACCATCAATTACAATTCCCTGATGGTTGTTAATAGGGCATAGATTCAAATCCGAAAACTCAGTCATTATTTTCTCGGTAACTTTCTTAAATGGTGCTGTAAGATAATGCGGAAGAACATAGAAATCAATCAAATCAAGCCCTGCATCATCTTCTTGTGAGTAGTCCTCCGGCTTTTCATCCATTTGCTCGATATATTGGATGCTTGGAGCGCATATAATTGCGCCTGCCGACTCGCCGATCATCAATTTTCCATTTGCCAATTCCTTTTTTAGCAACCCATCAGTTCTTGTTTTACGGAGTTGGTCCATAAGAAAGAAAGAATTTCCGCCGGTAAAATATATCACATCTGCATCTTCATAAACAGACTGTATCGTTGAATAAGCCTCCGTTGAAATATCAATTTCAGTTACGATTGCTCCCAACTTTTTGAATAATTTTCGAGCCGAGCCGACATAACCGGTGTAGCCTTCACGCAACGAAGCTGTTGGAATAAATGCGACTTTCTTATTTTCAATTTCTTCCTTTATCAGACTTCCTACACTTGAAAAGTGCGAACATAAAAATAGTTTCATCAATATTCTCCTTTATAAATCCCGATTTTAATGTCTCTATTATACCATAATGATACTATTATAAAAAAGCAAAAAGAGCTCCTTCGAGCTCTTTTGGGTCAGTTCTGCAAACTTGAATTTATATAATTATTCCTCTAACTTTCCCCATTTTATAGGCTTTCCCGCCTGTCCATTAGTGAAATGATATGTAGTTTCCCTTATTTTTGCCCTTATGAGATAATCACAAGGGAAATAAGGGAAATTTTTTAGTCATTGCCCACCACTTTATCAAGAAGCCGAACTGATTTTCGTTTCGCATCTCTTGTGGAGTGAGCATAGACGTTCATTGTGGTACTGACATCTGAGTGTCCCAACAATTCCTGCACATCTTTTGGGGCAGCTCCATTTGCTAAAAGGTTGCTTGTATAGGTGTGACGTAACTGGTGGAAATGAAAGCCTTCAAATCCCTCTAATGTTTTTGCCACCTTTCTGCAAACAGTCCCCAAAGTAGTTGGAAGTTCCAAACAACCATCCGGTCTTAAACAGACGAAAGAAATTTCTTTATAATCTGTCGGGACTTCCTCTGTTCTGTCTAAACAATAATATTCGTAGTACACTCTGTTTTTCTCTTTGACCTCTTTGTAGTAGTTCGTGTGATAAAGTTCTCCGTACTGCATTCGATTTTTTAACTGCTCTTTCCGGGCATTACGGAAAATCTCTACCAGTGTATCTCCAAAATCAACAACCCTTACTTTTTTCCGCTTGGTTGGTCCGATGATATATTTGCGCTTTGAGCCATCATATCGGATGCTGCGTCTTATGGTAAGGCATTGTTCTTCCAGATTTACGTCCTGCCATGCCAAACCGCAGGCTTCTCCAATACGAAGCCCGGCATAATAGGCTATCTGGATTGGAAGTATTGCGGCTGGGTTCTTTTTTTGCAGATAAGCAAGCAATCTTTCATAATCTTCTCGTGAAATTGGTTGGACATTTCCGTCCATATCCTCATCGGAAAACAAATCCACTTCATCCGTCTGATACCGCAGTTTAATATACTGCATGGGATTGAACGTAATATACTGCTTTGGAAATACTGCAAAACGGAAGGACTGCTGCATGACTGCGGAAAAAGAATGGATATAATCTTTGCTGTAACCCTTTCTCTCTTTTCCGTCGGGATGAACTCCCCCGAAGGAAAGCAAATCGAAGAAGGATTGCAAATGTTCAGAGGTTACATTTTTCAGTTTCCGTTCTGCCAATGGGTGTTTCTTGATATTTCGGATTGTTCCGAGGTAATTCTCCACCGTACCATTGCTGAGCGTACCTGTTTTTAATTCCTCCTCTGCCCACACATCCAAAAGCTGTCCGACTGTGAGATTTTCCGCTTTGGCAACAAATTTCTTTTTCTCATAATCATCCATTGCCTGACGGAGCAGCTTTTCAGTTTCACTTTTGCTTTCTGTTCCAACGCATTCTTTCTGAACAAGATTGCCGCTTGCGTCCTCTACATAGAAGCGGTAGTACCATTTCTTTCCTTTTTTTCTTACAGATCCTTTTGCCATAATCGTATGTCTCCTTTCGATATTAGACAATCGGAACTGATGAAATGCTTCGTGCGTGTAAGTATATCATAACTCCGGTTGTCTTACTATACCGATTCGGAATCTTCGTATAAGACTTCTGATAAAAGATTTGCAAGCCTTTGTTCTGCTGTTTTTGGTTTCTTGGAATAGAGCCTTACAACGTCTGCCATCTCATTAAAAGCATTGATGGTGTGAGTGATTTCCCTTAAGAACATAATCTCATTATATTCATCATTCGATTCAAACCCTATTGTTTTGGCAATATCCGTCTGACCAGCATTCCCCTTGAAGTTTTTGCAGGCGAACTGGAAGGAATCCAAAAACAGACCATATTGTTTTAACATCAGCAGTAATAAATCTTTTGAAAAAGCATCTTCTTCTTTGGTAAGGGCAAGCGGTAACTGTTCCAGAATATCTCCCATCGCATCACGAATCTGTAACTCTCTCTTATCCGTAATGTCGGTTTCATATTCATCTGTTTCCCCTTTGAGCCATTCCACAGATACATGGAGTGCTTCCGAAAGACCTTCCAGCACCATTTTTTTCGTATTGTCAATCGAACCATTCTCATAACGCAGGATTGTAGAAGCGGTAACACCCATCTTTTCTGCGACATAAGGCTGTGTCAGATTCAATTCCAGACGGCGCTGTTTTACTCTGCTGCCTATCAGCTTGCGTAGTTCTTTATCTTTCATGCTGACTGCCTCCTTTTTCGGTATGTATGAATTATAGCATTGTTTTTCTGTAATTGCAATATGCAACTTAAAAATTATTTTTAATATTTCGTAACGCTTGACAAAAAGATATGAAAAGGATATACTTACATCACAAGAATTGCATAATGCAATTTATAAGGAGGTGATTATATGACGCAAAGAAAAATTGCATTATCCATCGAAGAAGCTGCTGACTATACGGGAATCGGCAGAAACACCTTAAGACAGCTTGTAGAATGGAAGAAACTTCCAGTATTAAAGGTTGGTCGCAAAGTCCTGATTAAAACCGATATTCTGGAAATGTTTATGGAAGCGAATGAAGGTCGTGATTTGAGGGATAGAGGAAATGTAAAAGCCGTAACAAGAACTGCGGCAAATTAAAAAGGCGGCTTCCAAAGAAACCGCCAAAGGTTCTATCAGACCGAAGCCATGATATACCTACACGCAAGAAGATTATACCATGTGCTTCTTCTGATACGCAACCGAGAACTTATGTTTGTAAAAGAAAGGGGAATGTAATCATGGCAAAATCAACAAAAAGTTATGAAGAACGAATGCTTGAAATGGAAAAGAAGGAACAGGAAAGCCTTGAAAAAGCAAAACGATATGCAGCACAGAAGAAAGAACTTCTGAAACGAAAGAAAGCCGAAGAAAGTAAAAAACGAACCCATAGGCTCTGTCAGGTTGGCGGTGCGGTGGAATCCGTTCTCGGTGCGCCTATCGAGGAAGAGGACATCCCAAAGCTGATTGGTTTTCTGAAAAAGCAGGAAGCCAATGGGAAATTTTTTTCAAAGGCAATGCAGAAAGAAACACATACCGATATGGAGGAAGTGTAATGGCGGGGGGGGATGAGTTTTTCATTCCCTTCATTGCTTTTTCATGAAGGGCGCACTTATGGACAACCAGAGGTCGTCCCAATAAGTTTGCCACAAGTGGCAACCGGTCTTCGCTCACGCTTGCCGGGCTCGTTCCGTCGGCGGGGCTTTCAGCCAGACCTGCTCATGCCGCAGGAGGCACTCTTCGCCAGAGGGGCGCATTCCATGCAGGCTGCTATGCGCAGGGCACTCTTACGCAGAGGGCGTTCCGGCAATACTGCTTTTTCTAAAACTGAAAGCAATGTTGCCGGAAATCTATGCCGGATGTGCAGAAAGGGGGAATCCAGACATGGCGATTTTTCATTACACAATCAAAATAGTCGGACGAAGTAAAGGGAAATCTGTTATCTCCGCTTCCGCATATCTCAATGGGGATGTGATGAAAAACGAGGAAACCGGGCGAATCAGTTATTACACTTCTAAAAAAGAAGTGGTCTACACCAGTCTGATGATGTGCGAAAACGCACCTCCTGAATGGCAGATAGTACCAGAAGAAAATATAAAACGCTTTCAAAAATCTGTCCGATACAAAAGGTCAGAAGATAAAGAAGCTGCTTTAGAAAAATTTAAAATCACATTTCAGAAACAACGGTTATGGAATGAGGTATTGAAGATTGAAAAAAGTGCAGATGCCCAACTTGGCAGGTCATTTGAATTTGCCCTCCCCAAAGAATGGAGCAGACAGGAACAGATTCAATATACAGCCGACTATATCAAAAAAACATTTGTGGATAAGGGAATGTGTGCTGATTGGAGTATCCACGACAAAGGGGATGGCAATCCTCATGTCCATCTGCTTCTGACAATGCGCCCTTTTAACCCGGATCATTCTTGGGGGAAGAAAGAAGTCAAAGATTGGGATTTTGTCAGAGATAAAAGCGGAAATATCGTGATTGATGAATCCCATCCGAACTGGTGGCAGGATAAGAAAAACCCTGACCGTCATGGAATCCGTATCCCTGTATTAGATGAAAACGGAATCCAGAAGATTGGTGCAAGAAACCGCCTGCAATGGAAACGGGTACTGACCGATGCTACGGGATGGAACAATCCAAAAAACTGTGAACTGTGGCGGAGCGAGTGGGCAAAGGTGTGTAATGAACATCTGCCTTTGCATAATCAGGTCGATCACCGTTCTTACGAAAAGCAGGGAAAACTCCAGATTCCTACCATCCATGAAGGTGCTGACGCAAGAAAGATTGAACAAAAGTTTCTTGCCGGGCAGGAAATAAAAGGTTCGTGGAAAGTAGCGGAAAATCAAATCATAAAACAACAAAACACGTTATTGCAAAAGATACTGGACACCTTTGGGAAAGTATCAGGTGCATTATCATTATGGAAGGAGCGATTAAATGACATTAGAAGAAAGCCGGGAAATTATACCCTTAATGGAGTCCATGATTGGGCAAATCGAAGAACAGCAGACCTTAATGGCAGAAATGCTTCTGGAAATGCAGAACCGGGACACCCAACTCTCTCTTATGCAGGAACAGAATCAGAAATTGCAAAAATTAAACAGCGAGTTATCCGAGCTGCTCAACATTTTGCCAAATACCGAGGAACTACTTTCCAAGATGGAAGAACAGAAAACGAAGATAGAACTTTTGGAAAACGAAAATCAGCAATGGCAGATATTGGCACAGAAGCTGAACAGCGAAAACAGTTTATTACTGAAACAGAACACCGAATTGCTGAACTGGAACAGCAGGTAGAGAAAGGACGTGATATAGATGAACGAATCCAGAGAATTAAAGAACGCCGAACAGTTGGAAGAACTTCTGCTCTTGACCGAGGAGATACAAGAAGAGTTGGAACAGAAAGACCAGCTTATCGTGGAACTGAAGACGCAGCTCAACGAATCTCTGACCTTGAACGAGAAATTAAACAAAGAGAACAGAGCCGGGAATATTCAAGCATTAAAGAACGACTTGAAGCTGGCAGACAGAGCATTGCGGAGCGAGAAAGAGAAGCTGCGAAGCGCAAACGTCACGATAGAGGAATGTCAAGATAAAATACGATGCTTAACACAACAACGGGATTATGCCCGGACACATCAGAAAATCGTAGAGATACCGGTAGAAAAGCCGGTACTCTATAAAAAATGCGAAGCCTGTGACCGGACAGCCTATCAGAATGCAAAAGCAAGATACGAAACACAAAAAGAGCAACTTGCAGGACAATATAAAGCAAAAACGGTAATGTTCCAAACAACCTTGTTCCTTCTTGCATGGTATTCGCTGACAACCACTCTTTTTCAGGCAGTACAGTCAGATGTGTTCCTTTCCGATTGCAAATCATTCTTCCATGATGCAGCATCATTCATACAAACTTTTATCGGTTGGACGATTGATGCCGGGCAATCTGTGGCACAAATCAGCACAAAAATTCCAAATGAGATTATAGCCGGAATCATATATTGGTTATTGATGATATTGGTTGTTGGAATATGTGTGGCAGGGACAGGGATACTGGCAATACTGATAGAAATAAAGGTTATAGAATTATATAAGAAAAACTGTTGGGATGTTATTACCCTACTGATGATACTGACAAGTGCGGCTGTCATCATTTATTTTGGAGAAGTAATTAAAAAAGCATTATCAATAAATCTGTTGTTCTTTTGGTTAATTTTACAAGGAATATATCTTACAATTCGACGCTATATAAGTCAAGATACTGATTGACTAGATACAAAATATTTGATAAAATATAAATAGAAATACAGCAGATCAAAGGAAGTAAAACTTATGAGAGCAAAGAAAGTGATTGTAGGGGTAGCTATTAGTGCAATGTTAATTTCTTCATCAATTCCAGTAATGGCATTTTCTGTTACAAACGGGAATAAGACATTTGATAAAAAGTGGGAATTGAGCACTACATCTGATGGCGGAAAAGGTGTTTTGACTTATGGTTATAATACTCTTGCTATTAATGAAGATTATGCACACGCATATCATTCAACTAAAGATCATTACGCATATGTCAAGAATGGAAATGGTTCTTTTTCGGGTTCAAATGTTGGTAAAGGTAATTGGTCTAAAATTGAGGTTGCTCATAAAGGAAATAGTATTACCTACGGTAATAGCTACTAAACAAAGGTTCGGGATAATGGCTGAGTGGTTGGAATTCCAACCACTCTTTTTTGTGGAGTGTATATAAATGAAGAAAAAAATAAAATATATAGGAATTGTTTTGGTTATTTTGTTCTGTTGCTATAATTTATTTTGGTACTTCGGGAGTTATAAACCATATAACGAATTTCAGAAAGACTTCCCTGAAATAGAAGAATCTGGAGTAAAAATTTACACAGATAAAGATGGATTCCAGTATAGTGTGTCTGTCCCTGATTATTTGCTTTGGAATGGAAATCTTGCGATAGCTGAGTCAGATGTTCGATATGCACTAATTATTTGGATAAAACCATTTCACCAAGGAATAAGTCAAGGCGTGCTATTTAATGACTATAAGGATTTGAATACTCAAATTATGTTGTCAAGTAGCAAAAAAGCTGAAGATCAAGAAGATCAATGGATTGTTGATGAAAATAGCACAATATTGACTACGATATTTGAAAAAGCAAATAAAGTATGGAATCTGGGGTTGAAATAAATGAAAGCAATTAAAAACTTATGTTTGTTTTGTTTCCTGATTTTTGGAATACTTATGCAATCTGAAATATTTCAAGATCAGCTTTGGAACTTTTCTACAGCATATTTTACGTCATCACGCTATGAAGTTGCTAGTGAAGATATGTCGCAGTTTCTGAAAGATGTATCAGAAACTGCAACGGAGAATGATGTACATATTTTTTCTCAGTACAATGAAATCAATAATAAATACCTTTCAACACTTCATATTTATGGCGATGATAAAGTAATCAGACAAACATTAAAAAATACTGCAAACATAGAAGAATCAGAATATACCGCTTTAGTTTCCGGAATTACGAAAGTAAAATTTCATAATCTCTCAGAATTGCAAAGTACCTCTGTGGGTTATGAAAACTTTATCTCATACATAGGAAATGAGGACAATATTATCTCTGCATATCAGAAATTATCAGAAAAATATAGCTTAACTTATCCAGAATATTGGAATTCTACGGAAAAGGACATGATTTTTATTATATGGGGTATGATTATTGCATTGATGATTGTTCTAAATGTAATTGAAGTGGTTAGGCGAAAAAAAGAGGTTGTTGTACGAGTTTCCTTAGGAGAAAGTGCTGGTTTCATAGCATTTAAGGCTGCTTTATTCGATGTAACTTTTGACATTGCATTATTTATTGTTGCAAAAATATTGCTGTCAAATTATATATCGGGAGCATATGAGAATAGACTCGTCACAATTTTATATTCCATTGGAATTATTCTTTCCACTATTCCATATTGTTCTTTTTGCTTTTTTGATATTAGAAAGGCATTCGCAAATGCAACACACAAAAGAGGAGTGGATTTTTTAATTTATTCGTTAAAATTTATAGCAGGGGTAGCCGCTGTTTTTACAATTACCACTAATATTAGTAGTATTCATAATAACCTATTTACAAATGAACATTTGTTAGAAGAATATTATGATGCAAATTATTTTACCGTAAAGACTACTGATTTTAATGCTGAAAAAGAAGAAGCTTTTTGGAATAAACTATACAAGAATGAATATAACACATTAAAGCCTGTAATATGCTTGAATATTTTAAATGATAAAAATGATGTGATATATGTAAATAATCATGCAAAAGATATGTTACAAGGTTTTACGAAGCAGATAAATGCAGTAGAGAATGAATCTTCTGATTTGATTATTTTCATTCCAAAGAATAGATATTTTGCTAAAAACAAGCAATTAGCCTATGACTCCTTGAGCCATGTTTTAAATCATGATAATTTACAACAATTAAATATTCAGTACATAGAGTATAGCGAAACAGAATACTTTTCCTATTTAGATACAAGTAGAATAAATGGTATCGAAAAAAGCAAAAATCCGATAATTATTTATCAGGCAAACAAAGATTTAGCAGTCAATGGTGGGTATCTTGAAAGCTATAAAGCAGGAGCAGTTTTATTTCAATGTGATGAAAAACAGCTAAGAAATATCAGCAAAAAGTATGAAGATATGCTTGGAAATTATCAGCTAGTAATTACAAACGTACATGAACAGTATTTATATAATCACACATTTTTAATAAAACTCGTGGGATTTTTAAGTTCTCTTTGTACGATTGTATTGCTTTTAAATATTATGATTATTGTTACAGTAAGTAGACTAGAGTTCCGAGAAAATGCAATGAAAATTTCCTTGATGAAAATCTTTGGATATAGTTTATTTGAACGGCACAAAACACTTCTTAAAATGATTGTAGTGGAAAATTTTGTGATATTAGTAGGTATGCTTATCTATTCTTTATTATCGGTACAGACTGAAGTAGGAATTAGCATTCTTGTTAGTTCATTTATGGCACTAATAGAATTTACAATTATTTTCTTTAATATCACAATTGTTGAAAAAACAAACATACCGAAATCATTAAAAGGAGGTTGCTTATGATAACAATTGAAAATCTATGCAAAGCATATAATGATAAAATTTTGTTCAAAAATTTTCATTTGGAAATTCCAGATAGCCGTTTTTTGGTAATTAGTGGCGAAAGTGGATGCGGAAAAAGTACTTTACTTAATATGATTGGAGGTATTGAAACTCCTGACAAAGGTTCTATTATTGTGAATGGTTTTGATGTGGCAAAAAAAGGAAAAAAGCAGAAATATTTCAAAGAAGTTGTTGGATTTTTATTTCAAAATTTTGCCCTTTTGGAAAACAAAACAGTAAAAGAAAATCTAGAAATAATAAAAAAATCAGGTAGAACGGATATTTCAATAAATGAAGCTCTTGAAAAAGTTGGTTTACAGAAAGTAATTAACAAAAAAGTCTATCAATTATCTGGTGGCGAACAGCAGAGAGTTGCGTTAGCTCGTTTAATGCTAAAGAAATGTTCGATTGTATTAGCAGACGAACCAACTGGTTCCTTAGACAAAAAAAATAGTGAGATTGTTATGAATATATTGCATGAGTTAAGTGAACAGGGAAAAACAGTTATTGTTGTAACTCATAGTGAAGAAATTGTAGCACAAGAAAAGCATGTTCTATATTTATAATTACCCATAATAGAAGAATATGTTCTTTCGGGAGACACCTCCTCTAAGAACATATTCTTTTGGTTAAAATTGATTATAAAGATACTTTTATTTCAGTATATTCGCTATATTGATGGGATATATATTTGCATATTATTTATATGGATAAGGATTATAACTCTAGTGAGTCTTCTGCATCTACCCACATCTGTAAATTACCCTCAAGATATAATCTTGCATATTCCAAAGGCTCATCCACAGCCAATGAAGTAAGCGCACATTCTGATCCGTATGTGGTTTTTAGATTTTTTTCAGCTTTCCAGCAATCAATGCGAAGCATATATCCGGCACTTGTGTAAACATCAATACTATCGTGATTTATGTTGTATTCTGCATAAATTGTTCTCATCGTATCTTATCTCCATTTTCTTTTAATAATCAGTTATAGAGTTAAATATCGAAAACATTTCAATCAGTTCACCATGTCGTTATTGTTATACTGTGTTATGAAATTTTCTTTCCCTTATTTTTTCCCATATTAAGGTTCATGAAAACCAATGTGAGAATATAACACAAGGGAAAGAGTAAGGGAAAGCTCACTTGCTACAAACTTAGTATTTTCAAGGGTTTGCGAAGAATTTGATAATTAAATATAACAGTTATTAAATTTCCTAAAATATGTGAAATATCAACTTGAAGTTATAAAATCACAGTCCAAAACAGGGCACATCTTTTAACTGCAATACTTTATTCGTGAATTTCCAATGGTAGATTGTCAGGGTCATAAAAGAATGTCATTCTTTTACCTGTGTAAATATCAAGTCTAATCGGCTCAGTTATGATGCCCCTTTTATTCAATTCTCTTACGGTATTATCGACCGAGTCTACAGCAAAGGCAAGATGCCGGAGACCGTAAGCTTCTGGATAACTGGGGCGCTTCGGACAATTTTTAATAATAAAAAGTTCTAATTCCATCTCATCGAGTTGAAGATCAATTTTGTAATCATCACGTTCTGGTCTGTAATTTTCTCGAATAATAGAAAAACCTAATAGATCCACATAAAAATGCTTTGATTGCTCATAGTTGCTCCCAATAATGGCAATATGATGAACTTTTTTCAAATTCATGGTGTATTTACCTCTTTCCTACTTTGTTTGAATACATGAAATATAATATCATAAGAACGCATCTAATCAAACTTAAATACATTAAGCCCTGTTTCTTCATCATAAACTCTGTCAACTTTTCCATCAATGACCGTAATTACCATCTCACAGGTTGCACTCACGACAGCTCTGTTCAGATGCCCTCCAAACACTTCACCTTTCTCATTTCCGACACTCATATGAAGATGCGCATAATATTCTCCATCCATTGTATTGATCGTACCTGTCAGTGATGTAATTTCATAATACCCTTTAAAACTGTTTGAGTAATATTTCTTCTCATCTGTCTTATATACTCCGATTGTAAAATCATTGTTTTGTTTCTCCCTTCTGGAATTTCTATTTGTGTTGCCATGTCATTACATAATCTTTTTCTCCGGTAGCCTCATCTAAGCCACTATGCTGAATCTCAAATCCTTCTCTCTTATAAAAGGATATTGCCCGTGCGTTCTTTTGGTATACGTTCAAGAACAACTTATTTCTTTTATCCTTTGCATAATTCAGCAGAATTTTACCTATACCCTGCGATTGCATTTCACCAGAAACAAAAATGCCCTCAACATATTCATCATTTAACCCTATAAAGCCCTGTATTTCTGTATCATACTCATACACATAAATCTCTGCTTGTGACAGTGCTTCTTTTACTGATTTGAAATTGCCTTTCCAGTATTCGGCGGGGATAAAATTATGTGCCTTTATATTTGTACCCAACCATATATCCGCAACTTTATTTATATCATCCCTTTGAAATTCTCTAATCATAACGGTGGCTCTCCATAAACTTGAAATTGCTAATTAATCTTCATCATCCTAATAAATATTTTTCCATGCTATTTTCCCAAAATATTTTGAGTTGCAGATTTATATTTTCCTATTTAATCAACTGTACAACCAACCAAAAATTTAAGAAATCTTATACATATCGTTCTTGTAGAACATTATTGAATCGCCTTTTTCAGAATTTCTTAGAACGGTAAGAACATTAAACACATCCGGAAACGGCGAAACCATACCCATACACGCCATGCCGAAATTCAATCCATTAAATACTCTAAATTCAGCAGGACTAATTACAAATAATATAAATGGAACTAATCCAAGAACAAATGGCAACAGGCACATCAATATAAACCGATTTCGCTTCAATGGATATGATGCTAATGCGACAAATGTTGTCTTCCCCTTTATTCTTCCTATTGTTACATCTGCTTCCTTAGGATAAACAATTCCATGTAACCACTCATGCATTATTAACAATAAAAAACCGAAAGCAAATCCAACCGGAATAAATATTGGTGAGATTACAACGGTCTTACATATTATCGTTTTACCAAGCATAGCAATAAAAAGGAAAACACATAGAATTGCAGAAATCGGCACCGCTTTTTTCATCAGTTCACCAACACTCTGCGGTGTTTCTATCTTTACTGCGCCTTCCGGCAAGCTTCCTGTTTGATATTTATTTATATCATTTATTGACCACACAATTTTTATCATATCAACTTCCTATTCTTCTGTATAATCCTTTGCATTTACACTATGTGCCGTATTATAAAACAATTGCGCCAACTACTCACAGTCAGTCGTTTTGTATTCTATAAGTTTCATGTTTTATCCTCATAAACTTGAACTAGCAAGTGTCTATAATTTACAAATCATAATATATTCTTCATCATTTTCATCAACAATTTCAAATCCTATCTTCCTATACATACGGACAGCATAATTCATCTTTTGAACTGATAATGATGCTTGTTTATATCCTTCTAGTTTTAGTTTTGTTAGCATCTGTTTCATTAATTCTGTTCCGATACCATAGTTTCTATACTCTTTAAGAAGTGAAATTGCAAAAGACGGTGTTTCATTATCTATATGACCATAATCATTCATAATCCGAACCCACACGGCGCCAACAATTTTATCCCTAACTTGAGCAACCAAACATAAGTCTCCCTTATTCTTACCAAAGTCTTTTACATATACCTGCAAATCTGGTTGGTTAATAATATCTTGGAGCGGTGCAGAAACTCCTTCGGGAATAAAAATCACCTCATACAAAAAAGTATCTAATACCTTATTTTCATCTTGTTTTAATTCTCTTATCAAATAATTCATATAAACCTCCGATTTATTTTTCCTTATAAATCAGTTGTCATTCCACACATAATGATACCTCCGTCAAATCCTGATTTATCAACGTTTAACATGATTAAATCATATTAGAAACGGGATAAAATAAAATGGCTTCAACAATAAATTTTCTTCTCTTCCTACATCTTTTTGTGATATTAAATATATCTTATTCACATTTTGGGAATATTTTTTAGAAAATTCCTTTATTGATTCGTGTTTTCCTGTTCCGGAAGACTTAATCTCAAATGCATTTACCTTGCTTCCTTCTGAAATTAAAAAATCCACTTCATAATAATGCGTACTTCCATTCTTTTCCCATGTATGATAAAACAATTCTCTTCCAGATGCAGCAATCATCTGTGCTACAAGATTCTCATATAAATAACCCAGATTGGCAGGTAATTTATCAGAAAGCAGCTTGGCATATACATCATTTTCCGTTACCGGACGGTCAATAAACAACAACGTAACAAATAACCCCGTATCTGAAAGATATAACTTGTAACTGTCAAAATCTTTCGTGTCCGTCAGGCTGACCCTCGGATTGGTAGAATTATAGCATGGCAGAACCGTTTTCGAATCTATCAAATCATATAATAATTCTTCCGCCTTGGTATTATTTCTTTTTCCGATTGCTGTAGTAATACGATATTTTCTTACATCCTTTGACAACTGTGCCGGAATCGCATGATATAATGCCGATATTCTTCCGGAGGCATCGATTTTCTTAAAATCTTCCTCATACAAAGATATGATCTGCCTTTTTACCATATCTATTTCTGAAAAGTTTTTTCCATTAACATAGGCTTCTACTGCCTGTGGCATTCCTCCCACTGCCATATATATTCTCAGATCCCGCATTAATTTACGATTGGTTGCCTGTCCGATAGCTGTTCCGCTATCATAAATCTGCTGCAATAACCCATAATTATTGCCCGTGGCATCACAGAATTCTTCGTAATCCATGGGATATACTTCCAGCTTCATTTCCTCGGAAGGAATCAGGATGTCCTTTACATTTTTCTTTATCGAGATCAAAGATCCTGTTTCCAAATAACTGTATCTGCCATCAAACACAAGATGCTTGATTGCCTGTCTTGCTTTAGGAAATAGTTGAACTTCATCAAAAATAATAAGAGACTCATGCTCATATAATGTTATTCCTGTTTCTGCCTGTAACCTAAGAAAAAAGATATTTAAATTTCCTATATCATCAAAACATTCCAATATATTACCTGTTGTTTTTGAAAAATCAATCAATATATAAGATTTATACTCATTCTTTGCAAAATTCTCCGCTATCGTTGATTTTCCAACTCGTCTAGCCCCCTCTAACAGCACAGCGTATTTATCTGAATATAAATTTTTCCATTCTAATAGTTTGTCATATGCTTTTCTTTTAAAATACATATCTACCTCCAAATATGCTCCACTGAATCTCTTCCACCCATTATATCACAAATGTACTTTTCTTCAATATTTGCATCCAGTATTATGTGTTTTTCTTCAAAATTTATACTCAAAACCATGTGCTTTTCTTCAAAACATTTTGAGTTGCAGATTTATATTTTCCTATCTGATCAACTGTACAATCAACCAAAAATTTAAGAAATCTTATACATATCGTTCTTGTAGAACATTATTGAATCGCCTTTTTCAGAATTTCTTAGAACGGTAAGAACATTAAACACATCCGGAAACGGCGAAACCATACCCATACACGCCATGCCGAAATTCAATCCATTAAATACTCTAAATTCAGCAGGACTAATTACAAATAATATAAATGGAACTAATCCAAGAACAAATGGCAACAGGCACATCAATATAAACCGATTTCGCTTCAATGGATATGGGATATGATGCTAATGCGACAAGTGTTATCTTCCCCTTTATTCTTCTTATTGTTACATCTGCTTCCTTAGGATAAACAATTCCATGTAATCGCTAAAATAAAAATCCCCTTGCTTCTCATGATTTTCCTCCTGAAACTCCCGATTCATCACATGTATTCAACGCATCTAATCAAACTTAAATACATTAAGCCCTATTTCTTCATCATAAACTCTGTCAACTTTTCCATCAATGACCGTAATTACCATCCCACAGGTTGCGCTCACGACAGCTCTGTTCAGATGCTCTCCAAACACTTCACCTTTCTCATTTCCGACACTCATATGAAAATGTGCAGAATATTCTCCATAGAATCTTTTGACGTATACTCGCAAGCCAAGCTGTCACTCATTGCCCGAGTGACAGCTTAGTTACTTGCTATCCCTGATACCTTATTCTTTCTACCAGCGTTTCCTTTTTCAGATTACTGCTTAAAACGCAGGAAAGTACAAGCTGCAACAGACCGACCAAAAAAATCATAATAAAAATTGGTACGATTGGAACATGATAGATATTTATTCCAAATATTCCCATATGTTTTGCATAGGAAAAAAGTGCATAGCCGAGCGGCAGACCAATGATCAAAGCTACGCATATAGTGCCAACTGTAAAAATCAGTCCCTGTAACTGCAGGCATAAATTTAATTGTTTATTTGTCATGCCCACAGCCTGTAATATACCATATTCCTGCTTTTTTGTCGTAATATTCATGATCATGGTATTCGCCATATTCATAAACCCGATGAGTCCTACAATAGCCATAAACAGATAACAGCCAAGCTTCATCATGCTGCTTGCAAATTCGGCAGATTGTAACTGCGCATGATAAGTATCCATTTTTATATGCGAAGTATTAGAAATCAAAGTATTCAGACTTTGTTCTACAGATGCCACATCTTTTTTATCACAGTCCACCCACAGATAGCCATAGGCTGTTCCTCTCGGATTCATGGAACGATATACACCTTCCGGAATGACAAGATAAGTGTCCGCACTTACAAAAGATCCTGCAATCTTTCCCTGATAGGTATAGGTTCCACTTCCATTCTCAAAGTCAAATGCAATGGATTCACCCGGAGCATATCCATCTTGTTCCATCCACGTTGACCAACCAAAGAAAATATCACCATTCTTTACCGCCTGATCATAGTCCATAGAGCCAATATCCCCTTCTTGGCGCATAAAATCAAAATCCTTTTTACTCACAATAGTAGCCGGAAATCTTGTTCCGTTCAGATTTACAGAGACAATCTCTCTCGTCATGACATCTGTTACTCCCGGAATGCTTTTGATTTCTTCAATCAGCGAATCATTCAATGGATCATCCGTCAGAATCGTATCCAGATTATTCTCCGGATATCTTTCATCATACTCTGCAGAATAGTCAAGCTGCAGTTCAAATTGTCCATGATTAACGGAAAGACGTGCTTCATGCTCCGTGTCAATATTTCCCACATAATTAGAGATAATCACAAACAATACGCAAGAAAAACCCATTGTGAGGATAGTACCAATAGTTCTTTTGGGATTACCCGTTACATTTGCCATTGCCATAGAAAACACGGTAACATTTTTTCTGCCATTTCGTTTTCCTTTTTTGTGTGTTTCTGCATTTTCTAAATACCGTGTTGCTTCGATAGGTGAAATCCGTGAAACAATTTTCATTGGTTTACGCAGTGCCAAAGCAACGGTAAGAAATGATACGAAAATACATAGAAGCATAACAGGCAGGGAAAACAGTGGCACCTGCTGGTTTTGAACACCCATAGAACCAGTTCCGGTTGATACAAGGTTTCCCTGTTCTACCAGCCAGTTAAAACCGTATTTTGCAATCAGAAATCCAAAAAGAAATCCAACCGGTATTGAAAAAATTGTCAAAAAAATACCCTCTCTGAAGATCAGTTGTTTCATCTGCTTTTTTGTCGCTCCCAGAGCCTTGATTTTTCCATACTCCTGTATCTTGTTGGCAATACCGACCTGAAAAATATTATAAATGACCACAACAGAGAAAAGTACAATTGCAAGAATCAGCATTCCACATACCGCAATCGTTTCATAACTCGGCTGCAAGACCCATTGCAGATAGAGATCATTGATTATAACGTTTTTTTCTTCGATCCCACAAGATGCTGCAATCTGTTTTATAACCGGTTCAATATTATTCATAGATACATTTGCAGAATCATTTAAAGAAAAATAAATATTATACTGTCTGTCAGTCTCTGCGACATGCTCATCGTAAAACTCCTGTGACCCGAAAGCAACATAAGATGCCTCGATGGTATACTCATCCCGGTCATATAGGATTCCGCTGACAACAAATTCTTCCGGCTTATATTCTGACCGCATCCCTGCACGGTAATCCAGTGTAACCGTATCTCCGACCTTTACATCATCATATCCCATTTCACTAAAAAATGCTCTTCCTGCGGCAATTTCCTGCGTTCCCCCCGGATACTTTCCTTCCTTTAACTCATATTCCTTATTATAGGGAAGCATTTTTCTTGCAGTCTCATCCATGCAGACAAAACCACCGTTTTCGTTGCCTTTAATTATGCCTTCTGTACACATAATTTCTATTGCATCTATTTCTGCACGGCGGCGTACGTCCTTTAACTGCGAGGCATCTGCTGCGACAAACAAACCATAATTGCTTCCATATGAGCCTGCCGCCTGACTTTTCTGTAAACGGATCATTCCATTTCCCACAGTACTGATAATCACAAGCAGCATCGTAGTCAGACATATGGACATCATAATCAGTATACTTCTTGTCTTGTTCTTTTTGTCATTGCTATATGCAATCCTGCTTATTGTCTTCATCTGAAATCCACCACCTGTCCGTCCTCAATCACCAGAATACGGTCAGCGACCTGTGCAATTTCGTCATCATGGGTAATCATTACAATTGTCTGTCCATATTTTTTTGCTGTCATCTTAAGCAGGGCGATTACCTCATCACTGGTCTTAGAATCAAGATTTCCTGTCGGCTCATCTGCAAATATAATTTCCGGACGATTCACCAGTGCTCTTGCAATTGCTACTCTCTGTTGCTGTCCTCCGGATAACTGATTTGGCAGATTATAAATCCGGTTTTCAATCCCCAAAGTTGCAATGATATCATTTACATACGCTTCATCCACTTTTCTTCCATCCAGCCCCAGTGGCAGTACAATATTTTCCCAGACATTAATAGATGAAACCAGATTAAATGCCTGAAAAACAAATCCGATTTTTCTTCTGCGGAAAACAGCAAGGGCATCTTCCTTCATCCTGTATAAATCTTTCCCTGCTAAAGTAACACTGCCTTTTGTCGGGGTATCAAGCCCTCCAAGCATATGAAGTAATGTACTTTTACCGGATCCTGACTTTCCAACAATTGCGACAAATTCTCCCTGCTCAATCTGAATGTCCACCTGATTGACCGCTTTGACCTGATTCTCACCTGCGCCATAAAACTTACAAAGCTGTTTGGTTTCTAATATCACACTCATGTGTTGCCTCCTTTTCAATTCTGTAAAGCGTACCTTTTCAGCACACTTTCTTTGCCTGTTTATATAATTGGTCATTTTTCAACCTACATCCTAATTGTATCAGGACAATCTTTCATTTCACTTTCAAAAAACGAGCAGAACTCTTACAGAATTGTAAGGGTTCTGCTCACTTAAAATTTAACCAACATATGGTAATTGAATCACAAACGTGCTTCCTTTTTTCTTTTTGCCGGAGGTTACCGCGATCGTACCTGCGTGTTTTTCGATAATTTCTCTTGATAGAAAAAGTCCGATTCCTGTACCACTCTTTTCCATGACCTCCCTGGAACTTCCTCTGTAAAATCGTTGAAAAATTTTGTGATACTCATTCTGCGGAATACCAATTCCCTGATCCTCAATTTCCATTCTTACAAGATCGTTTCTTTTTTGTAACCGGATAAATATTTTTGAACCACACGGACTGTACTTGACCGCATTATCCAGAACGTTGATCACAGCTTCACCAAGCCACCTTTTATCCTGCATAATCGTGCATGTTTCCAGCTCTTTTTCATAGTCAAAAACGAATTCCATTTCTTTCTCATCCGCTTTGGGATAAGTACGGTTCACAGCAGATATGACAGTATCCATAAGCGGAAGTTTTTTCTTATTCATCTGAATCAGTCCAGTTTCCATCTTGGATATTTCAAGAAGCGACTGCAATAATGTCTCCACTCCATCCAGAGCACTCCGACAACGGATACGAAACTCCTCCTGTTCTGTGGCACTTAAGTCATTCTGCATCAACACACTAAAACAAGTATCCAAAGCTGCAACCGGTGTCTTTAACTGGTGAGAGATATCAGAAACCATTTCTTTCGTGCTCTCTTTTTCTGCCCGTGCTTCTTCCTTTAGCAACTGAATATGATGTCCGATTGCTTCAAGCTGGTCATTCAATTTTTCCAGTTCTGCCTGATTTTCCGTTTTCAGTAAATCATCAAATTTATTTTCACGGAATCTGATCAGAATTTCTTCCAACTGGTCTAAAATTTTCTGATGACACGCATCTTCTTTTTTCTTCCAATAAAGTAAAAAAGTCAAAAAAAGCACGCATATCACAGTGCTTACAGCACCGACCACCATAACCTGATGCCGGAATTGCGAATAAAATGCATTCCCTTTATTTCCCCAGTATCCATATTGCTCCAATAATCGTCTTCCCTGTTCGTTAGTTTCAATATCCTTATCTTTAAGCAATTCCGAAACAGCATCCAGCCCGGAAAATTCTTCCTTTGCAGCAATCTCTGTCATAAGATTCATTTTATATTTATAATCTTCATAAAACACATACGTGGTAAAACAATTTAATATTGCAAACAATATTATGACAGGCAATACCAAGGAAAGCACTACTGTGATCTTCTTGCGATATCTCTTTGTCACTGCCTTACCTCCTGATTCCATATATACCCAAGACCTCTGATATTCTTTATATAGACCGGTGCAGCCGGATTGTCTTCGATTTTCTCACGAAGTCTTCTGATATTGACAGCGATTGTATTTTCATCCACAAAATCCCCTTCCAGATCAAACACATTTTCCAATATTTGTGTTTTTGAAAGAATCTGTTTCGGATTCTGAAGAAAAAAAGTCAGCATTTTCAACTCCGTTTTTGTCAGACTGATTTCACGACTCTTTATCAGGACTTTCATTTCTCCTGCGATAAATACGATATCTCCCGAAATCATCTTTCCGGCTTCCGTTTTCTCCTGTCTTCGACGGAAATGTGCTTCTATTTTCAAAAGAAGTACCGAAAGACTAAACGGCTTTGTAATATAATCATCTGCCCCTGCTTCATATCCCATAACCTGATCCATCTCCTGATCTAGTGCTGTAAGGCAAATAATGTATGTATTATAATTGCACCTCATCCACCTTACAAATTCCAGTCCATTCCCATCCGGAAGATTCACATCACAAATGGTAACATCCACATTATTATCACTTGCAATTTTTTTCGCTTTTTTCACTGATTCTGCTGAAAAAACCTCATATCCGGATTTTTTCAGTGAGAATGTAATTCCACGATTTAAATTTTCATCATCTTCAACTACGAGTATACCTGGCATAGCATATGCGCCTCTCTTTATTAACTATCAAGTATTATTTTGTTATGTCTCCAAGGAATTCCGATTTAACAAAAAATCATACAAGCCAATATGCACAATACCATCTTCATCTATCCATGGTTTTGCATTCGACTTTGATATAATAATCTTCTTAAAAAAATCTTCTGATATGGGCGTTTACCTATTTCTCTCTGCTTTTGTAGATCATCCAATAGTTTCCCCTCAGAAAATGCAACAATTTCTTTATAGGTTTGAACATCATTATCTTTTTTTACCTTTTCAACCTGAAAGGCAAAGTACATAGAGAGTGCCCAAATGATTCCCCAAGGGATGAATGCCCAAACGCCAAACCACATAAATAGCAGAACTGCCGAAACTGCAGTGACAATCAGCATTTTAGTGTAGATTTTTCCATAGCGGTTCATTTTCCCAATTTGAGATTGTTTGTCTTGAAACATAAACTCGATCGGCTGACTCCTCTTGGGATAATTGTACTTCCTGACGATGTTTTTTTATTTGTTTTCCGAGTTCCATCTCTTCACCTCCTAGTATACTCATACTAATCAAAAAGTCATATTTTCGCTATCAAAGGACATTGACATCAAGGTTTTTAGCGTGTCAAAAGTCTTTTACATTCCAGGTCGGCGATATAGCAAGTTCTTTGTCCTCACTTTTCGGATTCACAACCCCTATAAAAACGCCAATATTCTCTCCACTACAAACACTGTCACACAGGCGGCGGCAGCTACGACTACCAGCCCTTTTTCACGAATACCAAGGATAACCGCTACGACAAATCCTGCGATCGCACTGATAACACTTTCCGTACTGTAGAAAATCGCCGGAAGGGTAAGTGCCGTCAGGCAGGCATATGGCACATAGTATAAAAACGAACTTAAAAACTGATTCTCTATCTTTTTCCTGAATAACACCAATGGCACCGCACGGATCAGATATGTGACAACCGCCATTGCGATAATATATGTATATACACTCATCTCTATTCTTCTCCTTTTTTCTTAACCGGTGCAACGATCGCACCGATTGCTGCTGCCGCTACTGTACATATAACGATCGATATTCCGGTCGAGATAAAGTGGAATATCGGAACATAATATAAAAGGATACTGAACAAAGCTGCAACGCATACCACAAATAACACAGATTTTGACTTCTTGGCAACCGGAACAACGATTGCCACGAACATGCCATAAAGTGCAAGACTGAGTGCGCTGCACACAGACTTTGGAAGCAGCCCGCTGGCTACTGCTCCGGCAAATGTACCACCGCCCCAGCCAAGGATCGGAAGGATCTGAAGTCCTAACATATACGGAAAGGTCACTTCTTTGAAATATCCCATTGCAACTGCAAAGATCTCATCTGTATTTGCAAATGCGATGATCAGACGCTTCCAGATGCCTACATCGTCAGCTAACTTCTGCGTAAGTGAAAGACTCATCAGACCATATCTCAGATTGATAATAAGCTGGGTAAGGATCACCTCAAGGATCGTTCCCCCGGCAATGATGATCTGAAGTCCGGCAAACTGACCGGCACTTGTAACATTTGTAACGCTGGTAAAAACTGCCTGAAAGACACTGAGTCCGCCTTTGATCGCAAGAATACCAAAACTAAAACTAACTGCAAAATACCCCAGGGCGATCGGGATTCCATCCTTCAGCCCATTTTTAAATTCATTCATTTGTACTACTTACTCCATATTACTTTTTTTCATAATCAACCTGCATCAGGCACAAGCCCTGCGGTGGTGCGGTCGGCCCTGCGAGCTGTCTGCACCGGCCTGTAAGCACCTCTTCCATGTATGCCGGTTCCATTCTGCCTGCCCCAACCTCTACCAGAGTACCGGTCAGGATACGAACCATATTCTGTAAGAATCCGGCTCCGTGGAAATCAAGAATCACATAATCGCCATCTTCCTTAATATCAATCGCAAATAACTTCCGAACCGTCGATTTCTTCATCTGCTTATTGCCACAGAAGCTCTTGAAATCATGTTCACCGACCAGATAAGCTGCTGCCTTTCGCATCCGTTCACAGTCGATCGTCTCACCCTCATCCAGAGTCCAGACGTATTTCCGGTCAAATACCGGCTTCAGCCTGCCACGATAGATCGTGTAACGGTAATGCTTGCCCTTTGCATTAAATCTTGCATGAAACCGTTCTGCTGCCGGAGTAACCTCCAAAATGCAGATATCATCCGGCAGATAATGATTCATATAATCCCGGATCTCCTCCGGTGTCTTATCTGTCGGAACCGGGCCGCTTGCGACCATTGCCCTTGCATGCACACCTGCATCGGTTCTTCCCGCTCCGTTGATCCGTACTTCTTCGCCTGCCATCAGGGAAAGCACTGATTCGATCTTTCCCTGTATGGTCACAACGTCTTTTTTATGTTCCCACCCATGATATCTCGTTCCATCATAGGCGATCAGAAATCTGTAATTCTGCATAATCGTTTCCTTTTCTACACGGCGTTTATATCCTTGATCGTGCCATTCTCATAATCTCTCGCATTGTCCAGTGTGGTACGGCTGATTGCTTCCAGTGCTTCTTCCGTCAGGAAACCCTGATGGGAGGTTACAATGACATTCGGGAATGACAGCAGTCTTGCCGTGATCGAGGATTCCAGAATATCATCCTCACGATTCTCAAATACATTATTTGTTTCTTCCTCATACACATCCAGACCGATACCGAAGAATTTCTTATTCCGATTTCCCGTGATCAGATCCTCCGTCTTGATCAGTGCGCCTCTCGATGTATTTACAAGGATCACATTATCCTTCATCTTATTGATCGTCTCTGTGCAGATCATATGGTACGAATCATCTGTCAGCGGACAGTGAAGAGAGATCAGATCACTGGTCGATAACAGCGTATCCAGATCCACATACTCTACAAAATCCAGGGATGGATTCCGGTACATATCATATGCCTGAACCTTCATGCCAAATCCATGACAGATCCGGCACATAGCTGCTCCGATCTTACCGGTTCCGATGATACCCGCGGTCTTGCCATAGAAGTTCATACCTGTAAGACCTACCAGACTGAAATTATTCTCACGAACCTTGATATAGCTCTTATGGATTCTTCTGGTAACCGCAAGTGCCAGTGCCATCGCATGCTCTGCAACCGCCTCCGGTGAATAACCCGGAACACGGAGCACCGTGATACCACAACGGTTTGCTGCATCCAGATCTACATTATTGAATCCGGCACAGCGCATTAACACTAATTTTACACCATTTACAGCCAGACACTCAACTACTTTTTCACTGACATCGGAACTTACAAATGCACAGATCGCATCATATCCTTTTGCAAGAGCTGCTGTTCTCGGCGAAAGGTCTGCTTCTAAAAACTCTACCTCCAGATCTGAATATTCCGGTAATATCTTTTCAAATGAATCTCTGTCATATTTCTTCGTATCATAAAATAAAATCTTCATATTCCATATCCTCCTATCATATCCTGCTGCCAGGCATCTGTAAAAGCATCGTATACTGCCATATTTTCGCTTATTTTTCGGTATGCCTGTATAATTCTATATTTCTGCAACTATTATTTACATTTCATTGCCATTTTATCACAACATCCATGTATTTACACAAATAAAATTATCTATTACAAATCGTTTCTCATCACCCAACACTCTTTACAGATAAAAAGAGATCATCCTGTATCTTTTACCGATACAAAACAATCTCTTTTCTCACAGGAATTGTCTTCTGATTCTTTCAATCCTTCTGATCATTCCTGTTCATATTATTTATTACTTATTGTTTTTTGTAGTTGTCGTAGTTTTCTTATCACTGCTTTTTTTGTTCTTTTTTTTATCCTTTTTTCCGGCCGATTGTTTATTTATTTTTTCAGCCTCAACGGTTGTCTGAGTCTGTTCGCCATTCTCATCTACCGTAATAACAGTTGCAGGATTCTTCATATACTTTTTGTATACCTTATACTGTTTATTCCAGTCAGTATACCGGGAATCTTTTTTCTTATTTTCAAATGAATAATGTTTTGAAATATATTTTCCTATCTCTCTTGTTACTTTTCTTGCACCGTAACAGTTCAGATGTTTTCCGCCATCTCTGGTATCTGTTCCCCAGTTGATCTTATTTTTGCCCTTTACCGTATTCAGATCAAGGAATGGGATTCCTAATTTCTTCGCATACTGTGTCATACCATTATGTTTTTTATAATTCCACGAGCTTGCTGTCGGCATCTCAACAAACATAACTTCAACATTGTTTTCTTTGCAGATATCCAGGAACATCTTAAGAAAAATTCTAGAAGACTTCGGTACCGGTTCAATATCCTTTGTCTCTACCATCTTATCTTCACCTGTATAAGCCACAACCGTTCTGCTCAGATACTGACCTCTTGTACTGGAACGATAAGTATATGATTTTTTCTTAAAGCTGTCCTTAAGTGCCAGTGTTTTCCACCTGTCATGATACTTCATGATCGGAATATATTTATAGATCAGGGATTTGACATTTCCCTCTACTCTAGATACCTGTGTCTTACCTTGCCACAACAGATCCACATCCAAAACAACCAGCTTCGGTTTCTGGCAGGTCAGTACTTCCTGAAGGACATTGACTGTCTCTGCAATATTCTGCGCTCCCTCCGCCGCAACATAGGTTGGAATTCCATAGTTCTTCCACATCATCATTGGAGAGTAGGCACTGTATGCGTTACTGTTTCCCATGACAACAACATCCAGCGAATTTCTCGGTTCTCCATAGAAGCCTCTGGCATTCGGATTTGACAAACCACCTTCCGGGTCACTGGTCTTCGGATAGAATACAACCGACAGAACTCCCATCAGTACACAGAAAATGATGAAAAACAGGATACATTTTATTATATTTTTTGTTTTGTCTTTTTTCATATCGTTCACCATCTATCCTAAAATTGTGCGTATATAAAGCCTGCGACTTCATATCCGCTTCCATATGCTCCAAGGATGATCACGGAAAAGATCAGTCCATAATATAATACCCAACGGAATACAATATTCTTTGTTGCAATATCTTCTCTGATATGACGTCCCTGTTCCTGATACAAGCCAACCAACAGCAACACAATTGCTCCAAAAAGCAGTAACAGGAAATCACTCATACCAATCCGGACATCAAACAATTCACCATAACGGATCGGATCCCATGACAGATTCCGGAACATCGATATAAACATCTGTCCGAAGATCTTCAGATCATCTGCACGGAACATCAGCATACCGATATTAACAAAGATAAAGGTTCTCACA
The DNA here is from genome assembly GCF_025567345.1 of Coprococcus ammoniilyticus. Taxonomy (NCBI): domain Bacteria; kingdom Bacillati; phylum Bacillota; class Clostridia; order Lachnospirales; family Lachnospiraceae; genus Coprococcus; species Coprococcus ammoniilyticus. Next base: position 26,124 of record NZ_JAOQJS010000007.1, read on the forward strand.
ACCTGAAGAGCCTTATAGATCTTACCTTCGCGGTTCACATGCATTTTTTCAAATAATTTTCTGAATAATGGTTCTGTCAAAAGTCCGAGGATCATGATCAGACAGTAATAAATACCGTACATAACATACTTCCAGCTTGCTCCATGCCAGATACCGGTTCCAAACCATACTGCAAGCATGGCAATTGAGGTCGGGATCAGGGTTGCAAAGAACGCATTGAACTTCTCTCTTGTCTTCTTGCTCAGTTTCATAAATGCCTTGGATAGAGAGATGGTATAGAATACATAATCTTTAAACCATGCACCAAGTGTCATGTGCCATCTTCTCCAAAACTCGCTGACTGTCTTTGACATAAACGGTCTTGCAAAGTTTTCTGACATCTCAATGCCAAACATCTGCGCACTACCGCGGACGATATCCATACAACCGGAAAACTCTGCATACAACTGTAAGGTATACAACAGCATTCCTATGATGACATACAGTCCGTCATACTGATCGTGGAAATTAAAAATCTGATTTACATACATATTTGCACGGTCAGCAATTACGATCTTCTTAAACAGACCCCAGAACACAAGCTGAAGTCCCATTGTTGCATTTTTATAATCAAACGGATGTCCTTCATATACCTGATCTCCCAGCAGATCAAAACGTCCGATCGGGCCTTCCACAATATGTGGGAAGAATACCAGAAACAAAGCAACCTTTCCAAGATTATCGGAGGCTTTGTATTTACCACGGTATACATCTACAATGTAGCTGATCGCCGATAAAGTGTAGAACGAGATACCAAGCGGCAGCATCATATTCTGCATTGGATTGGATATCTTAATATGGAAAATACTTAATATATCACAGAACACCTGTCCGAAAAATACGGAATATTTCAGATATACCAGAATACCAAGATTTAATAATACAATGGATACACAGACACATTTTTTCTGCCATCCGATGATCGACTTGAATTCCTTTTTATTTTCCTTTGGCAAGGCTTTCTTCGCCATACTGAAACCATCATCAATCTTATTCAGCAGCAGACCGCCAAAATAAATCGACAAGGTACTGAACAATATAAATACAATATATTTTCCGGAATTAATAAAATAGAACAGATAACTGAATATCAGCAGAACCTTCCACTTGTGCTTTAGGGGCACGATCGAGTAGAAAAAGAAGGATCCCATCAATATAAATCCCAAATAAGCTATAGATGTATAAGACATTTTTTTCTCCCTATCACTGATACCGAAAATCTACCGGGCAGCCATTTTCTGTATGTATTACAAAAGGCCGTCCGGTTTATTCCCAGTATTTCTTTTTTCCTCAGTCTGTAAACTAATTAATCATCACTGAGTCTCTGGATCATATCATAGATCGTCTGAACTGTTTTGAAGTTCTCTGGAACGATATCTACAGGTGTGATCTCGATATCAAATGCATCATTTAATTCCATAACAAGTGTTACCATTGTGATGGAATCTAAGACGCCATGGCCGATCAGGTCTGTATCATTTTCAAAATCAACACCTGGTTTTACTTCGTTTAAAATCTCTAATAATTCATCCATTTCTTTTTCCTCATTTCTTATAATTTATAGTTATTTTTCAACCACTTACGATCAATTTTTCCATTTTGATTGTGTGGCATACTCTTCACTCTTACAAACTGGTTCGGTTCCATATAATGTGGAACTTTTTTCTTGAATTCCCCAAGCAGGAATGCATCATCCAGTTTCTTACCTTCATATATAAATACGATCTTATCCTCTGCATCATCGTAGATACATGCATAGCTTCGGATACCTTCGATTGCACCGGCAGCCGCTTCGATCTCGCCGAGCTCGATACGGTAACCCATATGTTTGATCTGATAATCTTTTCTTGATATATAGACCAGTTCGCCATATTTATTATATTTTACAAGATCACCTGTCTTGTAGATCAGTTCCGGATAATTCGGGTTTAACGGATTCTGGACAAAGGCTTCTTTTGTCTTTTCTTCATTTCCATAATATCCAAGAGCGACAAAGGAACCTCTGGCATATAATTCACCTTCTGCACTGAAGCCTGTCTCCGGATTGATCTCCGGCGAAACCACCTTGCCATCTTCTCCAAGTACAAATACATCACAGTTGTTACATGCATTTCCCATTGGAAGTGGCTCATCGTCACGAAACTTTCTGTTTACCACATAGTAGGTACAAATATCGGTTGTCTCTGTCGGGCCAAACAGGTTTGCATACATGGCATCCGGCAGATTCTCGATCCAGTAATTCAATGGTCTTGTCGGCATAACCTCGCCTGCAAATAACACTTTTTTCAGATTCGGAAGCTCGGCATACTGGAACATCTTATAATTTGCAATGATTGAAAGCGCCGATGGAACCCAGTAGATCGTATTAACCTTTTTCTCATTCAGAAATTCCATGAGCTTGATTGGGAATGAAAAATATGCTTTTGGTATTATATACAATGTTGCGCCATTTTTCAACGTGCTATATAAATCTGAAACAGACATACTAAAATAAAATGGGGTCTGATTTCCAAATATTGTTGTCTCGTTGATATCAAAGGCTTCTGTATACCATGTAATATAAGAAAGAATATTTGCATGTGATATAACCGCACCCTTTGGAACACCTGTCGAACCGGAAGTAAATAATGCATACACCGGATCCGTATCGATCATATTAGCTCTTACCTTTGCCAGACAACTCTGGTCTGCTTCCTGATCCATCTCATCCAGATTGAAAATCTTTGGTGCATAGCCCTTGCCGTCCTCTGTTTCAACATGCAGCTCTTTTGCTTTATCGAGATGCTTATTATCGGTTATGGCAGCCTCCGGTTTCAATGCCTTTAAGATCTTATTCACTCTGTCAACCGGCATCTCCGCATCTATGACCACATAAAAGTTTCCGCTATATACAGCACCCATGAATGCTGCCACACTCTTCGGCTCCTTATCAAGAAGTACAACAACCGGACGATTTTTGCATCCGCCAAGTCCCTGATATAACCATGCTCCAACCTGTTTTGCAGTTTTCTCCAGTTCTTTATAAGTGAGTCCTCCGTTAACATCGGCAACTGCTAATTTGTCTGGATATTTAGCTGCTGAGCCTTCAATAAATTCAAGTACATTCTTCATATCTTTCTTTACCGGAACCTGTCCGGACCTCCTTTATTCCACGATTGCAAATACAAGTGTTACTGTATATTGCCCTTTCTTCTCTTTTACTGAAAAGTCTATGTTCATTTCCTGTGCAATTTTCTCACAGGTCTTAATTCCTATCCTTGTGCTTTCTGCTTCATTTCTGCTTTTGCTTATATGATTACTGATCACCAATGTTACCTTCGTATCCGATGTACTGTACTTAATATCTACCGGTTTGCTGTAATCCGAATATTTTCTTATATTCATAAATATATTATCAAACAGCCGTTTCAGATATGGGGCATCAATCTGTATCTTCGGTGAATTATCCTCTGCCTTAATCTGGAATGTAATTCCTTTTTCTTCTAACAGACACATATATTCACCGATCATCTGTTGGAAAAATTCTTTTGCCGGAAACTTTTCCATCTTCAGTTCATCCGTATGTCCGGAATATACGAAGAAGTAACGGAACAACTTGTCTGACAGATCTTTTAACTGCCCTGCCTTATCCACGCAGATATCAACGTACTGCTTATACTCTTCTTCCGAATCAAATTGACTTGTTTCCAGAAGATCCAGATACCCATTCAATACCGTAAGCGGTGTCCGGATATCATGTGCCATTGCTGTGACCAGATCCCGGTTCGCCTTCCAGGCTTCTTTTTCTTTGCTCATCTGCTGAATGATCGAATTTCTCATACTGTCAATATTATCTGCCAGCACATAGATCTCATCATTTCCGGATTTTGTGATAGTTGCATTGATATCGTTCTTTTTGATTCTGGATACCTCCCGTGTCAGACGTCTTACACGCTTTACCACACGACCGTTATAGATCATAACAAACATCATAAAGATAAACGAGCACACCAGAAAACCAATTGTCATCCAGAAATAGTAAACTCTTTTCTCTGAGTAATCCACGATACAGACATCATACAGACCATCCTCGAACCTCACAGAATAAAATGCATAATTTCCATACTGAGATGCTAATTCTTCTACATCTGAAGTATCGACCGGATTTGTTTCTTTATATTCTGACTCAGAAGATGCTATATCATTGCCAACATTTTCATTTGTCTTTTCTGTCTGTCTCTTATATTCTTTTTTCTTCCTGTAAATCTCAACCAGCCGTTTGTTTTTAATATTATTCAGCATCTGCTTCTTGTCTTCTTCAGACTCTGCAAGCTTTCTGCCCTTCTTGTTTCCATTTGTTATCTTATTAAAAAAACGCTCCATCGCGGTACGTCTTTTCTGTTTTGTTGAATCATATATTACATTCTCATTCTGATATACAAGAAGATATACACTTCCCTCTTCCTGCTGCCATCTGAGAATAGCATTCATATCTGTTGATTTTACCTTATTATCCCTGACATAATCGGAAAAGCGGTCGATCTTCTCGTCTGTTCGCCGGGCTATGGCTGTCTCGTCCAGATACTTTTTGTCAATTATATATACTGTAGTTTTCAGCCAGACGAAGAACAAACCGACTGCAAGTAACAGACTTCCTGCAATAACCAGAACCAGCTTCGTATTTAAGGTAAGCTTCTCGTCTGTTCTTTTTTCCCGTCTATTCCTTTGTCTCGTTTCTCTGTCTTTCATTCCGTCTGATCTTTTCAGGCTTTAATCCACCTGATATCCTTTTCCATAAATCGTTCTTATGATCTCAGGCTGTGCCGGATTCTCCTCGATCTTCTGTCGAAGCCTGAGCACATGCACCATGACCGTATTGGACGATGAAGGAAGATATTTTTCCTGCCAGATATTCTCATATAGTTCATCCAGATTCCAGGATCTACCACGATTCTTCACAAGAAAAAACAGCAGTGCAAATTCTTTATCCGTCAGATGGATGACTTCGTCTTCTTTCGTTACCACACGCTTATATGGATCGATCGATATTGTTCCGACACGAAGTATTCCATCCGCATTATCTTCTCTTCCTTTATAAACATTATAACGTCGGATCAGTGCTTTCACCTTCCGGATCAGCTCACTCTGTTCAAATGGCTTACTTAAGAAATCATCTCCACCGATATCGTATGCCTCATTCTTGTCCGGTTCCTGTGTCTTGGCTGTTAAGAACAGCACCGGAACCGATGAGAATTCCCGGATAGCCGCACAGCTTTCGGTTCCCGACATTCCAGGCATCATAATATCCATAATAACCAGATCAATATCCGAATGTTCTTTCATAATATCGATCGCCATCTGTCCGTTCTCTGCTTCCAGTGTTTTATACCCCTGCTTTTTCAGGTAAATACCTACAAGCTTCCGGATATCCTTTTCATCATCTACGATCAGAATCTTCGCTTTCTGTTCGGACAACAATCCCTTTTCCTTCTCTTCATCTATTGTTTTGTTATTTTTTAAAATCATAACCATATCCTCTCTTTTTCTAATATGCCCTGATTTTAACTTTCAATAACCACCCCAACATTATAGCATTTGCATCTATAATTCAAGTATGCGTCAGGTGTTGTTAAGATTTGTTAAGTCAGGTTATACCAGAAAATTACATCCTTTTTGTATCTAAATTTTTAAGATTCTTAAGTTTTTTGTTTAAGCTATCTAAAAAATCCATTCAAAGACGATTCCGTAAAGCTCCCTCAGATAATAAGTTGGCAATAACCACCACGCTGTTTTCCCGCACACCGCCGATGGTTTTATACCTGTATGTTCTGCAATAACAGATGCACGGTATTCATGAAATTCATTTGTTACGATAATAACCTGCGGATCCAGATTCTTCTCCTCTATGATCTTCTTTGAATATAGAAGATTCTCTCGGGTCGAGGTTGACCGGTCTTCCTTATATAAACGGTCCTGTGCAATTCCTTTTTCTGTCAGATACCGGTACATGCACTCCGCTTCGCTGATATTCTCACCTTTTCCCTGTCCACCGGACAGAATACACACAACCTCTTCATGTGTGTTCAGATAATCATATGCCGCATCTAAGCGTTCCGTCAGCATCAGGCTTGGACGATCGCCATTTACACCACAGCCAAGCACGATCATAACCGTTTCATCCTTCGGAGTGCTCTTCGATGCCCGTATCATGCATATCGTACCTGCTGCCGCAAATCCAACTGCAACTAATACAATCAGCAAAACGATCCCGCATATTACTTTTCCGGCAGTCCGGGTCATCCATTTTTTCACCCGGCGATTCACCCTGTGGAACCATGCCGCATATAAGATCAGGCAGATACCAAGAACAACTCCCGTAAGATTTCCTATGTTTTTAATCCCCTTCGTAACAAATGGATACAGAAATATGAATACTCCTGCAAATCCTGCTATGAATAATACTATTCTAAGCCATAATTTCTTCAATTTTCCCTGCATACCTCCCGTCTTTTTACATAATTCTCCCTTTTCTGGAGTTCACTCCATGTTTATAGCATCCAAATGCATCAAAATGCCATCATCTATATTGCGGAGCGATTAAGATTTATAAATGATCCGGTTACATTATATTTAAACACTATTATATACTGTTTTTAACAAAAAACAGCCATTTCAGGCAACGGATTGCTCCATTTAGAACAATTCATTATCCAAAATGACTGTATTTACACTAATTTAAAATGATTTCTAATGATTTTAAATCATTTTAAATTATTTCTTATAATTTCTAATGATTATTAATGTTTCAGGCATTCCTTAATAGATGCTTCAAAAATATCAAGACCTGCTGCAAGCTGCTCATCTGTCATTACAAGCGGTGCAAGGAAACGGATTACATTGTTGTAAGTTCCTGCGCCTTCTACTAACAGACCTTTCTTCGCACAGGTCTGGATCAGGTCAGATGTAAATGCTGCATCCGGTTCTTTTGTTTCCTGATCTTTTACGAATTCGATACCGATCATACCACCAAGTCCTCTGACATCACCGATAACCGGATATTTCTTCTGCATTTCCAGATAACGCTCTGTTACTTTCTTACCGATCTCACAGGAACGCTCTGCCAGATGATCTCTCTCCATAATCTCGATCGTCTTTAAGGATGCGGCACATGCCAGTGGATTTCCACAATAGGTTCCACCGATCGTTCCTGCCGGAACTGCATCCATAACCTCAGTTCTTGCAATAATGGCTGATAATGGCACGCCGGCTGCGATGGATTTTGCTGTTGCGATGATATCCGGCTCTACACCGGTCTCCTGCCAGTAAACAGAAGCAAACATACGACCGGTTCTGCAGAAACCGCTCTGTACCTCATCTGCGATCAACAGGATACCATTTTCATCACAGATCTTACGGACTGCTTTTACCCATTCGATCGGTGCAGGGATGAAACCACCTTCGCCCTGAAGCGGCTCAACAACGATCGCTGCGATCGTGTCCGCTGCCGCACACTGTTCAAATACATCGTAGATAGATTTGATATAGTAATCAACTGCCTTATCCTCAGGCATTCCTTCCGGATTTCTATAATAATATGGGAACTGTGCACGGAACACGCCGGCTGCTAACGGTCCCATATCCTTTGCATATGCTTTCTTGGATGTCATTGCCATTGTAAAATGTGTTCTTCCATGGAATGCACCGGAGAATACGATGATATTCGGACGTTTTGTATATGCCTTTGCTACCTTAACGGCATTCTCGTCTGCTTCGGCACCACTGTTTGCAAAGAATGCTTTCTTGCTATCACCCTTTACAGGTGCAATGCCGGATAACTTCTCTGCGAGTGCTACATAGCCTTCATGTGTTACGACATTGAACATGCCGTGGAAATATTTATCTGCCTGTGCTTTTACTGCTTCAACGACTTCCGGCTGAGAAAATCCGATATTCAATACACCGACACCGCCGATCCAATCCAAGAACTTATTGCCATCGACATCCTCGATCATGGCTCCTTCACCACGTTCTATAACGACTGGATATGCGCAACGAATCGCATTGGGAACTGCCTGTGCTCTCCTGTCTATGATTGCCTGTGCCTTAGGGCCGGGTAAAGTCTCTGTTATTATTTCCGGTAAATCTGTTCTTAACATATGTATCATCCTCCATCTTCTTAATACGAACGGCTTTTGTATCTGTGCCGTTCATTTATTTGCTCTTTTGAATTTTCTACAGTATGCCATTCATAAAAACCGATCACCATATCCCGCCAGCACAAAACTCCCACCCTATTTTGTGCTGATAGCACAATTATATGTTTGACAGGCACATATTTTCTATGGTATTGTTGGGTTATTGTAATCCATAGCACAAATCAGTGGTTTATTATATTAAGCAGCAGCTAATATAAACCTTATATAATTAAGTAAATATTAGGCAATCATGTTCAAACTGCTTGAAATCAATAAGCCACCGCCAAGCCGATACGCGCAGATCATATTTTGATTGAACGGACTTCTTATACATAGACAAGTAACAATTATCAAATTCTGCTAAGAAAGGATCTTATATATGGCAATATTATTAAGAGATTTATATAAAGAAACAAAAAGCACCTATGGTCTGGATCTGATCGCAGGGGAAGAAGGACTGGATCATCTGATGAACTGGGTCTATATATCAGAAGATCCCGGTACATTGGAATTCCTGCATGGCGGTGAACTGATCATTACGACCGGCGTTCTATGCGGAAATGAATACTGGTTATATAACTTCATCAAAGGGCTGATTGAGCATAAAACCTGCGGCCTTATTATCAATATCGGCGGACATCTGAACCGTTCCGATATCTCCGACCGTATCCGTATGCTGTGCGATCGGAAGCATTACCCGCTCTTTCTTATGCCATGGGAAACGCGGATCTTCGATATCACACACGATTATTACAATCGGATATTTGATGATACCCAGACCAGTCAGGCAATCTCAACAGCCCTTTCGCGCGTGATCCTTCACCCAAATGACAAAGCTCTGATGGAAATCAGCCTGCCTGTCTTATATGAACATGGTTTTCAGGCGGATGCACAATACCATCTCGTATATATATCAGATCTGCGTGATACAGCATCCATGAAACCAACCGCTGCACAGACAAATACCTCTATCCAGCAGTCTGAGCATTCCACCATCTCATCCGGTTATGCAAATACCGCCGGAAGTTTTCTTCAGAATCTGTTGACACGTCTGGTCAGAATCTATAATCTGCCATATACATTTGTCAACGGCACCAACTATACTCTGCTGATCTGCCCCGCGCGGTCAAATGAACGGCTCGAACAGGAGCTTAGCCGGCTTCTGTATTATATGGGTGAATCCGCCGGAACAGCTTTTCTACATATCGGAATCAGTTCCCCGTCCAAAGATCTGATCGGATTAAGTCAGGCATTTTTACAGGGACAGTGCGCCGTCCTGATGGCACAAAAAAAGAACAGTAGCCTGTTCTTCTTCGATGATATGGGATTCTATAAGCTTCTTTTATCTGTAAATGATACGGATGTGCTTAGAGAATATGTAAATGATACCCTGGGCTCCATCATTACATACGATGAGCAGCACCATACGAATTATCTGGAAACGCTCTCTCAGTATCTGCTCTGTGATGGCAGTATACAAAAAATTGCCGGTGCCCTGTTCTGTCACAGGAACACCGTCAATTATCGTGTTCGTATATTAAGAGAGGACTTACATCTTGCCTTAGATGATCCGTCCACTCGTTTTGAACTGATGACCGCATTTCAGGTACGCAGTTATCTTGATTTGTTTTCCTGAACCTGCTGCAGCACATTTTAATATCATGTACATCATATATCCGGTCATTAATTGGCCTGTTATTTTCTGCGTCTGACCGCCAGTAATTCTTTCCATGCCGGCGGATAGAACAACAAGAGCAATGGGAACAGCTCCAGTCTTCCGGCAAGCATATCGAACATTAACACGTATTTGGAAAATGTGCCATATACATTGAAATTCTTCGTTGGTCCTACCAGCTCCAGTCCCGGTCCGATGTTATTGATCGTTGCCGCAACCGCAGTAAAGTTTGATGTCATATCTTTTCCCTCAAAGGAGATCAGCAGTACGGATGTTGTAAACAAGATGATAAATGTTATAAAATATACATTTACCGCACGTACCACTTCATGCTCTACCGGCTTGCCGTCCATTTTGATCTTCTTGATACTCTTTGGATGCAGATAGGAATTCAACTCTTTTACCACACTTTTTACCACGATGATAAATCGGGATACCTTGATACCACCACCGGTACTGCCTGCACATGCACCAATGAACATCAGAATAACCAGTATCGTCCTACATGTCTGGTTCCACAGGTCAAAATCCACACTGGAGAATCCGGTTGTTGTTATGATCGAAGCGACCTGGAACGATGCATGACGGAGTACTGTCCAGAATCCATCCATTGTATGAATCAGATTCAATACAAGAACTGCGATCGCTGCCACAATAATGAGGAAATAGGTTCGCACCTCCTCCATCTTCAATGCCTTTTTGATATTGCCAAATAAAATCAGATAGTATGCATTAAAATTTACGCCGAATAAGATCATAAAGATCGTTACCACCCACTGCAGATATGGCGAAAAGCTGGCAAAGCTATCATTCTTTGTTCCGAATCCACCTGTACCCGCTGTTCCGAATCCGGTACAGAATGCATGGAATACCGGCATTTTCCCGGCTATTAACAAGATGATCTCTATAGCCGTTAATACAATGTAGATAACATATAATATTCGCGCCGTATACTTGATCTTCGGTACAAGCTTACCAACAGAAGGTCCCGGGCTCTCTGCTTTCATCAGATTGATATTTGATCCGCCACTAAGCGGCAATACCGCAAGCAGAAACACCAGCACACCCATGCCACCGATCCAATGTGTAAAGCTTCGCCAGAACAACGTCGTCCGGGATAATGCTTCCACATCGTTTAAGATACTGGCTCCTGTGGTTGTAAAACCGGAGATCGTCTCAAATAACGCATCTGTGAAAGATGGGATATCTCCTGATATGCACATTGGAAGTGCACCAAATATACTCAGTGCTATCCAACTCAATGCTGTAGCGATACAACCCTCTTTCAGATAGAATACATTTACTTTAGGTTTATGTTTTACAATGATGGCTCCAATCAGCATACAGATAACTGCCATCACCAGATAATCAATTCCTTCACTTTCCTGATAAATCAACGAAACCAGACATGGCAGAAGAAGCATAACCCCCTCCAGCATGACCACATGTCCGACTACGTATAAAATCATTGACCGATTCATAGCTTCCTATTTTCCCTTTTACAAAAATACTCATTACTTATACCAGAATATCCCTGATATCATTAAATCCTGTATGGGTCGTTACTACCATAGCAGTATCCCCGACTTCGATCGTATCATGACCGGATGGTGTAATAATCGTACCGTTTCGATTGATAAACGCGATCAGCACATCCTTCTTTAACTTCAGATCCATCAGTGGCTTACCCGTTACCTCGGATGCTTCATCCACACGGAACTCGATCGCCTCTACCCGGAAATCAAACATATGATATAACGTCTGCACACAGCTGTTCATGGAACGTGTATTTGATTTCGCACGAACATAAGCAGTAATAGTCTCCGCTGTAATAAAACTCGGATAAAATACACTTCCAAGGTTCAGATTATTAATTATTTCCTTGAAATTACTACGGTTGATCTTCGTGATGGTCTTTGCATCCGAAACATGTCTGGCATGCAGTGTCAGGAGGATATTTTCCTCGTCAATCCCAGTTAAAGCAACAAAGGATTCTGCATTGCTTAAGCCTTCTTCCTTTAATACATCCTGATCGGTTCCGTCTGCATTGATAATAACTGCTTTCGGAAGCAGAATACTGAGTCGCTCACAACGATCCTTCTCTTTCTCAATGATCTTTACATTGATTCCCATATTGATCAACTGACTTGCAAGATAATATGCAACGTCACCACCGCCGACGATCATCGCATCACTGACACGATTTGTCTTGAATCCGATAAAATCAAGAAATGCACGGCTCATCGGACGGGATCCTACAAACGAAAGAACATCTCCTGCATGCAGTTTAAAATGACCGGATGGAATATAGACTTCTCCATCTCTTTCAACCGCACAAATCAGAATATTGATATTCTTCGCTCGATCCATAAGCTGCTGACCAAGATGTGCCACAGACAGTCCGTCTAACATATTATGCTCCGGAATCTTGATCTTCGTCATCTCTGCCTGACCATGTGCAAAGGAATTGATCTCCAAAGCTGTCGGCATATAAAGCACACGCGCAACCTCCGTTGCTGTTTCAAGCTCCGGATTGATGACCATGGTAAGTCCCAGACTCTTTTTCAGATATTTTATCTCCTTGCTGTAGTCCGGATTTCTGACACGCGCTACCGTTGCGCAGTCACGTCCCTGTTTTGCGATCGTACAACAAAGCAGGTTCAGCTCGTCAGAATTTGTTACTGCGATCACAAGATCGGCATTCTCCACACCGGCTTCCATCAGCACACTGTAGCTTGCACCATTTCCGCAGATTCCCATAACGTCATACTGATTGACGTTCATCTCAATCTTATCCGCATTTTTATCAATGACTGTTATATCATGCCCTTCCTTGCATAACTGTCTGGTCAGTGCCGTTCCGACCTTACCGCATCCTATGATCAATATATTAAGACCCGTTTTCTTCGCGCCTCGTTGCTTAAACATCACTTACCTCCACCGACTTCGGCTATATATTATACATATCTTTTGTGCATAAAACGCTCACTTTATTATAGCGTCAATCTTGATTGTAACATCTTTTTTCTATATGTACAGTGATATTGGAAAATTTTATTTAAAGTTTAGTTTGATTCTGTGTTATACTACTGTCTGGAGGATTTGATATGTTATTTTCTTTATTTATTAATTTTTTCAAAATCGGATTATTTACATTTGGAGGCGGTTATGCAATGATCGCACAGATCCGGGAAGAAGTAGTTGCAAAACGAAACTGGCTCACGGAAGACGAACTGATCGAAGTGATTGCGATCGCTGAATCAACGCCCGGGCCACTGGCGATCAACCTCGCTACTTTTGTCGGTTATAAACAAAGAGGCTTCCGCGGAAGTCTGGCAGCCACCCTCGGTGTCTGTATCCCATCCGTTATTATTATATTTGTCATTTCTCTGTTTTTTGATGCTTTCATTGCAAATAAATATGTAGCATATGCCTTCGTTGGCATTAAATGTGCTGTTGCTTTTCTGATCCTTACAACCGGAATCAGCATGATGAAAACACTCGACCGAAAAAAAATACCGGTTCTTGTATTTGTAGTTACTTTTATAATCATGGTGATCGGAGAACTGCTTTCCAAATCCGTGAATGCAATTCTTCTGATCCTCGCAGGCGGCATCATCGGAATTTTTTGTACCTCTTTTAAAAGGATCCGAAAGGAGGATGCAGGCAAATGATATATCTGACATTGTTTATTGAATTCTTTAAAGTAGGACTGTTCAGCTTCGGAGGCGGCTTCGGCATGATACCGCTGATCCAGGATGCTATCATCCGCCATAACTGGATGAGTGAAGATGCCTTTTACAATTTTATCGGTGTCTGCGAATCTACACCGGGTCCGATCGCAGTCAACATGGCAACCTATGTCGGATCGACGCAGGCAGGACTTCCGGGCGGTATCGTCGCTACTCTCGGTGTCATCACGCCGTCCTTTTTCATTATATTATTAATTGCCGCAGTTATAAAAAATCTGACGAAAAATACCTACGTGCAGGGCTTCCTGTATGGCATCAAACCGGTTATCCTGGCCCTGATCCTTGCAACCGGAATCAACATGCTGTTAAAGTCTACCGGATATGTCAGCTTATCCGAATATGATGTGAATATCCCTGCTATCATTATTCTGTGCCTGCTTGCAGGAATCTATTTCTTCATCCGGCGCAAATGGAAGCAAAAGCTGTCAGCGATCTCCCTGATCCTGCTTTCCGCGGTTCTTGGAATCGTGGTATCCTTGATTGCCGAACACATCAGATAAAAAGTCACCTGATACAATACAGCGTATCAGGTGACTTCATATTTTTCATTGGCAGTCATAATTATCCTTTTATATCAGATTGCTCTGCCTTTTATTTTCGATAGGATGGAGCAAGTGCGTATGCCGGAACATACTCCTCTGCTGCCACACTGTTCATGGCAAATGCCCGTACCAGAAACGTACCGATGGTTTTTGATGCATTCCGAATATAGCGTGCATCCGTTTCATTATCTCCGGCCTCCGTCATATACAGTGCATGGTTTTTCTTCAGATACTCGACCGCTTCCTCCACAGAATGAACCATTTCACCGATCCGACTCGTTTCTTCCTGTTCTACATGTCCATGTCCAAATAAAAACTTCTGAAATCCACTTTCATATGCAACATGTTCAGAAAAACCGCCTTCAAAAATGGAGTTATGCGCATATGTGAAGAAATCCTCCACATAATGAAGTACATATCCGAGTTTCAGGAAAGAATATCTGCTGTTCTTCCCCTTTTCTTCCAGCTTCTGTATCCGGTTGACTGTATTATCAAATGAACTTTTCCAGGTATGCTTCTTAATATAGGTATGAACCAATATATCCGGCAGAATACTGCCTAACAATAACCACTTCCTTTTGTTCTGTGGAACCTGTTCTATAATTTCTCTGGTTACAAATAAATGACTTCTTTTTTTCATATCAGTCTCCTTCCCACTTTTAACTCGGCACAACTTTTTCCGTTGTTCCTATCTATATTTTACCGCAGGAAGTATGAAATACAAGCCATTTCACAGAATTTTCTTGAAATTAGAAAAATTTTCTAACAATTTTTACACTAACCAAGACATCTTACACAAAGGTAACATACCTGACTATCATCCGTATAGTCTTCCGCAGCCAGGATCTCCATCATTGTATCCTTATACTCTTCGCCATATTTTCTCCTGTATATGATGCTGTATGACTTTCCGGTGCCATTGATATTCTTTTTTAGATTTTGAAGTGAAGTCTTTTGCAAAAATGCCTGTCTGTCATCCGGATACAATTCATCTGAATTTGCAAATGTCGCAAACCAGTCTGAAAGCTTTGCCGAAAACACACTGTTCTTTAAGCTTTCTCTGTCAATACTTACAATCTGATATGAATTCTGTGTAAGATTAATGATAAGTACTTTAGTATATAGCTTTGTAAGTGCATTATGTGCAGCCTGCAATTTTCTCCGGTCTTCTCCCTTTTTACTGTAGTATTCTGCCTTACAGGCATACATTCTCTCATCCGCATGCTCTGCAAGTTCCTCAAAATTCTCCCACTGCCTTTCGCACTTCTCCGCATATCCCAGAGACACAGATACATCTGCTACTTTCTTTCCGGACCATTTGTTCATCCGTTCCTTAAAATCATCTATAATCTTTTTGAGTCTTCTGCTATCTGCAAACACAATTGCTGCGAACTCATCACCGCCAAATCTGTATACCCGTCCATATCCGTTAAAGCTCTTCATCATGCACTCCGCAGCTCCCTGAAGCAATTCATCGCCTGCCGCATGCCCCTGATGATCATTTACCTTTTTCAATCCATTGACATCCATGGATATATATACCATATCCGGTGATTCCCAGTATTCTTCCACATTCTCCTGATATGCTTTCCGGTTAAAACACCCTGTCAGTTCATCTGTATAGGCACTGCGCCTTACCCTGTCAAGCTTTGTAAACATACTTGCGAGTGCTTTCGCAGCAATTATAAAATACACGATCATAATCACCATTATGATAACATCTGTCTTTATATTCGAAAGTAAATTGCAGGTAACCACAACGATATAGTCATCTGTCCGGTCGAAAGCGCACCGGCTCACAATACCATCTATGTTCCTGTAGCATATTGCAGGGACATCTGCCTGTTCAGTAACCTTATCACGGGATATACCGACATCATTCAGCGTTTTACCAACCATTGCTGCTTTTGTACTTCCAAGGATTTTGCCATCTCCACTATCCGCAACAAATATATTGATGCCTGTATACATCGGCATATTGGAAATAACTACCGATATCTGATTCTGATTCATCTCATCAATCAGGCGCTTCGGTTCTATTCCTACCTGGATCATCTTTGTTCCGGAATTATTCCAGGTTATTGCATACATCATGCTTCGCCCCTCAGATGTATTTGGCATAACATCCTGGCACATTGTCAGGTCTTTATCCTGAAGCATGGGGGTAAAATATGCCATTTGATCTCCCGAATCAAAACTGTATCCATAATACTTTGGAATGGTTCCACCGTAAATAACTCCATTTTCATCAAATAAATGGATCTCATCTACAGACATAAATGCTGCAATCTTTTTCAACTCATTAAGATCATTTTCAACCTCCGGTTTTGCATCCAATATATAGGCAACTGCATTGACACGAACCTTATAATCCTCTTTTAAGGATTCCAGCATTTCTTTCTCCCGGCTGTCATTTTTTTCAATTACTTCCATCGTCTGGTTCATCAGCATCTGAGATGTTCTTTTGTAATCCTGTAAATTAACAACATATAATATGACGATTTCTAAAATCAATGCTAAAAAAACAGCTACATTAATCGTCATTGTCATCTGTCTGGTATTTTTATTCCTTTGAAAAAAGATTTTCTTCTTCAGTTTTCTTCCCCCTTTGCCTCCCCATATTTATATCATATATAAAATCGCTGTCTTACATACCTTCCGGCATCTCGGTCTCATAAAAGCCCCGTCCATTTCTGGTGCCCATTCGGATCGTCATGCCGAGATCCTCATAGACACTGGTGCACTCATAGTCAATCGGCTCTGTCGTTCTGACAAGCCTCTCCAGCTCTTCTGCAGCCGCCATATATTCGTCACCATCAAAGCCACCGATCGCCGGTCCTGACGCCCCATAATATAAAGTCAGATAGATCACCTTACCATCCTTATCTTCTGCCGCGATCGTATAGTCCAGTAACTCCTCATTATTCTCGGTTGTCTCCTTATCGCCAAATAATGTAACGATCTGACCAATGAACAGGCCATGATATTCTGCAAGTGCTTCGTCCTCATATACATTTAACAACAAATAACTGCCTGCCAGGTCCACATCATCATTTACTCTATAAAATGTATAATTCTCGCACGAATATCTCGCTTTCTCTGTCCCATCTGTCTTTTCTGTTGTGCTGTCTTTTTTCTGTGTATTCATATGATCTGAACTTCCCCCCGCTTCTTTTTCTGATGCTGCTTCTGTCTTCTCTGCTGTCGCATCTACTTCTATTGTCCGATAATTCTCAGTTGTTCCATCCATACTGTATTCGGATGTAGCTACCCATTCTCCATAATCTGTCGTGATACCTTCATCGGCACACCCTGTCATCATAAGCACTCCAACTGCCCCTAATAATAAAATCGTCTTTTTCATATCCGGTGTCTCCCCATATATTTATTTTACCCCTGTAAACCTATCAGATCTAGTTTATATATCGTTCGCTCTAACTTCATCTGATCCAGAAACATTTTTTTCAACTTTTCCAACCTTATTATACCCAATTTTTGCAACTTTTCCAACTTTTACCATACAACAAAAGGACGGCCGTTTTCACGACCGTCCTCTTATGTCTGTCAATTTTATTTATAATCATTCTCCAGCCCGTCTGCATCAAAGTAATTGATCTTCATAGCAGAACGTACATCATGAAGAGTTGCTGCTGCTTTCTTCTGTGCAGCCTCGCTTCCTGCCTTTAAGATGTCAAGAACATCCGGAATACGGCTCTCCCACATCTTACGACGTTCACGGATCGGTGTAAGCTCTGACTGTAATACATTGTTCAGGAACTTCTTCACCTTAACATCACCAAGACCACCACGACTGTAATGCTCCTTCAGTTCATCCAGATTCTTATAATCTGGCAGGAACTGTTCAAAATGCTCCGGACGACAGAACGCATCCAGATATGTAAATACGGAATTTCCCTCGATCTGTCCCGGATCCTCTACACGGATATGATTTGGATCTGTATACATGGACATAACCTTCTTCTTTACTTCATCTGCTTCATCGGAAAGATAGATGCAGTTGCCAAGAGATTTGCTCATCTTTGCTTTTCCATCGATACCCGGAAGTCTGAGACACGCTTTGTTAGACGGTAATACGATCTCAGGATCTGTCAGAGTTTCGCCATATACGGAATTGAATTTGTGAACGATCTCCTTGCACTGTTCCAGCATAGGAAGCTGATCTTCACCAACCGGCACTTCTGTTGCACGGAAAGCCGTGATATCTGCTGCCTGACTGATCGGATAGCAGAAGAATCCAACCGGGATACTTGCTTCAAAATTACGCATCTTGATCTCGGATTTTACAGTAGGATTTCTCTGTACACGAGATACTGTAACGAGATTCATATAATAGAAAGATAATTCTGTCAGCTCCGGAACCATGGACTGAATGAAGATCGTTGATTTCTCAGGATCGATCCCACATGCCAGATAATCAAGTGCAACCTGGATAATGTTCTGTCTTACCTTCTCCGGATGCTCGGCATTATCTGTAAGTGCCTGTGCATCTGCGATCATTATATATATCTCGTCATAGTTTCCTGAATTCTGAAGCTTTACACGCTCAGAAAGGGAACCCACATAATGTCCAACGTGAAGTCGTCCTGTAGGACGGTCACCGGTTAAAATAATTCTACTCATCTTAAAAAGTCTCCTTCATTTCTTCGTTCGATAATCCTGTCCCCAATTATACCGCGAGATACTGTCATCGTCAAGGAAACCCTACTGTTCACTGATGATCTTTCTGCCACTGAAATAGGTGATCAGGAAATATCCGCCATAGATCACAACCATAACAACAACGGTCATAAGCATGGCTGCTCCCATGTCATCGGTTCCCATCAGTGAAAGAATCTGTCTGCTGAATTTTAAACCAAATATTGAATGAATGACTGCCAGTGCAAGCGGGAACAGGAAGAACAGACCCATCTGTGCAAATAACGCATGGTTGATCATCTTCTGATCCACACCCAGTTTTCGAAGCATCTTATATCGTTCCACATTATCGGTGCTTTCTGACAATTCCTTTAATGCGAGGATCGCTGCACCGGAGATCAGGAAGATCATTCCGATATATAAGCCGATAAAGGAAGCGATCGCGCCAAGTCCGATACTGGCAGCTTTTACATTTTCTTTTGTATTTAGACTCAACCTGACATCCGTGTCGTCATCCAGATTGATATATTCATTTCTCGCCATGATCTTATCCGTATCGGTCGTATTATAGATTGCAAGCAAGCTTTCAGAGATCGGAGTTACTCCTGTAAGCACCCCATCCGGCACAATAATGATACCAGTATTAATCGCCTGCGTAGAGATCTGGACATCACCGGCCTGACATTTGCTCATTCCCGGCTTCAGTTCATAACCATTTACCTGAATCGTCGTACCAGCCTGCAATGACATATCTCTGTATTTCACCATCTGCTTGTAATTTGCCACAACTCCGTATTCATCATCTTTGATCGACACAGTTTCAAAACCACACAGCTTTGCCACACGATTATAATCGGACACTGTCATGACATTTTCCATAACATCCATCATACCATACACCGGCTGGTCACCAAGGAACTCACCCTTTGCCTGCTCACTGAACGTATCCCCGTATGTGAAATCCGGCAATGAGTATATATACACATCTTCATAGGCTGAAAACATAGATGGCAAGTCAATTTCTTTTTCCTTATATATATCGCAAATGTCGCGCTTATCCCATGTCGGATCATAATAAGCATCCTCATCTGCGCCCTTACCGGCTGCGACATCATAATCGGAGCTTCTTACCTGTCTGGTAATATTTACATCAACGGTAGCATACTTCCTTAAGCCCTCATTTAAACCATTTCGGATCGTAAGCGCCGAAGTCAGCACACAGATCGTAACAAATAGCATAATACAAATGATCGAGATTGACAGTACATTTGTATTTACACGACTGCTCATCTGACGGATGACAAATGAATTCAGCCCTTTATAATAAACACGTTTCATAGAAGAAACTAACCGGAACAACATACCGGAAACCGACCAGAAAAACAAAAATGTGCAGACACATCCAAGCCCGATACAGAAATAGATATCTTTCATATAGAGCTCTGTTGTATTTGAATTGATCTGGTAATATGCATATCCAAGTCCTGCTACGGAAAGGAGAAATACGAATACCGATATCCACGGATTTTTCATCTTAACAGTCTCTGATCTTCTGCCTCTCTGGAACAGGTCGATCAATTTGCAGCGTCCGATCGCGATCGTATTAAACAGGATCACAACCACATAGATGATAGCAAAATAGAAACAGGTCTTTACAAATGCAGAACTTGAAAATACAAAATTATAAGAAGACATATCCGCTTCAAACATATTTGCAACTAACAGACTGGTAAGCTGGGAAATTCCGATACCGGAAAGAAGCCCAACGCCAAGTGAAACCAGACCGATGATCAGTGTCTCGATAAACAGCATCTTTGACACCTTCCATTTGCCCATTCCAAGCAGCAGATACAATCCAAATTCTTTGTTACGCCGTTTCATCAGGAATCGGCTGGCATATATGATCAGGAAACCAAGCACAAATGCAATGAATACGCTGACACCGGAAATGATATTTGCCATCAGCTCTACAATTTCTCTGGTATCTTTGGAGATCCTCATCATCGCCGTCTGTGTCTCGATCGCATTAAAAATATAGAAGATTGCTACGCCAAGAACTAAAGTGAAGAAATAGATTGCATAGTCCTTCAGGCTTTTCTTCATATTACTAAGGGATAACTTAAAGAGCGTCATTTAAGTCACCTCCAAGCAAAGTTACGACATCTATGATCTTATTGAAGAATTCTTTTCGGCTGTCTGCTCCACGGCGAAGCTCATGGAATATTTTACCGTCCTTGATGAACAGGATGCGACCGGCATAACTTGCGGTAAAGGAATCATGTGTTACCATCAGGATCGTAGCTGACAGTTCTTCATTCAGATGTTTCAGACTTTCAAGCAACAGCTTTGCGGATTTGGAATCCAGTGCTCCGGTCGGTTCATCGGCAAGGATCAGCTTCGGGTTCGTAATGATTGCTCTCGCAGATGCCACTCTCTGTTTCTGTCCCCCGGACATCTGATATGGATATTTATTCAGAACTTCTTCGATCGCAAGCTCCTTTGCGATCTTCTTTATCTTTTCGTCAATCTTCTTCGCAGGCGTGTTCTGTATCGATAACGCCAGTGCAATGTTCTCATATGCTGTCAGTGTATCTAACAGGTTGAAATCCTGAAAGATAAATCCCAGTTCTTCCCGGCGGAAGCGGTTCAACTGGTTGCCGCGAAGCTTTGTGATATCATCTCTTCCTACATAGATATGACCGCTGCTGACACGGTCTATGGTAGAAATGCAGTTAAGCAGTGTCGTCTTTCCACTTCCGGATGCTCCCATGATCGCAACGTACTCACCTTTTTCTACACTAAATGAAATGTTATCAATGGCTTTTGTAATGTTAGATTTGTTGCCGTAATACTTTTCGATATTCTCAATCTTTAAAATTGTTTCCACTTTTATCTCTCCTTGCTATCCAGTGTGTGACTAAATCGTTCAGGTAACACTTACATGTTTTTTGTGACCATTGTTCCACCAGTGAGCATCCCGTAAAATCACGTTTGCCTTTCCTCATGTTCTGCCATCCTATCTGCACATGTCTCTGTCGCGATAAAACCATTGCTCCGACGACATGGCACAGGATAGCAGAACACTCAGTCGGCTGCTCTATGGATTTTAGGTATTGCTCACTGTCAGAACAACAGCCCCATAAAAACATCCACGAAATACTAAAACGATTTACCCACACACCATTTTCTATTAATAACTGAGTTAAGAGCTGTTGATCCTGTCAACACCTCATCTCCTGTTTACAAGTGTGAGTATATCGTTTTCAAGGGAGAGTGTCGTTTTTCTTATGTTACAGAAGGTTACAGTTTTGTAAGGTTAAGCATCTACCAGATAGTAGTCGTTTCCGCCAAAGGTTACAGCAACGTCTGTTCCGATATTTTCTTTGGAAGTGATGGTAAGATGGTGTCCTAGCTGGTCGCACAGACCTTTTACGATATATAAGCCCATACCTGTTGACTTGGCAAAACGACGTCCGTTCTCACCGGTGAACGATTTTTCGCAAACGCGAGGAAGGTCTGCTTCGGAAATTCCGATTCCATTATCTCTGATATGGAGTGTGATATCGTCACCTGCTTTTGTCGTCCAGATCCGGATCTGCCGATTCTCATCCGGCTTCATATATTTGATGCTGTTGCTCATGATCTGGTTTATCATGAATTCCAGCCATTTGGCATCTGTCGTAACGCTGACATCAACGTCATGCACATCCAGACAAATGTCACTCTCCAGCAACATATCTTTATTCTTCAACGCCACTTTATTCACAACCGACTTGATTCGTACTGGATCAAACCGATAATCTTTGCTCGCATGCTCTGCCCGGACATAATACAGCACCTGATCGGCATATGCATCCAGACGGTTCACCTGATCTTCGTATTTCTTCGGTATCTTATCCTGATTATTGTGGCACATCAATACCAGACTTGCGATCGGCAGTTTGATCTCATGCACCCATATTTCGATAAAATCCTTGAAATCATCTACACTCTGCCGGTACTCCTTCACATGCTCTGTCATGGATTTGTTGATCTCATATAACGCCTCATAGACCAGCTTTCCCTCATAGAAACCCGGCTCCTCTAACGTATCCATGACCAGATATTTCTGATCCAACTGCTCCATATGTGCATAAAGGGAATTATAGAAATGTCTGCGTTTTATATAGTCTGTTAATATGACAGTTACCAGAAGCAAAACTGTCAGCACAAGAAAGATCACCGTCAGCTCCCCTGGTGTCCGCATCGCACGAAAAGCAATTAACATGATCGCTATAAATAACAGATAACCGATCAGAATACCCGCTTTATCTTTTATATATTCCCAAATTCTCATATCAGACGATACCCCTGTTTCTTTCTTGTCTCGATCGCATCCGGCAGTCCAAGCTCCGAAAGCTTTGTCCGAAGCCTGCTGATATTAACCGTAAGTGCATTATCATTTACATATTCTTCATTATCCCATAGATCTGTCATGATCTCGTCTCTGGATACAATCTTGTCCTTACTGCTTAACAGCCGTTGGAAAATGATCATCTCATTCTTCGTCAGAACCTGTTCTTTCTCACCAAGCCGGATTGTCCCTTTGCTGAAATTCACCTCTGCTCCACGATAGGATGCTACATTCTGGCTTCCCTCCATCCGTTTCAGCACTGCTGCGATCCGCAGCAACAGGATCGTCGGATTATACGGCTTCGTGATATAATCATCTGCCCCATAGCTCATTGACAGAACCTCGTCCATCTCTGATGTACGACTAGTTACCATGATAACCGGGATATCCGATTCTTTCCGGATCTCCTTTAACAGATTTCTGCCATTTATGCCCGGAATATTAATATCCATCAAAATAAGATCTGCACCTGCTGCCAGAATCTCTTCTTTTGAATGTTCAAAATCAGTCAGATAGGATGCTGCATAGCCTTCGTTCTCCAAAATCTCAACAAGCTCCATGCATATGCTCTTATCATCTTCCACAATAAAAATTTTTTTCATAACGCTCTCTACCGGCTCCTTTTATCCGCCTATATTTACCCAACAGGCAGCCACACTACCCAGTTGCCTGTCGGCATCATTATAGCATACCCCCAAAACTTTTCACCATATTTGTTTCAGGGCTTTCACTACCAGATGCTGCCCATATCTTTCTTTACGAGGAATAGGCTCTGTTAAACATATAAAATTCCCCCGACTACTGTAGTTGAAAGACTCCCTCCGTTTTCTATTCAGCTCGCGCACTGATTTGTCAGCAGTCGCCCTAACTCACCCTGACGGGTTCAGACAAGGGCTTGGTGCTGACAGTTAGCGCAAGCAGAATTACGAAAACTCCGTGAATGTCTTATCAATACAGTAGTCGGGGAATTTTATATTGCATAACGAAGTATAAGCCCCTCGTAAAGAAAGATAGCGAATATCATCTCGCAATAAAAAGCCCTGAAACAGATATGGTGAAAAACATTCATGTAGTATTCGTGATAAAGTTTGTGCTAACTGTCAGCACCAAGCCCTTGTCTGAACCCGTCAGGGTGAGTTAGGGCTGCATCTCTTCCTTACGAGGAGATAAAAATGCAACGCAACAATCCAAGCTAAAAAAAGCCATTAGGCAAATAAGAAGAAAAATGTTCATAGTATTTTTGTAATGAAGCTTGCGCTAACTGTCAGCACCAAGCCCTTGTCTGAACCTGTCAGGGTGAGTTAGGGCGACTGCTGACAAATCAGTGCGCAAGCTGAATAAAAAATACATGAATTTTTCTCTTATTGCTCTAATGGCTTTTTATAGTTTGGATTGTTGCTAAATATTATTCCTCGTAAGGAAGAACTGCTCCATCGTAAGTTTCTTTGATGTAGCTCTTTACATCGTCAGACTTTAATACGTCAACGAGTGCCTTGATTGCTTCGTTGTTTTCGTTGCCTTCCTTAACAGCGATAACGTTTACATAGGTCTTAGCTGCTTCTGAATCATTCTGCTCATATGCAAGAGCATCTTTTCCTACTGAGAAGCCTGCTGCAAGTGCATAGTTACCATTTAAAACGACATACGCTGTCTCGTTTACAACTCTGGCAACCTGTGCTGCCTCAAGTTCAACGATTTCTACATTGTGTGGGTTTTCTTCGATATCATTAACAGTTGCATTGATACCTGCGCCATCCTTTAACTTGATGATTCCGTTGTCCTGTAATAACAGAAGGGCTCTTGCTTCATTTGTTGTATCATTCGGGACTGCGATAGAATCACCGTCAGCGATCTCGTCTAAACTTTTCTTTGTACCCGGATAGATACCGAATGGCTCATAGTGGATCTTGCCGGCAACTACAAGGTGTGTACCTTTTTCTTCATTAAAGCTCTCAAGGTATGGAACATGCTGGAAGTAGTTTGCATCGAACTCGCCGCTTTCTACAACCTCATTTGGCTTTACATAATCATCAAATACTGTAACCTGAAGATCATATCCTTTTTCCTTTAATGCTGTCTTTGCATACTCGAGAATCTCAGCATGTGGTGTTGCAGATGCTGCAATCGTAATTGTCTTTGAATCTGTTTTGCTGTCTTTATCTTCTTTCTTGCCGCAGCCTGAAAGGGCTCCTGCTACTAATACGCCTGTTAATGTAAGTGCTAATAATTTCTTAAATGTCTTTTTCATGGAAGATTCCTCTCTTTCTTTATTTTTCCTTTTTTATTTTCATTTTTATATATCGGATGCCCGGTGTGCACTTTCCTGACATCTGTTTGTAAACCACCAATAACGCTCCGGCACAGATCCGGCTGTCATGGTCAGGGTTTATCTGATTATGATTTTCTCCGGTCTAATCGGTTTGCGATCAGCATTCCGACTGACTGGAAGATCTGAACGATCACGATCAGTAAGATAACTGTCACAATCATGATATCTGTCTGGTATCTGTAATATCCATAGCGGACTGCGATATCACCAAGTCCACCACCTCCGACTGCACCTGCCATCGCAGAATAACCAAGGATGGTTCCGATAGCGATCGTTGCTCCGGTGATCAGCGATGTTCTTGCTTCTACAAGGAGCACACGAAGGATGATCCGCATCGTTCCCGCACCCATCGCACGGGCAGCCTCAACAACTCCGTTGTCAACTTCCTTCAAGGATGACTCTACCATTCTTGCGATAAACGGAATAGCTGCTACAGTAAGCGGTACGATCGTTGCTGTCGATCCGTAACTCTTACCAAGAAGAAATCTGGTAAATGGGATCAATAAGATCAACAGGATCAGGAATGGTACGCTTCGAACGATATTTGCGATAAAATCAAGAATCTTATACAAAACCGGATGCGGTTTCAGTCCGTCTTTATCGCTGATACAGAGGAGCACGCCCATCGGAAGTCCGAATACATATCCAAACAATGTAGAAACAACTGTCATATAAAGTGTCTCTAAGATACCATTTAAGATCATTTCTCTAATTTGTTCCGTCCACATGTTCCTCACCTCCATTCACATTGTCACTTAATTCTTCAAGCTCCAATCCCCGTTCTTTCAGGTACTTTTCCATCGCTGCAACATTTGTCGAACCCTTCGGAAGCTCAAGTATCATTTCACCCTTCGCCACTCCTCCGACATTCTTTGTCGCTGCTTTTAAGATATTGACCGGCTCCTTAAATGTCAGGATCATATTTGCAATTACCGGTTCAAATGCTGAATTCTCCGTGTATACGATTCGGATTCTGGTTCCATTCTTTATGCGGTCAGCCGTTTTTAACGTCTTCGGCTCTGTAGCATTTCCTTCGTCCTTCTGTAACAGCTCTCTGGCTACTTCGGACTTTGGATGATTAAAGATATCAATCGTTCTACCATGCTCAACGACCTGACCATCCTTCATGATCGCTACCTGATTACAGATCTCTCGGACAACCGCCATCTGGTGAGTGATAACAACGATCGTGATTCCAAATCTCTGGTTAATGTCCTTTAACAGTTCCAGAATCGATGATGTCGTCTGTGGATCAAGTGCACTGGTTGCCTCATCACAAAGCAGGATCTGCGGATCGGATGCAAGTGCTCTTGCGATCGCAACTCTCTGCTTCTGTCCACCGGACAACTGTGAAGGATATGCTTTTGCACGATCCCGCAAACCAACGATCTCTAACAGCTCATATGCCTTTTTTCTCGCCTCTGCCTTTAATTTCCCCTGAATGAACAATGGAAAACATACATTATCAAGAACCGATTTCTGCATCAGCAGATTAAAATGCTGGAAGATCATACCGATATGTTCTCTCTGTTTACGAAGCTCTTTATCTGACAGATCTCCTAGCTCCTTATCCTGTACCACAACCGTTCCCGATGTCGGCACTTCTATATGATTGATACATCGTACCAGGGTACTTTTTCCTGCACCGGACATTCCGATGATTCCGTAAATGTCGCCGGCTTCAATATTCAATGATACATCCTTTAATGCATCGATCGTTCCGTCTTTGGTCTGAAACGTTTTCGACACATGCTCGATCTGAATAATTGCCATATTGTTCTCCCCTTTCAAGTTCTTTTCCTATTATAAATCAGACAGTCTTCTACTTTATCCATGTAATAGATACCATCCTGCCGCATAACAAAAGGCAGTCATCATATGCTTATGACAACTGCCCTTTGTTATATGATAAACAATACTATATATCTAACAAATCAGGTGTTCAAAGCATATGAAATAAACGCCATACAATCACACATCATCCGGCAGCAACACATATTGTTCTTTGCAGTTGTCATGATTCTTTCTGAGCCCATATGCTTATCCTCCTTGTAAATTCTCTGTGATTTATTCTCAGGAACTTTTCATACTATGTTGATATGTTTTGTCTATTTTGTTCCTTTCATGTTTCATGATTATAGCGTCCGTTTTTCCGGTTGTCAACCATTATATCCTATTTAAGTTATAGGATATATATTTGACTGGCTATAAGTTTTTCTTATAGCCAACAAATATGCAGTATGATTTATACTCCCAGTTCTTGTTGAATCAGTAGAAAACTACACTTGTCTTCTCTTGTTACACGCAATGATGTTGACACATATTACGTTTTCAGTTAAACTATACAGATGTAAATACTATTGTTAGGAGGAAGATCGGCTTAACATTACATATTTACTTCCATGTTTTACTAATCTAAAGTTATTGCCGGTATAACTGCATGTCATTTCATTCATTATTAAATTCAATCATCGATTCACAATCCGTAACGAAAAATTCTCTGATCAATGAAACCGGGATCGACCGTTCAAGCTTCTATCAGATCTTGAGCGGCAAACGTATTCCCACAAAAGATCAGATTACAAGTATTATCCGCCAGCTTGATATATCTGCTGCCGATGAGATGGCTTTATATGATGCCTTTTATCTGGAACGGCTTGGTGAGACCAATTATCATTACCTGAAATTCACAGAGAAATGTCTGAGGGTGATCGGTTCTCCATATATAGATACCAATGCATCTAACAACCAGACACCTTCCCGCTCACAGGAATTACAAAATAAACTACCTGACAATCCGATTGATACAGATCAGTCACAGGCTGCCACAGGAACTATACTTTATCACTCCACGGATGAGATCATCTGTGGTCTGACTAAATTCTTAATACACGCCAGCAAAAAAGAAAACAATCACTTACAGGTATCACTTCCGTTCGACCTGTCATCACGGATCAAACTGTTTTCCAACATTCACTCACTTATCACTTCTGGGAAATTTCAAAATGCAACAATTTCCCAGATACTGCATTTCCAAACAAAAAATCCGAATGACATCACTGAAAAACTGGACGGATTTGCCACGCTGTTAGAATCGATTCTTACAAAAGGGACCAACATCACCTATAACATTTACTATTATTCCAATGAACAAAAAGTCAGCAAGAACTCCGGTGTACTTTTCCCGTTCTATATCATAACGGATGATGCCAGTCTCCTGCTAAATGCCGATGCCAACAAAGGTTGTCTGTTGACCGATCCGAGCCTTATCGGATTAATGCGGGAAGAATTCGCTTCCGTATTTGACCATGCGAAACCATTTCTGTCCAGCTTCAGCCAGAAGGAGCTTCCACAGTTTCAGGCAAGATCCATTCCTGCAGAAGAAGTGATCTTTATCCAGAAGCATCCCGGTGCCTGCCTGATGGTGACCGATGATCTGGTTGAGAAATATGTTCCTGAATAATTCAAGGAAACCCTAAAACAGCATTTTCATTTCATGCAGCAAATGAATGCCAGTGAAGGCATCACACTGGATGGCATCCGGGAATTTGCAAGAAATCATGTGATTTCCGAATCCGGATTCTATGTAGAAGCAAACACGTCAGATATTATCAATGCTCTAGAACAGTTAGAGGCACGGCTTGACAGGAACCTCTTTGTCCTTGATACCGAAAAAATTCCGGTATCGGATAACTGGGCATTTCTTTTATATACGGATCAGTATGCCCTGCTTGTTCCAAATAAAGAACTGGATTTTATTATCTGTGTATCTGATCCGGATATTATTCATGCTTTAACCTATACCTTTCACTCGGTAGATTTTGAAGATTATGTTTTAGATAATACCCTTGTCAGAAATGAGATACAAAAGCTGATTTCTGAAAATGAAAATCGAGTGGCAGATTCAACTTTATAAATGCCACTTCTGGTTTTTTGTACATCAGCATGATAATATTTAATTGTTTTTATTGTTACATCATTTGATGTTCACTTTATTCATATGAGGGGTAATTTATAGACAGGCGGCGGCTTCTTACAGGTCAAAGAAGCCGCCGTCTTTGTGATCTTACTATATTATCATAGTAGCATTACAGGATTTTATTTCTCTGTTTTGCGCTATTCTGCCATGTTCAAAATCCCTAGATCGTGCCTTTTACAACCAATGTACTGACACCCGGATCCGCCGTCCATACACCGGTAGCCGGATTCTGTGTATAGGTTGCAGCCGGGACTGTGATCTGACCCGCAATCGTTGTAAACACTCCTGTTGTCTCATCATAGGTATAGTTTGTTGTCTCTGCCCATGCCGTTCCATTAAAGGATACTGCAAGGTTTGACAAAAGCGGATTAAAGGTATCCACTATCACCGCATCGGTTCCGATATCTGCCGGTGCACTTCCTGCATTCTGGATCAGGAAAGTATAGGTCAATGTTCCGTTTTCTGTTACAGGAACCGGACTTACAGACTTCGTGATTGTAAGGATCGGCGTACTCTCTGTACCGATCGTCTCTGTTACCGTGATCGGAGTAATGCCACCACCGGATACAACTGCTGTATTCGTGATCGTTCCTGCTGCATCCATCGGTGCAAATGCATTCACCTCTGTCTCATAAGCAACTGTGATATTGCCCCCTGCAGGAACTGTCAGTCCTGAAATTGCAAGTGATGGTTCTGCAACAACAACTGGTGTTGACTGAAGCACTCCATTTACATAATATTTCACACTATCAGCCATATAAGTGAGCGGAGTCAGTGTTTCTGTTCCAAATGTGTATGCACCCAGATTATCTGTAACTGTCAGACCATTAAATGCAGTCGTACCGGAATTTACAATCGTTATAATATACGTTACGGTATCATTCTGACCATATGTCTTTCTGACTGCGGTCTTGCTTGCTGACAATACCTCCAGCAGTTCTCCGACTGCTATATTGGAATTTGCTATGGAATTACCATAGCGAAGCTGCGCCTGATTGGTAAACTGTGCCATAAATTGCTCTCTTCCTTTCTTATATTCAGGTATAGTACAATATATGACAGAATTATTATTTTGTTATTTTTATTAATTATCTTTCTCACGGAGTTTTACGACCAACTCATAAACCTCAGGATGTTTTTCTTTCAAATGCTCATCCAGCAAATGTCTTCGTTCTTTAAACTTCTCCGCAAGCTCCGGATGTTCCTTTGCAATACGGTCATGGATCTCTCTGCGATGCTCCTCGAAGCGTCTGGCAATCGTTTTCTCATCCTTACCTGATATATGAACGATCTCCTTCAGATGCTCTTCCAGATGCTCTAACCACTCATCCTCATCCATAGCTTCCATATGTGACCAGCTTCCATGTAAAAGCTCATCAACATCTCCGGTCTGTTTCAAATGCTCGATCTGAAGTCTGATCTGCTTCTCTATCTCATCTTCACTCTCCGCTCCAAACGCCCAGACAAATTCCTGAACCCTGTTATCTGCACGCTTTCTGGACGCACTTCTCGGCTGATTGTCTACATCACCCTCTAATGGATATGGTCGCTTAATTCCCATATCCTTTAAGGCAATATGTACTGTTCGTCTGACACAGCCTTCCTCAATCAGATAACCAAGTCCCAACTTACGCAGCTGTTCATTCACATCTGCGATATGCTCTGTCATGTAGAAACGGATTCCCTTATCCTTTAACGACTGATATAACATGGCGATCCTGTCAGCTGCTGTTATATCGATACTGCCGATTCCACTGGCATCTATGATAACCGCCTTTGTCTCAGGCGTGATATGATCTTCAATATCTCTCTGGAGGATCTGTATATTCGCAAAGAACAGATTGCTGCTGAACCGATAGATCAGTACACCGGAGATTGCATGGATCTGACTGCTCTCCTTCAGATCCCGGAAATGCTTATGCCCCGGCTGAATTCCAAGGAAACATCTTGCAGGCTTGGCTGTCCGTATGATCATCTCTGTAAAGGAAAGAAGAATACCGATCAATACACCGTTGATCGTGCCAAGTAACAGCACACCAAAGAATGCCCCGAAAAAGATCAGGCATTCTGTACGACTGACTTTAAAGAGTCTTGCCGCAAGATCAAATTCCGTTGCTCCAAGCAACGCTGATATCACAATAGCTGTAAGCACAGGAACTGGAAGATAACCGATAAATCCGGTCGCACAGACCAGAACAACGATCATGGAAAGACCTGCTATGATACCGGTAAGCTGTGTCTTTGCCTGATACTGTTCTCCCATTGCCGTTCTTGATACCGAGCCATTGATCGGACAACAGCCGGTAAATGCCGCAAGGAAATTCCCCATTGAAAATGCCAGAATCTCCTGGTTATCATTGATCCGGTAACCATTCTTCTGCGCAAAATTATTCTCCGCCAGAAGTGTCTCTGCCATTATAACGACTGCTACCGACAGGCTGATCGTTACAGCCTCGCGGATCGATATCACACTAAAATCCGGAACCGCCCAGTGTGGGAGTCCGGTATCAACAGATGCAAGTGTCTGCACACCCCAGTCCTCTATAGGAAGCAGATATGTCATGCCTGCCCCGGCTATCATCAAAAGAACCGCCATCGGGAATTTTGGGATCAGCTTCTTACATACCAGCAATAGCACAAGAGCCGCAAGTCCCAGTACCACCGACTGCCAATTGATATCTTTGGCTGTCTTTATAATATGTTCTGTCAGCTCAAAAAACTCTCCGGTTCCTGCCGATCCTCCCATCAGCTTCGGTACCTGCATTAGTATAATAGTCGTACAGATTCCGGTAATGAATCCGCCCATAACCGGTGCCGATATATAGTTGACCAGTTTTCCTGCTTTCATAATATAAAACGCCAGAAGCCACAATGCCACAAAGAAGGTCAGTACCGGAACAACCGCCATTGCCTCCTCTGATCCACTCTCTATATGAAGGCTTAACAATGCCGAACCAATAAGGGCTGCCGGAGCTGCATCCACTCCAAAAATAAACTGAGGCGATGTCGAGAACAGAGCAAATATCAAGATCGGAAATACCGAACCATACAGTCCATAGACCGCAGGAAGTCCGGCAATCTGCGCATATCCCATGGAGATCGGAATGGATACTGCCATGATAATAATACCTGCAAGAAGATCCTTTATGAAATTTTTCTTATCATAATGACGTAATGTAGCCGCTAATGTTATCTTCATCTCTGCCTCTTATATCTGTATATTCTTATACTGCAATTATAAAAGAAAAGTGGAGCTATGCACAACCATTATCTTCGCCTTTCTTCTAAGTTAGCCCCCTGTTATCAACCATCTGATATATGACATATATCAATTGCACCATCCATTGTCTATCTCCGATTGGATCTCCGCCAAATCTTTCTCGCTTCTGCTTCCCTGATCAATTCATCTCTGAAATCAGGGTGTGCGATCGATACCAGAGCCTCCGCCCGCTCCCATGTTGATCGACCTTCCAGATTCACAACCCCATATTCCGTTGCCAGAAAATAAACCTGACTTCTTGGAGAAGTAACGATATCTCCATTAAACTGTGGATGAATTCTTGAATGAACCACCCCTTTACTGTCCTTGTACACAGAACTCATGCAGATAAATGCTTTACCTCCCTTAGATGCAGATGCACCAACGAGGAAATCCAGCTGTCCACCGGTTCCGGATATCTGTCTGACACCTGCACTCTCCGCTGCCACCTGACCATACAGATCAACAGCAACACAGCTATTGATGGAAACCATGTTATCAATCTCACCGATCACTCCGGGACGATTCACGTACTCTAACGGATATGCCGCAACTCCCGGATTATCGTCAATCCAATCATATAGGTTCTTGCTTCCGACCGCACAACCAAATACTCCTTTTCCGCGATCGATCTGCTTGTATTTGTTCGTGAGTTTTCCCGCCAGATACATTTTCAGATATGCATCGCTGCAAAGCTCCGTATGCATACCAAGATCCTTCAGATCAGACTCCGCAATGATATCGCCCAATGCATTCGGCATACTTCCAATACCGATCTGTAAGGTAGCTCCATCCACAATATAGGGAATGATCAGTTCCGCAATCTTACGATCAACTGCAGTCGGCTCCGGCATCAGCATATCCGGATACGGTTCATGCTCTCCTTCCACGATATAATCAATATCCGAAATATGGATACACTCATCATAACCGCCGCGAACCTTCGGAAGATTCTCATTGATCTCTACGATCACGATATCTGCCGCACGCACGATCGGTGCTGCCACTCCGGTATTGACCGAATAATTAAAATATCCATGCCGATCCATCGGTGACACACTGAGCATAACTACATTTACCTTAAGGAAATACTCATAATATGCTGCATTATTATGAAATACCATCGGAATATAATAGCAGAGTCCACGATCGCATAACGACCGCTCATATGCTGAACAATGCCAGCTGTGATAAGTAAAATGCTCCTGGCTCTCATCACATTCTGCAACTGCGATCGGTCCTGAGATCAGATTACCACGGATCTTAACATCAAACAGCTCATCCCTGCGTTTTGCCAATGCACGATCCAGGATCTCCGGCTTTCCAAGTGAACAGGTATAATCCACCCAGTCACCATCTTTTACAACGGAAACCGCTTCCTCCGGTGTGCGGAGTTTTCGTCTGTATTCCTCTAAAAAATGTTCGTATGTCATACTGTTCCTCCTTCGCTTAGCCGTCCCTGACACAAATTATGCCTGTAAAACCTCCGACAGCTTCGTGTCTGACTGCAATACTTCTATCGCTTTCTTTCGGTACTGTTCTTCGTGAAGATAGGTATACCGGAATGGTTTTATAGCCGGTGCTTTTTCGATCGCACGGATGAAATCTTCCCGTTTCATGCCGACGGTCTTCACATAATCCCAGAATCCGGTGTCTGTAAATACCGTATTGATCCGCTCATATCTGTGATCCTGAACGACACTCATCAGGTATGTTGCAACTCCGACCTGAATACCATGAAGCTGCGGACGTTCCAACATCTGATCCAATGCATGTGATATCAGATGCTCACTTCCACTGGTCGGCGCACTGTCTCCTGCGATCTCATTTGCCACACCGCTCATGGCAAGAGAATCTAATAATTCTTTGATAAACCGTTCATCATGAATGTCTTTAAACGGTGTCCGCACAAAGCTGTTGACCGCCTTCTTCGATATCATCATCGCAAAGTCATTTACCGAACCATGTCCATGTGCTTCTTCAAAATTCCAATCATAAAGTGCCGTGATCTTCGATACCATATCGCCGATACCGGAAAACAGAAATGCCTCCGGTGCCCCCTTTATCACATCGATATCTGCAAAGATTCCATATGCGATCCCTGCCGGTACAGATTTGCGTCGTCCCTCCACGATCAGAGATGCGCTGGCACTGGAAAATCCATCACTGGATGCCGACGTCGGCACGCTGATAAATGGCAGTTTTCTTAAGAAGCCACAATATTTGGCCGCATCAACCACCTTACCGCCTCCGATACCAAGCACCGCCTGTGCAGTATTCGGGAATGAAAATGCAAGCTGCACCAGATCGTCGATCCGAACGGTATCCATCTCCATATATTGGAGCACCTCAACACCGCTGTCTGACATACCCTCCATCACCGTATGTCCAAACATATCGATCAACCCATTGCCAAACAGGATCACAACCTTGTAGATTCCCTCATCTGCAAGATAACCCCCAATCCGTCTGAGCAGATCTTTCTCCACCTTTAATATCGATGGTATCTGTATCTCCCTGGTATCAATCTTCGCCATAAACGCCAACCTCCTGTAGCCCTGTAATTAATTATATACTCAACATACTCTATTTTAACCCAAACTGCAACTTATTCCATTCAAACTTAAATTAATATAGAGCAGTGGAAATACCAAGGATTAGTATGATGAACGAAAGACTAAAAAATTTGAAGCCGGAGGGATATATATTTTATGAAGCAGACCTATTCTAACGTCGGTTCTTAACGAATCACCATCGGGTGATGAGTTTAGTACCGCTACGTTAGAATCGAACGAAAGTGCTCTGCGTAATAAAGATATATATCTCCCCGGCTTCGAATTTTTTACACAGCCTTAATTGTATTTCCACTGCTCAGACTGTAACTGGAGGTCAACCATATGCTTGTAGATGCCGTTCCCGGCTTTCAGGTCCGCAGGTGTCCCCTGCTCCGCAACTACGCCATCCTTCAACACAACGATCTTATCAACACCATCTACCGTACGCATTCTATGTGCAATGATAAGTACCGTCTTATTCCGAATCAGCTTGGAGATAGATTCCTGAATAACCGACTCATTATCTACATCCAGAGATGCGGTTGCTTCATCCATCAGAATGATCGGTGCATCCTTTAAGAACGCTCTTGCGATCGAGACTCTCTGACGTTCGCCACCGGACAACTCGGAACCGTTTTCACCGATCATGGTATCCCATTTATCCGGAAGCTTCTCGATGAAGTCTGTACAGTTTGCAAGCTTTGCTGCTGCCATAACTTCTTCATCGGTCGCATCCTTTTTACCGATCCGGATGTTCTCCATAATTGTATTATTGAACAATGTAACATCCTGAAATACGATCGAATACAAGGACAATAACTGCTCCGGATCAATTTCCAGAACATTCATGCCGCCGACTGTGATCGTACCGGCATCGTTATCCCAGAATCTTGCCGCCAGTCTGGAAACTGTCGTCTTACCCCCGCCGGATGGTCCGATCAGGGCTGTGACCTCACCCTGCTTTGCCGTAAAGCTGACATCGGAAAGCACCTGTTCTCCGGCCTTATAGGAGAATGCCACATGATCAAATACGATGTCATATCCCTTATTATCCGGATTCTCCCTTCCTGTCTGCTCATCATGAGACAGGATCTCATCCATACGCTCACAGTTCTTATTGATACTGATAACGGCAGCCAGATTTTGAAGCGAGATCTGAAGCGGCTCATACATTCTGGTTACAACCAACAGAAATGCAAAGAACGTCAGTACACTGATCTTGCCATCAACGAGAAGAATACTTCCAACAAGTGCTACTGTCCCGATACCAAGCTTTAAGATCATCTGTGCGGAGCAGACAAATGCTGCATTTGCAAATTCGGATACGATCGCATGATGCTCGACATCCTTGATCTTTTTATTCAGGCCCTCCATATAAGAATCAGCCATATTATTGGAACGAAGATCACGGATCGTTTCCAGGCCTTCCTGTATCCCGTCCAGACATACAAGCTTATAGGTTATTGTCTTCTCATGAACCTTACCCATAACCGTCTTTGAATAACCAACGATGGCAAATGCTACCGGCATAACCCATACAGCTGCCAGCGCCATTCTCCAGTCGAAGAAAAACAGCCCGACCACGATCAGCGTTGTAGATATAAATGCACCTACAAGCTCCGGAATCCAGTGTGAGCTTGCTGTCTCGATCAATGCACAGTCAGACATGATCGTATTGGTCAGATCTGCAAGATCTTTCTTGCCAAAGAACGAAAGCGGAAGCTTTCTCAGCTTTTCTGCAAGTGTTCTTCGACGGACTCCACTCTCTACATAGGTCGAATAGAAAGTCGAATTATATTGAAAACTTGTTGATATTACAATTAACAATAACGTTACAATGATTCCAATAATAAAGAATGCCAGTTTATCCTTTGGAACACGGTTCTCCAACAGGTAGGAAGCTAATTGATATAACAGTCCCACCGGGAGCATCAGCACCAGATTAGAGATCGTAACTGCTGCAAAGGCGCGAACCATAGCATTTGCACCCTTTTCGGACAGAGCATATTTGTGCTTTAATTTTTCTATCATGCTGTTTCACCTTTCCTTCCTACCTGCCAGTTAACAGATTTGTTATATTCTTTCCACATATGAGTATAGATTCCGTTCTTTGCAGCCAGCTCCTCATGTGTTCCGTTCTCTGCGATCTTACCATCCTTAAGCACATAGATGCAGTCCGCATCCGTTACGGTTGACAGGCGATGTGCGATCATGATAACCGTCTTATCCTTTGCCAGATTCTCAAATGCTTTCTGAACCAGACGCTCGTTATCCGGATCGGCAAATGCTGTTGCTTCGTCTAAGATCAGGATCGGTGCATTCTTAAGAAATGCTCTTGCGATCGATAACCGCTGTGCTTCACCACCGGATACATAGATTCCCTTGGAGCCGATCATCGTATGTACCCCCTCCGGGAACTTCTCGATGATATCCATACACTGAGCAGCGGAAAGTGCCTGCATAACTTTCTCGTCAGTCGCATCCGGCCTGCCCATTCTTATATTTTCCAATATACTGATCTTTAACAGCTTGCTGTCCTGAAATACATACGATACTTCTTCCATCAGTTTCTTAGTGTCAATATTTTTAACATCCACACCACCGATCTTTATGCTGCCATCCTTTACATCCCAAAATCTTGCAACCAGAGATGCCAATGTCGTCTTACCACCACCGGATGGTCCAACGAAAGCGATATGTGCACCGGCCGGAATCTTCATGGATATATCGTCGATCGCATTTTTCTTTGCTTCGTCATAGGCAAATGTAACATGCTCCATCGTGATCGATGCATCCTTTGGAGTCTCCTGCTTTCCTGTATTTACCAGAGGTTTTGCATTCAGGATATCATCCATTCTCTGTAATGCATCCTCCACCAGCATCTTGGATTCGCCCGCATAAGCAATCTTCATCAGCGTAGTTGTAAGAACCGAAGTGATCAGAATATAGAAGATCAGGTTTAATACAAATGTATTGCTTACATGATTGCCGCCCAGAATGTAAGCAACAATGATAAGCGCTGCAAAGATTCCATTTGCTGACATTGTAAACAGAACCATCGGCTTCATCATACCCTTGGTGTAATCAAGCGTCCATTTCTCATAATCATCGATCGCTGCTTTGAACTTCTTGAATGAGAACACCGTCTGTCCAAAGGTCTTAACAACCGGAATACCTCTTACATACTCAACTGCCTCGGAAGACATGATCTCAAGTGCATTCTGATACTGTTTCATATCCTCTGCCATCTTTGGTCCCATCATCAATGTTCCCATCATGATAAATGCCAGAACCGCAGGGATCAGACTGGCAATTCCCAGTCTCCAGTCAAATACGAACATCACCACTAACAATCCAACCGGCGTTGCAACAGAAACTACTTTATCCGGAAGATTATGTGCGAGGAAAGTCTCTGTTGCTGCACTGGAATCATTTACAACCTTACGGAGCTTTCCGGTTCCTTCTTTCTCAACGTAGCCAAGCGGCAGCTTCATGATATGCTCCATCATAGCGGTTCTCATATTTGCCTGTACACGAAAGGCCGCAATATGGGAGCACATCAGTGCGGCAATATAGACAACCATTGCAAACAGAGCAAATCCAACAGCCTGCCAGCCATAGGTTTTGATATGTGTTGCATCTGCGAAATCCGGTCGAACCTCAAGGATCTCTTTCATAATACGCCAGATATCATAAAATGGTATCAATGCGATCCAAGCAGAAAGGATCGCAAGAACACAGGACGCATAGGTAAAATACTTATGCCCGCCTGCTATGTCCATGAGTCTGGACAATGCACTTTGTTTCTTTTCTTTCATAGTTGCCCTCCTGTTACTAAAGTTAGTATTTACTAACCCATATTTATTTTTATAGGACTGATGCATGTTGTATTTCATGCAACAGTCCCTATTATCAGAACTTCATTCCGATCACCGCCTGCCAGCCCGCATAGTTAAATGCTCTGACATTTGCCATAAATTCTTTTGCCTCTTCATAGCTCTTATCATGTGTGATGAGTTCATACACATACTGCCATCCGTTCCTGCAATATACATGGATAAAAAAATCATCTACCGGATGTCCGCCATCCGAAAACTGCTTCGCAAACTGTTTATAATAGTATTCTTCCTTTGCCGCAAGC
The DNA here is from genome assembly GCF_025567345.1 of Coprococcus ammoniilyticus. Taxonomy (NCBI): domain Bacteria; kingdom Bacillati; phylum Bacillota; class Clostridia; order Lachnospirales; family Lachnospiraceae; genus Coprococcus; species Coprococcus ammoniilyticus. The sequence goes on from NZ_JAOQJS010000007.1 coordinate 65,618, forward strand.
CTGTCAAAATATGTCTCATATTCCGTTCCCGCCGAACAGCAGAAGATCAGTTTGAATTCTTCCGGATGTCTGTAAATATATTCCAGTACAAGATCCGTTCCTTCATCTCCGGCATCCTCCGCCCGGCTGATATCTGTCGCATCTCCTGCTTTCTTTATACTGTCAGAATAAATCGCCATTAACTCGTCTGCAGCTTCTTTTACAATTGCCGTAAACAATCCGTCCTTATCACCAAATCTTGTATAGATCGAATTCGTGCTGACACCACTGTCTGCCGATATTCTCCGCAGACTTGCATCATGGAATCCGTATTCTAAGAATTCCTTTCTGGCACTGGCCAGTAAATTTTCAGTTACACCTTCTGATTCTTTTCTCATAAACACACCTTAATCATTTATATCCAATATAAAATAACAGCGTTATTATAACACTGTTATTTTATAAAACTCAAGATTATTTACACAATTTGTTCTACATTATTTTTCAAATAAGAGAACTACTCCTATATCTGTTACCAATACCAGATTACCGTTTTCGAATCGTATACAGACATCCCATTCCAGACACCGCCAACAGAATATAAAGCACAGCCAGATTCATATCATCTCCTGTCTTGGGTGATGCTGTCTTATCATCTTTTTTCACTTCTGTTGTATCACCATCACCACTCTGTGTCGTGCTGCCTGTTCCATCTTCTGTACGGTCTGTTGTTGTGGCCTCTGAAGAATCTTCCGTCGTAACTTCTGTTGTCTCTCCGGTTGTGGTCTCTGTTTCCGGTTCTGTTGTTTCTTCTGTTGAAGCTTCTGTTACATCCCCGGTCGTATCCTCCGATGGATCCTCAGTCGTTGCTCCTGTCTGATCCTCTGTTGTCGTCTCAACCTTCTTATATGCGATCGCATAATTAGAAAATCCATCCGTCTGGAACATCACCATTTTAGTTGCCACATCAAAAGAAGCAGGAATAATCTCATAGGTTCCATCCTTTTTCTCATGAATAACTGCCAGCTCACTGTTTTCAGATTCCCAGTCGGCTTCTATCTGAAGGGATACCTTTGCCGTTTTCTTCAAAGTCTCTATATTATTTACCCACAGATTTGCTGCTGTATTCTTATACAGGATCTGTGCCAGCTTGATATCAAAATACCCGGTGATCTGATAATCACCTGCTGCCTTTTTAAAAGCCTCAAGCTGTTGCTGTGTGAGGACTGCATCCTTTATCGTCAGTCTGCTGTTTCCTGATGTGATCTCATTTTCCGCAAGCTGGATCAATGCTCTTTTCACTTTATCTGTTTTAAGCTCTACCTGATCTTCTGCCTTTGTAAATATGCTGCTGATATGTACATTTTCATCCGGCATTGTATATGAAAATGTAGATGCATCTGACAAAGGCGTTAAAGACTGACCATTTATCGTTATCGATTCAAGCTGATATCCATATTCCGGTACTGCCCGGAGAATAATTTCTGAACCCGGTATAACACTTGCCCATCCATAATTGGTGTCCTGCTTAACACCATCTAAACCGATCGATGTTCCATCCGGGTTTTTGATCTCAAGGATCTCAAGCGTTCCATTCTTTAACAGCTCATAATCTTTCAATCCATTATTACCTGTTTTATCTTTGGCCCATATAATAGTTCTTGGTATGATCGTCGGCTTCTTTGTAACTTCGATCACATATTCACTGGCAGGCGCAATCGTGAATTCCACTGTATCCTTCGTTCCTTCCGGCAATGTGATCGTCTTTCCATTTACTGTGACCGTTCCGATATCTCCATCTCCAAATGCCAACTGAATCCTGAGCAGATTATAGATTTCGCCGGACGCATATCCCTTTCCAGTTCCCTGTATATGACTGCGCTCATCTCCGATCTTCTCTGAATTCAGATAAATTTTCATTCCAAATCCATCATAGGTTCCCATGATCTGAATATCATCCGGGTAACCGGGGTTCGGAGGCGTTGATACTTTTTCTATTCTGAAATTCAGATTACCGCTAAAACGGTTTGTATCCAATTTTACATAAGGATTCGAGCTGATATCATACGATTCATCATTGATATATAACTGAAGTTTCACACTTGAGATTCCAAGCAGGTCATCTGGCGAGGAAACATCCAAAACAGTAGTTGCTTTCAGATAATATTCTTTATCTGACAGATCGATCTGCATGTTATTTCCATTGATCGGACAATTTGTGTAACTGTCCATAACAATATCTCTCGTACATAATGTCAGCCTTACTTTATAGGCATCATCAACAGCAAAGGTCGCTTTTCCATTTTCAATAGATGCCCCGATAAAATTCAATGTTGCCATGTTGGTTTCTGCAGCCCTTACCTGTGTGCTGGCAAATGGCAACCATATCATACTGATACACAGCCATAAACTTAGAAAAATCCCTAATTTTTTCCTCATAATTTTGTCCTCCATCTGCTTCCCTCCCCAGGGAAGTTATTTGCAGTCATTCTATCAAAAAGCACCTGATTCCACAAGCGTTTCAGACAAGAAAAATCATGAAAAAAGTCAGGAAAATAGCGGGTTTGAGGCGTTGCGGCAAGCACCGGAACGCAGTGCTATATTTCCTGACTGATATAATTTTTATGTCTATAATTTTCCTTAGAATTTCTTCTCCATACAAATGAAATGCTTGTCAAACAGATCACATTCACCGACGGTTTTAAATCCAATCTTTGCATATGTCGAAAGTGCCACCACATGGCCTTCCCGAACCAGAATATGGATCCCTTTCATACCCCGGTTTTTCAACACATCACCGGCATAATTCATCATCTGCTTTGCGATTCCCTGACCCTGCATATCCTTTCTTACACAGAGTCTGGACAATTCTCCTGACGGTGCCTGATCTTCATGCCAGCAGGTCAGTGCCTCCACTGCATCGTCATGGTCGATCGAGATCGTCGCGATGATCTCTCCTGCATTATTCTTCATAACAAACAGATCTCCATTTTTAAGGTCAAATGCGATCGTGTTCTCATCCGGGTATGTCTCACTCCATTCACATGGTCCCCCGATCATCGCATGGTATAAAGCCAGCAGTTCATCTTTATCTTCTTCTGTTGCATTCATTATCTGCATGGTAAGTCCTCTCTTTTCTGTCTTTCTTCGTTTACTTATTCACTCTGCATCAAACAGGTCTTCCATTTCCTCTACGGCTTCGTAATATTTATTCATCCACTCGCTCATCCGGTCAATTTGTTCTCTGTCCGCTTCCACCTGTTCAATATCCTCCGGCCATTCATCACCCTCATCTATGCCCTGTTGCAGGAGCCAGTTCTCAGCACACTCAAACCGGCACATTCTGCCATCGTCACTTTCGATTGTTACCAGCACCAGAAGCGGTTCCCCGGGCATCCGCTCCTCGCAGCCATAATCTGCTTCATCTATTCTGGTCACAGACCACATGTTATGCATCTCCTTTTTCTTTTGCAACTATAAATAAATTAATATTCATTATAACACAGGTCATCCCAAAACTGAAAACAGGTTCTACCAACATTGCATTGTCGATAAAACCTGTTTAAATTTATTCTGTAGTATCCTTTATATTAACAGATATTTTTACTTGTTATGTTTTCTTTTCCTGTCCAAAGTTACCACAGCCCCTGTAAGTGATGCCATCAGGAGAGTTATACAAAGCGTCAGATTAAACTCATCCCCTGTCTTTGTCAGCTTATCATCTATATCCGATGCATTCTTGGCTATTGTAAAACTTGTACTTGCTGATCCATCTGTCCAGATAATCTCAAATGTATGGCTACCAACCGATAATGTCTTAAGGTAATCTGCCTTAAATGTAATGATCGTCGACCCTTCTGTAACTGTATAATTCTTTTTATCTACAACCACACCGTCTACTTTCACATTCCGAAACTTCGAAATCTCTCCATCACCTTTGATCACAAGACTTCCATCTGAATTCTGTATCCAGGAGCTGTCTGCTCCTTCAATAATCTTGTACTGAACCGGTACCGGATCCGGCTCTGTTATCGGTTCTGTCGTTGGCTCTGTCGTCGGTTCCTCTGTTGTCGGTTCCTCTGTCGGCTCTGTTGTTGGTTCTGTCGTCGGCTCCGTTGTTGGTTCTGTCATTGGTTCCTCTGTCGGCTCTGTCGTCGGTTCTGTCGTCGGTTCCGTTGTCGGTTTCTCTGTAACGGTCAGTGTTACCGTATCTGTTGTAACAGCACCGGCTAAATTGCTTACCACACATTGATACTGGAATCCGTTACAAGTCTTATCTGTCACACCTGTTATATAACTTGCATTATTTGCTCCGCTAATATCTACAAAACCATTTCCATCGTTTCTGTCTATTTTCCACTGATATGTAACATCAGTACCGGTTGCCGTAATTGTAAATGTTGCTTTTTCTCCGGCTTTCACAGAGGCTGACTGCGGCTGTACACTGATTATCGGAGCTTCTACAACCGGTGTTGGGTTCGGAATTGCGATCGTATAAGTAAATGCTTTTGCTTCACTGTTCTGCATATCAGATTTTACTGCAATCGCTGTAATCGTCATTGTAATACTCTGCCCTTCCACTCCTGTAACGGATATTGGATCTGTATATTCCAATGTTGTTCCAATCGGTGCCTCATTCTCGATTGCCGGTGTACTTCCGTCTGTTGTATAGTAAATCTTTGCCCCATCTGTCGTAGATGTAAGTGCTACACTCTGATTCTTTGTATAAGTTCCGACTTCTACCGATGCCACAGGCGCTCCAACGATACCGGCCGCACTGATCGTAATCGTAATACCGGTTGTAAGATCCATACCATTCGGATCCACTTTATCCGGACAGGTAACCACACCCCTTAATGTTACGGTCTGCTCTGTCAGAACTGAAGGGTCATAGCTTCCATCTACAGGCGATTCAGTATCCCATGTAACAACTGCCTGATCGGCTGTTCCCTTCTCTGTCACTATATTGACATATGCCGGGAGCTGCATATCTGCATATGCAGTACCATTTGCAACTGCAATCGAGCCCGGTGCGGTAATGCTTATAAGTTTATCTTTTGCTTCCGGTTCTGTCTGCACGGTTAATCCTGCCTCTTCTGTCATTACCGATCCGGCAGAATTACTGATCACACACCGATACCGGAATCCATTACAATCCTTATCCGTCTCGCCTGTTGTATAACTTGTGTTTGCAGCTTCGGCAATGTCTACAAATCCATTTCCATCGTTCCTGTCGATCTGCCACTGATATACTAATTCCTCGCCTGTTGCTTCCACAGTAAAGGTTGCTGTCTGACCTGCTTTTACAACGGCTGTCTGCGGCTGTGTAGTGATCACAGGTACCGATATCGGAGCAGCATTAGGTTTCAGAAGCAGTCTGGTCATGTCACTGTTGTCATGTATAATGCTGTAATCCTCATTATCACTCATAATAATTCCGCTGTAATCCTTGTCTGCGTCTACACCAGTGACCACAAGAACCGGCATATCTGCATCAGAAACCCCTTTATACGTTATACCAATCTTCCCGGTCATATTACCTCGAACATCGATTACCGAATTAGCCGTTTTTCCGTCATCTGCCGCATTTACCAGACAGATATTATCAGCCTTGCCATTATTTTTATTATCAATAATCGTTGCTGTTCCGGAGACATCCGTTTTCGCCGATGCTGATCCGGCATAATAAGCATAAGCACCGGCATACACGCCTGCTCCTGTATTATCAGATGTGTTTCCGGTTATGGTTCCTCCGGTCATATGGAACGTATCACCCGCACTGACATATACTCCGCCGCCATGTCCGAGGTCACTACCCAGACCAAACGTACTGTCGGCAATATTTTTCGTAATACTTCCACCATATACATTAAATGTTCCACCGAAGACACTTACACCGCCACCGATTTTACATTTATTTACACTGATCTCGCCCCCATACAGATTAAAGGTACCATCTGTACTGTGGTTTCTGCCTGTACGAATAACTACACCACTTCCACCAATATCATATTCAGATGCATTTTCGGATATCTTTCCACCGTACATATCAAATGTACCGCCCCGAACATCAATCGCTCTTCCCATCTTGTTACTTGCATGGGCGATTTTACCCTGTGCATCTCCTGCCTTACAGTCTGTAAGCGTGAAATGATGTTCAACATCTATCGTATCTACATAACCATCATAATATTTATTGACTTCCTGTGTTTTATCAACAGCACTTTCCTCCGGATTCTTCATTGTAATGCTGTGTCCGTTCAGACAGAGTACTGCATTATCCGGAGCAACCCATCCATAACATGTGTAACTGTTATCATCTGTAATATATCGATCTAATACAATATCTTCTGTCAGATAATAGTATCCACTGCCCGTAATCTCAGACAGATCAGAAACACCAGTCCAGATCTGGGCCGTATCACAGGTATGATCACCCACGGTCGTATTATTTGTTCCGCACACACAGTGCTTATGTTCCGGTTCAGATGGTGTCTGCGCAGCGGTTTTCGGAAATGTATATGTCAATGTCAGTGTTCCGTCGGAATTCTTTTTCACTTTGGCCTTATTTCCATTGGCCCTTCCCGTCACAGATTCCGAAAAATTATAATGCTTCTTTGCAGCAAGCGTTATACTTGCTGTATAACTTGTGTTATATCCTGCCGTCGTATCATTCGGTGTCCATATAACAGCCGGCGTCGTCGTGCTTACTCCTGACGAGCTGCATGTGGCTGAAGTATCTAACAGCACTCCCGCTTTCGGTTCATCAATGTCTCTGACGCTTGCAAATACAATCTCGGAATCCAGATTTTCTTCCGTCTCGGTTGCTGCAACAGCATATGTCATGTTATAAAACCAGCCGGTTGTTTCCAGCCAGATCTTGCAATCCTTTAAATCGATATCACCTGTCTCAACACCTCTTTTTGCCAGTTCGGATTGGATATCTGCTGTATCTATATATTCCAGTCCTGTGATATATTCTCCGTAACTCCATGGATCAGTGTCATCTCCACCCTGTATAACCAGATATACATGATAGTAGGAATCTCCATAGTCAACGCCCCCATAATACAGATCACCATATCCATCATACTGGTTTCCGATGGTTCCTTTCTCTGCTTTTATCACACCCTGATCAGGATTGTATTCAACGGTACCAATATCCATTCCTTTCGATTTTCCATCTAATCTGAGTGTCATTGCATCATAATCTTTTAAATCTAATGCTGCTCCATAGCCCGCCGGAACCGATGATGCAAAGAAGACATCGGACATATCCAGATTCACCGCCGGACGTATCGCATATGAGCTGCTGTACAAAGCTGTAATATTCTGGCTGTAACTAACCTGCGATCCCATGCTTGCAACACTTACCGCCACCGGTATTTTATCTGTACTGTAAGCGGAACGCAGCCAGAAACTGCTATAGCGACCATATTGCCAATACGGATCCATCGCCAGTACTTTATCATCATTACTTCCGACCCGAAGTGTTGTATCGCCGACTTCCCCTTTTAATGCATAAAGCTCGTCCGAAGTTGTATAATCTTTATTATTCTTTATATCCTTTGTCGTTACCGTAGTTTTCTGTAATAATTTTCTCTCTTCTCTGGTAAAATATGATTTTTCATCACTGTAACTATCTTCGCTCATTTCCTGTAGGACTTCCCGCAATAAGCTTGCCCCATAGTGGCTGGCAGATACCGTCCTTGGGTTTCCTCCGGTATAGGTGCCATCTGTTGCATAATAGCTTCTATCCTGCTTATCTCTGTTAAATTGAGATCCAACAAGCATCGGTTCTGCAGCAAAAACAACTGTATTATCCCCCTCTATACTGCTGTCGGCACCAAGAACATACCATGTCTGTGGCATTCAGCTTTTTCCTTCTTTTCGGTTGCCAAACTCCAGTTTTCCGATATTTTTGGGTTTTCCATCAGCATCCGGTGCAAATGTGTCATCCATCAACTGTTCCTTTGTCGCATAATATGCCACAGCCGGTTTACTGTCAGCTGTATCATTCTCTGCCTGTACACGCGATACTCTTCCCGGTATCATTCCTGCCGCCATACTAAATGTCAATGCTCCGGAGAGCATAACGGCAATTCCTTTTTTCATTCTATTTTTCATCCTCATACGCATTCTCCTTGTAAAGCTCCGAACAATTTGTTATGATTATTCTAAATCGTACCCTGGGGGACGAGTCAAGCAAAGGAATATTATCACAAGTCAGATTTGCAGAAAATGGGGTTATATGTGAAAAAGCAAGACGAAAATTTATTTAAAATAGGGGAAATCGTAAAGATTTTAGGAGTAACCAGAAAAACTATCTTAGGCTATGAAGAAATGGGTCTGCTGGAACCGGCCATCAAGGATGAAAGCAGCGGATACCGCTATTATACTGCGGATAACATGACACAGATCCGCTCCATCCGTTCCTTGCAGACCCTTGGACTTTCCCTTGCCGAGATCCGGGAATATTATTATGATACGGAAAATCTTGATCATCAATTGGAACGTCTGATGGACCTGCGTGCCACATTAGACCGAAATATACATCTGCTTCAATTACGGGCAGCTAAGCCGGGGGATCTGAGCATCCATCAGGTACGTCTTCCGCAGCAGGTCTGTTTCTGTCGCAGATATCAATGTGCAGACGTCAGGGATGCCGCAGTCAAACTGCGTGATACATACATCGCTGCAGCCCGAACCGGAAAGATGTCCATGTCTGCCCGTATGTTCACCGTGCGAATGAATGAGGCAGCTACCGGTCTGGATCTGCTGTGCTGTATTCCTGTCGAAGAAGATTTCATCGGAGAAGAACGCACAGAATTTGCCGAGACCTCTGCTCTGTGCATCTATTACCGTGGTGCTTATGAAGGAATCGGCTCTGCTATCACGATCCTAAATGAATATGTGCAGGCAAATGCCATTGAAACCACCGGTAAATTCCGTAGTATCTATTTAGAAGGGCCTCCAAACCGTGGTACACATATGTCAGACTATATCACACAGGTCGTTATACCAATTCTGCCTTGCTGTAAATCTTTATAGAAATAATGGAAGATATTATTAAGATTACCGCACTTATAGTGAAGCTTCCAATCAGCAGAAGTGCCGGAGTGATATTTGACAGAAATTCTATATTCAGATTTTCTGTCATTTTCAAAAATTGAGCAAATCCGATTGGAGATGCCATGATGACCACTACGAAAAACATCTTTGTTCTTTCATAACCTAACTTGAATTGTATCGGGAAATAAATACCTAAACAAATAGAAAGAATCAAAAATAGTATAACAGGTATCTTATAGCTTACCGTTTGAAGCGTCGGAAATATAAGGGCTTCAAGCCAGAAAATAAGACTACAGCCAGCATATATCACGATGCAAAAGATATATTTGGATAACACAACACTCTTTCTTGAAAATGGCAGCGCACACAGCAATGTTAACGCTTTCGGATATTGTGTTTCTTTTATAGAGACATACTGCAGCAGCATGAAGATTGAAACAACCGTTACTAAAACATAACCTAATATACCGGCATATTCTGTTAAACGTGACATTAAAAATATTGGAAACAGGATGCATACCGCAACCATAAGCAGTACATATTTTTTTACGATCAAAAAGTCCTTTTTCACTAATTGAAATAACATTTATTTGCCTCCTTTCACATTGCAGAGCATGATATCTTCTATCGATGGCCGTTCAAGTATGCTATCCGGCATGATCTTTCTGATTTCATCAGCATTTCTTGTAATAGCAGTAAATCCAAAAGGTGTCTGATCTATATTCATAAGCAGTTTTTCTGCATCGGCACTCAGATCTTTTCTGTCACCTTTTACAATTCTGTAACTATCCAGTAAAATATCTTTCTCCTCCTGAAAAATAATCTGTCCCCTGTCGATCATGATCAACATATCTGCAATCTTGTCCAGATCAGATGTTATATGTGTGGAGAAGAATACGCCACGTCCCCCATTATCCATAAATTCTTTCAGGATCACTAACAATTGATTTCGAATAAGTGGATCAAGACCACTGGTTGGCTCATCCATGATCAACACTTCTGCTTCATGTGACAAAGCAAGCGCCAGAGCATATTTCATCCGCATACCCTTTGACAAGGTGTTGATCTTCTGTTTTGGATTGAGTGAGAAGCGCTCAAGATACATTTTGTATTCCTTTTCATTCCATGATTTATACGCGGACGCTATAATACTCTTCATTTCTGACAAGGTTAATTCATCATAAAAGCCCCCATTATCAAGAACGATCCCTATGCGTTCTTTTATCTCTTTTGCATTTGTATATAGATCCATTCCAAACCATTTGATACTGCCGGATGTCCTGGGAACTAAATCTAAAATAGATTTGAGTGTGGTTGTTTTTCCCGCTCCGTTTTTTCCGATGAATCCGGTAATGCATCCATCCGGCAGTGCAAATGAAACATCTTTCAGGGAAAAATTCGGATAGTTTTTATTCAATCCCGTAACTTCTAAAATATTTTCCATCTTACGCCTCCTCATATAGAATATTCATCATGTCATTTAATTCCTCTTGCGTGATCCCAAGGGATTTTGCAGTCTGTATCATATCTGCCATTTTCTGTTCTACAAGCCTCCGCTTCGAATCTCTTAAAAGATCTACATTCCTTGTAGACACAAAAGTTCCGATACCTACCTGACTATTCACAAAACCCTCTTTTTCTAAATCGTCGTAAACTCGCCGAATTGTTAAAACGCTTACTTTCAAATCATTTGCAAATGTCCGAATCGACGGCAGTGCCTCTCCCTCAACCAGTTCGCCTTTTAAAATAGCGTCAATAATCTGTTCCTTGATCTGCTGATAAAGCGGAGAATCTGATGTATTTGAAATAAGGATTTTCATATCGCGCCTCCTTTTTAAGTGTGCTGTTGTTATATACACACTATATACTATATGCACTTTTGTGTCAAGGAAGAATATAAAACCGCCGTTTAGCTCTATTTTATAGAGGTAAACGGCGGTTATGGGGGTGGGGTATTTAGATTGTCTTATTTTTGATTTTACTTCCTTTCGCGCAAACAGAATTCGTTCCTTTATATTCTCCGCCTGTTCAAATCCCTGGCTCACAAGTGTTTCACAAGCCTTATCCAACGCTTCATCTATTCTATCTGCCAACCGGTCATAATGTTGCATAGCGACTCTCTCTCCCAGTCCAACCCGCGCTGCTTCCTGTCTGAAGCTTTCCCGGTTAATCTTATGAATATCGTACTCATGTCCAATAGAAAATGCCATATCTGATGTACTGCCCGCGTATATCACTGTACTCACAATATCATATGCCGGAGCTATAAATGTAACAATTTATTTTCTTTTTCAATTCATTCACTCCCTCTACTGTGGTAAAATCAAAGTTGGATTTTTCAACAGCGTTGCAATCACCGGAGTATATTTAGATACTCCATAGTCTTCAACAATACTGGTTATTCTAGCGCCTGCATCCTTTGATGAAGCACCACATAAAAAAACTCTTTCATCAGCAGTTCCGTAATCCAACACTATAAATCGATCATGAAATATGCCACCAGTCTTTTTCATTGACAATTTTACTGTTGGATACTCCTTGCAGAAATCTATAAATTCTATGTTGTGAAGTTTATTATTTCCAACATTATCACTGAATAAAATAATAGCTACTCCGGTCGGAGAATTCTTAAGGTGTACCAGCGTCCTTAAGCCAATATAATTGTCAACGACATATATTGACGACTTTGCCTGTTTATAAATGGACTCATATACCTCATCTGCACTACTGAATTTTGCATTAAACATGAGCCATTTTTCATCATCATCTGAAACAAAGCTGTTCATCATATCAGCCAACTCAGATTTTGTCACAACATCCTTCAAGCCTTCTGCAACATCTGAAATCTGCTTTTCAAGAGATATCATATCTGAGTTGATTTTATTAATTTCTATTCTGTTGTTAGCAGTTTCCATGCTTAACTGAAGTAGTTCCCGCTGACCTATTAAATCACGATTTTCTAATATGTAATCTTTCATTTTCTTAAAGGTTCTTATTAACGCCTTGCTCTGCTTAACAGCCAACGGTCCTTTCAAAACAGTCATCAGCATATATAATCCTTGCTCTGTAAATACATGAGGATTATAACGACTTTTTGAACTTATATTTGCGGTACAATTTTTGTACCGCAAATCTTCTAATTCCGCATCTGTCAATTCAAACATAAAATCTTCATCAAATTTTTCAATATTATTTTTTACCTGTCTATTAAATCCCTTCGTATCATAGCCATATATCTCTGCTAAATCAGCATCAAGCAATACCCTTTTACCCCTAATTTTATACAGTTTTTCTTTTAGATATTCTTCTGTTACTTCTATTACTGTAACATCGATTTCTTTCTTTTTATCTTCTGTCATAGAATTTCTCCATCTATTTTGCAGTCAAAAAAACATCAACAATTCTCATATGAATATATGTCCGGTATCAGCAATATAGTCTAATCCTCTTTTTCCTTCGTTTTGTCATAATATGCTTTATACCTATAGATCGTTCTTTCACTGACATTATTCCGCTTCGCAATTTCTACCATTGTCTTACCACTCTCATACCCAATGACGAAATCATTATAAATAGCCATCCATTTGGCGTTATGTTTCTGTCGCCCGCTTAATTTTCGATTTCTGTAATACTCCAATTCCTCGCGAAGTTCTGCATTCTCTTTTTCCAACTCCTCAATTCTTTTTAATGCCTCCTCAAGTGTTACAGATTTTTTCATCTTTATATCCTCCATACATGTCATTCTCGTTTTGTCAATATTATAAGTGTCTACACTTATTTTTGTCAATCTGATTGTGTCATGTTGTATCTCAAATTAGCACGACATATCTCTGTTTTCCCTGTATTTCAATATACACATGTAATCTTCTCATAAACTATTATCCTCTATTTTCCATACACAAATCCATTTCCAATAGCTTTGCGAGATATATTGATTTGCCAATCTCCGCCGTTGCCTTGCCTCGTTCCAGATCTGATATAAAACTCACACTGAATCCGGTAAATTCAGCCAGATAAGCCTGAGTATATCCTAGTTCTTTCCTGCGTTTTCGAATTGCTTCACCATATGACTTTGCATCCGTTATCTTCATTCTGCCTCCATATTGTATAGCCATTCATCTAATATACACTTTCACAAATATAAAATAGCCGTACGGCTAATTTTTGATATACTTATTATATATCAAGCCGTACGGCTAAATCATTTGTATGTTGTGTCTTTCCCCAGTTAAAATAATACTAACACGTCCCGTCGCAATGCTCATTTTATCATATACTGTTCAAGCATAGTCGGTGCCATATCCATGAATACAAAAAACTCTTCTGGCAACATGCAAAGCTCTCGGCTTATAAAATCTTCCGCATCAATATACTTATGATCATTTTCCGGATCATAACATTTCTCATGATTCGCAAAAATAACTATTCCCTTAAAGCTCTTCTCAATCTCATAAACAGCCTCTCCCGGTACATCATAATTTAGGATAGCGACATGTAATCTATCCTTTACATCAAGACTGTCAGCAATATAAAATTCATCACAAAATGGCAACTTATTCTCGACAGCAAAATTAATTGTATACTGGAGATATTCCCTTAAAATCTCTCTGTCCAGCTTATACTTAAAGCTCGAAAAAAAATTTTTCATTTTATTAAATAGACCCATATATCAAATCTGCCCCTTCCTATAATTTCAAGCCCTAAATCATTGATTTTTGGACTTTTTCTTTAACCAATTACCTCACAACATGTGCTAAAGATAACTTTTAGAAATTTACCTCTTAATTCTTTTCACACTATGTACCCTGCTCTCCGAATATACACATGTAATCTTCTCATAAACTATTATCCTCTATTTTCCATATACAAATCCATTCCCAATAGATTTGCGAGGTAAATTGATTTGCCAATCTCCGCTGTTGCCTTGCCTCGTTCCAGATCTGATATAAAGCTCACACTGAATCCGGTAAATTCAGCCAGATAAGCCTGAGTATATCCTAGTTCTTTCCTGCGTTTTCGAATTGCTTTACCATATGACTTTGCATCCGTTATCTTCATTCTGCCTCCATATTATATAGTCATTCAGCTAATATACACTTTAACAAATATAAAATAGCCGTGCGGCTAATTTTTGATATATTTATTATATATCAAGCCGTACGGCTAAATCAATTGTATGTTGCGTCTTTCTATTTCACCGCACTACCATATTTTTCGGTCAAAGCCGAAAAAAACAAAGAAGATTAGGAACCGTAATAATTCTATTCAAATTTTCTTCCTGATTCACTTCACTCTGCATGTACGGTCACCTCACTTTCCTTTTTTTTAGACATAAACCAATAAAATATAACACAAAATGCTAAAGCAAACACAACACCAAAAACATTTTGAATCACTCTAAGACTAACCGCTCCTTGTAGTCCATAAGTCTCTGCAGCAATGGCTAAAGCACCAAATGTGTTAAATACTGCCTGCCAGCCATATTGTGCTGAAAATCCTACACCGATTCCACCAAGAATTCCTATATATGCATAGATTGACGAAGGAAGCAGAAAATATAATACTGTAAAACATATAACACCTGCAATATTTCCGACAATCCTTTTACGGACTCTGTAGTGCATATCTTCCATAAACGGCAAAATCACGGACATGGCCGCAATACCAGCCCACATTGCACGTGGCATATTACAAAGTTCTGCAATGCAAAGGACAATCGGTACGCATAAAATCTGACATATCTGCCATTTTGTTCTGGAAGAAGTGATATCAAATTCTTGTATCAGATCTTTCAGATTTCTTTTATAAGTTCTGTTTTTATGATTTCGATAAAATACGAAGCAGGTAAGTGCTGCACCTAAAGCCATTCCGACTAATCGCATCTGATAGCTTTTTCCCGTAACATCATAACCATATAGCAGCAGATACCCAAGAACCAATGTAGATTGATTAAACATGAGTGGATTATGGCATCCGAACAAAATCAACACAGCCAGTGCCGCAATATTTAACAGCATTCCCAATACCGGTGAAAACTGATTTGCTAAATGCGGACATACAGTCATAATTACAAAGAACAAAGCCAAAAGCATCGTAGATTGTCCGGTGTGGATCCCCAAATCCGCATTTCTAAACACCATGAGACATAATAAGACTACTACACCTACAATGCTATTCTCATTTCCAAATAGGGTGCTGAAAATACTAACAAAGAAAAAACAAAATGCCATTGTAACAGCTATCTTCACCAGATATACCCACATATGATATAATTTTTCTTTTAGTGTTTCACTCTTTTTCAACAGTTTTTTAGAACCTGCCTGATTTAACTGCAACTCCTGATAAAATGTCATATAAATCCTCCTATCTTCTAATTTATCTTAAAACTATATAATCTCATCTTTCTGCTTTGGCAGCTCTATAACAAATCTGCATCCACCATATTCACGATTTTCTGCTTTGATTGTTCCTCCGGCACTATCTACAATCCGTTTTACAAGTGCGAGACCTAGGCCATTTCCTTCTGCTTTATGAGATCCATCTACCTGATAGAACTTGTCAAATATTCTGGATTTTACATCATCCTCTATTCCTGGTCCTTCATCTTCCAGAATGAACTTAACAGAATCCTGTTCTTGTTTCAGAAACATCGTAATTGTTCCCTTTGAAGGGCTGAACTTAATCGCATTATCTAAAAGATTTATCCAGATATGCATAAAAAGTCCTTCATTCCCAGTATATTTAACTTCCTCCAATTCTACCTGAAAACCAATTTCTTTTTCTGTCCATTTTGTTTCCAATGTAAGAAATGCCTGGCGGATCTGTTCATCCAGACGATATTCTGTTTTTTTCATTGGTATATTCTGATTCTCTAACTTGGATAACAGCAAAATATTACCAACCAATCCGGAAAGCCTTTGGGTGTTAAATAAGATTTTTTCTACATATTCCTCTTGATCCGGAGACAGTTCTTCTCCCTGAAGCAGCATTGTATATCCTTCAATGGCATTAATCGGGGTCTTAAACTCATGAGAAACATTAGATACAAAATCCATCTGCAGCACCTCTGTTGCACGAAGTTCTTTTGTCATAACGTTAAAACTTTGATAAGATTCTCCAACTTCTGCTATACGGCTGTTCGTTTCCAAATGCTGTTCAAAATCTCCCTGAGAAACTTCCTTCATTGCTTTACTAAGTCTGGTAATTGGTTCCAGTAACTTTGCATTGATAAAGGAAGTGATCAGCCCTGCAATCAATGTATTGAAAATCAAAAGCCAGCCAAGCACAGGTATGCTGCCCGGCAGATTAAAAAAATGATTCAAAAAAGCAAATAATAAAGCAGATATGACTGTTGAAAATACAAGTGCCAGCCAGATTGCACCAGTCAGACAGGATCGGATCCGCAATCCTTTTTTTTTCTTTTGTTCCATTATTTTTTCACCACCTTGTATCCAATTCCACGCATTGTTACGATTTCAAAATCCGGGTTATCTTTAAAACGCTCTCTGAGTCTTCCTATATGTACCTCTATTGTATGTGGGTCTGCCTCCGTCTCGTACCCCCATACTTCATCCATCAACTGTTGTTTTGTAAATGTTCTGCCTGGCGAAGCTGCAAGCTTATATAAAAGCAGGAATTGTTTTTTAGGTAAAACAAGACTTTCCTTATCAGTTGTAACCGTCATTGCATCATAATCAAACTCTGTTGAACCGATCACAATTTTGTGTTCATTCAATATCTGTGCACGGCGAAGCAGTGCTCCGACTCTTAAAACCATTTCATTCACATTTACCGGTTTTACCATATAATCATCACTTCCCGAAAAAAATCCCTGACGCATATCATCAAAGGAACCTTTCGCAGTGATCATAAGCACTGGTATCTGATATCCTGCTGAACGAAGTTCTGACACCAGTTCATAGCCATCCATAACCGGCATCATAATATCAGAAATGATCAGATCAATATATTCCTTATCCAATACTTCTAATGCCTGTGCTCCATCCGATGCACTTTTGACTTGATATCCATTCTTCTCAAGCACTTTTTGGAATAGCTGGCTTAATTCTTTATCATCTTCTACAATCAATATTTGAAACACGTTTTCCTTCCTCCTTATTAAAACAGATACCTTGCCCATCCAAGCAGATGCTGTACCAAAAATATTTTTCTCTGACGTTTCTTTGTTAATTCGATTGGCTCTACATGATATGGATCATTATAAGTTCCGCCTTCTAATATCTGGCGGGACACTTTTTCATATTCCATCATGCCCTCTTCCAACTGTTTATTAATATCTTTACTGCGTATTACAAGCATCAGTTCCGTATCCAGATATACACTTCTCATGTCCATATTAAAGGAACCGATTACAGACAGATCATCGTCAATCAGAATACTTTTTCCGTGGTATGAATAACCGCCTTCATATTCCCAGATATTAATTCCTGTACTTAAGATTCTATTTCTGTTTTTCGCATAATCGGCAGACCCAAATGGATTCCTATTATTCGCAACTGAATTTGTCATGATAGAAAAATCTGAAACGTTCTCTGCAATCTCCTCCCATGTATTATACATCATATCATTACAGATAATATATGGCGTGTGGATCTTCACACGATTTTTTGCATTTTTCATCAATTCTCCCAACTGATACCACACTACTGGTTCTTTGGAACCTGTGTGAATAGGATTTGACACTAATGTAATCTTTTCTGTCTCAAAAGTTTCGTCCGTATAATCGGTCTCGCAGATTCTTTCCTTATTCTCCTCAAAATATTTCTGATAGCTGTTCTGCAGCTCTAAAACTGCGTTCTTTACAGATTTTCTATTTGCCAGTTTTTTATTGTTATGAAAATAACCACTGTCTTCCTGATTCCATATGGTTTCAAAATACTCTGACAACTGGTTAACTGAATTTTCTTTCTCAGGTTCATCGCAAACCACTAACACGTCTCTGTCATAGTTCTTATGTCCCGGAAAATCACCCAGGAAATAATTGTGTATATTTCTTCCCCCAAGAATATATCTCTTTCCATCTGCAATCAAATATTTATCATGCATTCTACCCATCATTTTCCACGGTTTCAACGGATTGGCCTTATTATACAGTTTAATTTCAACATTCTCATGGGAAGATAATCCATAGAAATACGGATTTCCTTCCATATCAATCCAGCTCTCCATTCCATCTACTAACAGACGAATATGTACACCTCTGTCTGCCGCATCATGCAGTGCTCCTAAAATCAATTTTCCACTTTCATCGGATTGAAATGCAAAAGTAGAAAGAATAATTTCCTTTTTTGCATTCTTAATCAAACGCACTCTTTGTAAAAGCGCTTCTGGATTCTTTTCTATGATTACTGCCCGTTCTGTATTTTCACTGCATTCGTTCCATGACCCATTTATTGTTTCTTTTTTGGTTGTATTGGACACTTCCGGCTGCTTTTTATATGCAACGCAGATTCCGAGCAATTCATAAAAAACCACACATAAAAAAATTGCCAGTATAACAAGAAGGATTTTACATATTTTATGCTTTATCATTGTACATCACCTGATTCCTTTTTATTTCATACTTATACAATACAAAGTCAATCTCAATTTAACCTCAACAAAATTTATTTTTCATGCGTCATTTCATCTGTTATGATTAGATATGGCGTCATAAACCAACAATATTTTTCAGCTTTATTTATCATACTGATATAAACTTCTTCTCCTACTTGTATAAACTTCAGGATAAAGTTCCCGAAGGTTAATTTTCTTCATTATGTACCTCCATTTCGATTCACGGATGATTGACGGGTGAATCGAATGGAGGCGGAGACCGACACCGGCAGGCAACCGGGTCACCTCCGAAAAAATGGCAACAAAAAACGCCAGATTTCCGTGAGGGAAAACTGGCGCGCCAAGAACAGCCATTATTATACTGAATTACATGGAACGATAATGCCGATGCAATGTTATACTTGCCCGGAGGAGGAGGGCGGCAGAAATGTTTGGTTTCAACCGCCGCGACATCTCAAGCGCAAATCATCGCTGTTAAATAGCAACGGTTTTGTGTTTGGAGTGCTTATTCCTAAAAATCAAAAAATGATTAGGGCAATCCGAAACTCAATCGTCTATTTTTCATAGAGAACACTGGCCGTCCTTATAGCGTTATTCTATTTTCATCATACGGTAGCCCACACCAATATGTGTTTGAATATATTGTGGAGACTCCTCTGTTGGCTCCAGTTTTTTTCGCAATGTTGCCATAAATACCCGCAGCGAAGCCACATCGTTATCCCAACTGCGGCCCCAGATATTTTGTGTGATAAAGGTATGGGTCAGTACCTTGCCGACATTCTTGGACAGCAGACACAACAGCTTATACTCAATGGGTGTCAGATGAAGTTCGTTTTCGTCCAGATAAGCGCATCCCCCGGCATAATCCACTTTCAACTTACCATTCACAAATACAGAACTGGCAGTAAACATCTCTGCCGTCATCAGAGAGAGTCTTCGCTGCGTCACCCGAAGTCGTGCCAGCAGTTCTTCTACCGAAAAGGGCTTTGTCAAATAATCGTCCGCTCCGGCATCCAGCGCCTTGATTTTATCGTTATCCTCGCTTCGGGCGCTGATTACAATAATCGGAACATTGGACCAAGAGCGAACCGTTTGAATGACTTGAATGCCATCCATATCCGGCAAGCCCAAATCCAGTAAGATGATTTCAGGATTGTGCGATGTGGCCTCCATAATGGCTGCCGAGCCATTAGGTGCTACCACATAACGATAATCATTTGTTTTTAAAGTGGTCGTAATGAGATTTCGTACAGACGGGTCATCCTCAACCACTAATATCAAAGGTTTATTCATGAAGTTCTACCTCCTCTGCAGGTAATGTAAATTTAAAAACAGTGCCATTTGGCTGATTGTCTGATACGGAAATCGTGCCGCCGTGGGCGGTCACAATGGACTTACAGAGGGACAGCCCCAATCCAAGGCTTCTGCGGCTGTCGACCACTTTATTGGCCCCACTATAAAACATATCGAAAATACGGGGTTTCTGCTCATCGGGAATCCCAGGGCCGTTGTCGGAAACGGAAACCGTGACCCATTGCTCTTTTTGATCGGTGTGTATTTCAATTACTGAACCGACAGGGGTATATTTGATGGCGTTGTCAACCAAATTGATAATCACCTGAACGATCAGCTTCGCGTCAATGTGGGCAAGGATAAAGTCTTTACCGCTGGTCACACGAATGGTGTGTTCTTTACTTTTTCTGTTGATGTGCTTCAGCGCTTCAGAAACGACCTCATCCATGAGTTCGATACTCCAAGTTAGATTGACCTGTCCGCCCTCAATTCGTGTGACTGCTAACAAATTTTCAACCAGATTGATTAGCCACATGGAATCGTCATAAATATCAGTAAAGGTCTGCTCCCGTAGTGCATCGTCCATTTTTTTATAATTTGCAAGCAAATTGTCTGCGCTGCCGGAAATCGCTGTCAAAGGCGTCCGAAGATCATGGGAGATTGCCCGCAGCAGGTTGGCACGAAGTTGTTCATTTTGTGCCAGGACAGCCGCTTCCTCCTTCTCCTTGGCATTTTTGATGTTTTCCAGCGCCAATGCGCACTCGCCAAGAATGGAAAGAAGCACGCTATTTTCAAAAGAGTCCAATGGAGTACCGTTCACAGCAATACCAGCTACTCCATATACATTCTGGTTAACCCGAATCGCAAGGTATAAACACTTTGCACTGGATAATGTATCTGTTGTGGCACCGGCGTGTTTATTGTTTCGGAAGGCCCAATCGGCGACTGCTTTCTCGTTCTCAGAAATTAAATCTTCCTGAATGCTATTAACAGCACGAAAAACGTTAGGGGTGGCAAGTTCTTTACCATCAGACAGGTAGACGACAATATCTTTTTTCAGCAGCTTCATGAGCTGCCCTGCCGTAGCGGTGATTACCGCATTCTCATCCTGCTCTTTTTGCAGAAGCTGGTTGGTTTCAAAAAGAATCTTTGTACGGTAAGCTGTATGGGCAGATTGTTTCGCATTTTCTTTCAGCCGGGTAGCGAGAGATCCGGAAAGCAGTGTTACTATAAACATAATGGTAAAGGTAATAATATAGTTCGGATCGTCAAAATGGAATGTCAGTCTCGGAGTGGTAAAAAAGAAATTGAAAACCAGCACACTGACAATCGAGGTCAGAATCCCGCACAGTCGGTTGGTTGTGATTACAGCGGTCACAAGTACGCCTAATATATAAACTGCGATAATATTACTCTCCGTGAACCCAAGAGCGTCAAAGCCACAGCCAATTAGTGTAGCTACCAGCAATACAGCTATACTCTTCAGAACATCACGCAGGGGCATCGCATCTACCTGCGCCTTACTCTTTTTTTCCTGATAGCTGGTTCCTGTGCTGGCATCCGGTATCACATGAATATCCAGATTAGGTACGCTGGAAATCAGGCGTTCCGTCAAGGTGGGCTTGCTGAAAATATTCTTTCGTGCAATGGTACTTCGTCCAATTACGATTTTTGAGATGCCGGAAAGACGGGCAAATTCCGCAATCTGATAAGGCACGTCATCGCCATAACTTGTCTCAATCGCAGCGCCAAGTTGCTGGGCCAGACGCTTATTATCCTGCAAACGCTTTTTATCATCGTCACTCATCGCCGCTGTATTTGACGTTTCCACATAAAGAGCGGTAAATGTTCCCCGAAAGGCTCTTGCCATCCTTGCAGCAGTCCGAATAATTTTTGCGTTGGATGGCGACGAGGAAAGACATGCCAGAATGCGCTCGTCTGTATGGTAATCGCCTCGGCTCTGTACTCTGGCGCTTTCCGTCAGCAAGTTCACCCGGTCAGCGCACCGACGGAGGGCGATTTCCCGCAATGCGGTGAGATTTTCCAGCGTGAAAAAATTAACTGTTGCCCGCTGCGCCTGATCTTCCCGGTACACATTTCCACTTGCCAGTCGTTCCAGCAACTCCGCAGGCTCAATATCCACCAGTTCTACCTGATCTGCTTGATCAAAGGTGGAATCCGGAATGCGCTCCCGCACAAGAATTCCGGTGATAGAGGCTACTGTATCGTTGAGACTCTCAATATGTTGGACATTTACAGTCGTATAGACATCAATTCCAGTATTTAGCAGTTCCTGAACATCCTGATACCGCTTCGTGTGCCGACTGCTTTCGGCGTTGGTATGGGCCAACTCATCCACCAATATGAGTTGGGGATTTCGCTTGAGCGCAGCATCAATATCAAATTCACGAAGGGTCATTCCTTCGTAAGCAACTTGTTTTACAGGAAGCTGCTCCAAGCCGTCCAGAAGTGCCATCGTCTGGGGTCGGGCATGGGGTTCTATGTATCCAGCAACCACATCGATGCCACGCTCCTTAGCCTGATGAGCCGCCTGAAGCATGGCATAGGTCTTTCCGACACCTGCGGCATAACCGAAAAAGATTTTGAGTTTTCCGCTTTTCTTAGTGGATGCATCGTTACGGATCGCACGAAGAAGCTGATCCGGATCTTGTCTTGGCAGTTCCATTTTAACCCTCCTATCTGTCACTCAAGTAAAAGCGATTCCATTTTTCAATATTATAACACACAACGTCAAAACCTACATCTGCGACTGATCCACGGCAAATTTGTTCAGGCATCCAATGAAAAAATCGACGACAGGTGATTTTGGGGAATCCCTCCATAGTGCTATTTGTGTGATTTGATTCTGGGTAATCGGCTCAAAATTGTTTTCCAGAAAAACATCCAGTTTATTCATCAGAAAATACCCAAAAATAAATATGGCTGATGTACTTACAAGTAAAATAACATCCTGCATGGATTCATCCCCCCAATTCCTTTGATTTCTCTTAAAATCAAGTATGAAAGCACTTTTGCAAATTTCTGTTACTTCCCAACGCCAACATGGTATCTCCTGCTTTCAACACTGTGTCTGAAGAAATAGATAACTCCAGCTTGCCGCTTTTCTTGATTCCCATAATGTTAATATTGAATTTTTTACGAATATCAAGCTCTCCAATCGAATGGTCCGCCCAATCTTTGGGAATGGGAATCTCAAACATGGCATGATTTTCATCCAGTTCTATGTAATCGAGAATGTGATCCGCACTGTAACGGATTGCTGTCCACTTTGCGAGCTGTTTTTCCGGGTAGACTACTTCATTTGCACCGTTACGCAGCAAAAATTTTTCCTGAACATCAGTTGCAGCTCTGGAAACTACAAACCTCGCTCCCAATTCACTGAGCAGAGAAGTTGTTTCCAGTGAACTTTGAAAGTTGTTGCCGATGGCCACAATGCATACATCATAGTTGCGAACACCGAGAGATTCCAAGAAATCGGCATTCGTACTGTCTCCAATCTGTGCATTGGTAACAAGGGGCAGAACAGCCTCTACACGTTCCTCCGAAGTATCTACCGCCATCACTTGATGGCCCAAATGATTTAAGTGCAGGGCAATATGCTTTCCAAATCGCCCCAGACCAATTAGAAGAATTGATTTCATAATGTCTCCTTTATCCTACTGTTATTTTTTCCTTTGGTAGTTTTGAAACTTTCTTTTGTGCACTGGACAAGGCCGCAAAAATTAATGTAAGGCCACCGACTCGTCCAAAAAACATCAGCAGAATCAAAACACTCCGTGAGAGCAGATTCAGTTCCGGCGTAATTCCCAGGGACAGGCCGACTGTGCCAACAGCTGAGGCAGTTTCAAAAAGGCAGGTAAGCATGGGAAGTCCTTCGGAAACGCTGATGATAAGCCCACCGGTACAACATAGCGTGATATACATAAGCGAAATTGTCGCTGCATTTTTTACGACATCATCATCAATGCGACGTCCAAAGAGGTTGGCATTTTCTCTGCGCCGAAAGGTAGAAATCGCAGTAGTAAGCAAAACAGCAATGGTTGTTGTTTTCAAACCGCCTGCGGTAGACCCGGGACTACCGCCGATCAGCATCAGCGCAATGGTGATAAATTGTCCCGCCTCACTCAAATCAGTTAATTCCACCGTATTAAAGCCAGCTGTTCGTGGTGTTACAGCTTGAAAAAGAGAAGATAAAAGCCGTTCCTTTCGGGTAAAATCAGCAAACTCAAAAAAATAAAAGTACATTGCCGGAACGATCAATAAAACCGCTGTGGTACAAAGAATCACCTTACTCTGCATCCGATATTTGTGCAAATGCAATCGATTTGTCCGAATATCATCCCAAGTCAGAAAGCCAATGCCTCCAAACACAATTAAGAACATAATAGTAAAGTTTATGACTGGATTTGCTGCATAGCTGGTCAGGGAGGAAAAGGGAGTGCGCACACCCAATAGATCAAAGCCTGCGTTACAAAAAGCGGACACGGAATGAAACAGTGCCATCCAAAGTCCCTTTTTCCCGAAATCACGGCAAAACACCGGCGCCATCACGGCTGCACACAGCAGTTCCATCACCAGTGTCACCCTGACGATAAAGCCAGTCAAGCGAACGATTCCCCCTACCTTTGGCGCTGAAATCGCCTCCTGCATGGTACAGCGCTGCATCAAAGAAATCTTCCGACCGGAAATCATTGCAAAAGATGCGGCTATGGTAATAACCCCCATGCCTCCAATCTGAATCAGCAGTAAAATTACAAACTGGCCGAAGGTCGACCAGTATGTTGCCGTATCATGTATAATGAGTCCGGTTACACAAACTGCTGAGGTAGAAGTAAACAATGCATCCGGGAAAGGCGTTGCCAGTCCGCTTCGGCTGGAAAACGGCAACATTAAAAGGAAGGTGCCGAAAAGGATCACACCGGAAAACCCGAGGATGATAATTTGAAACGAAGTCAACTTCCTTTTTAACAACACTGTCCTCATAACTGCAATCCTCCTTTATACTTCTTTATACTCCTTTACGTGTCCTTAATCATAAATCAAAAGGAGTAAAGAAGGTAAAAGAGAATGCGTATCTGTATTAAGACCGTCTAAAGATGCAGGACTTATTCTTTTTTATCATGAGCTTGTGCCAGAAATTCAATCAGCCGTTTCCTTGTCAGAATCCCGCATAGAACATTCCGGCCATCAACGATGGGGACAAAATTCTGATTCAGCATTGAAGTTACAACCTGCTCGGAATCTGCATCTATTTGTAACGCAGGGCAAAAATCTCTGCGAACAATGCTGCCAAGTCGGTATCCCTCCTGTATTTTCAAGTCTGTTGTCTGGCAAACAAGAAGGTGGCGGAGGAAATCTCCCTCCGTCACGCTTCCAATATACTGTTCCTGATCATTCAGTACCGGGACAGCGGTATAGCCATGTACCATAAACCGTTCCAATCCCTGACGAATCGTATCCTTTTCCGGACAATAAAAAAGCATCTGTCTCTCCAGTCATGGATAACAAATGCTCCTTAAAGTTCCATATTCTTTTTTCTCATAGGTGTGCCGTTGCAATACAGGTTAAGTGCCATTCTCACCACCTTCATACTACCACTGGTCTGCCAGCCTTCATGCAAGCACTCAGTTTTTACACATCCCGTCTTAAAATCATAGATGCTATTGATATTTCTTCTCGTATCATCGCTGATACCAAGGCAATAGCAAAGTGCCTTGTGGTACACATCCTGATAGCGTACCTCTTTTAATTTTTCATAGTAGAATTTTTCATGTGCTTCGCTGATAAAATTGATTATCTGTTCCTTTTTGTTTTCTGCTCCTAACGCTGTGTTGTTCATAGTGAACCTCCTTTTAAATTGAATTGAAAAAGGCACTCCTAATGGAATGCCCTAATATAAAAAATAGGGACACTCTTTCAAGTATCCCTACGTTCTATCATCATATCTGATAGTTCTCTATTTACTTTCATATTCAGAATTATTTGTGTTCCCACAACCGAGGTCTAATGCCACAACAACCGTTACCTTCCTCACAAGCTCTTTTTCCTTGTGATTTTCAGCAATCCTGTTGAAGCTGAAAAGCTCTGCAAAAGTGCGTAAATTCAAGGATTTCTATATATTCTTTCTGTGTAGTCCTACCACAGTCTCCACATGCGGAATCGTTTTTCACCGCTTTAACAGTACGCGAACCCGCATAGTTACTGAGTTTTTACACTCTTTGACAGGTTGCTAATATCTGCAATCATAAGGTTAGGACATGGCGTACAGACCGTTTGACTTTGTAAACGTGTGGCGGGTACGCCGATATTTTGTAACACTTTTATAATACAAAATTATTCTAAATACTGCTACCAAATTTGGTAATATATCAGTACGCCGATTTGTTTTGGGCATTTTTGCGAATGGCATTAACACCCTTTCAATGTTCACTTTTATTGAAACCTATATTTTCCTTTTCCATGTCCTGTTACAGGTACGATTACCTCACTATCGACCAACAGTTTTATTAACTTGGAAGCTCCTGATGGCTTTAATCCAGTAATTTCTTCAACTATCGTTCTTCCGAAACAATTTTCTTTTCCACATTTTGAAAATATTTCTACTGTATGTATTACCGAAACACGTACATCATAATATATTCTTCTTCGTTTTCATCAATAATCTCGAAGCCAACATTTTTGTACATCTTCACTGCATAGTTTGCTTTCTGTACTGCCAAGGAAGTTTTCTGATACCCTCTTTCTTTTAACTCTTCCAACATCCGTTTCATCAGCATAGTTCCAATCCCAAGACCTCGATACTCTTTATATAACGATATGGCAAAAGACGGAACACCATCTTCTACATGTCCATAATCATCCATATTACGAACCCAGACAGCGCCGACTATCTTTTTGTCAACTTCAGCAACAAAACAAATATCTCCTTCCTGCTTGCCAAAATCCTGCACATAAATCTGTAATTCTGGTGCATTTATAATCTCTTTTGGCGGTGCATCTACACCTTCTGGAATGAAAATTGCTTCATACAGGAAATCATCCAGCAATGCTATTTCCTTGTTATTCATATGCCTTATATTATAACTGATTTTATTATGAAAACCAATCAAAGTTCTAATTTGATTTACATCATATTCTTTAGCTGGAAGAATAACTGCATTTTTACCTATTATTTCTTTTACTATACGTAATTCTAACTCTTGCCTGTGTTTAAAATGACTGATCATATCCTCAAAAGCACTACATTCATGTTTCCTCCCATAAGGAGAGTTCACCAAATATTCTAACATCATCTGATACCATAACTCATTTCCATTCTCATCACAGCGTTCTTTTTGAATTATTTTAATATTCTCTTCCAACTTATCACTATAGAGATAAAATAATATAAACTTCTTTGCATCAATGCACCTAAACAAATTGCGATAGAACTCTATAATTTCTTCATCACTAAGCATATGAAACAAAATTAAATCCTCTATTACATTTTGAAAGAAAGAACATTCAAATAAATATCCTGTATCTGTAAAATTTTTAAACCTTGTTACTATAATTTCCTTTAGCTCCGCCAAAGTTTTTCGCCCATTATAGACTTCATAATTCTCCAAATCTTTATAAAATCCCGGAATATCCGTAATTATCTTAGTGTAAGTAATGATATAATTCTCTTGTTCCCTAACTGTATTTTTTATAATTTCATCCCTTATCGAATTGTATTTTTGCAAAACAGCCTCATATTCCTTCTTCGACATTAAAGCACACCAAGCCAATTCTATCGGAGAATAATCTCCTTCCCTACATACATGTAACTCAGGATTAAACTTCACAATATTATTTATCAGCGTGCTTTTTCCTGATCCTTGAATACCTTCTACAAATATATTTTTCATAAAGCAAATCTCCTTTCAAATTATAATTCAATTACCTTAGTTGCTATTTTTTCGCAAAATTTCCTGTCATGTTCAACAAATAGCATGGTTGGCTCATACTTTAAAATTAATCTTTCTAACTGCATCCGCGAAAAAATATCAATGTAATTTAATGGTTCATCCCAAATATAAAGGTGTGCCGGTGTAAGTAAACTAGTCGCCAACAAAACTTTCTTTTTCTGGCCTTCCGAGTAAGTTTCCATATTTTTAGTAAACTGCTCTCGTCCAAAATCAAGCTGCCGAAGTATGGCACAAAATAAACTCCTATCCAAATCATGCGTTTTACAATAATTTGTAACATTACCTTTAATTCCAATTGTCTCCTGACCAACATATGAAATAACAAGACCACTTGCCACCTCACATAGTCCTTCTTCAATTATACAAACACCTATATTGGAATTACATTTTTCTAGGATTTTTCTAATAATTGTTGTCTTTCCACTTCCATTTTTTCCGGATAATACAACACGATCACCCTTTTTAATGTCAAAAGACAGCCCTTGAAACACTGGTTTATCTGAGTCTTTATATTGCAAACTATACTCTTTTACATTAACAAGACTATTTTTGTAATGAACAAGCTGAAACAACTTTAAATCTTTAAGATATTCTATATCTTCTAAAAGACCCTCCTTTTCCTCAATCTCTCTTTCAATTCGTTTTTCCATCTGCTTTACACGCCTCTGCATCTTTTTTGTTTTGGCTCCTATAAAACTTCTTGTGCTTAAGCATCTGTCATGTTCTTTTATCGGATCAAATCCTATTTTGGTGCGTTCATTTTTATCTGCCCACTTAGCAACCTGTTCTGCCGCATGGTTCAACTTTTGAATCTCCTTTCGGTGTTTCTCATTTTGTGCTATCGCAAATTTATCTTTACGTTGCTTATTCTCCCACCAGACCGAAAAATTACCATTTTGTACTTCGATACTGCAACGATTCAATACCAGACAATGATCTGTGCATGCATCCAACAAATCTCTGTCATGAGAAACCAGTATAAAACCCTTTTTAGAAGCTAAATACACCTTCACACACTCCCTTGCATTTTGGTCAAGATGATTCGTCGGTTCATCAATTAATAAAAACTCATTTTCCTGTGAAAACAAAACTGCAAGTAATATCTTTGTACACTCTCCGGGACTTAAGGTACAATAAGGTCTATACAAAATCTCTGAACTTTCCGATAGCTCTTCCAACTCACAAATTACTCTCCATATTTCACACCCCGGCTTCAAATCTTCCATAAATTCTGCCACAGGCATTTGCTTTTGGTATTCTGCAATTTCATAAGGAAAATAATCAAACTTCGTTGATGCACTTATGGAACCTGTAAACTGATATTTTCCAAGTAATAAATTTAAAAAAGTTGTCTTCCCTTTTCCATTTCTACCAATAAAACCTAGTTTCCAATTTGTATCAATCGAAAATGAAACATTCTCAAAAACATAATCAAAACTCCCTTCATATCCAAAGGTGAGATTATTTATACTAATTTGTGCCATATACATTCCTCCTCTCATGGTTACAATAAAAAAAGAACCATTCGTTGCCAAACAGTTCCATTACATACTATAACCTCATATGGTTCATCAAAAGAAGGAAATACACCCAACATTGTAATCATTTTTATGCACACAAAAAGAGAGGTTATGAGAACATAATCCACTTTTGGCAACATGACAAGTAGTATGGGCGATATCGCTCATACTGCATAAACATTCATGTAATCAAAAGTAAATTATCTTCTCATCTTTTCACCTCTCTCCTTAAGATAAAGCCATTCTAACACTCCGACTTTCCTTTGTCAACAAAGGAATATACTAATTCAACTCATTCCACACATCCACATAATCCTGCAATCCGCCCGGACGCATTGCAATACTCACATAATTTGCCGGTTCTTTCCTTGCAAGTCTGGCAAGAATCCCCGCATCCGCCGGCTCATCAAATACGACCTGCTCCTCTACTTTATCACAGTCAATCACAAGTTGCTTGCCATCCATATCTGTCATAATCACTGCATTTCTGGTATCATCATAAAAGTACAAATTATATTTCATATAATCCCTCTTTTTCCCTAAAGATCAAACAAATTCATCTGATTATTAATAAGTGACTTTACCTTTCTTTCCTTGATTACATCTGTGCTATCTATTTCACCAAACAACAAAGGTGATTTGGGATTGTGCATACCAAAATTCTTTTCTACAGTATTTGAACTATAATTTGCATAACAATACAAACATCCATTTTTGCATGTATTATAGGCTCCTATATCAATACTTGCCACACATCCACATTCTGCTCTTTGATTTGTGTCTTTATCAACATTAAGTTTAAATCCGCCAATTCTCTCTATTCGTTCCCTATCAATACAATGAGCATGCTCAACTCCTATATTATGAAAATCTCCAATTTCAGCACAGGTATCAATATACAAACCATACTCCTTTGCTATTTCTACAAATCTTTGCAATAATTCTACCTGCATTTCATATGTATCTTTGACAATACTTAAGAGCTTTACATTTCGCTCTGTATTTCTATACATATCCATAAAGCTCACAGTACACTTCTCCGTATAATCACCCAATTTTGAAGCTAATACTTCAAAATACTTACAATGATACTCTATTGAGTACTGCTCATTAAAGAATATCGGATCATATCTCCATATAACCTTTTCTTTTCCAATTTCTTTGGATAACTGTTGAAATGTCGGAATAATAATTTTATTTTTTGATGGTAAATTCCTTTCTACATCAGGACCATACGCACTTAATGTAAATTGAAAATAATATGTATAATCATTAATTTGATCCAAGTATGACAACATTGGAGTTGAATTTTTTGTCCAAAATACGATTGCATCAACAACATCTGGAGATAAATCTATCTTACTTACCTGATGTATATTCATCGGATTTCTAACCAATACATATTTCTCTTTTAATCTATTAACCAACCATTCCGAATAGTAAGACGGTATATCTGTACGTCTACTTGCACTAATAATCATTTCTATCATCTCCTGCTATAATACTTCAATCAAAAGCTGCGCACTTGAACACACTTCCCATGGCTGATATGTAGAAAGTCTATCAGGAATATTATATACAATACGATTTGATTCGTGTTTTATACCATACCTCTGAAATTCGTTCCTTATATTGTAATCAAAATAATATCCTTGACTATTTTCTATCAGACCCTCACCATCTAACTTTTCAACCAATTTCTCAAAATAATCGCGACCTCTATTATTGCTATTTACATCATTAATGAGAACCACTAATGGCTTTCCTTGTTCCTTATGTAAAATAATATTCTGAACCAATTTTTCAAAAAAACTCTCTATCTCACCTATTTGCCCTGAATTATAGAAATGTGATATAACATATTGCAATACAATAACGTTTGCATTTGAAATGTTATATTCTTCCGTTACGGCATCCATATATTTAAATTGGGTTCTTCTTAAAGTTTTTGTTTTATATGATTTAATTTGCTCATGTATTGGTTTCCATTTTTCATTAACATCTATACCGATATAACTTACAGATTTATCATATGATTTTTCATGGCAATATCGTTCAAATGCCATTAAATCTGGACAACCACCGCAACCAATAGACAAAACATGGTAATCATTAATTTCTTCAAGTGCTTGGCTCTTTCTCATCAGATACAAAAGTTCAGAAGCATATTTGGCCGAGTAATCACACACGTAAAAATTAAGCATTCTACTACAGTCGTAATCTTTCTTTCCATTTGGATATCTCCCTGGGTAATGTACCTCCTCCAAACAATTTTTGCAGTTACCTTCGCATTCTCCTGGACAACCATTTTGATGATCACAAACAAAACAATCTGTTTGTTTGTATTGCTTGTCGCAGTATCCTATTATAGTTTTTATCAATGCTTTTTTTCTTAACTTTGATAATTCTACTTCCGTTAATCGAGAATTATAGAAATCAACTTGCATACTACTATCATTTTCTTCACCACACAAAGGACAAATATCATATTCTCTTTCACGCATTCCTTCTAGTTGTTGTTCAACCCTTTGCTTGTAAATATGGTGACATGAATCACATACTTTTAAAAAATTTGTTTCTTCATACTCTGTCAATTTACCATTTTCATTAAAAGCAAGCATGATATTTCCTCCTTTGCATGACCAATTTTTGCAACATAATTTCTTAATATCTAAACCATCCCAAAATGCTCCAGCGCATCCTTTATCGCTTTTTCCTTCTCCTCCGGACACTGAGGTTGTCTGCTATCCTCTGATTTCGGAAGATTATAATTCTCCCCAACTTCTATTCCACACTTTCTTTTTACCTGTGAAATATATAGGTTAGAAACCTTCAACCCATGCTCCTTCAGCACATATTTCTGAATTTCCTTATAAGTTGCCTTACTCTCTGCTGAAGTCAAATCCAGCTCATCCAACTCTAATTCCACTTCAATGTAATCATCAGCCTTTTGTTGGGACAAAAGAACAACCGTCTCCACATGTGTCGTCACTACAGTTAGAACACACTGCTTTTACCTCGTCACTACTATTGGAACACTTTTTATTTGTCGAGGTATTACTATAACGAGTCTTACATCCATACAAATCATCTTTATATCCTGTTCTATAAATAAAAGTTACTTTGTAGGGATCTGAATTACCATCTTCATCGTATCCACCAAGGATTACTTTCTCTATCAAGCTTTCAAATACAGATCTGTCAAACTTTTCAAGATATCGATTTTCCTCCAAAACTTTTCTGAATTCTTTTAATCTGATACGATGAACTTTTTCTATATTTACACTGTTTTTCAGACTTTCAATAGCTGCATCATTTGCTGCTAACTTACGAACTAATTCTAAGTCCTTTGTTTCATATATATCTTGTGCAACACTTCCATCTAGATATTTTTCCAACAGAATGCTTCTCTTGGATCTCAAATTTGTGTCAGTATTCTTCGCTTTCACAAGTTTTGATTCCACACTATCTTCAGATAATGCTTTATCAACTCTTTTTATGAACTCATCTATTACATCATTGTTATTATCACATAACATGCGGTATGATTCAAGAAACGCTTTTTCCAAAACTTCTTCTGGAACACCCTTGCTTTCTGGGCAATTCTGTTTTCCATTTTTTGTACTGTTAGAACACTGCCATATTGTTTTTGTATGATTCGTATTACTATGCCAACTACGTCTGGAAACTATCTTGCCGCAATAACCACACTCAATCAAACTACTAAATGCATACTGGCGACTGTACTTTATTCGGGAACCAGATTCAACAGATGGCTTACATCTATTTCCATTCCTTTTATTTCTGATTTCCTGTGCCTTATCAAAAATATCTTCTGACACAATCGCAGGATGATGATTTTTAATATAGTATTTATCTTCCTGACCCATATTTTGAAGTCTACGTTTTGATATAGCATCTACTGTATAGGTTTTTCCCATCAATAGATCACCCTTGTACTTCTCATTTTTTACTATACCCATAACCGAAGAGACCGTCCATTTATTTCCTTTAATGGTTCTTTTTCCCATCTCATTCAGTTCTCTTGCAATCATACATCCACCAGCTCCGGCAATATATCTATCAAAGATATACTTCACATCTTCGGCACCCTCTTCGTTTATGGAAAGCGTTTTTGTAACAGGATCATAATCATATCCCAAGCATCCTTGAAATCCGACCATTTCCCCACGTTCCATTTTCATCTTCAATCCTTTTCTCACATAAGCCGAAGTATTTTCAACCTCCTGCTGTGCTACAGAGCTTAGAATCGTCAATAAAAATTCTCCATCTTTCAGACTATGTATTTTTTCCACCTCAAAGTATACATCTATATTTCTCTCTTTTAGCATTCTGACATACTTTAATGTGTCCAGTGTATTTCTTGCAAATCTCGGTATGCTTTTAGCAATAACCATATCAATTTTTCCATCCAGGCAGTCATCAATAAGTCTTTGAAAATTCTCTCGCTTATCTACCTTTGTTCCTGTAATAGCTTTATCCGCATATACCCCCGCCATGTCCCACTCTTTATTGCTTTTAATCAAATCTGTGTAATATCTGACCATCGAATTGTAGCTTTTTATCTGATCCTCATCATCGGTACTCACACGGCAATATGCTGCAACACGCTTTCTACTACTCCTATCCACACACGCATCTCCTGGTATAACAGGATTTGCTTTTATTATTTCTACCTCCATTTTGCCCTCCACTGTGTGTTCCTATAGTAGTGTACACATCAATTATACAGGAACACGAACTTTTTTTCAACAAAAACGATTAGAAATTACTTTATAGTCTTTTTTCAAACTATCTAATATTTTTTTATATTCCTCTTCCGTTATCAGTGATTTATCTCTTAATTGAGCAAGATATGATAATTGAAGATTGTATCTTACCAAGGATTTATTATTCATATAAACATCCACCCTTTCTCTATATTTACGCACAAAAATATCTGACAATAACAATCCACCAATAAACTGATAGACTCTTATTGCCAGATATTAAAATAAAACATACAGGTGACAGGTCATTACTCTGTCCACATCGGTCTTGCACCGTCATATCTATGACTGGATTTTCCAGAAGTATCATTATTTAAAATATGTATCATCGCCCGTACAACTGCTGCACATTTTGCCAAACATCAATCGCTCCATACCTTAGTTTCAATATTTTCAGTATTACATCACTTTGACTTTTTGTTAAAAGCAGGTATCTCATGGCGTGTCTGCATAGTGGCTCCACATATTCCGCACGTCCTGTACGTCTTTATATTTAATTGTCAAAGTACCCGTTGACCTATCGGTCTGATAAACACACAAACCACCTTCTGTTGTTATCCCGGCTTGTTATGTGCTTAGCCAGAACGACATAAATGCTATATATCATTTTCATAAGAACTTGGAGAACAATATTTTATAAGGATGCCTAAATATATATTTTTCAGTTCTGGATCCTCTTCCTTTTTATATGCAATCAAAATTGCCTTCTCCTCGTCTGGACGCATAGGACATTTTCTTTTTCTCCAGGATTGTGCTACTCTTACATATCCCCCAACTCCCGGTTTTCGTTCCAATGTAATTCCCTCTACATCTTCTATGTACTCCAGATCACCAACAATAACCTTATCGCATACATCTAGCATTTCTCGCAGCTCTCTATAAGAAGTTGAGTGTACCCGAATTAAGTGCTTTTTTAGCTTAAATCTTCGGAACTCTTTTTTCATAGAATTCGCACCCAATCCATAGCCACCTCCCTCTTAATCAAGATTAACAGTAATTACTTGACAAACAGGCAAGTAATTAAAAACTTCTAATCAAGACAGACTGAAAAAAGCATAAAAAACAGATCGATATACCCCAATTTTCTATATTATTTTCCTAAATCACCCATCATTCATACTTTCTCCAATCAATCAATAAATGTTTAGCAATACAATCTTGCACTACATTCTCTATTGACATATAATTGTTGTAAATAATTCTGTTGTTATCC
Source organism: Coprococcus ammoniilyticus (assembly GCF_025567345.1). NCBI lineage: Bacteria > Bacillati > Bacillota > Clostridia > Lachnospirales > Lachnospiraceae > Coprococcus > Coprococcus ammoniilyticus. The sequence continues at coordinate 101,031 of NZ_JAOQJS010000007.1, forward strand.
GTGGGAGAAGTGTGCCCATAGTAACAGCAGTTTTTTTATGCCCTGTTATGCCACCCGTGGCATAACCAAGTACAGCAAGCATTGGTTTTATATCCACAAAACCGCATTTTTTCAAATTTGTCGCCATAGACAAATCAGAAAAAATACAAAAAAGGAAATGGGGCACATCCCCAAACCCCTAAATAAAAGAAAGGAACAAAAAAGAAAATGAGTAAAAAATCAAAAGAAATACATCTAAAAATATCAGAAGAGGAATACAGCATGCTGAAACAACAACAAGATTTTTTAAAATACAGTTCTGTCTCACAGGTAATTAGAGCCTATATACATTCCGGACATTGTTACAGATTTGATATGTCTGGCTTATATGATTTTTCCACGCAAATTTCCCGTGTAGGAAATAACATCAACCAAATTGCAGCAGCCGTAAATGAAACATATTCCGTAACTCCTTATCAAATAAAACTGCTCCAAAGTCAAATGACTGAGATACAAGAAATTGTAAAAAAGACAACTAAGGAAAAATTTAAATTTATCAAATTTAAAGAAAAAGAGAATTGGGTAGGTGATATAGATGGCGATTACCAAAATCATAAAAGTTAAAGCAAATATAAGGGCAACTATCAATTATGTGCGTAATCCTGATAAGACTAACGAGCGACTTCTTGTATCTTACGATGGTTGTACTGATTCAAATATTGAATTATGTTTCAAAATGGCACTAACCAATAAAATACAAAACCGTAACTCTGAGGGGATTTTAGCATATCATTTCATACAATCGTTTGCCCCTACGGATGAGGTATCTCCAGAACAGGCACATGAAATTGGAATGAAATTTATGCACAATACCTTCGGAGAAAATTACTCTTTCATCTGTGCTACTCACGTCGATAAGGGACATATTCACAATCATTTTGTTATGTGTTCTGCAGAACGTGGTATGACGGGGAGAAGGTTGGATGATAATCTCTCACTACTTCACACATTGCAAAAAAATAACGATGCCCTATGCCGTGAATATGGCCTCAGTGTAATCGACAAAAAAAGAGGAAAAGGAAAAAATTACAAGGAGTGGCTAGAAGATAAGTCAAATCCATCAGGCTCAAAGAAAACCCAACTTAGAAAATTGATTGATAGATCGATTATGAAAGCCTCATCTTTCGGAAATTTTATTGAATTATTAGAAGCTGAAAACATAATAATCGAACAGGGTAATTCCCGAAAATACGGAATTGTAACCAAGTACAAATTTCCAGATGAAGACCGTTTTCACAGAGGTTACTCTCTTGGCACATTCTATACCGATGAAAACATTAGAAAGAGAATTTCTCGAAGATTATCATATCTCGAATCGCAGAAAGAAAGAGCGAAAGAAAAAATAGCAAAAAAGAAAGCTTTATACGAATCCATGACTCCTTTGGAAAAAACTCTTGATAAAAATAGTCTGAAGATTAAATCCATAAGAGATGTTTCTACTCCTGTTACATCTGATAATTATCTATTACACAGATGGACAAATGTGCAAAATGCAAGAAGAATGCAACAAATAGAAAAGGAGCTTATGGATAATTATGGTATCCGGTATACTGATATAAGTGGACATATAAAATCCTTGAAAGCGACAAATAATTATCTTGCATCATCCATATCCAAAAATAGAGACGAAATTTCTGAATTGCGCCATTTTATTGATGATTGTGTATTATATAAAAAGTTAAAAATTTATTCTATAAACGAAGCTAAAGCGCCTGATAAGGAGATGTATTACCAGGAGCACGACACACAATTAAATGCCTTTCACGATGCAGAATTTGCTCTTAAAAACCGTAATATAGATTTATCGCAAATCAACAGTTCCAGCATTAAGATACTTCAAAAAAGATTGCTGCAGGCAGAACAGGAAATTCGAGAGCTTGAAGATCAGCAACGACAGAACGAGCGAGAAATAAATGAATTACAAAATTACCAAAAAGAGATAAATACCTATTTGGGAAGAAATCATGAAGATATATAAAAGCGATACATTGATAAAATAGCGTTTTATTGTTATAATTGTTTATGGGTGCTACCATATCACGGTAGGCGGTTAGTCCTTCACTACGGAGGGACTGTGACCCTCCGATTACATAGAAACCAGATTTCTGGAAGCAAAGGAAAGGAGGGCTAAGCCATATGAGTATTGTCGATTTTATTGCAGTAGTAAGCTTCGGCTTAACCTGCTTTGGAATAGGATATTCCTTTGGTAAGGATAATAATAAGACACAAAAATAGCCGCCCTGTCTGGTAAACTGAAGCGGCATTTTTGTCATTTCTTTAATTACTAGGGACTAACCGTCTATCGGTAGCACCTTTTCTATAATCATATTATCACGGCTCATCTAATATGTCAAAGTTTTTACATCAATCAGGCATATATTTCATTCCCTTTTAATAACTTTCAAAAACTACTATTGTAATGTATAGTAATCGTGACCATTGTTACATACGATAGAATTTCAACAAAAAAGGGCTTCCCGGTCTCCCGGAAAGCCCCCTATTTACATCATAAGTAGCATAACTGTAACACACAGGCAAATTATTAATGTTATATACCCTTCTCTTGTTATTAGTTGTCTACGTTTAAAACTACTCTTGGAAAGTGACACAGGATTTTTTTTGAAAAACACGATAAGTAATATAATAAATCCAGCAAGTCCTGCAGAAAATGCCAGGAGCACGATCCAACCAGGCACCATTGTTATACCGATATAAGCCATTGCTACATTCACCATATTAAATACACCATGCATCGCTACAGAATATATCAAATTGCCTGTAGCAACCCTTACAAGCGCAAATATGCAACCATACATAAATCCATACATAACTGATCCTAGAGAAAAATGCAACATTGCAAAAAATAAGCTACTTATAAATACCGCAGCTCGCTCTTCAATTTGAAGATATGCTCCTAAGATTACACCTCGGAATACATATTCCTCAACAATTGCCGGCACAACAGCAAATGCTATAAGAGACAGCCAAATAGGATATATCGTTACATCTTCAGATGTATCCACGCCTGCCGATGACATAAATGCTGCCAATGCACTAAGCACCAATGCTACCGGAATTCCACAAATTGTAATTCCAATCCCCTGAAGAAACGTGCTTATATTTGGTTTTTTTACAACTATACTCAGTCCATTCTTTCTTGCAAGAAATACTGCAAATACGAATGTCATAAAGTATATAGCCATTTCTGCTCCTAATGTTCCCCAGAACATTACAGTCATAATTCCAACGACCTCGAAGACGATGCAAAACAAAAACACTATATTTGCTGTTCGCATCAATTTATACTCGACTGATCTTTTGTCCATGTTTCATTACCTCTCTAATCTCCTATGCCTCTCCCTGGCTTCCTTTCATTTCTATCTGGAGATATCTTACCTTTCTGATTTGCAAGTTGCTTCTTATGCTTAATAACACTATCCAAGTTTCCAGTAACATCCTCACACTGTAAACCACGTTTTTCACAAAATCTTTGCGCAAGAGATTTGTTGTCAAACTGTGCAATACACTTATGTCTATCTATCTCTCCACTTGGATGTTGAACATCTGCATATAAGTTATACTTTTCACTATTCTCCTTCTTCTGCATAGAAAAATTAGCGAACTTCCCACCTCTTTTCTGATCAGGATGCTGCCGTTTCTTTTCATCACTACTCTTAAGCTCTGCTTCCGCATCCTGTTCTATAGACATATCAGCCACCATATTTTTTGATGCCGCAGTCTGTTCCATTGCTGCAGCTTTCTCAGCCAGGTATTTTTCTTCTTCTGGAAGAAACGTCTCAAGTGTTCCAGTTCTATCCTTAGTTATTGTATTGATATCTATAGTTTTTCCTGCAATTGAAAGCCCCTCCTCATTAAGAATATCAGAAAGTGCATCTTCCCTTTCAGAACCATAGAATTCTACTACAACATTTACATCTGACTCCTCATGCTCTATCCCTCGTGATCTACTTCCAACCAACACAACATCAACAACTTTTGCGTCTAAGCCAAATGTCTCTATCGCATCTTCGATGTGTCCTCTCACCATTGTTTCGATGCTCTCAGAATTTTCTCCATCAAGCTCATGAAATTTATCTCTCGTATTTGCCCGAAATTCTTCAACTATACCAGATACTTGTCGTAAATCTTCCTCTGGAACTGATATTTCTCCACTGGCGTCAGGTTCTCCATCTCGCTCATTCTCGCCCGGATTTCGTCCTCCGCTATGCTCATGCGTTCCTCTGTCTCCAGCACTGTCTCCGCTGATACATAAGTCATCTTCGCTGCCTCTGTTAAATTGTCCATGTTTACGTTCTTCATTCTCCATGTCTCCTTTCATTCTTGCATTCTTTATAAAGTCATCATCTAAATTAGCTGCCTCTAAAAGTATCGGTTTTTCTCCTCTTCCTACATCATTATCCCACTTAGAATATCCATCAATCACATCCATCATCTTAAGCTCCTCGTATGCTTGTGCGATGCGATTTCCATCACGCTCATTTGCATACTTATCTATAAGCTTAGGCGACAAATATCTTCCAGTATGGATGAATCTGCCCATCATTCTCCCAAGTGCCTTATTTCTATCCAGGTCAACAAAATGAACGTTGATTTTATATCCTGCATCCTTGGCATATGATATATAGGATTTCACAAGTTTTCCTGCATCACTTCCGACTTTAGGAAGAACAATATTCCGACCTTCACTTAAAGCCTGCTTAAATACCGCCTGTTCCACAATCTGCGATTCCTTGTGTACCGTATTTGCACCCCATCCTTTGTTAAATTCCGGAAACTGTCGTTTGGCTTCATCGTTATCAATTAGCATGGAATGATGCTCATATGAAATTGTATCTACTATGGCTGATGATTTCCCAGAAGCGGGAAGACCGATTACGATATCAAGGCGTCTGCCTCTTTCTACATCATTATTATATATTGTATTTCCATGACTGTCAACAAGCGGCTTACCACTCTCATCAAGACTGATGGATCCATAATTCATGAGCGTCTCAAATACATGATTCTGAATCGGCTCTCTGTCCTTTAAATTAATAGTTGGTGTTGAATTAGATACACAACTTTCCGCAGCTTTCATCTCAGGCGTTGCATTCACCTCATCAATATCCACATACTCTCCTGCGCTACATTTATCAAGCACATCCTGCATTTCATCACTAACTGGAAGCCCCGTCAGCAACACAATATCCCTATCTTTCTTATCTTCTATTGCCATCTGTACATCCTCCTTTCAATTACAGTTCTTCGCCTTTTTCTCTTGTCTTTGTATGTCCTATTATTCCTGAACGATTAGCTACTTGTTGATGTTTGTCTGATATTCTATCGAAGATAGATTTTTCACCTTTTTCATGCTTACACCCGCCCTCTTCACACAGCCTCTTCTCAGCCTTTTCCTTTTCAGAGCTGCCTCTTGCCATGCCATCGTGCACGGGTGCTTCTGGTGTTGATATGGTATCTCCCTCTCTGTCTCTCGGCACTTCCCCATATCCATCTCCTTCGATATCCTCCACCTCTTCGGAACCTAAATCCTCCTCTTTCTCGGAATCACCTTTTTCATCCATGTTGAGAAGTGCATTTAACTCATTTAAGCGGTCAAGTTTCTCCGCAAGCTCCTGTTCCTTCTCAAACGGCTTCTTTACTTCTTCCCTGGCACTTTCAAGCTGTTCCTTGACTGCAGAAAGCTGATCTTCTACCTTGGCGAGTTTTGTTTCCATACCGGATAAGGCATTTGCAATTCTTGTCATATTACCGACTGCATCTGCTCCAACATCTATGTGGTGACTGATTGCTCCTTTGATATTTAGGTCAAAGGTTTTCTGGAATGGTTCAAAGGTCACAGCAAGCGAAAATCCCATATAGTCTCCGACCTTAACCGGAGTGGATATGGAATGAACATTCCTGCACATCTCGATCAGGGCGGTTCCTGCTTCCTTACGGTCTGTAAACACACGCTTTCCTATCCGTATCTCAAAAGGTTCTTTCTCTTTGCCATCCTCTGCGACTGCCGCCACACTTCTTGCCGCAAGCTCTGCTTTTTCGGTTTTGAGTGTCTTTATATCCGCCTTATATCCGGCTATCTTCTCGGAAAGAGCCGCTATCTGTTTCGGGTATGTCTGCGTGATGTTGTCCTCCAGTCTGTACCTCTGGCTTGTGTGGTTGGCTTTAAGCAGCTTTAACTTCGATACTTGGATATCTAAGTCCATCTTCTCTTTTATGTACGGATTTCCTGTACAGAGAGCCTTAACCTCGGCATAGGTAAGTGCCGCTTCATCCACGTCCTCACAGCTCCTGACCGGTGACTTGCTTGTCATGATCTGTCCAATGAACTTCTGCTTATTTTCAATTACCTGCCACGAATAACTGTCGAATGTACCTTCCGTTACATAACGGAATATCTTAACCGGCTTTCCAAGTTCCTTGTACATATTTCCCTGCCTTATGATACGTCCCTCCTGCTGCTCAATATCCGATGGTCTCCATGGCACATCCAGATGGTGAAGTGCAATCAACCTGTCCTGCACGTTTGTACCGGCTCCCATCTTTGCTGTTGAACCAAGCAAAAAGCGGACATCGCCGCTTCTAACTTTGGCAAATAAGTCCGCTTTCTTTGTTTCCGTATTGGCATCATGTATGAATGCTATCTCGTTTTCCGGAACACCCTTCTGCATGAGTTTCTGTTTGATATCATCATAGACATTGAAGTTTCCGTCATTCTTCGGTGTGGAAAGGTCACAGAAGATAAGCTGTGCCCCCTTTGTCTCTTTTTCCTCTTCGTATATGGCAAATGCTTTCTCCACACATACACTTGTTTTTGAATTTTCATCATCCGGCAGCATAGGATTTATTAGTCTCTGGTCAAGTGCCAGTTTCCTTCCGTCATTCGTGATCTTCAGCATGTTATCAACGGTTGAATCCACACCTCCGTTTCGCACCATCTCTGCACGATCGGCAAGAGAAGCAACCACATCTTTCTGAAACTCTGATGGTTTTAACACAACATTCTCATATACCGCTTCCGGCACATCGAGCTTTAACATATCTGGTGTCTTGATATCAGCACTCTCCTTGAACAGACTGATAAGCTCCGGCAGATTAAAGAACTTTGCAAATCTCGTCTTGGCCCGGTATCCTGTTCCCTCCGGTGCAAGCTCGATCGCAGTCTGTGTCTCGCCAAACGATGAAGCCCATGCGTCAAACTGTGTCAGTCCCATCCGCTCCAAGGTGCCGTACTGAAGGTATCTCATATTCGTGTAAAGCTCCGTCATGGAGTTGGATATCGGTGTACCTGTCGCAAATGTCACGCCCTTGCCGCCTGTTAATTCATCCATATATCTGCACTTGGCAAACATGTCCGACGATTTCTGTGCATCCGTCTGTGCAATACCGGCTACATTACGCATTTTTGTATAAAGAAATAAGTTCTTATAGTTATGGCTCTCATCTACGAATAGCCGGTCTACACCTAACTGCTCAAACGTCACTACACTGTCTTTCTTCGATGAATCCATCAGCTTCTCCAGTTTCACTGTCAGATTCTTCTTTGATTTCTCCATCTCCTTGATCGTATAACGTTCTCCACGCTCTGCCTTTGCCTGGGCAATGGCTTCCGTGATGGAATCAATCTGTTCCTGGATAGTTGCCGCCTGCCGTTCCTTTGACAGTGGAATCTTCTCGAACTGTGTATGACCGATGATGACTGCATCATAGTCACCCGTTGCAATTCTGGAACAGAACTTCTTTCTGTTTGCCGGCTCAAAGTCTTTCTTGCTTGCAACAAGGATATTGGCTCCCGGATATAACTGTAAGAAATCAGATCCCCACTGCTCGGTCAGATGGTTCGGCACGACGAAAAGACTTTTTCTGCATAGTCCAAGCCTCTTGCTCTCCATGGCTGCCGCCGCCATCTCCCAGGTCTTTCCTGCACCTACACAATGTGCAAGGAGCGTATTATCGCCATATAACTGATGTGCTACTGCATTTTTCTGGTGCGGTCTGAGTGTAACCTCCGGTGACATTCCGGGGAATGTCAGGTGTGCTCCTTCATACTCTCTTGGTCTGATCGAATTAAACAGCTTATTGTATGTCTCAACAAGATCTGCACGACGCTCCGGTGCAGCAAATATCCAGTCTTTGAACGCTTCCCTTATGGCTTCCTGTTTCTGACTTGCAAGTGTCGTTTCCTGTTTATTTAATACACGCTTTTCCCTACCATCTTCAAGCACGGTATCATACACCCGGCTGTCCTTTAAGTTTAAGGAATCCTCAAGAATCTTGTATGCATTTGCCCGCATGGTTCCATATGTCGAATTAGCAATCGGATTAGCTCTGTCTGCATTTTTACCCTTTACGTTCCACACACCTGTCACTGCCGAATACTGCACTCCAACAGTCGCACCACCTAATCCATAGCTTCTTGTCAGATATTCTGGTGTCTTGAATGTTTCCCGCATGAACTGATCTATATACTCCGGCTTTATCCATGTAGCTCCAATACGGACTTCTATCTCTGAAGCTTCAAGATCTTTCGGCATAACCGCTACAAGTGCCTTTACATTTACCTCATATTCCGGACTTTTCTCTGCCGCCATCTTTGCCACAGACAGTTTTTCTCTCACATTGCCTGACAGATACTCATCTGCAGTCTGCCATTCCTCACTTAAAGGCTCTTTGAATATAACTCCCACAAGGTCATCCGTTATCTCCGTGTCACTCTTTCCTGTAAGTTCCATCATATACGGGATATCTACCTTTGCTTTTTCCGAAAGGGAAACCGCAAGTGCTTCGCTTGCTGTATCAACGCTTGTGACTACCTCTGCACGCTTTATGGTGCGCTTCGTGAACATATCTGCTTTTTCTTTGAAATTGCCATCAGAATCAAATTTCTCCAATGAGCATAGCAGACTGTAGCTTGCGTCCTGGCTAAATACACTCTTGTTCGTTCTGGAATTGATACGACCGAATTTCTTCTCAAAATCATCATAGCAGGCATTCAATTCCTTCATCTTTGCTTCAATGTCATCATCCCAGGCTTCGTCCATCTGCATGTCGATAAGTGTTCTCGTCACATCTCTGATCGCAACAAGTCCCTTTATGCGCTCCGCTTTACTTTCCGGAAGCTCCACTGGTTTCATAACTGAATTTTCTCTGTAGTAGACCTCGTTATCAACAACTGTATAGGAGAAGTTCTTCACATTCGGATCTGCAGGTAGCACTCTGTCCTCATCTGCCACATCAAACTCATCAAGCTCTCTTGTCACTGCCCCTATCTCACCTTTGATATTTGCAAGTGCTTCATTAAGCTGTTCCTTAAATGGTCTGTCCGTGTCTGCTATACATGCACTTTCCATGCCATGCGGACCGGATACCATCTCCATATGTCCGACTATCTGTTCCGGATGTTCCGCAAAATAACTGTTTATGCGGATACCTTTTTCATCTTCCGAAGTATGCACCCAGTCCGGCATCTCCTTGACCATCCTGTCACGCTTTTGAAGGAATATGATATCTGATGTAACTTCTGTACCGGCATTTGCCTTAAATGCAGTGTTTGGAAGTCTGACCGCACCTAAAAGCTCTGCACGTTCTGCCAGATACTTTCTGACATTCTCATTTAACTTATCCATGGTTCCCTTGGATGTAACAAAAGCCACTACACCGCCTGGACGAACTTTATCGAGTGTCTTTGCAAAGAAGTAATCATGTATCAGGAAGTTGTGTTTATCATAATCTCTGTCTGCCACCTTATACTGACCAAACGGAACATTGCCGACTACCACATCAAAGAAATCCCCTGGAAACTTTGTCTCTTCAAATCCCTTTATCTGTATATCTGCCTTTGGATATAACTGCTTTGCAATCCGCCCGGTAAGGCTGTCAAGCTCCACTCCATAAAGTCTGCTCTTTGCCATACCTTCCGGCAATCTTCCAAAGAAATTTCCGACACCCATTGCCGGCTCTAATACATTTCCCTTTTCAAATCCCATACGAGATAATGTGTCATAAATCCCGTCTATGATAGCAGGACTCGTATAATGGGCATTAAGTGTGGATTCTCTTGCAGAAGCATATTCCTCTGGTGTAAGAAGATTCTTTAACTCCTGATACTCTGCACTCCATCCCGTCTTATTCTCGTCGAAAGCGTCAGCAAGTCCGCCCCATCCGACATAACCGGACAGTATATTCTGCTCCTCCGGTGTGGCAGCACGTTTCTCATCTTCAAGTGAATGCAGCGTTTTTATCGCCTGCATATTTCGAGTAAACTTCTCTTTTGGCGATCCGTTTCCAAGTGCTTCATCCTCGATATGGAAGTTCTCTTCCGGGAACTTCTGGACAGTTTGTCCTAAAGTGTCCGGTTTGATATCATCCCATGCAACCGTATTAAGTGGTGCCTGCACAAGCTCCTCATTGTCACGAACTTTCTCTATATCTTCATCCGAAAGATATACCAGATCGTTAAATGAAAGATATTGCAGTTCCGTCTCATAAATATCATCCAGGGATTCGTACTGTTTCTTGTCGATCAGAAGGTCATCCACATACGTGCTTATAGAAAATTCCTTTAGGTTAAGTGTCACCTGTACCGGATGTTCTACGTTCGTTTCTTCATCAAGGAAATCCGTATAGGCAAGTGATATGTTTGTAAGATCATCAAAATCATCGTCTACACTTCCATATTCATTTTCCAGAAACTCACTGACGATTTCTATCGCATCCTCCATCGTCTTTTCAGACGTCTCATATAGTTCTGCCTGTGCCTTGGCAAGCTGTATCTTCTCATACTCTTCCTGCTCCTTTGGAGTAAGGTACTTTCCCTCGGTAATAAGTTCACCGATTCTCTTTTCTACCACTTTCCATGTAAGGACGACTTTGGCATAAGGATTCATAAGGCTTCCTTTTGTGATGGAAAGTCCTCTGGCATCGTGATCCTGATTGCTCCGGTCACTGCCGACGATGGCGTGGGAGCTTCCTCCCGTTCCATATTCACATTTCAGAAAGTCAGCAGCTTCCTTATGGTCGTGTCCTTCAAGGAAATACTGATGTATCCGGAACTTTCCACCGGCAAACCCGCTTCCTCCGGTAATTACAGAATCTATTTCATCCTGTGTGATAAAACTTTCTTTCAGTGTTTCCGTATCAAATCTCTGTGGCAGTTCTTTCCTCTTATCACAATAACCAAATACTCTGTCAGACAGTTCCTGAGGTTTTGGATTCAGTCTCCACCGGAAACTCTTCTCTCCACGTTCCACTGCCGCTATCTCGTTATCAACCGCCGTCTTTATCTTCTGTGCTTCTTCCGGATTATTAAGTCGTTCAAATAAAATCTCTGTTGTTTTCTGATAATCAAGTCCATCAATCCCATCTACAACAGACATATCACCAACACTGTCACGGAAGAAAAAATACAGGTTATCGGCTACTCCACGCCGCACGGTTTCATCTGCAAGATAGGCTCTGTTTTCATCAAGGAATGTCCCCTGTTCCACCATTCCTGCAATGATCTGCTCACAATCAGCCCAGCTTTTCTTCATGAAAAAGTCATCACTTGCACTTCGTCCATATCCAAGCTTCATGCCATCCCGGTCAAACCATGCAGATATCTCATGTCCGGCAATCTCAAAGCCTTTTCCGCACGTTCCGTATTCTCCAGCAAGGAACTCAGCCATATAAGATGAAGTCCTGTTTTCTCTGTACTTCTCGTAGATACGCTCTCTGCTGTTACTGTTTCCACCACCTGTACGCAGGATATCCTCTATGTCACTTTCCTTTAACGAAAAAGCAGCCGGAGCGATACTTTTCATACCTGCCTCGGCTGCTGCTATAGTTCCCATCTGTTCATCCAGATAAAAGAAAATAGAAAACTGCTTATATTCAACTTCTACTACAGACTGTAGACTATCTCCGACAGAACGATCTCGTCCGCTCTGTTCGCTATCGAGTTCATCTGGCGAACCCACTCCATCTGATCTCTGCTCTTTAGCTCCTCTGTCACTTCCTCGCTCTCCATCATCTGATTTTTCAGTCTCTCGAATCTCTCCTCTGCCTGTTTCTGTACCATCAGACAATGCTCCGTCAGTGTCCCAGACAGGAGTTTCCCGGTGTAAATCCCCTTGTGATGTTCCTTCAGAAATGTCTCCCGGAGCATTCCGTACTTCGTCAGGCTCTCCTCCGGCTCCTCGTTCGCTTCGATGTTTGGAATCAGATAATCCCCTTCCTTGCTGTATGTCAGTTCCATAATCTGTACCTCCTTCTTCATCGTATCTATCCAGCGTTTCACTTTCACGCTTTAAAGTATTATATTGTCCTTTATTGCCATTGGCAAGTGTTTTTTCATCTTTTTCTACAGTACCGGATTCCCGCTCCACTCTACGGGCATTTTCCCGGTCAATATCCTCAACTACCTGACATATTTCACGAAGCACCGGCTCACACATACTGCTTGTCGCCTCTCCAAGAACACTTAGACTATCAAGTGTAGAAAACTCACGGATATAGGAAAAATCCAATTCATCCTTATATGTATCCGTATCAAGACCGCACCTTGCCATGAGCGTATAGGCAATACTGGAAGCCATCGTCTCTTTCAGTCTAAGCGAAAGATTGTATTCATCAAGTCCGTAAAGCAAGCTATCGTCCTGCACATTCACTAGTTCCTGCATCACATCCGGAGTATAGTCCTCTGCGATATGCTCCGCTATCTGTATCATCCGGCTCTCAATCAGACGTTTTTCATCTGTCTTACCATATATATCCTCAAGTCGCTTCATGACTGCTTCATGGTGCTGCTCCTTCATCTCCCAAAGATGTGGGAAAATACCGATACGCTTCGACTTGTGGACATCTGATATATCAAACACATAACGGAGCTTCTTTTTTCTTGTATCGTCAAGCAGTGCTATACCTTTTGCTCCCTGATTAACCCAGCAGTGCATCCGGGTATTCCACACCTCAATGGAAGCTACCGCTGTCGCATCCGGTCGCTGTGCATGAATAAGAAGCTGATCCTTGAATCCGTACCGATAAAGTCTTGCCGCAGTTTCCAAATATTCCGTCCAGGTATCCGCATTTTGCGTAATACGTTCGGCTACGCTACTTGCCATATCTGCAACTTTATAATATTTATCTGCCATCTGTACCTCCTACTTTTTCTTTGGAAAGTCCATATCGTATTCATACTGAAAACCATTTTTCTCATTCCCTTTGGAATCTGTATAAGAATATGGTGCGATTCCTGTTGGTGTTAGATAAGCATCGTATACAGAACCTTTTTTACTCTTTATTCCTTTCACAAGTATTTTTTTACCGGCAAGCAAATTTTTTACCTGAGCGTCGCTTAGAGTTACTCCTAAAGCCCTACCAAAGCCCATTCCACACTTGCCTACACAATACGCCCCATATTTACCCTTAACTACATTCTTCCCGCATTTTGGGCATTCTCCGAAAACTTCCTGATCTTTCTTAAACAGACTCTTATCTTCTTCACTTACACTACTGTATGTGGCTACCAGATTACCAACCATCTGGGTAATTTCCTCCATAAAAGATTCTTCCGCAACTTCACCTTTTGATACCTGTGCAAGTTCATTTTCCCAGTCCGCAGTTAATTTTGGGGATTTAACCACATCAGGTAGAATAGTAATCAGTTTTATACCATCATCTGTTGGTATCATCTGCTTTTTTTCTCGCTTCACAAATCCATCTTTAACAAGTTTCTCTATAATATCTGCTCTAGTTGCCGGAGTCCCCAGACCTTTGCGTTCAACATCATCTGACATATCCTCACTTCCAGCTTTATCCATTGCAGCCAATAAGCTATCCTCGGTATAATGCTTTGGGGGCTGTGTATAATGCTCAGAGACTCTTGTATCTTCAACTAGAATATTCATACCTTCTGTAAGATCTGGCAGTTTATTTACATCATCTGTCTCCGTTTTTTCCTCAGTTGTCTTATATTTCTTTTTGAAAATATCATCAAAATCTTTCCATCCGTTCGAGATCACTTCCTTACCAGATACCTTAAATATATTTCCCTTGCAGTTAAACTCCGCCTTTGTTGAGTTATAAATATGTCTTGATGCTGTAGCGCACAATAGCCTGTTAGCACATAACGATAATACTTTTATTTCACCAACAGGAACCTCTTTTAAATCCTGTTTTACAATCTCAACCGTTGGAATAATGGCATGGTGGTCTGTAACTTTTTTGCTATTTAAGACTTGATCAACAGCCGGATTAAACATAATGTCCTGATCAAATAGTGTCGAATTGAAAATAGCCTCTATTACATTCTTTGCAGTCTCCTCCATATCATCCGAAAGATATTGGCTATCCGTTCTCGGATATGTAACCAACTTTCTCTCATACAGATTCTGAGTATATTCAAGAGTCTGCTTAGCAGTAAATCCAAACAATCTATTCGCATCTCTCTGCAGCGTAGTAAGATCATATAGTCTCGGTGGAGATATCTTTTTCTCTTCCTTTACCACACTTGTAACAGTTGCCTGTTCATTTTTACATTCTTTCGCAACACTATCCGCCTGGCTTTTATCACCAATATGTTCAGATACCGCATCTATCCCATTTCCAAGAATATGTGCTATATAATAAGTCTCTTTCTTGAAATCATTAATCTTCATTTCTCGATCCACCAACATAGCAAGTGTAGGTGTCTGAACCCTTCCAACCTTCAAGAGCTTATTGTACAGTACGGTGAAAAGTCTTGTACCATTAATACCTACGAGCCAGTCTGCCTTCTGTCTTGCGAGAGCTGATTCATATAAGTGATCAAATTCTCTTCCTGGCTTAAGATTATTAAACCCGTCTCTAATTGAAGACTCTTCCATCGAAGAAATCCATAAACGTTCAAAAGGTTTCTGACAACCAACCTTGTTATAAACTAACCTAAAAATAAGCTCTCCTTCTCGCCCCGCATCCGTTGCACAAACCAAAGATTCAACATCGTCTCTCATCATCAGCTCACTTAACACCTTATACTGTTTTATTGTGTCGTTTTTCACTTCATACGAAAATGAATCTGGAATAATTGGCAACGAATCATATGTCCATTTTTCATACTGTTCACCATAACTAGCGGGTTCCGACAACTCAATCAAATGTCCAACACACCAAGAAACTATATAGCCATTTCCACTTCTATAACCATCGCCTGTCGTATCATTAGCGCCAATCACTTCAGCTATACTATTTGCAACACTTGGTTTCTCTGCTATTACCAATTTCATAGTTTTACCTCCTAAAAAAGTGGCAGTCTATCAACTGCCACCTATTGTATCTTATTGCATATTATTTATTACTCGTCCTGATCCGGATCATCATCTGTTTCCTCTAAGTCATCTTCATCGCTAAGCCCATACATCTCGTCGTCATTTGCTTCTGGCTTTCCCTTTTTCCCAGACAGCGCCTTATATCCGACAATCACTATAGCCATTACTCCAAATATAATCACATACAACCAAATGCCCAAACCTTTGCTTTCTTTCTTTTTGTCTGCATCAGCATTAGCATCCTCAGTACTCTCTTCGGTTGTCGATTCATCCATATCTGGTGTTACTGTATCTTTATCTATATTATTTCCCTGGGCTACAGAATTCTGTGGCAATGTCTGCTCACCACTATTAACAAAATTCAGCAGGTTATCATTAGATACCGAAGTAAGGAAATAAACTGTACCATTTCCGTGAGTAACATCTACACCATCATCGTCTGTATACGAAGCTGACATATCAATTACCAGAAAATACTGCTGTCCATCCCTTGTTACTATTGTATAAAACTGCTTTTTATTAACAGTCTTAGATATATCTTTTCCAGCTTCATCTGTTACTGATGTAACTGCTCCTGTTGATGGATTTGTAACAGTTGCACTACCATTATCCGGCAGGGAATCTGCAGGATCCTCCGTGTTTTCCTCACTGCTTCCTTCTTCCGTGGTTTTATCCTTATAGTAGGGATTATTTACTGTATATACCGTGCTTGAATTTCCGGCATTATCAATAGCATAAATATAAAAGTATTGATATGTAGAATCAAATTTCTGCAGTCTGACGGACACAACACCATTTTCATCTGGATCAAAACTATATTCATTGATATATATTTTTTTTACTCCACTTTCTGTATCGTATGTGAGAACTGTCAACAGACCCTCACTCACTGCTGCATTTAATGTTGGTGGCACTGTATCAAAGCATTTAATAAATCGATTCTTCTCGTATTCTTGCCCATTCATATCAGTCACTTTAACATATACTGTACAGTTCTCCGTAATCTCTATGGCTTTATCATCGGTAATATCTACCCAGCTACCTGTTGATCCAATCTTTGCCTCAATAGTATTAATTTTGAACTTACTATCTCCATAGATTTTTTCAACCTTAACATTAACCATTGCTGAATCGTTATACCAACCAGCCTTTGCAAGAGCAATTGATATTTTAACCTTATACTTGTTATCATTTGATACCACCACTTCAGATGTAGTCTCTGAAGAGTTTGGATCCTTTGTAGATGGAGTTGTCTGTGTAGACTCAGTTGTTGCTCCTGTAGTCGCTTCTGTCGTCGTCTCTGTTGTAACTTCGGATCCAGAATCATCCTGTGCATAAACGGTGTAACCTTTAAAACCTCCTAAAAGTATTCCCACCAATGCGAAAGAAAAAATTAATTTTTTTAACATCTCATTCATCCTCTTATTCATCTCCTGTTTCTAAAAAGTTGTAGCAGGAGAATTATCATCCCCTGCTACTTCAACATGCTGCGCATAGACAGTTATAAGAGTGTCTATAGCACTCTCTGGATTTCCCTCTAATCCTACCTCCTTGAGTTTTGTTTTAAAAAGGAAATATTCCGTTCTATCTATCTTATCATTTAATTCCTGCAGCTTTGCATTCTCCTTGTTAAGCCTACTTCGTACCTTTTCATATTCAACAGTAAGCTTATTCACCTTATCCTGTTGTCTATCTCTTTCTATCTTCTGCTTTGCAATTTTATCTTCGTATCTTTCCACGTTCTTGCTCCTTTTACTTATACTTAGGTCTGATAAACGATGTGATTGGGAATCCACCTGTTGTATATCTAGTCTTTAACGCTACACATCCACCATTACTTTGTGATCCACTCACGCCGTCACTTGAAGTATTACCTCCAATAGTTGTAAATGTGCCATCTCCATTATTAGACACAACAACCTCTATATGTTCATTGTTTCCAAATAGAACAATATCTCCATACTTAGCCTCAGTGCTTGTAATGAATAAACCATTATTCTGTGCCCATGTATAAACTGCTCCACATCCAGCTACTTTGCCCCCATCGTAAAAAGCATCTCCATTGCCACTCTTATTAAAGCACCACCAGACAAACACGCAACACCATGGATAAGAGTCTCCACTTACTTCCTGTCCATAATAGTCTGTGTTATAAATAACGTTATTAGATCCTATTGGATTTTCTGTAATACCTATCTGATTTTGCGCTGTCTGCATAACTCCTGCAGCTCCATTTGCGACAACTATTGCTCCTCCTCCAACTGATGAACCACTTTTATACTTTTCAAGCCATTCTTCACCATATTCTTTATGACCATAGCTTGTCCAACCACTTTTCTTTGCCTGTTCATTTGAATACTCAGTTGAAAGTTCCAGTGTCCATTTTGTGGCATTTTTGCCCTTCATAAATCCAAGCCAGCCACCACCATAATTGTATGCCTGGGCAACAATTTGTAGATTATCATAATCATCAGCTCCATCCACACCCCATGTTTTCATATGGGAATAAAACACACGTATACCAATGTCTATTGATTTTTGCTCAGTTGTCCAGTCAGATGGCATGGTACTGTCATCCCACAATCCACTTTCCTTACATTGCATGAGATCTCCACCACAACTTGATGAAATACCTCCTGATTCCTGTTGAATAGTCGCAAGAATAGCATTTACATAATCATTAAGATCTATATTGCTTGATGCATCGTTATTAGCTTTACATCGTTCTGTAACCCATTCTTTCCAATCCATAACCGCACTCGGAAAACCTGTGCCTATTATAGGTTGTGATGCAGAGTTATTTGAATCGCCACCAAATGACATAAGCAATATCGGACCAGCAGCTCCAATCAGTGATATAACCAATGCGACTGCAGCAGTTGATACAATTGCTATCCTACCTAGAGGTGATGAAGCAAGCGCCTTAACAGACTCCCACAAGAATCCTGCCCCTTGCTTAATTTTGTCATACACATTTAAGCCTGTCGTATATGTAACAGTTGCCGTGCTTTTTGCTTTTTTTGCATTTTGATACTCTTTAATGGCATTTTTCATATACTTCTTTTTGACAGCTTTTTTCTGCAGATAACGATCATACATATTGCTATTTTTCCAAAGATCACTTTCTTTTGCCCTGTCAAGAGCAGTTTGGTAATTTATCTTTATAGCATTTTTGGCAATCTTATCTTCCTGTTTTATAAGCCTGGTTATATCTTTTTCCCGTCTTTGCTGACGCCAATACTTTGCCGTACTTGATACCGAATAGACTGTTGATGCCGCATCCGAAACCTTATTTGCTGCATCTGTCCAGGCATTTTGAATTCCCAGACCTTTTTCATCATTTGCCATATCATCTGTCATATGAAGTGTTCTTTTACCAAATGATGCTGCTTGTGAAATAGCTGAATATTTTGCTCCTTCATGCAGTTTACTCTCAGTACCCACTTCCACTCTAAGATCAGTCTTTAAACCTCCCTTTACAGAAGTTTTGATATTGTACTGTTGCCGGAGTTTTTTTTGTAACTTCTTTCTATGATCATGCAACTTTGTATCAGAAACACCCTCACTATGAAGTAATATTCTATTTGCTGCATCTTGATTAGTTTCTGGGACTTTTCTTCTCCTGTTTACCAGTTTATCTCTGACTTCCCTACTCGCTTCAAGCGTTGTGTGCGTGGTTTTATTTGAAAGTTTCTGTGCACTCTCCGTATTTTCACTAGATAGTTTATTACCACCATCTTCTACGTTTTTCAGAGTGTCACCTGCCATATCTGCCATCTTGCCCTTCAGATCATATCCCATCCGGCGACCTCCTTAATTCTAACCTGCCTGCTCTGAAGCAGCTTCTGTCTCTGTCTTAGTCTCTGCCGGCTTTGTCGTAAGAAGTGTATACATAAGAGTGTCCTTAGGGAACCTATCAACAAAAGGCTGAACAATATCTCCAAAAAAAATGAGTCCTTCCCCTTGTCCAACATTCATCACGTATTTGATCTGATGCTGTGATATGTCAAGCTTCTGTGCAAGAATATCTCTATCGTCTGCACCCTGGTTGAGCATATACACAAAATCCGAGTTATCAAATATATTTTCGATTTCCTTTGAAGCAAGGAAATCCTTGACATTCTGTGTAATTCCTGTCGGTATTCCTCCCCACTTTCTAAATCGCTTCCAGATCTCCATCGAATAAGCTGCTGTCAGCTCATCCTTTAAAAGCAGATGAAACTCATCTATATAGAACCTTGTGAACTTATGCATTTCTCTGTTTACAGTTACTCTATTCCAAACTGCATCCTGAACTACAAGCATTCCAAGTTTTTTCAGTGTTTTTCCAAGTGATTTAATATCAAAGCAGATAATACGATTATCCAAATCAACATTTGTGTGATGATTGAACAAATTGTTACTTCCTTCCACATAAAGATACATACACTGTGCTATATGCTGCGAAACCAGATCCTCTTTGTGTGATAAAAGCTCATTGTAAAGATCCTGAAGTATAGGCATATTTTCCGGCACTGGATTTTCAAAATATTTTGTATAAATCCTCGACACCGCAAAGTCAATTGCCGATTTTTCCTCAGGCTTCAATCCAGTCTTACCACCCACTACCAGCTCCATAAATGACAATATAAAATCCGCTTTGAGGGATACTGGATCATCATCATCTGAATAATTAAGGTTAATATCCAGAGGATTAATATAATGCTTTGATGACTGTCCAATTTTTATAACCTGTCCTCCCAGATAATTCACAAGTGGATAATACTCAGCCTCTGGGTCACAGATTAAAATATCATCCGTGGTCACAAGAAACGTGTTAAGTATTTCTCGCTTTGTTGCAAATGATTTACCCGATCCTGGTGTACCAAGTATCAATCCATTCGGATTTTTAAGCAGCTTTCTATCAGCCATGATCATCCCATTGGACAGGGAATTAAGTCCCATATAAAGGCTCTCTTTGGAATCCATAAAAAACTCCTGTGTTGTAAATGGAACAAACACAGCGGTTGAAGATGTAGTTAAATACCTCTTTTGCTTTATAAAATTCTTACCAAGGGGGAGTGATGATATAAGTCCCTGTTCCTGCTGGTGGTCCAGCTTACGCAGGGCGCAATTTGCTGACTGAATGTTATTTGAAAGTGTAAATCTGAAGTCTTTCATCTTCTGAAGATTTTCATTAAATGAGGTGATGAGGAAAGTCACCTTAAAAAGTCTCTCATTTCTCGACTGCATTTCTTTAAGCAGTCCATGAGCCTCCTCTGAATACGTTTCTATATCTGGCGGAATGATGTCCATGTCATATCCGCTTCGTATAGCTTTCTTCTGTTCCTCAATCTTCATCTTATTGATATCGGACAGCTTACCTTTAATATATTTCATAGCTTCTGTCTGATTAAGTGTATCAATATGCATTGTGACGCTTAATGCATCTTCCATATTAAGAATGTCTGCAAGCATTTCATCGGAAATCTCTGGTGCAGATATTACAAGAAAATTTGTCGTTGCAAACATATCTCCGATTTTATAGTAATCCTTCGCTCTAAAGTCAAACGATGTTGGTGTAATAAAATTCTTTGGTGTAAGTCCACTTTCAACCACATCCTTAAACGACTTCATCGCAAATTTTTCCAAAGAATCCTGATTAAGGTAGTCATGCATGATACGAAGTCTCTCCAAACCATTCACTGGCACACACTTACATCCAAGCAGCTTAAACTTATTGATTACATCCGATTCGATCTTTGCCAATCTTGATACCGCCTGTTTCCTGTCACGAGCTTCAATACCGAAAACCAAGTATTTTGATTTCACAATTCCATTATTTCCTTTTTCAAGCTGATTCCTTAGATATGTCGCATATTCACGTCTTACTACATTGAATTCATCGTCCTGATCTGGAATAGATATAACTTTCTTATACTCCTCCATGTCCACTCTCTGATTAATAAAACAAAATTGAAAGTGTATTGTCTCATCAAAGTAATTCAAAAACTGGCAATACTCAGCAAATATATGTTGCTTTTCATCATTCTGTGCAAGCTGATAATTTATGTCATAAAACTGCACCATCTTAGAATAAAAATTATCACCTATACGGCACAATCCATCTGGATATATCTGATCAAATGGTATCGTATCAATCGTATTTTCCGGCACACGACGCTTATCAAATTTCTCGACAATAATACGTGCAAGATTCGTAAGAGGATCCTTTTTCTTTGCGCCATGATACGCCGTCTGATATGTAGGAATTCTTCCATTTTCCCTTCTAGGCTCGTTACTTTTTTTGTCTGCCATGTGGACTTTTCACCCCTTTCCTTTTTGCACGTTTTTGTGCCATCATTTTTATTTCCTTTTTTCGCCGTTCATCGTAATACTCATAAATATTTTCAGCCTCTTCCACTCTTATCTGGGGATAAGCAAAGGTATGTCTGATAAAGTTAAGCATATAGACTTCAAGTGGCAATCCATCTTTTTCTACAATTCCAAACAAAAAGAATGGCGCCATAATTGCTATAAGAACATAGAAAGCTGCCGTCGTCCCTATAGCGGCCCTAGCTATAAAATATCCAGGGAATCCTACAACAATGCCAAGTCCGAAACATATGCACTGTCTTTTTGTAAAATGACCAATAAATTTGGTCTTGATATTTGTAAGATCCTTGGGAACATCTACGTAAGCCATGTTTTTCCTCCTTTATTTTTCCTTCTGGACATTATGTCCAAAAGTTTCTACTACGAAATAGCAAATATCTGCTTTGTTATTCCCTCACATTTAAACATTGTATATACAAGCAATATTGAAATTCCAACTGTACTCCAACAAGCTTTCGTCAATAGTTTGATAGCTGTAATCCCATTCTCAGGATCAAGCGTAATCGTATTTGGATCAAAAACATTTGCAACAAGAACTCCATAAATAGCAACACATATCATCATCAGCACCGCCTGCATTGCAAGAGCAAATACATTTTTCATATATCCGATACCAATATTAGACATATGGTGATTAGTGACTGTTGCCATGGGCAAAGGTGCCACAGCACAGTGCAGATATATTGAAATCATCCTGGAATATAAGATTATTGTGATAAGGATTCCCATAAATTTAATGATGACATCAATAAACCATGTAGATACCGTTAGACTAATAAGACCGGAAACATCTCCACTCTCCGCATCCTCGTCCTGATCTCCATAGTTATCTGATAAATATTTAAGCAGCACTGATCCTTGGGTATTATCTGTTACTTGCTGATTTAGCACCGTCGTAGTTTTACTAACCATTGATGCACCAATACCAAAAAAGCAATTACATATAGTTAAGGCGTTACTGATAAACCAAGCAGCAACTATTGTCTTTATCAACCACTTCATCAGCACCGATACAAAATCTATATCAGCAAGATTATTAGGCTGTACTAGCATAGATATAAGCTCCCATAACACGACAAAAGTGAAAACCGTTCCTGCTACAGGAAGCGCTACCTGTTCTGCAATCTTTACAATAAGTTCCCATATCGTACCTCCCTGCCAAGCATCTGGTGCGGTAGAAAGTTCAGTAGATATAGTTGCAACTTTTTCATTTAAATCAGACAACATATTACTAAGATTTGAATATGCGAGTTCATAAAAAATGTCTCTAAATCCATTCATAAGTTTCTGAACCGTACTGTCAAATAGTCCAAGAAACACCGGTAATAATTGAAACATTTTTATCTCCTTTAAATATCACAGCCACCTACTTTCGCAGATGGCTGTTTTTTTATTCGTGATGTATTTTGTAAATAGAGGTGCTTATACTTAGCTAAGTGATGATGGAATCAGATCCTTGAGCTTTGGTACAAGTAATGCACCAACAAGGATAACTCCAGCTCCTGCCATGAACTGTTTCATTCCCTGTGACTTTGATTGTGTGAGATAAAGAAGCAATAGAAGTGTAAAATTTTTTGCCGTTCCCATCCAGCAC
This sequence comes from Coprococcus ammoniilyticus, assembly GCF_025567345.1. Taxonomy (NCBI): domain Bacteria; kingdom Bacillati; phylum Bacillota; class Clostridia; order Lachnospirales; family Lachnospiraceae; genus Coprococcus; species Coprococcus ammoniilyticus. The sequence continues at coordinate 124,341 of NZ_JAOQJS010000007.1, forward strand.
TTTCGCATTGTGCCGGACAGGTCGGGCATTATTCGGGCAAGTCCACCTTGCCGACAAAAGAGTAGTAGATTTCAATTTCCTGCCTGCGGTTTTTGTTCTCGTCATAGCTGCACTCATGCACTATGATTTTCTCGATAAACTCCCGAAGCAGGGTAGGGGTAAGTTCCTCGAAGCTGGTGTACTTGCGGACAATGTTCATAAACTTCTCGGCGTTTACCGTGGCTTCCTGCGCCTTTGCAAGTTCCCCTTGCAGTTCGGCGGCTCTCTCTTTAAGCTGCCGCTGCTCGGCTTCATAGTCTGCCGACAACTCCGCAAACCGTTCATCAGAAATGCGCCCGGTCACGCTGTCCTCATAAAGCCGCTTGAAGATAGCGGACAACTCGGCTATGCGCTTCTCGGCTGCGTCAAGTTCCTTGCGCTTGGCTGCGTTCCGGCGTTTGCCGCCGTCCTCGTTCTGTTCGATCAGCAGCTTCATAAACTGCTTTTCGTGCCTTGCCGCATAGTCGGTCACTTTCCGCAGGTTGGCGGTCACTCCCGCTGTCAAAAGGTCGGTGCGGATAAAGTGCGCCGTACAGTCCTTGACACGCTTCTTGTAGCTGCCGCAGATGTAGCAATCCTGCCGCCTTGTCTTGTTCTCATACCTCTGCTGGTAGAGGACGCTGCCGCAGTCGGCGCAGAACAGCAAGCCGGAGAACAAGCCCACTTCATCATAGCGGTTGGGGCGTTTGCGCTGCTTGCGTAACTCCTGCACACGCTCCCATGTGGCAAGGTCGATAATCGGCTCATGGGTATTCTTAAATACCGCTTGCTTTTCCTCCGGGTTTTCTACGCTGGACTTCACCTTGTAGGAGATTTTCTCGGTCTTGAAGTTCACCGTATGCCCCAGATACTCCTTGCGTTCAAGGATATGGACAACGGTATTTGTCGCCCATCTGTACGGGTAATCGGGGTAGTAGCGGCGGGTGCTGCCCGTCCTGCGGTATTCCAGCGTCCCCGGCGTGGGGATTTCCTGCTCGGTGAGCATACGGGCGATTTTGGTCGGGCCATTCCCGGCAAGGCACAAGCTGAAAATCTGCTTGACTACCGGGGCGGCTTCCTCGTCAATGATAAAGCGTCCGTCCTCGCCTTTGAGGTAGCCATAGACGGGCTGGCTGGTAATGGGCTTGCCGCTTAATCCCTTGCTTCTGAAAACTGCCTTGATTTTCCTGCTCGTATCTCTCACCATCCATTCGTTAAAAAGATTTTTCAGCGGCGTTAGGTCGTTGTCGCCCTGTGCGCTGTCCACTCCGTCATTGATGGCGATAAAGCGGACGCCTTTCTTGGGGAAAGTGATCTCCGTAAACATTCCGACTTGCAGATAGTTCCTGCCCATTCTGGACAGGTCTTTGGTAATGACGCATTTTACCTCGCCATTCTCCACGCAATCCATCATTTCCATAAAGCCCGGTCTTTGGAAATTCGCCCCACTCCATCCGTCGTCAACGAAAAAACGGTAGTTCAAAAATCCATTGTCACGGGCATAGGTTTCCAAAATGCGCTTTTGGTTGGATATGGAATTGCTCTCGCCCTGCAATTCATCATCTTTACTCAATCTTGCGTAAAGGGCGGTAACGGGTGCTAATTGGGTGGTCTGTCTAATCATGGTTTCCTCCATTTCCGACAGCCGCCCCGCTATTCCGTAAGAAGATTATACCATACGGGGCGGCTGTCTGTATAGTGGTTTCTGCTTCTTTATCGCCCATCAAAGTGACGATTTTTGAAAAAAGGCTTGTCATGTCACACAAGCGGTAGAAAAGTTCATAGTTCTGTGCTATACTCTTATCCAGCGGCAAACGGAAAGAATAAGTATAAAATCCATAGGTGATAACATTGAAAATCGAAATAAAAAACATACATAAGAGTGATTATAGAGCAGCAGTTCAATTTGCCATAAAAGGTATGCACTTTGATTGGTATTTGAACAACAAATTTCTACTTGAAGCATACGGCAGATATTTTTGGTATCTGGAAATGAACAGGGCTACACAAATATTGGCTGCCTATGTGGACAATGTTTTTGTCGGTGTCCTGCTTGCTGAAATATACGGTGAGGAAAAGGCACACTGCGTATGGACAGAACGGCTATATGTGAAATTTGTGGACATCATTCAAAAGGCATTTTTTAAGGGTGGGGCTGGATTGTATGAGGACACTGTAAAAGCCCAGTTAGGTCATTATTTGCAGCACAACAAACCGGATGGGGAAATTATTTTTTTAGCTGCTGACCCGGACATACAAATAAAAGGGGTCGGCTCTGCCTTGCTCCATGCGCTGGAAGAAAAAATACCCGGTAAAACAATTTATCTGCATACAGATGATGCCTGCACATATCAGTTCTACGAACACAGAGGATTTCAGCGTATCGAAGAACAGGACATTGTTCTGGAAATGCCAAAAGGAAAAGTCCCCTTAAAATGTTTCATTTATAGCAAACAGATATAAACCGGCTGTATTGCTATCCAGCGGTCATGCTCCCCGGCATGACCGCTTTCTTCATGCCCCGGCTCATGCGGTGTAGGGCGGCTTTGGTGCTGCTGCGGTTTCCGCTTCCAGCACTTTCATCATCTTGTCGGCTGCGGTGGCGGTGGTGTCTTTCTTGAAAAAGCCGGACACAATGAGGACGGAGTTCCCCATGCGGGTTTCCGTCACGCAATCCGGGCGGCGGTCTGTGGTGGGGCTGGTCTGTTTCTTATCGGGCATAGGCAACTCCTTTCACTTCAATAATTCTTTCAGTCGTTCCAGCTTGGCTTGCGCGGTTTCCCTGCGGAAGTTCTTGCTTGTGAAGCAGATAGGGGAACACATTTCTATCAGTCGGTCATAGATACGGGCGTGGGCGGTGTCCTGCGGGTTTTCCAGCATATCCGGCGTGTGGTTGGTGGTGACGATCAGCGGCTTGCCGCTGCGGTATCTGCTGTCAATCACATTGTAGACTTGCTCTAATCCGTACTCCGTCCCCCGTTCCATTCCAAAATCGTCAATGATAAGCAGGGGGTAGCGGCAAAGGCGGTCAATGTACTCGTTACGCCCCTCGAAGCTGGCGGCAAGGTCATTGAGGATAAGGGCAAAGTTTGTCATGCGGACGGGGATTTCCTGCTCCATAAGGGCGTTGGCGATACACCCGGCAAAATAGCTTTTCCCTGTGCCTACCTTGCCCCACAAGAGCAGACCATAATTCCCGGCTTTCATCTGCTCCCAACGCTCCACATAGTTCCGCGCCTTGTCCATCTGCGGGCATTTGCCGTTGTCATTGGCAAAAGTCCATTCCCTCATTTTTGGGTCGGTAAAGCCCCGGCGTTTCAAGTCCTCTACGGTGTCAAGGTGTTTCCTGCGCTGCTCGGCGGCTTCACGCTCCATGCGCCGCGCCCGCTGGCAGTCACATTCTGCCGGGTGGCGGTCGCGCCCGAACAGGGCGGCTTTATCTGCCGGGAAAAACGCTTCTTTCGGTGTCCGGCACTTGCCGCAGTATAAAAGCCCGTCCTCCCCGGCATAGTCCTCCGGCTCGGTAGCTGCTGCGGTCATGGTATCTAAAACCTTTGCAAAATCGTCTGTCATAAACTCTGTCCCTCCTTGTAGGTGTAATCGGGTATGCCCTGCTTCGGGGCTGCCTTTGCGGTATCGTCTGCCGCCCATCTGCGGATAGTGGCGGCGTGGTTGCGGTATTTCTTCCCGGTAGACGCGATATAGCCGGAAAGACGGTCAATATAAAACTCCCATTTGCCGGGCAGTTCCTCTTGCAGTTCGGATAATTCCGTATCTGACAGAAACACATTGTTGTATCTGCCGTAAGCGGCGGGGGCGGGGTGTCCCGTATCTCCCTCTCTCTCTTTCTCTAACTCTATATCTATCTCTTTCTCTATCTCTATCTCTGGTGGACAAATGTCCGCTTGATATGGTGGACATTTGTCCGCACCATGCTTTGGCAGGGCTTTTTGCAGTTCCAGACGCGCCCTGCGCTTGCGCTCCCCCTCGGTTGAGGACTGCCCGATCAGCAGTTCAATGTTGCTCATGTAGAGTGCGCCGTTTTGCAGCGGCTCGACAAGCCCCAACTTTAGGAAAATCTGTAAAGCCCGTTCTACTGTGCCGACTTGCTGCCGGGTGATGGTGGCAATCATCTGCGCCGTATAGGGGATATTCTCGTCAAGCTGCAACTTCCCGCCGTTCTTCAGCGATTTTAAGTACAGCTTCAAGAGGATATTGGAGTACAAGATACCGTCCTGCATACTTTCCAGCAGCACGATAGCGTCCTCGTCAAAATAGTTCTCTTTCAGCTTGAGGTAGTAATATTTGCGGTTATCTGCCATTGGCGGTGTCCTCCTTTTTCCAGCGTTTGGAGTAATACCGGGGGCAGAGTACCACGATAGCCCGGAAACTCTGCTTGCAGTCGTGGGTACAGCCCCGGCATAGGTCGTTGTAGGTGATACGGTTGCGGTGGTTGAGGAAGAAAGACCATTCAAGCCGCCGCTTCTTGCTCATTCGTGGCATGGGTGACGCTCCTTTCTGCCGTTTCGCCGGGTGTGGCGGTATCGGCGGTAAATCTGTATCTTCTCGGTGTCATTTTCGGGGATTTTCTGCCCTGTAAGCCTCGTTTCAAAGTCGGGTGGTATTGCGGATAGGGTGCAGGGCATACCCTTGTTTCTGTATGGTTTCGGTATCATTTCGGGGCGGTGTTTAACGGTCATGTTCGTGCCTTTTCTGCTGGCTCGGTGCGCCCCGTAGTATCTGGTCGATATTGCCCTTGACCGTCTGCAACTCCCGCACACGCTCCTTTTTCTCCCGGTAATCGTTGTACCGGGCGTTCTTCTGGGCGGTAAGCTGCTCAATCTCGGCTTGCAGGGCTTTGTAGGTTGGCAGCTTCTTTATGCCATGCTCCCGGAAATACCGGGCGGCTGCGTCCGCTATGATAAAGTCGCTTTCGTGCTTCTGGCGGTAGGCGGCTTTTGCTTTGTCCGATTTCTGCGCTTTCAGTCCGTCCCGCACATCTTTGGTCTTGGCGAATTGCAGCACATAGCCCTGCAATTCCTTTTTGCCCTGCAACGCCGCTTCAACAGTTTTCAGTCCGGCGGTGCTGTCCTGGAGATCCGCATAGGCGGCGGTAATGGCTGCGTCAAGCTGCTCCGGGGAAGTAAAGCCGTACTGCTCATAGGCGGCAACGGTAGCCGCCATCTGTTTGAGGTTGTGGACTGCCGCCCAGCGGTCATAGCCCACGCCTTTCCCCTCGGCTCGCTTGGCTTCCCGGTCAACCATGCGCTGTATGCCGTCCTGTTTCGGGGCGGTTTTCGCTGTTTTTCCCTGCTGTAATCGCTCCCGGATAGTGCGTGGGTATTCGGGTATGGCTGCGGCTTTTTCGGCGGCTCTGTGAGCATTCTGCTCCAAAAGGGCAAGGACAGCGGCGCGGTCAAAATCGTCCCCCAGCTTCCGGGCGGTGATGGGCTTGGTGCGTTCCGGCGCAAGGTAGGACAATCGCCCCCGGCTCTCCTTGACGGTCACGCCTTGCCGCAGAAGCAAAGCGGAAAACTCGTCATAGCTGGTGGCAGAGGACAGGGCGGCTCGGATAGTCTGCCGCAACTTTTCCTTGTCCGTTTCAAACTTGGTGGGCTTGGGCGGCTGCTCCCCGGCTGGCAGGGCTGCGGCCTGCTTGTCCAGCTTGGCTTGCCCTTTCCGCTGCGCCCAGTATTCACGCTCCGTCACTCTGTTTTTGCTGCCATTGAGTAGGTCAATCTGATAGAGGTTTTCCCGGTGGCAAATCTCCATGACTTCCGCTTTCAGATATTCCATAGCTGCGTCTGTGCAGCGGTGTTTACACCCGGCGCGGGTGTCCGCTGGTCTGTCCATGTAGGGCAACAGCGGCACTTCCTCAATCCGCAGACTGTTAATGACGATATGCACATGGATATTTCCGCTGTGGTTGTGTCCGTCCGGATGGGTGCAGACTATGGCTTGGTGTCCGGGGAAGTGTGTTTTACAAAATCCCTCGCCCAACTGCTGCGCCCGGTCAACGGTCAAGCCGTTGTCCGTCCCGTCCCTTGGGTCAAAGCTGATAATGTAGTGGTGGCTTTTCACATCCTCCCGCTTTTGGTTTTTGCCATAGCGGAGATTGGAGCGCATACAGGCAACGGCAAAATCTTCCCCGCCGCAGTTCAGCGTTGCTATGCGGTAATCATCCCTCGGTATCAATCGCCCATCAGCGTCAAGAGTGGGGCGCATGGTAAACTCGTCATGCTCAAAGGTCAAATACTGTTCGGCTGCGCCGTAGTCGGCATTTTTAGAGCTGATATGTTTGAATGTCGCCAACGGCTTCACCTACCTTTCGCAAGACTTCAAACTTCAAGGCGGCAAGGTCGGCTATGGCTGCCCGTACCTCGCCGGATAGTGTGTTGTAGGGTGCGCCGTACTCATTGAGAGCGCGGGCGATCTGGTTGAGGTTGCCGCCGATTTTCCCGTATTCGGCGGTCAACTTCCCAACAGCGGCAAGCAGTTCATCATTGACCGGGGAAACGGTGACAATGGGGCGAATGGTCGCCCGTGTAATGGCTTGCCGGATAAACTCGGCTTGGCTGATGTCGTAATGCTCCAGCCGCCCGGTGAAGTCGGCGTATTCTTCCTCGGTCATGCGGGTCTTGACTACATGGCTGCGGTGGGGCGTGTTGTATCTCTTGGCTATGGGTATCACTCCTTTCACTTACCATCTTTTTGAGGGCTTTTTTGCAAGGTTGTTTTCGGTAGGATTTTGAAAAATCCGAAAAATATTTTGAGGGTTTTTCAAGCGGCACAAGCCGCATAGCAGGGTTTGGGGAAGGCACTCCCCAACAAGATTTACCGCAGGGGTAAAACCGCAGATATGCGGATTTTGGCACCGTGGTAGAATCTTGCTCTGAAAAACTGCCGCTTTCCTCTGTGAGGCTGCTCTTAATACCTACAAAACCGCAGCGGGGCAAATAGGCGGAAAATCCAACGGATTTTTTCTATGCCCTTACTGCAATTCGCAAGGGGGACGGTATGGCTGGTTTCATCAATATAGCGATAGTGGCGGCGTGTTCTGCCCGCTGTTTGTCCCCCTCCACGAAAGAAACCGAAAAATGCCAAACGCTTCTTTTGATTTTTTTCATCACTACTACGGTAGCCCCATACCTTTCTTCCAAATGGCTGCGGTATTCTTTTCATCACTACTACGGTACGCAAGACCGTTTTGGGCAAATTTCCCCGTCACTTTCTACAACAACAGGAATGTGCGGTCTGCCAAAAATGGGCGCAAAAAAAACGCCACGGACTTTCAAAAAATCTGTGGCGTTGCAGCTTGGTCGATATTCAATTTTCATTTCCATAATGTGAGGGGAGCGACAGCACTTTAGTCTGTCGCTCCCTTGATTACCCATCAGCGGAAACAGGCAGGGCTGTCAACGGCGGCGCATTTATGCGCCGTTCATCTTGACCGTTGACTGCTCCGGCTGATTCCGCTATTTGTTGTGGGATTACAGCTACATTCAAATCTTTTGCGCTGATTAGTGTTTCTTGTTTGCATTTCGGACAGAACAGAGGGAAATTTTCAAGTATTGTATCGGGGCGTATCTTTGTTCGTGTTTTATTTCCACAAATAGGGCAAAGCACCCACCTATCAGGCGATTTAATCATTTTAATTTTCATTATTTAAGGAAAGAAATGTAAATTGTGAAGTTATCGGGAATGTAGCTGATACTCAATCCCTTTTCGCCATTTGACAAAAGCGTACCGATAGAAACATAGTCCTGTCCCTCAATTTCTTCCGACACTTCCTCTATTATAGAAAACCCCTCTTGCTTCAAAAGCTCTAAATAGTCGTTATAGTCGGTTTCGCTTATATCCACAATACTGATACTGCAATTCTCATGTTCCGTATCAAGCATAGCCCAACCGACCGTACCGGACGGGACGGGAAGCCCCTCGGTGTATTCATTCACAGGCCATACACCCGCGTCAAGCATGGTATTGCTTTCTGTTTGTGTATTGCTTGGATTATCCGCAGCGGACGGCGTATCTTGATTGGAACAGGCAGCCAAAGAAAGCATAAGTAAAATAGCGATTATTGAAACAAATTTTTTCATAGCTACCTCCTGTTTTTGCGGACGGTTCGGATAATCTGAATGATTGCGATTGTAACCGCGATTACACCGACTGCCAAAATGATTTGTGAAGCGTCAAATCCAAAAGCTCCCTCAACTTGAATGTTTGTCATTGCGTCTGCTTGTCCGATTGCCCCGTCCGGCACTTTCCCGGATTGGGTAGTGGCGTAAATCACAAACGCTGCAACGGCAACGACAAGGGCTGCAACGCTCGAAATAATCCCTTTCCGTTTCTGCGGTGCTGCGCTGTCAATGCCTAACTGCTCGGCGGTATTCTCTGCAAACTCTTTGGGAGTGCCTAACCGTTCGATTACCTGTTGTTCCGTTTCGCCATGCTCCAACGCAGAAGCAAAGACTTCATTCAGATCACGCACGACCTCTTTTTTTGCTTTGCGTGTTAAACTCAATTCCTTTTCCACTTGCTTAATGTATTGCTCTTTCATTCTGATACCTCCGCTGTTTGATAGGTGGCAATAAAGCCATTTACACAACTTTCATAGCTCGCCCAAAATAAAATCAGCTCGTCTAATACCTCTCTGCCCTTATGGGTAAGGGAGTAGTATTTTTTTGATCCGCCATTTGCCGCTGCCGGGGCTAATCGGCATTGGATTAACTCGGCTTCCTGCAAACGATACAGAATAGGGTAAATCGTTCCCTCTTTTGCATAGCCCAAAACGGACGCGCTGTTATTTAGCTCTGTAATGATTTCATAGCCGTAGGTTTCTTTGCGTCCGATCAAGCACAAAAGTATCATTTCAAGAGAGCCTTTTTTGAATTGCTGCACATACCTGTTATCCATACTCTCTACCTCACTTTAGTTTTGCTATTTAGCGTTCCTAAATAGCAAAACATATTATAACTCCCGGAGGTGTTCAAGTCAATAGAGTTTATAGAAATGTTACAAATGCTTTTTAGACTTTACCCTATAATTTGCCTTGCTCGGAATAGCGGCGGGGCTGACTGTCCTTGTCCTGTTTTGTTGTGCTTCTTTATTAACCATGAGCATTAGCTCCTGGGTTATCATTGCCATACCCCTCAAGCAGATTAACAATTCCAAGAACCGCAAGACCACCACCTACAGCTATTACAACTACCTTAAGAGCTGAAACCCCGCTGTTAAGGAATGATGTATAGTCAAGCATTATAAGTAAGTTAGCAAGGAACTTGTGTGATGCGAAAAAAGATGCAACATTTGAAAGTAACTTTGATCCTGACATTGCTGCCACAATATAACTTGTTAATAAATCCATGATATAAAATCTCCTTTTAATATAAAAATTTTTAATTAGCTCCGACCATCAATCCGGCTTCTTCTATTGCAAAGCTTACCAAGTCATCAGGAAATTCTACTCCTGTAAGATCAAGATCGATAAACTTGTCTTTCTTTGAAAACTTTGGTCTGCCATATCCCGCTACATACTTTGCAATATCAAACTGGTTCTTTTTATCATAATCGGAAAGTTCACTGTACATTTCGTGCGCTGTAATATCGACCTTATCAGAAAAGAACGGACGAACGCCTCGAACCTGTAAAATACACTTACCGCCATCCATAAGAGCCAGGCGGTCTTGACTCATAAGTTCTCGTCCTAACTTTTGATAGTTCATACCGTAGGACATGGTTGTACCTCTAGTGTCAGAGGTGTTGTATGTGTCTATAGTTTCCTTGCCTAGTACATCAGCCAAATCTTTTAGTGTCGATTTCTCTTTGCCACCAAGAAACAGAAATGTATCGCAGTTACCCTCTATCGTCTCTGCGTTATCCTTGTAAATTGACTTTAACTGAGCTTTAGACTGTAGGATAATTGATGCCGATATTTCTCTGCTTCGTATGGTTGCTATCAGTTTCTCGAACTTCGGAATCTGCCCAATATTTGCGAACTCATCCAGGATACATCTCACATGTACCGGTAGCTTTCCATGATACTCATCATCTGCAATCGTACAAAGCAAATTGAAAAGCTGTGTGTACATGATAGAAACCAAAAAATTAAGGGAGTCATCAGTATCTGAAATAATGACGAAAAGTGCCGTCTTTCTTCTACCGATGTCTCCCAGTTCGAGTTCATCATATGCTGTTATCTCTCTGACTTCCTTTATATCGAATGGTGCAAGTCTCGCACCACAGGAAACCAAAATACTCTTTGCTGTCTTACCCGCTGCAAGTTTATATTTATGATACTGTCTTACTGCAAAAGAATCTGGATCAGCTTCTATGCCCTCCTCTTCATTACCAAATTCTATGTCTTTAAACATAAGGTCAATGGCATTTTCAAAATCTTCGTCCTCTTCTCTTGTTTCAGACGCATCTATCATTGCAAGCAGTGATACAAAATTTCTTTCACTTTTCTTACAATACTTCACGATATATGCCACATATGCCGTAAATAAAAGCCTCTCCGCTTTAACCCAGAAATCCTCTCCGCTCTGTGCTCCTTCACCCTTTGTATTAGCAATAAGCGTATTTACAAACTTAAGCACATCCTGCTCAGTATGAATATATGCAAAAGGATTATAATGCAAGGATTTGGCAAAATTGATTGTATTAAACACCTTAATCTTATATGGTGTCCGCTTGTAGACTATCTTACCGGCTTTGTTCTTTACAACCTTTCCATCCTTACCCACCTTCGGTACTTTATTGCCTTTGTCGTCAAGATCCCATGCACCTTTTGCAAGCATAGTGCCAACTTCTTCAAGCACTGTTCCCTTTGGATCTGTCACAACATAAGAGCATTGCATCTGCATAAGCGATGGTTTTACAAATCCTCTCGTTTTTCCCGCTCCAGAACCTCCAACAATCAAGATATTTTTATTTCTATCATACTTGGGATGCTCTGGTCTTGTCATTCTGAGCCATTCTGTTGCCGTAAGCGGAATATTATTCCACTTAACAGGATCCGTATATGGTTCAAAGTCTTTTTCGGTTCCCCATTTAGCAGAACCATACTCCTCCCCATGTCTGAATTGTTTTGCGTTCTTCTTTCTTGCGTCCATAATTATCTTAAATATTACTCCTGCTCCAATTCCAAAGAAAAAGGGCACAGGTTTAAAAGAGGGCATAAAATAAGGGGGAATCTGAAAAATTAACGAAAAAGCATTAACACATTTATCAAGCACATCGGCCCCATTTGCATAAGATACAGCTTGAACATACTTATTCACCATATAAAAAATCACAATAAACGGAATTCCATCAATAGCAATCTTGTTGAAATTAGGCTTTCCATTTTTCATATACGGCTTAAAGATTTTTTTCGGAAGATTTTTCAAATCATCAAATATCGCCTGGGCAATATTTTTATTTCCCATAACCATACCTCCTACAAACTTGTATCTCGATTCTTTTTCTTTGACTTTTCCCTCTGCCTATTTTTATCCTGCTGTTTCTGCTGAGACTTGTCCTTTTTATCCTTGATTTTATCGGATAATGACTTGTCTTTCTTAGGGTTTTGCTTTTTAGCAGCATCCTTGAGCTGAGCCTTTGCATCCGTAGATATATCAGATTTGTCAAGCACTTCATTTCTGTTGTTCTTGATTTCATATCTTACAGCCTGATCTGCAACCTGATCGACCCCATCAAAATCTATGTCATCAGATTTAACAAAATCCACGGACATCATCTCTTTATCGTGCTCATCATAAAGAACCATTGTCTTTGTCATCTCTTTCTGTTCCTCCAGAACCTGTTCAGAAGCCATTTTCAAGAGTGATGCAACCTGATCAATGCTTTTGACTTCACAAAAAGCAGTATAAGTTGTAGATCCATCTGCTCGTGTCACCTCATGCATATCTATTGGTATATGGCTTTTCTTACAGGCTTTCTTCAAAATCTCTGCTGTACGCTCATCATTCACATCCATATGAGTAACTTCTTTTCCCTCCCGGTTAAAGCTCTTCAATGACCCATGTGTCTCCTTGTAGTTTGATGTCACCTTATCGACCACCTTCGTGAGCAATGTATCTTTCTGTTCAGCGTTAAGTCCTGGATTCATCTCTTCTGAGCGCTTGCAAGCCTCTGCTATAGCAGTTATCAAATCAACACTAACCGTAACAACAGCTTTACCTGTTTGAAACGATTCCTGTGTCAAATCATCTACCATAATATAATCCTCCTATTATTAGTGATTGTTATTTTTTTACTACGGTGAGCGTATTTTGATTGATGCTTTTTTCATAATAAACCTCCTCTTTTGTTTTCTATATGAACATTTGGACATAATGTCCAAAAGTCATTGACTTATATTTGTGCAATAAAAAAGGAGTATCTATGTTTCTTCATAAATACTCCTAACGTTGTTAGATAATTTTCCCTTCACTTACATCATATGTTAATATCCTGTTTTCTAGCTAATTCAAACATCATATGCCTTTCGTCAAGCAACATAATCTGCAAAATCACTACGGGTATCTTATCACCATTAGTATCTGTATAAATAGAATTATCACCCATTAAAAGATTATATTCTTCCCCAAATCTATTGAAACTAACGAAAAAGCTCTTTCCATTCGTCCTTGCCATAATCACAGGAAATGAAATTCTACTAAAAGTATGTGTATCAAACATTGAACATTCACCTCTTTCCACAACCATTCAGAACCTGCTATCAGGAATATATCCATATCTTCGGAATTTTCCTTCACCATCATAATAACCATCACCATTCTGAACTTCTACTGCATATTTGTCCGTATCTGCATCGGTCAATCCATATTCTTCACACACAACCAGCTCTCCTTTTTCGTTAAAATAGCCTCCTATATGCTGATCTTGATACCATTCGCCTGCTTTTCCATTTACCATAATATCCTCCTTCAGCTTTTACCATAAAGATCATGATTAACCTCTGTCACATAATAGTTATTACAAGTAGTTGGGGCATTGAATAATACAGTCAACAGATAATTTTTTATATTTCTCACCTTTGTTGTATTATTGCCGACACTTTCTAATACATACTCGATAATAACACTATCAAGTTTCTCAAACCTGCTTTTCACCACTTCATATGGCATATCAAGTCCTTTTATCCTAATGGTTTCAGTTTTCATTGCTATGGTTTCAACTACCAGCTCAACGATTTCATCTATACTGGCTTTACTTGTCCTGTGTCTTTCAACAAGTTCGTCATAATCAATATTTGATTTTATATATACTCTGATGTTCTCCATCTCATCCATCACATCAGCTTTACAGCTCAAAGCTCTATTTGAATCATCAGAAGGATTGATAAGATTAGTATAGTTCTCATAAGTATTACTCTTATAAGTATAATTAGAGTCCCATAACGAAACTTCTTGAGGTGTCATATTAGAACTTCTTGAAGTCTTATCCTGGGACTTCTTGAAATCCTTTTCTGGAACTTCCTGAAGTTCGATTTTGGAACTTCTGCAAATTTGATTCTGAGACTTCTTGAAGTTCGATTTTGGAACTTCTGCAAATTCGTCAGCTGTCTCCCTTGTCTGTTCTGCTACAACACCAACAAAATTCTTCACATATATGATATCAGGTTTTCCTAAACCTCTTCTAATTTTTTCTATTAAGCCAATCCCAGATGTGCTATCTAATTCTGCCATTACCCTTATAGCTTTTCCCCTGCCACAGTTTAAATCTGCAGCAGCTTCATCAATAGTGTATATAATATACGTCCTATTATCATCATCATGCCAACCATTACGCTGAGAAAGTGCCATTCTATCAAGCATTAATCCATACAAAAGTTTAGCTTCACAGGAAAGGTGTGAAAAATTAGGATCTTTAATCAGCATTCTTGGAATTCGGTAGAACGAGAACATTTCTGATTCTTTTCCAAAAAAATAATCGAATACTAATTTGTTACCCATTCTATTACCCCCGTTTCTTCCACTCGTTAAGAAGATCGACAATAATATCTGTTATCATCTCTTCTGTGTATTTCTCATCAAAATATTCGTCTAACTTATCGGCTTTGAAAGTAACCTTTCTTGATTTATTCGCTACAAGATCTGGCATTAAAATATCTCTCACTCCATTTTGATCAAGAGTGTTTTCTCGACTAAAAGCCTTCAACCTTGCCGACTGCTGTGTGTTGGGAAATATATTCATATCAAACATTGCATCAAGAACCCACTGTTGTTCCTGCTCATTCAGGAAAGAAATATCAACCCCTTGTACCAACCCCAATTTATTTGCATCCAGCAAATCAAGTAAGCCATCGTTTAATCTTGCCAGGCGGATATATCGCTGAATCTTCTTCTGATTTTCTCCAGTTTCCTCACTCATTAGCTCTAGGCTACTTCCATTTCCTTTTATACCCTGATGTTTCATTGCATAATATCTCATACTATATGCCCTGGCTCTTTCACTAGGAAGAATATCCTCCCTCTGAATATTACTATCGACCATGACAATAGTTGCTTCATCATCATTCAAGTTACGGATAAACATTGGCATTGTATCTAATCCTGCAAGCTCACAAGCTGCTTTCCGGGTATGTCCTGCAATTATTTCATATCCCCCCTGTGGACGCATTCTTGCAATTCCAGGCACTAAGACACCATGCTGTTTAACACTTTCAACCAACTCATCCAACTTTTCTTCACGCACTTTAAAAGGATGGTTCCTAAAAGTATGTAAGCTATTCAATGGAATATCCCTGATCTCTCCGCTAATGTTTTTTGCACCAACTACTTCATTTGTACCAAACAAATCTTCAAATGATTTCATCTTTATCTTTGATGCACTACTTGTCTTACTCATAATTCAGCACCTCCTTCACAAGATTCTTGTACGCCGTAGCAACCTTTCCCTTCGGATCATGCTTAAATATACTCACTCCCTCGGCAGAAGTTTCAGAAGCTCGAACGGAGAACGGAATTACCGAATCAAACACTCTGACATTTTTTCCATACGAGTTTTCAACAAGTTGTTTTATTTCCCTCGCATAATTGGTTCTACTATCTATCATCGTAAAAAGAATTCCCTCTATCCCCAAATCAGGATTGAGGTATTTCTTCGTCTTACTGATAGTTGTTATAAGCTGCTGCAACCCCTTAACAGATAAATAAGCTGCCTGAATTGGGATAATAATAGAATCCGCAGTTGTTAGTGCATTCATAGTCATCATTCCCAAGCTTGAGTTACAGTCAATTAAGATAAAATCATATAAGTCCCTAACTTTCTCAACATATTCACTCAATATAAATTCTCTACGCATCATGCTTACCATTGACACTTCAAGTCCAGACAATTCTATATTGCAAGGTAAGAAAGAGATACCTTCTTCATGCTTTAAAACTCCCAAGGTGTTATCAAACTCTTCGTCATTCATTATCTTTGACATTATCGTAGGTAATGTAACATCAAGCTCATCTGGCTCTGCTACACCCAAACAAGACGAAAGCGATCCCTGACTGTCAGAATCAATTAACAATACCCTTTTTCCTTCATTCACTAAACCTATACCTAAGTTCACAGTTGTTGTGGTTTTTGCCACACCACCTTTTTGATTTACAATTGCTATTACCTTACACATACCGTTGTTCCTTTCTAAAAAATCATATGTCATTTTCATACGAGCTTGGAGAACAGTATTCTATGAGAATTCCCAAAAAAATGTTCTTAAGCTCCGGATCTTCTTCTTTTTTGTATGCAGTCAACATTGCCATTTCTTCAGCAGGGCGCATGGGACACTTCCTGTTTCTCCAAGATTGTGCTACCCTCACATATCCCCCAACGCCTGGTTTACGTTCCAATGTAATTCCTTCCACATCTTCTATGTACTCCAGATCACCAACAATTACTTTATCGCATACATCGAATTTTTCTTTAAGTTCCCTATAAGAAGTCGAGTTTACCCAAATCAAGTGCTTTTTCAGCTCATATCTTCGCATTTCTCTCTTTTTTGAATTTGCACCCAATCCGAAAACTCACCCCCCATCTTCTTATCCAAACTTTCGTACCTACCTTTCTGGTGAGTCTCCCTTTGACACTTTATTTTGTTTTTCTGTGAATTTCTGCATACACTCTCTTGTATTTGTCCGTCCCTACATTATCGAAAAATGTAGAAACATTCTGCACTTCAAATCGTTTATCTCTCTGAAACAAACGTACAAGCCAGCGTATATCATTTTTTGTCCCCTGAAGCCTTATCTTTAACATATTGACACCTCCTTGAATAGAAAAATAAAAGGCAGGGATATTCAATATTTGTAATTAAATATCCCTGCCAAATTGGCTATTTTATTCACTTTTATTCATCAAAGAATATTGTGTCCCTCGTGTCGACTCTATAGCCGACAACGACATGAATTCTGTCCACTATCTGCTTTTTATTCCTTTTCACATCGGTTCTGCCGAAATTGAAAAAGCTGCAAAAGTGCGTAAATTCAAGGATTTTCACGAATCTGTACGACGTAGCCCTATTATAGTCTCCACATGCCCCGTATTCACAAACTGATCCACCGCACATGCCTTTTTCACATAATATCCATGCTCCTGCAAGGTCACAAGATCTCTTGTGAGGGAGGTTGGTTTGCAGCTGATATAGACAATCTCATCTACACCATAGTTGATGATCTTAAGGAGCGCCTTTGGATTGATACCATCCCTCGGCGGATCGAGGATGATGAGATCCGGTTTTTCCTCGATGGTGTCGATGACCTTTAGAACATCGCCTGCGATGAATTCGCAGTTATCAAGTCCGTTACTCTTTGCATTTTCTCTTGCAGCTTCGACTGCTTCTTCTACGATCTCTACGCCGATAACCTTGGAGGCAACCGGTGATAACATCTGGGCGATCGTTCCGGTTCCGCTGTATAAGTCGAAGATCAGCTTGTCCTTGGTATCTCCGGCATATTCACGGGCTTTGCTGTACAGTCGTTCCGCGCTTTTTGTATTTGTCTGGAAAAATGAGAATGGCGAGATCTGGAAATGCAGTCCCAGCACCTCTTCCTCGATATAATCTCTTCCGTATAACAGCGTTACCTTCTCCGGCACAACAGCATCCGCCAGAGAATCATTTGCCGTATGGAGAATACCAACGATCGTTCCGTCAAGCGGAAGTGCCAGAAGCCCTTCCACATATGCATGCAGATCCAGATTCTCCAATCCGTCCGTGCTGGTTACAAGATTTACCAGAAGTCCGCCATTTGTCTTGGACTGGCGAAGCACCAGATGACGAAGCAGTCCTACATGCTGCATTTTCTTATGGTAGGATAGTCCATGCTTCCTTGCAAATTCCATCGTATAGGAAACGATCCTGTTATAATCCTCGCTTACGATCACGCAGTTGCAGACAGGAACGATATCGTACATGCTGTTCTTCTTATGAAGTCCTAGTACCAGCGGACCATCCTTATATTCGTCGCCAAATGAATACTCCATCTTATTCCGGTATGCAGTTGTAACTGGCGAGCCGATGATGCCCTCCCAATCATATGGATGTGCCTCTGAATCGATCACACCGTCTAACAGCTTCTTCACCTGTCCTGCCTTTAATTCCAACTGATGCTCATAGCTCATGGTCTGGTATGCACAGCCGCCGCAAATGCCAAACTGTGGACATGGTGGTACTGCATCTTCGATCTCGGAGCGTTCCATCACATCCAACAGACGTGCTTCTGCCTTATCCTTCCGTACCTTGGATACCATGCAGGACACCTTTTGTCCGGGCAGTGCTCCCTTCACGATCACCTTTTTGCCATCCAGTTCAAAGCTTCCCTTATTTGGGAAATCATAGTCTTTTATAACACCTTCTATAATCTCTCGTTTCTTCACAGCCGACCTCTTTCTTGTATCTAATAATCTCTACTCTTCCCGGTCGCCCCACATATCTTCAAATATGCTGCGAGTCCGGCGTTTCGGTTTCAGTTCATTTTCCGCAAAAAATGGTGTTCCATGCTGGTCAAATTCCAGCAGCATGTATTTGCCATTCATGCCATCACGCGGATATGCCAGACTGCCCGGATTTACGATATAAGCACCGCCATATCGTTCCAGATTCTGGACATGCGTGTGTCCATACATCACAATATCGTAACCATCATATTTGATCAACTCCTGTAAGCGGTCCGTTCCATAATGGACGCTGTACCGGTGTCCGTGCGTGATAAATACCTTATACCGGCCGATCATGAATTCTTCCTGCATCGGAAGATCGGAATCCCAGTCGTTATTCCCGGCAACCATGTGTATCGGGCAGGTTACGTTATCATAAATATATTCTTCATCTCCGCAGACATCCCCCAGATGGATAAACATATCGATGTCACCCACCGTATCTAAGACATCCCGGATCGTATTGGTTCTTCCATGTGTATCACTAATTATCAGTATTCTCATTTATAACTTCCTTTATCAAACGAAGTGCGTTTCCTCTGTGGCTGATCGTATTCTTTTCTTCCAGTGACAACTCTGCTGTGGACTTACCATACTCCGGCAGGAAGAAAATAGGATCATATCCAAATCCATTCTCGCCGCGTTCTTCATATCCAATGATTCCTTCGATCGTGCCACGTCTGGTAATGGTCTTTCCATCCGGAAATGCAGCCGCGATCGCACATACGAATCTTGCTGTACGCTTCTCATCCGGAACACCGGCAAGCTTGTCAATGATCGCCTTATTCTTGATCCGGTATGAGGTGTCTTCCCCCATAAATCTTGCAGAGTAGATTCCCGGTGCTTTATCGAGATAGTCTACCTCCAGACCGGAATCATCTGCCAGCACCAGACAGTTTGTCATCTTACGGATTGCCTCTGCCTTGATGATGGCATTTTCTTCAAATGTTTTTCCATCTTCTACGATGTCAGCCTGAATTCCAGCTTCCTTCATCGACAGGATCTCATATCCACAATCCGCAAGGATCATACGGATTTCTTTCATCTTATTCTCATTACCCGTAGCAAAAATCAATTTCTTCATCTTGTCTTCTCCTTTTCTATTCAATCCCCCACATCCGTGAAGGCTTTCAAACAGACATTACAGTCATTCTCCTGCTCCGCACTCGACCACTTCGTGCCATACAGGCTGATATAGCCCTCGCCATCCGTGATATCGAAGTTCGCCGTTTTCTCATCATTATTATATTCGATTGCGATCGGCATCGTGGAATCCTGTGTGTTCACATGCACAACCACCGCAAATTTCCGGTCATCCGGAAGCGGTACTGCCTCATTTAGATTGATCGTATAATAACCCTCGTACTGCATTTCACCGGATGCCACCTTTGTCCGCTGCTGCAAGTCGGATACATCGGTAAAATCCGTCACAACATACACATCATATGTCATTTTCGGGCCTGTCGCATAGAAAGAAACTGCCTTTAATGTCTCGTTCTTTCCAGCCGTATAGACATTTGCAAAATAGGCCTCCGGCCTGTCGTCAAATCCCATCGTTCCGACCTCGCCCATCAGATCTGACTGATAGATCTTGTCGTAGTTGTCACTATTTCCAAGCTTCGTATATACTACGCTGTTCATACCGATATTGGTATCATAATAAGAGATATAAAAGAATCCCTCGTCACCAAAATCCTGCCCCCAGCTATTCTTGCAGATAAATGCGCCGTCTCCCGCCGGTTCTGTATTAAAATATTCCTTCGGATAGTTGTCATCCCAGCCAACGATCACCACGTCATGATTCGGCGTCTGATCTCCATCATAATAATAGGAACTGCGGTTTCTGTTATAGTAATAAGAACTACTCGTTGCATTCTTCATATCACAGTAAATAACCGTTTCCACACCGCCATATTTGTATACGGATGATTTGATTGCCTCGTAATTCTTGTCCTTCAGGATAATGGCTTCTTCCAGATGCTTTACCGCCGACAATCCATTTACCGTCTGGTTATCACCATACGGATCATCTTCCTCAAGCACCGGTCCCTGCCATGCCGCAAGATAGGCTATACTCATATAATATTCGCCACCGTCAAATGGGCTGACATTAAAGCTGTTATTCATTGCCATATGATCAACAGAAAATACCAGATTTTCAGCCGGACGGATCGTACTTTCCAGTGCCGCAAGTGATGCAAATGCCCAGCAGGTTCCATAGATACCCTGATCTCTTACAAGAGATACACGATCATGTTCTCTCATGTCATATGCAGCCGGAAGCTTTTCTTCCTCGGCAATCTTTTTTAACACCGCAGCATTTGTCTCCAGATTGATATTACAGCTGTAGTTTAATGCCTCGCAGATCTCATTCACCGGCACATAGATGATATCATCCTTTTTCTCCGGCTTGTCGATTGCCTGTATTGCATTTCCATTGATATTTACCACATCCGAATCACCATAAACTTTAACAAGGCTGTCACCTTTTGCCAGTGTGATCGTTCCGTTTTCATATACATTTACCAGACAATCCAGTTTATCGGTAAATGCTGCGATTGGGATCATCAACTGTAACCGATCACTGAAATATGCCTGATATTCCGCCTCTGTGATCTTATTGTCATTGATATATAACGTAACACCCTTTTCATTTGCACTTGTTACGATCTCTTTCATCATTGCCTCGGCCGCAGCCTCCGAACCGTCGGTCTTTTCCACGCTCACATCCGGATGCCGGAAGAAGCCCAGATAGAGCAATACACTCAAGATTGCAACTGCTACCGCTATCAAAAACTTTTTCAATTTGGTCTCACTTTCTCTTTGGCGGCTTCGGTCCCATGAACTGATAGAAATAGGACTTGATCATACCATTGTAGATCTTACGGTTCTTATCCGCCTTTCTTCCTATATATTTCTCCGCCTCACTGTATGACGTGATCAGGAACATCGACCAGTCATCCAGCCGTCTGAAACTTTCCCCGATCGTCTTATATAATTCCGGAAGGTCCTCCCGATCCTCGAGACGTTCACCATATGGCGGATTCGTGATGATAAAGCCATATTTTTTCGGATGCCTGAGATCCTTTACATCTCTCTGTTGGAAATGGATATGTTCATCCACTCCCGCTGCTCTGGCATTCTCCATCGCACACTTCACCATTTCATTATCCAGATCGTAGCCCTGAATATTCATCTTCACATCATGGTCGATCATGTCATTTGCTTCATCGATCGCATTGTACCACATCTTCTTATCTCCGACCTTCGCCCACTCGGAAGCCAGGAAATCCCTGTCGATGCCCGGTGCGATCCTTGCTCCGATCATAGCAGCCTCGATTGGAAATGTTCCGCTTCCACAGAATGGGTCGACCAGTACACGATCCTTGTTCCACGGTGTCAGCATGATCAGTGCCGATGCCAGGGTTTCTGATATCGGGGCCTTACCAACCAGCTTTCTGTAGCCACGTTTATGAAGAGATACTCCTGATGTATCTAACCCTATTGTAACAATATCCTTAAATATAAATACACGAACCGGATATTCTGCTCCATCTTCCGTGAACCATGATACATGGTAGGTCTGTTTCAAACGTTCTACCATAGCTTTCTTCACGATGGACTGGATATCAGATGGGCTGAACAGTGCGCTCTTATTTGATGTAGCCTTGGATACCCAGAATTTTGCATCACGGGTCAGATACCGCTCCCATGGAATACTCTTGGTTCCTTCAAATAATTCATCAAATGTTACAGCCTTAAAGCTTCCGCACTTGATCATGATACGTTCAGCTGTACGAATAAACATATTTGCTCTTGCAACCGCATCCTCTTCTCCTGCAAATGTAATTCTTCCGTCTTCTACCTGAACGATCTCATATCCAAGATCCAGGATTTCTTTTTTCAATACTGACTCCAATCCAAAATGACATGGAGCGATCAATTCGATTCTGCTCATATACTTCCTTTCAATCACAAGTGCCAGATTCAGACATTTCTGTCCAAATCCAGCACTCCTTTTCTCTTATATCTTTGTTTCTGATTTTATTTTCTGCGTTTATTTATAACAACGATTCCGGCAAGCCCCAGTGAAATGATCATACCTGCAACTGCTGTCTTCATAGCAAAATCATCTCCTGTCTTTACTCCGGTGTTCTTCTGGTCATCCGGCTTATCGGCATCTGTTTTCTCTGTTGTTTGGTCCTCCGTTGATACAACTTCT
Organism: Coprococcus ammoniilyticus; assembly: GCF_025567345.1. NCBI lineage: Bacteria > Bacillati > Bacillota > Clostridia > Lachnospirales > Lachnospiraceae > Coprococcus > Coprococcus ammoniilyticus. Next base: position 146,515 of record NZ_JAOQJS010000007.1, read on the forward strand.
TCGGATTCTGTTGTCACATCTTCCGTTTCATCCTGAGTATCATCCGTTGACTCTGTCGTTACATCTTCCGTTGTATCATCGGTACGATCTTCTGTCGTAGTTGTAGCTTCCGTTGTATCCTCTGTCGTTGCATCTGTAGAAGCTTCCGTTGTCACGTCTTCTGTTGTTCCACCATCCGGAACAGACATTTTAACCGTTACTTTTGTTGCTCCCGATGCATAATAATTTGCTGTTTCCTTATATCTGACGTAATAATCACCGGCAGAAATGCCTGTGATCGTATTTGCTGTGATCGGCTTCCATACATTCTGGTCAACGGAATATTCCATGGATACATCAACATTTTTAATGGAACCGTCCTTTTTCCCTTTTGCACTTTCATTTTCTGTCGTAAGACCGGTTGGTGCTGTCTGTGGTGCTTTATCGATCGTATAATTCTTTACGGTTTCTCCGTGATAAGTCTTACCCTTTGCTGTTATTTTTACGCTTGCTGTTCCTGCATTGATATTATCTGTAAATGTACAGGTATAATCCGTTCCTTCTGTCAGATCTCTTCCATCGTATGTGACAGTCACTGTTGGCTCTTTTGCTTTTCCATCATATACATAAGAAGTCGGGGCAATGGATACAGAAACTGTCGCATCTGTCAGCCGGCGGTAACGAAGCTCTACGCTTCTCGCCTTTGTGCCTGTTTCATCTAATATCGTATTATAGGAATTCGGCTGTCCATCCAATGTGTATCCGGCCGGAAGAAATTCCTCAATACCGCCCACAGCTTCATCTAATGAAAGCAACCCATAATTGCTTAGTCCGCTTGGCGAATTTGTAATCTTATAAACAGATGTCTGATCCATCTGCAGCTTTTCAAGCCACCATTCTGTAAATGCTGCACCATCATGTTGCTGTTCTATATTGCTGTTTACCAGTTTAATGCCACCCTTTGCATACCATCCAAGCTGCGTAAGATCTGCTCTCACATTTTCAAATGTTAATGTATGTTCATTCCCTGTCGCTGCATTCCTGATATAGCCACTATATTCTCCATTTTCTATCACAAGCGAGCCCATGATATCGAAATGAACAGCCTTTAACTCCTTCTTATTCAGATCAATCGTAAGATTCTTATTCCCCGCATCAATATATGTTGATGTACTCTCACAATTATATAGAAGCTTCAGTATATCACCGTTTCCGGCAGCCGCCGCTGCATCTTCCAGTTTAGAATAAGTGCCCTTTGCTGTTCCACTTGCATCCTCTACCTCGATGCATTCTACCGGATCATTACAATCCACACAGGCTCCATCCTTCACCTGTGAATGTTCACATGCCGCCTGTGTCTCTGCCAGTCCATTTGCCCCTGCAAATGCTGCTACTGCAAAAAAACCTGCCGCAATGATCGTTCCTAAAATTCTTTTTCTCATTTACCCTATATCCTTTCTTTTCTAAAAAAATAAGTACCTCCGGAATATCCTGTGATACCCGCCAATTACCCTGTCCATATTATACATACTTCCCCCTGCCACCACAAGTAAATTAAACAAAAAAATCCCGGTCATGCACTTCCTTAACAGGTTCTGTCATGTCCGGGATCGATCTATTCTGTTATTCTCATTTTCAAACCACATTTTCTTCTCTTTCATAATGGCTAGTTACACCCTCTGTCAGCGGTTTTTCGTCAATGCTCCTTTATACTGTACGATTCCCCCAACGGTATTGATCACCTTATATCCTGCCTGCGATAGCAGTCTCGCTGCCAATGCACTGCCGCCTCCATACTGACAATATGTGAGCAGCACTTTATTTTTAGGAAGATTATAATTACCATACTGGATATCCGACAATGGTACATTGACTGCCATCGGTATGTGTCCTCTCAGGAATTCTTCTTCGGTACGAACGTCCACGATCACCCCGCCATAGCGGACTGCTTCCTGCATGATATCGCGAACCGGTATGTTGTGAAATCTCATCATTTCACCCCCTGGCAAATGTTCCTGCTATATGGATTCCTATATATTCATCATATGTATCTTCCATCAAAACGTGCGGCATATTCAGCGTTTCTGCCACAATTCCCGTCTTATTTCTGCCCTTGTCCGTTGTACCCTGTCATGCCATAATCCGTACCAGTGCCATTCGACGTATAACTCTGAGAATAATTCTGTGATCCGGGATTCTCCTGCTGCCGATATGGATTCACTCCAGTTTGCGGATATTGATTCATCCCCTGCGCATAGCCATTACCCGGATACTGATTCATCCCCTGCGCATAGCCATTACCCGGATACTGGTTCATCCCCTGCACATAGCCATTACCCGGATACTGGTTCATCCCCTGCACATAGCCATTACCCGGATACTGATTCATCCCCTGTGTATAACCACCATTGTATGGGGTGTAATTTGTATTCTGCATATATCCTCCGGCCTGACCATATGTATCACCACCCGGATAGCCCGGATAACCCGCCCGGTAATCCGGTTGATCTGGATAATAATATCTTCTGCCCGGTCTACGAAAATCCATCCGGTACATCCCATAATCTGCAGTCTCCGGTCTGCCGTCAATTCTGCGGTCATGCGCTGAACAGTAAAAGATCAGAAAAATTGAAAGTACATACATCACTCCAAGGATCAGGAATACCCATGCCTCCGAAATATATCCATACGATGCCGCCATCACAAGATAGTCATATAAGCCATGAATAAATACCGGCACGATATATGCCCATGCCATAAATCCGATCATACCCGCACGGTCACCTGCATATGCCGCTTCTCTGCCCTTCGCATAAAGTGCACCCATGATAACACCTACCGTACAATGAAGTGGAATAGCGGTAAATGCCCGGAGGATGCCCGTTCCGATTCCGCCTGAAGCAACATATAAGATATTTTCCAATATAGCAAAGCCAAGCGATGCACAGACCATATAAATAACTCCATCATAGCTGTGCTGAAATTCTCTGCTTTTCCATGTAGTGCAGACCGTTACCAGATATTTTCCAAGCTCCTCCACAATTCCGATCACCAGAAAGCAGAGCACCAGCAGCATCGTCTGATGATCCGTATCTGTCTGTGCAACGATTAACTGCCCGATAAATTCTGCAATCGCTGCCGGAATGATCGTACCTGCACCAAGTGCCAGAAGCAATACCATTAATTTGACCGGCGGCTTCTCTTTCCGGTCTCTCATATATATAAAACCCAGCAGGATCAATGCCGGTAAGACTGCTATTATGATCAGTATTCGACTCATATGCCCTCCCATTATCCTGATCCGATGTCTGTAATCACAACCATCGAATCTTTTCAACATAATATGACTTGTTTAAAATTATACCACCTGGCAGTGAAAAACTCTACTTACAGGTCTTATTTTACATATAAAATATGGGAGACGCAAAGCTTACGTCTCCCATACCATTTATTCATATTTTTTTGAGGAAAATATATGACAATAATTATTTTACATTGAAGGCTTTCATACCCGGATATACGGCTGAAGCACCAAGCTCTTCTTCAATTCTTAAGAGCTGGTTGTACTTAGCTACACGCTCGGATCTGGATGGTGCGCCGGTCTTGATCTGGCAGGTATTTAAAGCAACTGCAAGATCTGCGATTGTTGTATCTGCCGTCTCACCGGATCTGTGCGATGAGATAGCTGTGTATCCGGCCTTGTGAGCCATCTTGATTGCTTCCAATGTCTCTGATACAGAACCGATCTGGTTTAACTTGATCAGGATACTGTTACCACAGCCAAGCTCGATACCCTTTGCAAGTCTCTCTGTATTTGTAACGAAAAGGTCATCACCAACTAACTGTACCTTGTCGCCAAGCTCTGCTGTAAGCTTCTTCCAGCCTTCCCAGTCTTCTTCGTCCAGACCATCTTCGATGGAGATGATCGGGTACTTCTCAACCAGTCTCTTCCAGTGAGCGATCAGTTCCTCTGATGTATATACTGTACCAGCCTTTGGCAGCTTGTACTCGCCAACCGTGCCTGTCTTCCACTCGGATGAAGCTGCATCCATAGCGATCTTGAAGTCCTTACCCGGTTCATATCCGGCTTTCTTAACTGCTTCGAGAATTGTCTCGATTGCTTCTTCATCAGATGCAAGTGCAGGTGCAAATCCACCCTCATCACCAACTGATGTAGCAAGTCCTCTTTCCTTTAAGATTGCCTGAAGTGCATGGAATACTTCTGCACACCATCTGAGACACTCTTTGAATGAAGGAGCGCCAACCGGCATGATCATGAACTCCTGAACATCCAGACCGGATGATAATGCATGACATCCACCATTGATAATGTTCATCATAGGAACCGGAAGTCTGTTACCGCTTACACCGCCTAAGAAACGATATAAAGGTACATCCAGTGAAATAGCTGCTGCTCTTGCTGCTGCGATTGATACAGCAAGGATTGCATTTGCACCCAGATTTGACTTGTCCTTTGTTCCGTCTGCCTTGATCATTGCCTGATCTATAGCATATGTATCAGATGCATCCATTCCAACTAATACGTCATTAATTTTTGTGTTGATATTTTCAACAGCTTTCTGAACGCCCTTACCGCCAAAACGATCCTTATCGCCATCACGAAGCTCTAATGCTTCAAACTCACCTGTTGATGCACCACTTGGAGCAGCTCCACGTCCGACAGTACCATCTGCAAGAATAACTTCTGCTTCTACTGTAGGATTTCCTCTTGAGTCAATAATCTCTCGTCCAATTACTTTTTCGATTTCTAAATAATTCATCATTATCCAATTCCTCTATTCACAAGATTTTAGTTAGTTTTTTCTAACCAACTAAAAAATATCACGTTATAGCCACTGTCGTCAACAAAAATACGTCGAATTAATTGAGAATTTCTATCACGTATTTCGCTTGATTTTTACAAGAACACACCGTATAATGCAGCCATGAGTTAGGTGCGGCTAACCGTTGTATGAACGGCTCTGAAACGACACATACTAACACTGTCGCATTTGATGATTTAATGTTACAGGAGTTTCAGATTATGTTTGAAGAATATTTGATCACACATTGTTCGCCTACATTGGCGTCCTTAAAACCTGCCAGCCTGTTTCTTTATCGTTTTTCTTCCGGAGAAGAATTATACGAAAGTGTGGCTGTCTGGGATGCACAATTTCAGAAAAAAGGGATCCGGATCACGATCCTCCGGGAAAATGCTGAAACTGCCCTGATCTATGTCTACAGACCGGATGCTATGGGCCGCGAATTATCAAGACCGGAGATCCTCTCTTTTCTTGTAAGCACAGGATATCAGGCAGGAACAATCGACCAAATGCTTGAACAGCTTCGTACACGTCTTCATGGTTCGGAAGAATTTCCGCATGAGATCGGTGTCTTCCTTGGCTACCCGTTAAATGATGTTCTCGGATTTATCAAATACCACGGAAGCAACTGCAAGGGCATGGGCGACTGGAAGGTATACGGAGATCTGGGTGAGGCCCAGAAAACATTTGCCAAATTTAAAAAATGCCGTGAGATCTATGCAAATCTCTGGCATCAGGGACGAACCATCTGGCAGTTGACGGTTGCTGCATAAATATTTATGAAAACAGCATCAGCATAACGAAATAAGTATTTATGCACATGGCGTCCACATAACAAAATGAATATAGGGGATTCCCGTAAGCATTTTCGTGCGGAGATCTCTAAATATAAAATACATGAATTATAAGGAGGAACCTACTATGAGTAAGGTTGCAGTTGTATATTGGAGTGGCACAGGTAATACAGCATTAATGGCACAGGCTGTTGCAGAAGGTGCAAAAGCAAAAGGTGCAGAATGTGATCTTTTAACATCCGCAGAATTTACTGCAGATATGGTAGATAACTATGATGCGATCGCATTTGGCTGCCCTGCTATGGGTGCTGAAGTCTTAGAAGAAAGCGAGTTTGAGCCAATGTTCGCTGAATGTGAACCGGCATTAAACGGTAAGAAGATCGCCATCTTCGGTTCATATGGCTGGGGAAGCGGCGAATGGATGGATACATGGGAAGCTCAGTGCCAGGCTGATGGCGTTGTATTCGCAGCAGCTCCACTGATCTGCCATGAAACACCGGATGAAGCAGGTCTTGCTGATTGTACTGCACTTGGCGAAGCACTTGTTTAATAAATAATAATACACATCTCTAAACACAACCAAAACACAGGAATCTGCCATGTGGCAGTCCTTCCGCTTGTACATTATCGTACAATCCAAAAAATGCTCTGGCAAACCACACCTCTGCCAGAGCATTTGTTTTTTTATAGTTTCTGTTTTATATATGTTCTATTTCTGACTCTTCTTTAATGTTGCGACAACCTTACCTTTTACATTGATGATCTTTACAGTTCCATCTTCATAGCTTGCTTTTTGATTGCTTTCCGCAAACATGATATATCCCGGACATGCTGCCAGAACGTATACCTTCTTCTTGGATGACTGGTAGATCTTTTTCTTGGAAGTTCTGCCCGTACTCTTTCCATAATAAGAATCTCCAAATTTATAAATGGAATTTGAGCTTTTTCCGTTTTTGATCAAAGTACCATACTGATATCCCCTGACGGTCAGGCTCTCATTAAACTGCATATCATCAAAAGCTCTGACAAATGCATTGCAAACCGTTTGATTTCCTGCCGGGTATTTCTTTTTATGCTTATATTTTGTGTCAACGGAATAGGATTCTGTCATATACGGAAATACACTGTAGAAATATTTGCCCTTATAATAGAATACCTTTCCATTTGCATCATCTTTTACCCTCATGTGACGCTTCTTATCAGTTCCGTCCAGTTTCATAGAACATAAACCGGAATGACCATAATAAAGTCGGTTGTTTTTCATAAAACCAAGTCTTCCATTTTTACAGATCTGTTTTGGCTTTGAACTTCCATCAGCCTTGATCTTATAGATACTCATCTGGCTGTCCTGATAAAGGTTGTAATACAGATATCCTTTGTGTACCAAAACTCCACTGACACCATCACTCTCTACAACATACTTTGCAGTCTGTTTTTTCATATTATACGCAAGTACACCCTTTGAGGTTTCTATGTAGAGATAGTCACCTGCATGATACAGTTTTCTCGCTGATACATGCTTTACGGTTGATGCTGCTTCCAGTTCCGCCGTCTGCTCCGTCTCAACGTCTGTTGCTGCCAGACTTACATTGGAACCTGTCACATTCATTACTCCACACAGTACAAATGCGATCATTGCCAATACTACTTTTTTTAAATGTCTTTTCATTCATTTTCCTCCTGATTTTTTATTCCTTCCTTCTGCAGATTTTGCAGATACCTGTATTATATCACTGCATATAAAAAATAAATATATAAATTTGTCATGCATGACAGTTTATCCGTCATGGTCTGCATTGTCCATATAAAAAACATCTGCTGATCCATAAACTATATAAAGTCCATACATCAGCAGATGCTTTGTTTTCTTTCACTATATTATATCGTGAGACTTTCTTTATATACAGATCTTGTATTTATATCGCTCCATGCTCCCGGAGAAGTTTCTCGACATCGGTTCCTTCTACCGCCTTTAAAAGCTCCTTCATTGCGATCTTCTCTTTCAGTCCAAGCTTCATATCCGTGATCTTTCTGCCATCACGGATCGCTACGGTCGCATTTAACAGATCCCGTACATCATAGACACTGCCCCAGACCTCAGGCACACCACGATCGATATTCAACAGAGTATATACTGCCTCCATACCGGTACGGATCGAATACTCGGTCGTAAATATCGTATCTCTTGCTGTCTCTGCAAACTGTCCAAGAAATGCAAAGTTTACCGCGCCCTCCGGTACAACATCCGGGCGGTCACCTTTCTCACGCGGCATGAAAAATGCTGTAATATACGGCATCATAACCGGCACTGTGTTTGCGCTGTGCTCAGCAAGCTCCGGTATTTTCTCCTCCGGTACTCCGATATGGTAGAGCCATTCTTCGCAGATCTCCTTACCGGTACATTCCCGCATGGTCTTCTTTACATAATCACCCGGTTTATTCGAGAATAAGCCATATACCCATACAAGCACCTGACCCTTTGGCTGATTACGAAACTGTGGCTGGCGATTGATCGTCCAGGAAAGCAGCCATTCGGAATCTCTTGCAGTCACGATACCACCTGTAACTACCTTGCCGGAAAGTGGATCCCTCTTGCATATATTCTTAATATACGGAAGGATCTTTTCATCCAAAGTCGTTACCGTTGCACTCATCCAGTTTGACTGCTCCGGATCGTAACAGAATTTGTCCGGATGTCCGAAGGATGGATCCTGTGCAGCGATCTTCCGCCACATATCCCATCCGCCGCCTTCGCGGATCTCGGTCTTGAACTCAGCCGGTTTGTTCTGGCTTCCGTATGAAGAATTCTCCACGCAGCCACCATTTGTGATAAATACCAGATCATTCTCGGTCAGGTCGATCGCATCTGCTTCACCGTCACGGATAATATCAATCTTCTTTGCCAGCTTTCTTCCTGCTTCGATCTCGAATTCCACATTTATAACCTTGGTATTATAATGGAACACCACACCGAATGATTCCAGATATTTTACCATCGGAAGAATCATGGACTCATACTGGTTATATTTGGTAAAACGAAGTGCCGTGAAATCCGGCAGTCCTCCGACATGATGGATAAAACGCTTAATATAGAGCTTCATCTCAAGTGCAGAATGCCAGTTCTCAAATGCAAACATCGTCCGCCAGTACATCCAGAAGTTAGAGTTGAGCACTTCTTCATCAAAATACTCATCGATCCGTTTATTATATAATTCTTCATCCGGGGTAAAGAACAGCTTCATGATTTCCATTGCACCCTTATCGGATAATCCGAATTTTTTATCGGTATGTGCATCCTGTCCCTGATTCTCAGTTGCCCGACACAAAGAATAGTTCGGATCTGCTTTATTCAGCCAGTAATACTCATCCAGTACACTGATACCCTCTGTCTCAATGGACGGAATCGAACGGAACAGATCCCACATACACTCAAAATGGTTATCCATCTCACGTCCGCCACGCATAACATAGCCAATATCGCTGTACTGATAACCATCACATGCACCGCCCGGAATCGGGTCTTTCTCCAGAATGTGTACATGTGAGCCTTTCATCTGTCCATCTCTTACCAGAAAACAGGCTGCCGCCAATGCACCAAGTCCCGAACCTATAATATATGCCGATTTCTGATCCACACCCGCCGGCTTCTTTGGTCTGGCAAATGCTTCATAATTTCCACTTGCGTAATACATACGAATTACCTCCAATCTATACAGCCTGCCTGCAAACAGACCGGTTATCTCAAAAACTGTCTTTATTATAAGATGCCCCGTTTTTGCCCTCAATAAACAAAAAAAGTACCGTGATAAAAATATATTCACGGTACTTGTTCTGTCTAAAATTTTATCATTTCCCCTGTTTTGATGGGATAACCGGTCTGAAAAATAAGACACATTGTTTTTTCAATGTATCTGTCAGCTCTCTGTTTTTTTGTGAAAGGCATCCGTCCGAAACGCTTCCAGTGCTCTGGTAATATTATCATGCATCACCAGTCCCATCTTATCCACGATCACATGCGGATCCCGCTTCATGCCATTCTCAATCCATTCAAGCAACACACCGACAAAGGAGCATTTGTAAAAATCAGCAATGAACTTCTTATCTTCATCCCGCACCTGCATATTCTTCGCCTTATCTTCGATGACCTTGATCATCAGATCATACGTCAGACTGTACAGATATTTTTCTACCTGATCTCTGCTGATCGAATGATATGCATTCATCATAAATGTCTTATTCTCGCTCACCGCTTCAAAGATACGAAGGAAGCCTTCCTGCCAGGTATCATAGGTTTTATTCTCACCCAGTATCCTCGTTGCATCCTCCACACACACCCACTCTACCAGATCATAGATATCTTTAAAATGATAGTAAAATGTCATTCGGTTGATGCCGCAGTCTTCCGTGATATCCGTTATCGTTATCTTATCAAGCGGCTTCTTTGTAAGAAGCTTCTTCAGTGATGCTTCCAACGCACGTTTCGTTATCTGAGACATTTTCTTGTAACCTCCACGTCTATTGTTCATCAGAAAAAAAGTTATCCTTACTATACCACACCCACCAGAATTTTGTAAAATTAAAAATAAACTAATGGCATGAGAAAATTCTGGTCTGGATGCAGTATATCATACAAAAAAACGCCCGCTATCATACACAGGTAAAACCATCTGATGAATCTGTAAAGTTGTGTATAATTAATGTAAAATATTGTTCTTTTTATATGTCAGCGTCACTATTGTAAAATACTTTTACAAATATTTACCAATCTCCGATTTCCATATTTCTTCCAGTTGTTCCAACGAGAACGCTGCATTTGCCGGACTTGTCGATGGCAGCTCGATCATCGGAAGAACGATATGTTCCGCCTGATATTTTTTGTATAATCTGCCGGCAGTCTTACCATTTGTAAAAACTGCCCGGATTGGAGTATGTGCTACAATGCTTTTAATATCTGCAGGAAGCACATTTCGAATACTGCTGTCACTGGAACCGATGATCTCACAAGCCCGGATCACATCATAGACCGCCACATGACCGGCAAGCAGCATCCGTTTTTTCTCTTCTATCGTCAAGGGTTCCGGTACACCAAGTACAGCTGCCACAACCTTCCAAAAACGGTTTCTCGGATGTCCGTAGTAGAAGCCCTGCTCTCTGGATTTCACCGATGGCAGACTGCCAAGAACCAGCACCTGTGATTCTTCATTATATACCGGAGCAAATTCATGCTCTACATACTGATATTCTGACATTTTTATTTCCTTTCAAATAAAGAATTGCCTGCAAATCTTACACATTCAAACGGAATTACAAAATAATTAACTTCCACTCCGTAAAATATGCATTCCAAACAAAAAAACCAGAGACTATCGCCCCCGACAAGTCTCTGGTTATATATGTATCCCAAACCTCATTTAAATCCCCATGTTGGAATTACGGATATATTATATACTGCCTCCCCCTGCCTGTACAGTAGTCTTGCAAAAATGACTTGTTTTCTGTTTCAAATAACCTTTGTATTTGAACGGTCATTTCCTGCATATAAATCATTTTTCACTTATATATTTTTATATGATTTCTCCATCTAAGATCTTTATTCCAAATCTCTCCATATCCACCCGTCCATCGACAACTGTAACTCCATCTGCCGTCAATCGATCTGCCTGTACATTCTTTCCGCCAAATGCAAATGCTCCGGATAATTCACCCTTTGCATTTACCACACGAAAGCAGGGAATGTGCTCCGGATCCGGATTCTTATGAAGCGCGTTTCCCACTGCACGCGCCATCTTCTTATCCCCGGCAAGCTCCGCGATCTGACCATAGGTTGCAACCTTTCCGGCTGGAATCTTTTTCACAGCCTCATAGATTCTCTTTGATGGACTGGTTGTCACCAGATCATAACTCTCTGCGATCATCCGTTTCACATCCTGATCCGGAATACTTCCATCCAGAATGATCGTATTCCAATGCTCCTTATTCTGATGCCAGCCCGGTATCACCGCGTCAAATGCGCTCCGCCAGAAATCACGCCATTCCGGATCGACCTTTACATTCAGATTAATATATCCGTCTCTCTCATATGTCCACAGGAATGCCTTCTTGCTTCCTTTCACACGCACCAGTTGCCAGTTCGGATCATGAAATGGCGCCTGCTGATATGTATCAGGAAAAGACAGTCCATATGCCAGCGCTTCTTCTCTCGTTGTCATTTATCTCCCTCCGACATGCTTTACATAGTCTGCGATCAATTCCGCCGTCTTATCAACACCCAGTCGTACCGCGTCTATACACAGATCATAATTCTCTGCATAGCCCCATTCTTCTCCGGTATAATATCTGTGATAACCACGCCGTTTCTCATCTGTCTTTTCAACAAGCGCTATAGCCTTTCGCTCCGAGATCTTATGCTTTCCTGCGATATGATGCGCCCGCTGCTTCTTATCTCCGCACAGAAACACCCGGACAGCATCCTTATCATCCCGGTAGGCATAATTCGAAGCACGTCCTATAATAATAAAACTCTGTCCGCCAAACATTGCTGACAATGCCCGTTTCGGTGTATCATACTGATTCTTCGGACAGAAATCATCCGCAACCGAACTGATCATCGCATTTACCGGCTGCTCACCAAAATACATTGGATACTTTTCATAAATTTTCTTTTCTTTTGCAAGTGCGATCAGTTCTGGCTTCGTATAAAAGGGAATCCCTAACAGCTCCGATAATTTTTTTCCAACTTCATCTCCGGCACATCCACATTGTCTTCCAAGTGTTACGATCATACTCTCTTACCTCCTCCTTATATATTACCTCTACTCACCTACAATGCAAGCATCTGGCTGATCAGATGATAATGCCCGTCTACCGCCGCTTTCATGGCTGCTTCATCACGTTCCAATACACTATTATAGATCTGCTTGTGATAATTAAGCAAGTTTGCCTTTTCTTTTGTATTCACACGGCGCAGCACCAGATCGATCCATTCCCGATAAACGATCATAACCGCCTCCATGATCATCGAAAATAGTTCATTCTCTGTTGCCCGGATCAGCAATTCATGAAATTCCTTATCCACGCTAACCAGTTCGGAACCATCCACCTGCTCCATCCTTGCCAGATTATCCTCCAGAAGCACCTGACACTCAAATGGTATTCCTTTCTCGATCAGCATACTGCATACAGACTTTTCCATTGTACAACGGAACTCACAGACCTCGGATTTCGTGATACTGCCAAGTGCCAGCATCATCATAAGCATCTGACGGATCGACTCTCCGGCATTTTTTGATATATAATTTCCCGATCCCTGTACGCGTTCGATCATTCCCATGCCATGCAGGATACTGAGTGCCTCCCTGGTCGAATTTCTTCCGATTCCTAACGTCTCCGCTATCGTACGTTCGGTTGGAAGCTTGCTTCCGTTCTGCAAGGTTCCGTCCTGCATCAGGCTGTAAATATATTGAATTGCTTTTTCATATTCTGATGTAACATGTTGTTTTTCCATACTCGTCTCCTTGACTATCAATAAATTTCGTTATTTCTATATTTTGATATCTGATCTGTAAATTTGAAATAAACCCCTGCATTTTATAATGCGGCGTATATAACTACATAAAATGCGCAAATAACGACGAAAGCACAACCGTAAGAATACCGGAAACCGCAATCGCCAGACTGCTCATTGCCCCCTCCACTTCACCGATCTCGATCGCCTTTGCCGTTCCGATCGCATGAGATGCAGAACCAAATGCCAGACCCTTTGATATCGGTTCGGTGATTCGAAAAATCTTGCACACTAATTCACCAAATATATTTCCAAGAACACCCGTTACGATAATAACCGCAACCGTAATCGTTACATATCCACCCAGTTCTTCTGAAACACCCATACCGATCGCAGTCGTGATAGACTTCGGAAGCATCGTTACATACTCCTCATGTGTAAGTCCCATGATCTTTGACAATACAAACACCGTACAAAGACTTGTCACCACACCGGCAACAAGACCTACCATAACCGCCTTACAGTTATGCTTCAGCAGTTCCCACTGTTCATAGAGTGGGATCGCCAGGCATACAGTTGCAGGGGTCAACAGCCAGCTTAAATATTTGGCGCCTTCATTATAAGTATCATAATCCACCTTGCTCACAACCAGTACCAGAATAGTAACCACAACCGAGATCAGCAACGGATTAAATACTCCCAGTTTGAATTTCTTCTTTAATATTGACCCGATCAAATATGAGATCAGGCTAAGTGTAACTCCCGCAAACAGGGAGTTTTCAAAAAAATCATGCATCCTCTTGTTCCTCTTTCTTCCTATCCTTTCTGATGATCCACTGTGACAGTCTGCCTGTCATCGCCATAACCGTAATGATCGTAACGACCGTGATCACACATACCGGAATCAGCACCGGCTTCAGCGTTCCCCAGCTAACCATCAGACCAACACCGGCAGGAATGAACATCAATGGCATGATCTCAATTAAAAATTTCCCTGTCTCTTTCACTGCCTCTAACTTGATCCATCCAGTCATCAGGCATACAAATAAAATCGCCATTCCATAAATACTGGCAGGAATCGGCAAAGGTAATACATATTTGAGCAGTTCCCCGATAAATGAAATTGCAAGAATGATTAAAAACTGTCTAATATACTTCATTCAAATATCCTCTCTACATTTTTTATCCTTTTTCGTTTGAACTATACTTTTTCATATAAAAGAAATTGGTAGCACCAATTCAGTGCTACCAATCATTATACTGCCATCTTATTATTTGTCAATTTATTATTTTACCAAATCGGCATCAATATATTCCCAGCATGTTTTCTTGCGGCTGCTACTTTCTGCGACTGATGCTATAACTTTCCAGATGAATACTATTTATTCCTGTCAGCGGTATCTCACCTGCCAGAAGACCACCCTTTCCTGTCGTCGACGCACAATCTTTACAAACGGATACTACTCCTGCCGCTGATGTCCCAGCTGCCAGAAAGCTACCGCTCCTGCCGCCGCTACGTTAAGTGAATCCACACCATGTGCCATCGGAATCATAACCGTATAATCGCAGTCAGCTATCGTATCTCCGGTCAGCCCATCGCCCTCTGTACCGAGCACAATTGCCAGCTTTTCCTCACTATTTAACTGCGGATCATCAATTCCTACACTATCTTCCCGGAGTGCCATTGCCGCCGTCTTAAAGCCCATTTCTTTCAATGTCTTCATTGCCTGCTCCGGCCAGACACCATCCTTCTTTGACAACATGGTCCACGGAATCTGGAATACTGTTCCCATACTCACACGACTTGCACGTCTGTAAAGAGGATCACTGCAGCCACCGGTCAATATCACTGCATCCATACCAAGTGCTGCGGCACAGCGGAACAATGCTCCCACATTTGTCGGATTGACCACTTCTTCCAAAATAGCGATCCGCTTCGCTCCCTGACATACCTCCTCTATCGTTGGCAATGTCCTGCGGCGCATCGCGCACCAGAGCCCCCTTGTCAGATGATAACCGGTAAGCTTCGTCAATATCTCATCCGGTGCAACATAGATTGGGACATCCTCCATCCGATCCAGAATCTCCTCAGCCTCTGCAAGCTGTCCCTTTTCTGCCAGAAAAGACACCGGTTCATATCCACCATCTAACGCCCGCCCGATCACCTTCGGACTCTCAGTAATAAACAATCCTTCCTTCGGTTCATAGATTGTTGCAAGCTGCCGTTCCGAAAGCTCCGCATAAACCGCCAGTTCCGGACGGTTCAGATCCATTACTTCTATTATTTTCATCGTAATTCCCTTCCTGATACACACGCTTGTCATCTTATTATGTCAATTACCTTTATACCAAATTGGTATCAATATACTCCCAATATGGCTTCTTGTTTACCTCACCTTCATGCTCTATATACCAATTTGCAGCCTCCTGTAACCCGGCATCCATTGACATCGTCTCCGGATATATCTTCTTCTGCCGGGTCACATCAAGACAGTATTCATAATTATAAAAGCTGAAATAATTTCTCTGCTCTACTGTTTCCGGTACCGATACGAATTCCGGTACTTTATCAAAGCAGGCATAACATTTGATAACCCAGTCTCTTATCGATATTGCATTTTCATTTCCGACATTTAAGATATGATCCGTTGGGCGCTTTGTAATTAATATTTCCATCAGCCTGCACAAATCTTCCACATGGAAAAACTGTAATTTCATCTCACCGTCTTCCGGCAAATAAAATTTTCTGTCTGCCATTGCACAGTCAAATACAAACGCCTCCCGATAGACGTTGTCCATAGAACCATATAAATATGGCGGTCTTAAAATATAACCATCCGGGACTCTCTCCAACAGTGCATTTTCTGCTTCGATCTTATCTGTTCCATATTTTCCCCAGAATTTATTTACTGCTCTTTCAGAATCCTCAGGAAATGGCTGTACACCATACTCCGGATATACCGCACTGGAACTAATCATTATATATTGATCAAAAGAGTCCAGCGAATTATGTAAATCAATTATGTCTTGTGCATCATAAGCGGTTATGTCGGCAACAACATCAAAATGCAGATTCTTCAGCTTATCCCCTAAATTATGCCTGTCGCTTTCAATCAGCGTCACGCCCTTAACCTGCGGTTTTGAATTACGGTTCACTACATAGACATCATATCCATGCTCTACAAAATACTTTGCTGCATACTTACTGACAAATGTGGTTCCACCGGTAATCAAGATTTTCTTCATTGATATCTCCTTTTCTGCTGCACAGGGCTTGCTTATAAGCCCACCCAATTGTTTGCATCTACAAAGTAACATACCGGTAATTTCATTGTCAATATTGCTGCTAATCGATAAACAAAAAAATACCCGGAAGAGTGTAAACACTCTCCGGATATTTTTTATTTATCTAATCTTCTCGTTACTTACGCGTAGATTACTCGATAATTGTAGCAACACGTCCTGAACCTACTGTACGTCCGCCTTCACGAATAGCGAAAGTAAGACCCTGGCTCATAGCGATTGGGTGAATCAGTTCGATTGTCATTTCTACGTTATCACCAGGCATGCACATCTCTGTACCTGCTGGAAGGTTACAAACACCTGTTACGTCAGTTGTTCTGAAGTAGAACTGTGGACGGTAGTTGTTGAAGAATGGTGTATGACGACCACCCTCGTCCTTAGTAAGAACGTAAACCTGAGCTGTGAACTTTGTATGACATGTGATTGAACCTGGCTTACAAAGAACCTGACCTCTTACGATATCTTCTCTCTTGATACCACGAAGAAGAGCACCGATGTTATCACCAGCCTGTCCTTCATCAAGGAGCTTTCTGAACATCTCGATACCTGTTACAGTTGTCTTCTGGATTTCTGGCTTAATACCAACGATTTCAACTTCATCATTTAAGTGGATAACACCAGCTTCTACTCTACCGGTAGCAACTGTACCACGACCTGTGATTGTGAATACATCCTCTACAGGCATGATGAATGGCTTATCTGTATCTCTCTGAGGATCTGGAATGTATGAATCTATTGTATCCATAAGTTCCATAATCTTATCTCCCCAAGGTCCCATTGGATCTTCAAGAGCCTTAAGAGCTGAACCCTTAACGATTGGACAATCATTGAATCCGTACTCTTCAAGCTGTTCTGTAACTTCCATCTCTACAAGTTCGATAAGCTCGTCATCATCAACCATATCGCACTTATTTAAGAATACAACGATGTAAGGTACACCAACCTGACGTGAAAGTAAGATGTGCTCCTTTGTCTGAGCCATAACACCATCAGTAGCAGCAACAACAAGGATAGCACCATCCATCTGAGCTGCACCAGTGATCATGTTCTTAACGTAGTCAGCATGTCCTGGACAGTCAACGTGAGCATAATGTCTCTTCTCTGTCTCGTACTCAACGTGAGCTGTAGAGATAGTGATACCTCTTTCTCTCTCTTCTGGAGCCTTATCAATGTTAGCGAAATCAACAGCTGCGTTACCAGCTACTCTCTCTGAAAGAACTTTTGTGATAGCTGCTGTTAATGTTGTTTTACCATGGTCAACGTGACCGATTGTACCAATGTTACAATGTGGCTTACTTCTATTAAACTTTTCCTTTGCCATTTTTTAATATCCTCCTTAAATTTCGTACCCCTAAGGGCTATGCTTGGCTAAAACTCATTATATAGAATATATAAAAGATTTTCAACCTTTTTTTATCTCTTTATACCAGCAGGCATAAGGATTTTCAACCTTTTTACCTGCTGATATGATTTATTTTACTCTTTTAAGTCGAAAGGCACGGCAAAATGCCTTTCTGAGTTGTCAAACTATTATTTTGACTTTTCAGCGATAACCTTCTCCTGAACGCTCTTTGGACACTGAGCGTATCTCTCAAAGAACATTGAGTAGTTACCACGTCCCTGTGTAGATGAACGAAGCTCTGTTGAGTAACCGAACATCTCTGCAAGTGGAACGAATGCTCTGACGATCTTACCACCGCCGATATCATCCATACCTTCGATCTGACCTCTCTTAGCATTTAAGCTTCCGATTACATCACCTAAGTATTCCTCAGGCATTGTAACTTCAACCTTCATGATAGGCTCCAGAAGAACTGGATTTGCCTTAGCCATAGCATCCTTGAAAGCCATAGAACCGGCGATATGGAATGCCATTTCTGATGAATCGACTTCATGGTATGAACCATCGTATACATTTGCATGAACACCAAGTACCGGGTATCCACCAAGAATACCGGCCTTAGCAGCTTCTTCGATACCTTCACCGACTGCTGGGATATATTCCTTAGGAATAGCACCACCAACAACTGTGGATTCGAACTTGAATGTCTCTTCGCCGTTTGGATCCATTGGCTCGAACTTAACTTTACAGTGACCATACTGACCACGACCACCTGACTGCTTAGCATATTTGCTATCAACGTCAACAGCCTTGGTAAATGTCTCTTTGTAAGCAACCTGAGGTGCACCTACGTTAGCCTCAACCTTGAACTCACGAAGCAGACGGTCAACAATAACCTCAAGGTGAAGCTCACCCATACCAGCGATGATTGTCTGTCCTGTTTCTTTATCTGTATGTGCTCTGAATGTAGGATCTTCTTCAGCAAGCTTTGCAAGAGCCTCGCCCATCTTACCCTGATCATTCTTTGTCTTAGGCTCGATAGCAAGCTCGATAACTGGCTCTGGGAATTCCATTGACTCAAGGATAACCGGATGCTGCTCATCACAGATTGTATCACCAGTTGTTGTTACTTTGAAACCAACAGCAGCTGCGATATCACCAGCGTAAACCTTATCAATTTCCTTACGAGCATTTGCATGCATCTGTACGATACGTCCTACACGCTCTTTCTTGTCTTTTGTTGCATTTAATACATATGAACCTGAGTTCAATGTACCTGAATATACTCTGAAGAATGCTAACTTACCAACGAATGGGTCTGTCATGATCTTGAATGCCAATGCAGCAAATGGTTCTTCATCTGATGAATGACGAACTACATCATTTCCCTCAGGATCTACACCTGTGATATCAGGGATATCTGTAGGAGCTGGCATATATTCAATAACACCATCAAGCATCTTCTGAACACCCTTATTCTTGTATGCGGAACCAAGGAATACCGGAACTGCTTCACAAGCAATAGTTGCTCTACGAAGAACTTTCTTCATTTCGTCGATTGAAGGCTCTTCACCCTCAAGGTACATCATCATTAAGTCATCATCTAACTCGCAGATCTTCTCTACAAGGTTCTCATGCCATTTGTCAGCAAGCTCTTTTAAGTCATCAGGGATCGTTGTGATCTCGATGTCTTCACCCTTATCATCTTTATAATAGTATGCATCCATCTCAAATAAGTCGATCAGACCGATGAAATCGGATTCTTTACCGATAGGAATCTGAACTGGAATTGCATTCTTGCCCAGACGATCAATAATTGTCTGAACTGAGTAGAAAAAGTCAGCACCCATTTTATCCATCTTATTGATGAATGCCATACGTGGAACGTTGTATGTGTCAGCCTGACGCCATACGTTTTCTGACTGAGGCTCTACACCAGCCTTTGCATCGAATACACCAACGGCGCCATCAAGTACACGAAGTGAACGCTCTACTTCTACAGTAAAGTCTACGTGACCTGGAGTATCAATGATGTTGATTCTGTGCTCTAAAGCACCAGCCTTTGGTTTGTGATGATCCTCTAATGTCCAGTGACAGGTTGTAGCAGCGGAAGTGATTGTAATACCTCTTTCCTGCTCCTGCTCCATCCAGTCCATAGTAGCTGTACCATCATGAGTATCACCGATTTTATAGTTAACACCGGTATAGTATAAGATTCTCTCTGTAAGAGTTGTCTTACCAGCATCGATATGAGCCATAATACCAATGTTTCTTGTTCTGTCCAATGGATATTCTCTTCCAGCCAACGGATTGTCCTCCTTTTATTATTCTGTAGACGGCACAGATTAGAATCTGTAGTGAGCAAACGCCTTGTTTGCTTCTGCCATCTTGTGCATATCTTCTTTTCTCTTTACAGATGCACCTGTGTTATTAGCTGCATCCATGATCTCTCTTGCAAGTCTTTCTTCCATGGTCTTTTCACTTCTAGCACGTGAAAATGTTGTTAACCAACGAAGTCCAAGAGCCTGTCTTCTATCTGGTCTTACATCGATAGGTACCTGATATGTTGCACCACCGATACGTCTTGCCTTAACCTCGAGTAATGGCATGATGTTGTTCATAGCCTCTTCAAATACCTCGATAGCGTCCTTACCAGTTTCAGTTGCGATACGGTCGAATGCACCGTAAACAATCTTCTGGGCAACACCCTTCTTACCATCTAACATTACGTTGTTGATAAGCTTGGTAACCACCTTGTTATTGTAAATTGGATCCGCTAATACGTCTCTCTTTGCGATATGTCCTTTACGTGGCACGGTTCTTCCCTCCTTAATATTTATTAATTCTTCGGTACTCACATTATAAAATGTGTTCGTGCTGTTATTTCCATCTCTTCTATCTATCTGATGTTTTCTGCATTTTATGCATCAACACCTTATCTCATAGCAAAAACATGGCCTAACCAGCACATTTTTTTGGAATGTTTCCAATAATACGGTTTTAATTACTTCTTAGCATCTTTTGGACGCTTAGCACCGTACTTAGAACGAGCCTGACGTCTCTTTGCAACACCTGCTGTATCAAGAGTACCTCTGATGATATGGTATCTTGTACCAGGTAAGTCCTTTACTCTACCACCACGGATAAGAACTACGCTATGCTCCTGAAGGTTGTGACCTTCACCTGGAATATAACTTGTAACTTCGATACCGTTTGATAAACGAACTCTGGCGATCTTTCTCAGAGCTGAGTTAGGCTTCTTAGGAGTAGCTGTCTTAACTGCTGTACAAACTCCTCTCTTCTGTGGAGAGCTTGTCTCAGTTGGCTTCTTCTTTAATGAGTTGAAACTTCTCTGAAGAGCTGGTGCAGTTGACTTCTTCTCTACTGTCTGTCTTCCCTTTCTAACTAACTGGTTAAATGTTGGCATGTTTTCACCTCCTACTTTCAAAATAAAAAATAATATAAGGCATACGTTCTCACGCATGCCTTACCATTATATATATTGAAATTATTCGTGTCAAGCACTTTTCAAATTTATTTATTCGTTATCAGATGTCTCTGCCTCTACAGATTCCAAGTCTGAAGCATTTTCTTCCGCCTCATCCTCTGCATCTGCATCGGTATCAACTGCATCTTCTAACTCTGTGCTTTCCAGATCATCTCCGAAGTCGATCTCTTCATCATCATCAAAGAAGTTGATCTCATCCATCTCTGTATCAAGCTTTACAGAACGATAACGCTTCATACCTGTACCTGCTGGGATCAGCTTACCGATAATAACGTTCTCTTTCAGACCATTAAGCGGATCTACCTTACTCTTAATAGCTGCATCTGTAAGAACCTTTGTTGTCTCCTGGAAGGACGCTGCTGACATGAAGGAATCTGTAGCAAGTGATGCCTTTGTAATACCAAGCATTACCTGTGAGCCTTCTGCCGGCTGTTTGCCTTCTGCGATGAGCTGCTCATTTGTATCTTCAAAATCAAGAACGTCAACCAGTGTTCCCGGAAGGTAGGATGAATCTCCGTTATCCTCGATCCTGATCTTCTTTAACATCTGACGAACAATGATCTCGATATGCTTATCATTGATATCAACACCCTGAAGTCTGTATACTCGCTGTACTTCACGAAGCATGTAATCCTGAACTGCACGGATACCTTTGATCTTTAAGATATCATGTGGATTAACAGAACCTTCTGTTAATTCATCACCGGCTTCCAGAACCTGATCGTCCAGAACCTTGATACGGGAACCATAAGGAATTAAGTATGCCTTTGATTCACCTGTCTCGTCATTTGTGATAACGACTTCTCTCTTCTTCTTATTATCACGAAGCTGAACCTTACCGCCAAACTCTGCGATGATCGCAAGTCCCTTTGGCTTTCTTGCTTCGAACAACTCTTCTACTCTAGGAAGACCCTGTGTAATATCATCACCGGCAACACCACCAGTATGGAATGTTCTCATGGTAAGCTGTGTACCAGGCTCACCGATTGACTGAGCTGCGATAATTCCGGCAGCTTCACCAACCTGTACCGGCTGTCCGGTTGCCATGTTGGCACCATAACATTTTGCACATACACCAAGGTGTGACTTACATGTCAGGATCGTTCTGATCTTAAGCTTTGCATCCTGTCTTGTAACACCTGTATCCGGATCAAGGAACGGAACACCGTTTGAATCTACACCCTGATTTACGATCAGAGCAGCTCTCTTTGGTGATACCATGTGGTTTGCCTTAACTAAAAGGTTACCATCTTTATCGTATACAGATTCTGCAAGGTAACGGCCTGTAATTCTCTCCTGGAAGGATTCGATTACTTCTTTTCCCTCCATGAAAGCTTCTACTTCCATACCAGGAATTGCTTTTCCTGCACAACAATCTGTCTCACGAATGATCAGA
This sequence comes from Coprococcus ammoniilyticus, assembly GCF_025567345.1. Classification (NCBI taxonomy): domain Bacteria; kingdom Bacillati; phylum Bacillota; class Clostridia; order Lachnospirales; family Lachnospiraceae; genus Coprococcus; species Coprococcus ammoniilyticus. Next base: position 169,164 of record NZ_JAOQJS010000007.1, read on the forward strand.
TCCTGTGATACGTCAACCAAACGTCTGGTCAGGTATCCTGAATCGGCTGTACGAAGCGCTGTATCGGACAGACCCTTACGAGCACCATGTGCCGAAATGAAGTACTCCAGAACGTCAAGACCTTCACGGAAGTTCGACTTGATTGGAAGTTCAATCGTACGTCCGGTTGTATCTGCCATCAGACCACGCATACCAGCCAGCTGTTTGATCTGCTGGTTAGATCCACGGGCACCGGAATCTGCCATCATGAAGATGTTGTTATATTTATCAAGTCCGTCCAGAAGGGCTTTTGTCAGAACCTTATCGGCTTCTTCCCAAACCTTAACAACAGCGAGGTATCTCTCCTCCTCTGTCATAAGACCACGTCTGAACATCTTTGTGATCTTGTCAACCTGAGTCTGAGCATCTGCAAGGATCTGCTTCTTCTCGTCCGGCACCTTCATATCTGAAATAGATACTGAAATAGCACCTCTGGTTGAATACTTGTAACCGATTGCCTTTACGTCATCCAGAACCTCAGCAGTCTTGGTTGCGCCATGTGTATTGATACATTTGTCAAGGATCGGCTTTAACTGTTTCTTACCAACATGGAAATCAATCTCAAGTTTCAGGATATTATCAGGATTTGTTCTGTCAACATATCCAAGATCCTGAGGAATGATCTCGTTGAACAGCAAACGACCGAGTGTAGTATCGATGATACCTGTAACCTCTGTTCCGTCTTCTGTTGTAACAGTTCTTCTTACTTTTATCTTAGAATGGAGAGTGATCTCCTTATTCTCATATGCAAGCAGTGCTTCGTTCTTTGACTTAAAGAACTTGCCTTCTCCGATATCGCCATCCTTCTCCATTGTCAGATAGTAGATACCAAGGACCATATCCTGTGAAGGAACGGCAACCGGAGCACCATCTGAAGGCTTCAGAAGGTTATTCGGGGACAGGAGCAGGAATCTACATTCTGCCTGTGCCTCAACTGTAAGTGGAAGGTGAACAGCCATCTGGTCACCATCGAAATCGGCGTTGAACGCTGTACATACCAGTGGATGAAGCTTGATTGCCTTACCTTCTACAAGGATAGGCTCAAATGCCTGGATACCCAGTCTGTGAAGTGTAGGAGCACGGTTTAACATAACCGGATGCTCTTTGATTACATCCTCAAGTACATCCCAAACTTCCGGCTCAAGCTTTTCTACCATCTTCTTAGCAGCTTTAATGTTATTTGCTCTGCCGCTGGCTGTCAGTTCTTTCATAACAAATGGCTTGAATAATTCGATAGCCATTTCCTTTGGAAGACCACACTGATAAATCTTAAGTTCCGGTCCTACTACGATAACGGAACGTCCTGAATAGTCAACACGCTTACCAAGAAGGTTCTGACGGAAACGTCCCTGCTTACCCTTTAACATATCGGACAGAGACTTTAATGCTCTGTTACCCGGACCTGTTACAGGACGGCCTCTTCTACCATTATCAATTAACGCATCAACAGCTTCCTGAAGCATTCTCTTCTCGTTTCTGACAATGATGTCAGGAGCGTTCAGATCAAGAAGTCTTCTTAAGCGGTTATTTCTGTTGATAATTCTTCTATATAAGTCATTCAGGTCAGATGTAGCAAATCTGCCGCCATCCAACTGAACCATAGGTCTGATATCCGGTGGAATAACAGGAATAACATCCATGATCATCCACTCCGGCTTATTCTCAGAATTACGGAATGCTTCAACAACTTCCAGTCTCTTGATGATTCTGGCTCTCTTCTGTCCGCTTGAATTCTTAAGCTCAGCCTTTAATTCTTCGCTCTCTTTATCCAGATCGATTGCTCTTAAGAGCTCCTGAATGGACTCAGCACCCATTCCTGCACGGAAGGAGCCGTATCCGAAGTCCTCTTCAGCCTTTCTGTATTCCTGCTCTGTCAGAACCTGCTTATAAGTAAGCGGTGTGTCCTTTGGATCAAGAACAATATAAGATGCAAAGTATAATACCTTTTCAAGTACTCTTGGAGAAATATCAAGGATCAGTCCCATACGGCTAGGAATACCTTTGAAATACCAGATATGGGATACCGGTGCTGCAAGCTCGATATGACCCATACGCTCTCTACGAACGCTGGCCTTTGTAACCTCTACACCACATCGATCACAGATAATACCTTTATATCTGATCTTCTTGTATTTACCACAATGACATTCCCAGTCCTTGCTAGGTCCAAATATTCTCTCACAGAACAAACCGTCTTTTTCCGGTTTTAATGTTCTGTAGTTGATAGTCTCAGGTTTCTTAACCTCACCATGTGACCATTCTCTGATTTTTTCAGGAGATGCAAGTCCGATTCTAATTGCGTCAAAGCTTAAAGCCTGTTCCTGTTCTGGAGTTTCCATGTTAAATTCTGGCATCTTACAAAATCTCCTTTCTAAAATTCATCATCTGAGTTGTCATCATAATCATCGCTGTAATCATCCAGATATTCTCCGTCTGATAATGATGTCAGCTCATCATTTTCATCTGTTCCGCTGAAGCCCGCTTCTTCAAATTCACGTCCATCAGCTTCCCGTTTATCATCATCGATCATGCTCTTAACATTCTCGTCATACGCTTCGATCGTCTCACCGAGATCAACCTCTGTCATATCGTCTTTTACAACTCTGACATCGAGACCAAGTGACTGGAATTCCTTCAGCAGTACCTTGAATGACTCAGGGATACCAGGTGTAGGAATGTTCTCACCCTTAATGATCGCTTCATATGTCTTAACACGTCCGATTACATCATCCGACTTAACAGTCAGGATTTCCTGTAATGTATATGATGCACCGTATGCTTCCAGTGCCCAAACTTCCATCTCACCGAAACGCTGTCCACCGAACTGAGCTTTACCACCCAGAGGCTGCTGTGTAACTAATGAGTACGGACCGGTTGAACGTGCATGGATCTTATCATCAACCAGATGGTGGAGCTTAAGATAATGCATGTAACCGATTGTTACAGGGCTGTCAAATTCTTCACCGGTTCTACCATCACGAAGCTGTACCTTACCGGTTCTGTCGATCGGAACGCCCTTCCATTCTTCTCTGTGATCTCTGTTCTCATAGAGGTAATTCATTACTTCTTCTGAAACAGAATCTTTATATTTCTCGTAGAAGTTCTCCCACTCAGTATTTGCATAATCATTCGCCATCTCAAGAGTATCCATGATATCAAACTCGTCTGCACCATCAAACACAGGAGTTGAAACCTTGAATCCGAGAACCTGTGAAGCAAGACCAAGATGGATTTCAAGAACCTGTCCGATATTCATACGTGAAGGAACGCCCAGTGGGTTCAACACGATATCGAGCGGACGGCCATTTGGAAGGAATGGCATATCTTCTACCGGAAGTACACGGGAAATTACACCCTTGTTACCATGACGACCAGCCATCTTATCTCCTACCTGGATCTTTCTCTTCTGAGCAATGTATACTCTGACTGATTTATTAACACCCGGTGAAAGTTCATCACCATTTTCTCTTGTGAAGATCTTGGTATCCATGATGACACCAAATGCTCCATGAGGAACCTTCAGGGAAGTATCTCTTACTTCTCTTGCCTTCTCACCAAAGATGGCACGAAGGAGTCTTTCCTCTGCTGTCAGCTCTGTCTCTCCCTTAGGAGTAACCTTACCGACAAGGATATCTCCGGCACGAACCTCAGCACCGATACGGATAATACCATTCTCATCCAGATCCTTTAATGCATCATTGGACAGTCCAGCAAGATCTCTTGTGATCTCTTCCGGTCCGAGCTTGGTATCCCTCGCTTCGCATTCGTACTCCTCAATATGAATAGATGTATATACATCATCTTTTACAAGTCTTTCACTTAAAAGAACAGCATCCTCGTAGTTGTAACCTTCCCAGGTCATGAAACCGATCAGCGGATTCTTTCCAAGTGCGATCTCTCCACCTGAAGTAGATGGTCCGTCTGCGATAACCTCTCCAGCCTTAACATGCTCGCCCTTGAATACGATAGGTCTCTGGTTCATACAGTTACCCTGATTGCTTCGTGCGAACTTGATAACGTGGTAGATATCCTTTGTTCCATCTTCATCTGCCTTAATACAGATTTCCTTACTTGTGGAATATTCAACTACACCATCTCTCTTTGCAACGATACATACACCTGAGTCAACGGCTGCCTTTGCTTCCATACCGGTACCTACAACGGCTGATTCGGTAAGCATAAGCGGAACTGCCTGACGCTGCATGTTTGATCCCATCAGAGCACGGTTTGCATCATCGTTCTCAAGGAAAGGAATCATGGATGTAGCAACTGAGAATACCATCTTAGGAGAAACGTCCATCAGATCAACTCTTGATTTCGGGAACTCTGTTGTATCCTCTCTGTATCTTCCTGATACGTTGTTATTTACGAAATGACCATCTGCATCCAGAGGTTCATTCGCCTGTGCAACTCTGTAATTATCTTCTTCATCTGCAGTCAGATAAATAACCTCATCTGTAACTACAGGGTTTGCAGGATCTGATTTATCCAGTTTTCTGTATGGTGCTTCTACAAAACCATACTCATTGATTCTTGCATAAGTAGCCAGAGAGTTGATCAGACCGATGTTAGGACCTTCAGGAGTCTCGATAGGACACATTCTACCATAATGAGTATAGTGTACGTCTCGAACCTCGAATCCTGCTCTGTCTCGTGACAGACCACCGGGACCAAGGGCTGATAATCTTCTCTTATGAGTCAGCTCAGACAATGGGTTGTTCTGATCCATGAACTGTGACAACTGGGAACTTCCGAAGAATTCCTTAACTGCTGCTGTTACAGGCTTGATGTTGATCAGAGACTGTGGAGTGATCGTCTCTACGTCCTGAGTCGTCATTCTCTCTCTTACAACTCTTTCCAGTCTGGAAAGACCGATTCTATACTGATTCTGAAGAAGTTCTCCGACTGCACGGATACGTCTGTTACCAAGGTGATCGATATCATCCTTTGTTCCAATACCATATTCAAGGTGAATGTTGTAGTTAATTGAAGCGATAATGTCTTCTTTTGTTATATGCTTTGGAACAAGGTCAGATGCATCTCTTGCGATAGCTGCCTTTAATTCTTCTTCGTCTGAATATTCATTTAAAAGGGTTTCAAGGACAGGATAGTATACACCCTCATGGATACCTACTTCAGCAGGATCAAATCCAACATACTTGGACAGATCTACTACCATATTTGAAAGCACCTTTACGTTACGTTCTTCTGTCTGGATCATAACATATGGTACAGCAGCATCCTGGATATCCTTTGCCTGTGCTCTTGTAAGTGTCGTGCCTGCTTCTGCGATTACTTCACCGGTTGCCGGATCGATCGCATCCTCTGCAAGTATCTGACCTGTGATTCTGTTCTGGAATGCCAGCTTCTTATTGAACTTATAACGTCCAACCTTTGCAAGATCATAACGTCTTGGATCAAAGAACATTGCATTGATCAGGTTCTCTGCACTCTCTACTGCAAGAGGCTCACCCGGTCTTATTTTTTTGTACAGCTCAAGAAGACCATCCTGATATGTCTCAGAAGGATCCTTTTCAATACTTGCTAAAATCTTTGGTTCTTCGCCAAACAGATCGATAATCTCTGCATTTGTTCCGATTCCCAGTGAACGGATAAGTACTGTGATAGGCACCTTTCTGGTTCTATCTACACGAACATAGAAAACATCATTCGAATCTGTTTCGTACTCCAACCATGCACCACGGTTTGGGATAACTGTACAGGAGTACAGCTTCTTACCAATCTTATCATGTGCAATATCATAGTAGATACCAGGTGAACGCACCAACTGGCTTACGATAACTCGCTCTGCACCGTTGATCACAAATGTACCTGTCTCGGTCATAAGAGGAAGATCACCCATGAAAATCTCATGTTCTGACATTTCCTTTGCGTCATTTGCATGGAGTCTTACTTTTACTTTAAGCGGTGCAGCATATGTTGCATCTCTTTCCTTGCACTCTTCGATTGAGTACTTCACATCATCTCTACATAACTGGAAATCTACAAACTCAAGACTAAGCTGTCCTGTATAGTCAGTAATAGGAGAGATATCTTTAAATGCCTCCTTCAGACCATCGGTAAGGAACCACTGGTATGAGTTTTTCTGAACTTCGATAAAGTTAGGCATCTCCAGTACATCTTTCTGTCTGGAATAACTCATTCGGATACCTTTACCAGATTGAACAGGACTAATTCTGTTTTTTTCCATCGACACATTCACCCCTTGGAATTTATTTTTAAGCGTATATTCTGTTGAAATGCTTACATTTAACCGAAATATATTAGCCGTGTCATTATATGTCTGGTTTGAACGCAAACCAACCCATAGTATAGACATCCTACACTGTATCACATTTTCAAGGTATATGTCAAGAAATATTTGGAATTTTTTATTAAAGAATTGTATATGAACTTTTATCCATATTTATATGCCCCTCTGCATTCTTTTGAAACAGCCTGCAGCGGTATTATTACAGAACAGATACATAACGCTGACTATATCATGTCGTATCTGTGTTCAGAATCTTAAAATCACTTATTCGGTTTCAACTGCTCTTATTGATAAAAATGATCAGTTCGCCGGAACTTTGACAAAAACGACCTGGCAGGTAATTCTCCCGCCAGGTCGAAAGATATTCATAAATACAAGGAATAAAATTACTTTAATGTAACCTTAGCGCCTTCAGCCTCTAACTTAGTCTTAGCTTCCTCAGCCTCGTCCTTTGAAGCTCCCTCTTTGATAACCTTTGGAGCGCCATCAACAGCATCCTTAGCTTCCTTTAAGCCAAGACCTGTGATCTCACGAACAACCTTGATAACCTTAACCTTGTTAGGACCAACTTCTGTAAGTTCGATATCGAATGCATCCTTCTCTTCTGCTGCTGGAGCGTCTCCGCCTGCTGCTGCTACAACAACACCTGCTGCTGCTGATACACCGAATTCTTCCTCACATGCTTTAACTAAGTCATTTAATTCTAATACTGATAAACCTTTGATTACTTCAATAATTTCCTGAGTTGTCATTATTATTTCCTCCATTAATATAATATAGTTTAATAATTGCTGCTTCTATTAAATAGAAGCCGACGTGCCTGTATGCACAAATAATTAAGCTTCCTTCTGTTCTGCAATCTGCTTGATAACACGAGCGAAGTTTGCAATAGGTGACTGGATACTTCCAAGGAATTTGGAAATAAGTACTTCTCTTGAAGGAATGTTTGCAATAACTGCGATACCTGCTGCATCGTAGAATGTACCTTCTACAACGCCACCCTTAAGCTCAAGTGCTGGAGCAGTCTTTGCGAAGTTAGCCAGGATTCTGGCTGCTGCTGTAGCATCTGTCTTACAGATAGCTAATCCGGTAGGTCCTTCGAGACATGGCTTCAGTCCCTCGAACTCTGTGCCTTCAATAGCGAAGTTGATCATGGTGTTCTTGTATACCTTATAAACAACCCCAGCTTCTCTTAACTGCTTACGAAGCTGTGTGTCCTGCTCAACTGTAAGTCCACGGTAGTCAACTACAACTGCTGTCTGAGCACCATCTAAGTTAGCTTTGATTTCTTCAACTACTGGCTTCTTAATCTCTACCTTTGCCATAATGCGCCTCCTTGTTTTACTAATGACTGCACATAGTTAACAGAAAGCATCTTCTGCTAAAATAAGAAAAGCTCTCTGTCGATAAGACAGAGAGCATATAGTTAAAATAATATTAACGATATATTCCTCGGTAGGCGTTTTTCAACTTATGCCATCCGGCACCTACTGTCTTCGGCAGTTCATCGAGAGGTACTTTACCATAACACAAGGAATATGTCAATACGTTTTTTCAATTTTCTGACAAATATTTTTATACTGAAATGAAACGTTTATTTCCGCACGGATCTTATTCTTCCCATTTCTTTACAAGAATGCTGGCATTGTGTCCACCAAATCCAAGAGAATTGCTCAGCGCATATGTAATGTCCTTATGAACGCCCTCACCCTTTGTATAATTCAGATCGATCTCGCCTTCTGTCTCACGAAGACCTACTGTTGGATGAATGTATCCATCTTCGATAGATTTTACACATGTAATAAATTCAACTGCTCCGGCCGCGCCAAATAAATGACCGATCATGGATTTTGTAGAATTAATATTTACATTATATGCATCTTCACCAAATGCTTTCTTAATTGCTCTTGTCTCATAGAGATCATTGTGGTGGGTACTTGTTCCGTGTGCATTGATATAATCAACGTCTGCCGGTGTAATGCCAGCCTCGTTGATTGCAAGTGTCATGGCTCTTGCTGCACCCTCTCCATCCTCGGCAGGGGATGTAATGTGAAATGCATCACAGGTGGAACCATATCCGACAACCTCGGCAAGGATCTTTGCTCCTCTTGCCTGCGCATGCTCCAGAGATTCCAGAACTACGACGCCAGCTCCTTCACCGATAACGAATCCACATCTGTCTTTGTCAAACGGAATCGACGCACGATCTGCTTCTGTTGCACTTGAAAGTGCTGTCATGGAGATAAAGCCTGAAACATTTGTCTCACAGATCGGTGATTCAGCGCCTCCGGCTACCATCACATCTGCATCTCCGACCTGAATATAACGATATGCCTCGCCAATGCTGTTTGTTCCTGTCGCACATGCTGTTACAACATCTGTACATTTGCCCTTTAAGCCATATGCGATCGCTACATTTCCGGCTGCCATATTCGAGATCATCATAGGAACCATCATTACACTGACACGGTTTGCCTTACCATTCATAACCTTGGCATGTTCCTTTTCGATCGTAGCTACACCGCCAAGTCCGTTACCGATACAGGTTCCGAATCTTGTCAGATCTTCTTTCTCAAGATCAATACCGGCATTCTTGATTGCTTCGCCTGTAGCTGCAACTGCATACTGGCAGAACGGCTCCATTCTTCTGGCTGCCTTTGGATCCATATATTGTTTCGGATCAAAATCTTTTACTTCGGCACCCATTTTGCATTTATATTCGGATACATCAAATTTTGTAATCTCGCCAATACCTACTTTATTCTTCTTAATGCCATCCCAGAATTCTTCTACATTATTTCCGATTGGGGTTACAGCACCCATTCCTGTTACAACTACTCTTTTCATCTCGTTTTCCTTTCAAAAGACAATCTATCCATTTGGTACATATAAACATGTACCGTCGCAATGCTCATTGTACCATTTCACCTGTCGGTTCAATGTTGGTTTCGCATTATGCTGGTATGTGTAAACACATCCCATCGCAATGCTCATTGTACCATCTCGTTTTTAAAACCGCAAGTGTTGGTCTGTTTCTCTTTCAAAATATCTATTTCTCTTTCAGAATATCCATCATCTCAGCGATCATTTCTTCATCCTGAAGCCGGAACAGAATCTCTACTCGTCTGGATGCTTCCAGATCGACAGATCCATCCTCCTTATAAATCGGATTGCTGTAGGACTTTCCATTTGCCGTCAGCACACTTCGGAGCAGTTCAACATCCGTGGAGCTTATGATCCCGTTACTCTCGGTCAGGCAATACTTCGCAACAGAAAAGGCTCTCTGCTGGGAAAGTTCAAGATTATAAATATAAGATCCATTCGTATCTGTATGACCTTCTATAATAATCTCCGATACATAATCACGATATTTTTCATTTAACAGCACATTACAATATTTGGGAAGAAATTCCTTTAAGAACGTCTTTCCTTCTTCCTTCAGATCACTGTCTGCTACATCAAACAAAACGCTTGCATCAAATGTGATCGCTCCGGTTTTTTCATCAACTTTTACATTTAACGAACTGTCTGCAAACTCATCGCGGAGAGCCGCCACCAGATCACTTCGGATGCCTGCGATCCGATCCAGCTCATCCTGCTGATCTTTTAACAACCGCTCCTGTTCCTTGATAATTTCTTTCTGCTTATCAAGCTCTGCCTGTTTACTCTCATACTGGCTCTTTGACTGCATCAGTGTAAAAGAAATGATCAGAATAAAGATCAGAAGGAGTGCCGCCATCATATCGGAATACGACAGCCAGTAAGAGGTTTCTTCTTCCTCCGGTCTTCTTCGTTTCTTACTCATACCTTATCCCTCCCTGCTGCTCTGCCCGATCGCCCTCGGGCGGTTCAGTCTGCCCCGGAAGATGTCATTCTGATCTTTCGTCAGGATACGGATATCTTCGATATCTTCATGCATGGACTTCAGATATGCAAGTGTTTCTTCGATTGCTTTCTGTGTTGCTATCGTTGCTTCCAACTGTTTCTTCTGGAAATCCAGTTCCAGATTACCGTTATCGTAAGTCGCATCCGGACGTACATACCGTTTGAACTCTGCTACAAATTCATCCAGCTTATGATATGCCTGTTCCAGCACCGTCTTAAAGATCAGATTAAATGTCAGGGAAAAGATCATTCCATAGATAGAGGTATGGAACGCAACCTTGATACCATCCATCAGAGGTCCGATACTGTTCGTGATCTCCTCTGCTGAACCTGTATTAAATGCCTGAAGGCCGATTGACAGACCGATAAAGGTACCAAGAATACCCAGCCCTGTCATGGCTCCCGGAACCAGACTCAGACGACCTTTTTCAACCGCATCATCGATCAGCTGGTAATTGATAAAATCTTCGATATCGCAGGCATATTTTCCTTCCTCATCCTGCTCCAGACGTTTCATTTCTTCCACATAATCTACATAGGAATTTCTCAGATGTTCCTCATTAAAGATACCATACCGAGTCTCGGTACGATACAGATCCCAAAGAAGCTTCTTTTCTTTTGCATAGTCGCCCTTGATATAGCTGATGGCTATACGAAAATCTTCCCCCATCTGGTCGATATGCTTCAGATGCTTATATGCGTAGACAAATATCGCTCCCACGATTCCAAACATACAGACACTGATCAGCACATTTGCCGGATCCAGACTATCATTTGTCACATTCAGTAAAATACAGATACCGAGCATCACCACATAGACAACAGGCAGCCACTTTTTATTCAGCTCTACCTTCATGTTCTGCTTCTTACGGAATGCTCTTGCCGCACGTTCATTCTGCGGCCGAATGGTTTTTAACCGGTTTCGTTTGTTCATTTTTTCGTTTCCTCTCGTATGATCTCATTCAGCCTTTTCATTCGCATCTGCCAAAGCGTTTCCCCATTCGTTTTATTGTAGCATTAATCCGCATTTTTTACCATCACGATGCGTAAAAAACGGCACCAGATACAAATAAATTCGATCATCTGTACCTGATGCCATATGCTAAATACAACATCGTCCATCTGATGCCATAAGCTCTAACTGTCTATCTGACGCTATAAGTTCTGACCCTCACCTGACACCGACCGGCTGTAACGCCTGTATTTTCATTTTACCAACCGCTTGCAGAAGGTTCTGAATATAAAACTTTGGATCCTTTCCCGTTCTTTTTCACGAGTATCAGTTTGGAATATCCATTTTTATCACATTTCTTATACACAATGTAATCACCCTGTAATGTATAATACTGTATCGTTGAAGTACTGCTTGCATTCTTATCCTTCAATACATTATAGATCTCCGTTTTCTTTCCCTTTGACGTCGTATAATCTATCGCCTGTGGAAAATATAAACTACCCACTGTCTTTCCTCTGGAGGTAAGTGAACCTTTTGATGTCTTGATCGGCGTTCTTGCATCCCGTTCTGTACTTAATACAACAGATTTTGCTTTCTTTTTATTTTTTCCGGTAAGTGACATGGAATATGTACCAACCGTTTTATCATATTCTATATCACTGGTCTTTACATGCTGCGTCTTTGTATAGTAGATCTTTTTGCCTGCAAATACAAAATCACGGCCTCTTGCAAGTTTTGTTTTCTTACCATTCTTAATTGATACACGCACGATATACTTATCTGATCCATCGGATCCGCCATAATTATCATAGACTGCATACAGATAATTTCCTTTTTTTCTCAAGCTTCTAAATCCTTTTCCACCTGCTTTGGCAATGGTTTTTGTCTTCTTCGTTTTGATATCATAGCAGAAGATTTTTCCAGTTTCCGTGATTGAATAATAAACCTTATTACCACTGATCACAACTGAACATCCGCCACCACCAATATAGTTATCCTGTGTCTGATATGTCTTTGCATCTGCCTGATTCGGGTAAATTAAGCATCCGATCAGGACTGCAAGCATACTGAATAAAATTGCATGTGATTTTAAAAATTGTTTCATATCTTATCCATCTCCTTCATTATTTGATTAAATATCTGCCTCTATATTCTTCGCCTCTTCATGTCCGGCGCGGCTCTAGTCTCTGATGACCTTATCCAGGCAGCCATGTTCTTCACATGAATTTCTTGCCATTCTTCCCTGCGCATCGATATATACAATATTGCCATCGGCATCTTTGTATGCCAGAGACTCATGCGCTCCTGCGCTTGGATTGGTACTGGCATCTCCGATCGTAAGCCATACGCCTTCGCCTTCTGCAACAGTATCTGTCGCTTTATCATACAGATAATTCAGTCTCAGATCCTCCTCTGCCGCAGCGCAGACAATATCTATAGCCACACAGGTTATGATACCGCCACGCAATGCCATCGCGCGGTTTAAAACCGGCATATTGAACATATTATAATAAAGTGCAATACCATCGACTGAGAATCCATCCCACAGAGTCGGATTTACATCTTTTTGAGTACATTGATATCCCGGATAATGCGCTGTCGTTGAAATATAATCTGCAAGAGTTTTCAGCTTATCATAATTCGACATATCATCTGTCCACAGCTTTGCCTCTACATTTCTCCGAACCTTTGTATACAATTCTGTATCAAGAAGATTTCCATCTTCATCATATGGCTTCGGAGCAACATACATAGTGTCATATAAAACGCCATCCCTGTAAGCATCCAGTCTGCACACGCGCACACCTGCACCAGCTGTTACAGTAAGCTTGCACTGTGACATTGCCTTGCCGGAAAATTCTATTTTTCCACTTGTTGTCGAAGTCGTAACGGATGTTGTCTCTCCATATACCCCCTTCAGATTATAGGTTTCTACTTTTATTTCCGGTTCTGAAGTATTCCAGCCTGCCCAATCCATCAGATTTCTGTATTCTTTCGGTGTAACATCGGATACCTTAAAGGTTATATGTTCATTTAACCATGCAGCATTACCTTCACATGCAAACCATTCACAAAAAGAACCTGTACCATTCGTTACGGTTATATCTTCAACCTCTTTCTTCATGGTTTCCCCGTACTTATAACCGGACAGATTAAATCCTCCAAGTGGGTCTTCATTATTGTATATTCTCACTTTTCCCAAAGCAATCCATGTCTCTTTATAATGCTCTGTCTCAGGGAATATAATACACAGGCTGGTATGTCCGACACTCGTACATACCACATTTCCGTTCTCATTCTTTTTGGTATATCTTTCTGTATAATCGATATATTCTCCCTGATTACCATAAGTATAATATTCCTTTATTTCTCCTGCACATTCCGGCTGCTTGGAATAATGAACCTTTATTTCTTCTCCCACTTCATATTCCATTTTTTCCAGCTCTGCCGTGCCATCCCACTCTTTTTTTTGATCCTCGGACTCCTGTCCGCCGGAATTCGTGTCCCCGGTAGTGCCTGAGTTCCCGATGGTATCTGTATCCTTAGTTGCACCTGTGTTTCCAGTGGTGTCTGTATCCTTGGTGGTGCCTGCGTTCTCAGTGGCATCCGTTACATCTGTGGTGTTCTCAGACTTATTGCTATCACCAGTATTCTTCTGACCGGAGTCCTTCTTTGTCGTCTTCTTTTTCACTTTAACAGACTTCACTTTACTCCATGCGCTGTGATATTTTTTCTTCTTTACAGTCCGGTACACACGCACTCTGACATAATATTTTTTGCCCTGCTTCAGCTTCTTAAACGTTACCGTTGTTTTCTTAGCACTGACTTTCTGGCTTTTTACGTTTTTCTTAAACTTCTTGTCTGTACTGATCTGAATCTGATAGCTGCCCGCCTTTTTTGATTTCTTAAATCTTACTGTCACCTGTCCCGCTGATCTGGATCTTACTGACGTAATAGATGTCTTTGGAACTGTAACCTTACTGCCTGTTTTCGCTTCTGATGTAAATGAGCAATTCACGCATAGCAATGCTGCCACCATGCACCAGACAATGATCTGCTTCAATCTATTCTTCATGTATTATCTCACCTTTTTTACTTTTACACCCTTCTTCACATAGTAAACATGATTTCTATAGGTGACATTTCCGGTATAAGACTTCTTCCATACGCCATTCTTGACATAGTATTCCTGTCTGCCATTCTTGATAAATGCTGTCTGTGTAGTCTTCAGACCTTTCTTAACGTAATAAGTTGCCTTACCGACTTTTACAAATCCGGTCTTGGTGTTCTTTGCGCCCTTATTCAGATAATAGGTCTTCTTACCTACCTTTACAAATTCATTCTTTGTACTGCAGACACCCTTCTTTACATAGTAGTACTTCTTGCCGTTCTTCACGAATCCGGTCTTTTTATTCTGCACTACACCCTTCTTGATGTAATAGGTCTTCTTGCCAACTTTGATGAATCCGCTTCTGCCTGACTGGATCAGACCTTTCTTTACATAGTAATATTTTCCGTCAGATCCCTTTACAATGCCATTACTTGTAAGGGATACCTTTGGTTTTGAGATCTTATAAGAACCACCATTGATGCTTCTTGCCATCTTATCGAATACTTTATAAATATTCTGATTATTTTTCATAGCTGCAGGATTCTTACCCTTACTGACCACCTTCTGAGCTGCAACGGTATTATTTGGAAGGTCGCCCAGAGAACCCATTACAGAAGGATCGCAGCATAAGGCTTTTAGGAACTGCACTGCTGCTTCATCCTGCCTGCCACTCTTAATTGCGTAGTATGTACCACCCCAGTTATAGGCAAATGGTCCCTGACAGGCAGCCATCGGCTTGTCAAATGTAATGCTATACTGTCCCCAGGTGCCAGAGAACCAGCCAAATACCTTACCGGATGTCATATCAGCCACCCAAGCACTGCTCCACATCGAGCTTCCTGTATCATATCCATTTCTACGGGTCGCCTTCGCGATCTTTTCCACAGTCTTCTTATCTGCTTCAGATAACATAAATACCTTGCTATTATCCTCGTAAGAATACGATGTATCCCCTATCATGTTATTGAGAATACCCTCACAACCACTCATTGTATATTTTGATGCTCCGGAGGTCATATAGTAACCGGCCTCTTTCATCTTTGCAGCAACAGACAGATAGCCATCAGCTGTTCCGATCATCTTCTGAACCTTTTCAGGATCTGAAGTTCCAAGAACCTTCTGTGCAATATCCGGATCAAACATAAATGCTCCCGGTGTTGCTTCCGGTGTCATCGCTACAAGCTTGCCCTTATAGGTTCCTGCTTTTCTGGTATATGGATAAGACTGGCTGTAAGCATCTGTAAGTCCAAGCTTGTCCAAATCTGTAAATACTCCTGTAGATAAAAGTACATCCAGCTTTGCTGAATCCATCAAAACGATAAACGTAGCTTCGGGATTGTTTGCAAGCTTCTGCTGTACTAATGCATAATATTCAGCTGATCCTCCGCCAACTTCATATTTGATCACTTCGATATTCTTTGTATAAGACGGATATATCTTATTAACCGCCTTTATCGCCTGTTCCACCTGACTATCCCATGTCAGAATATAGACCTTATTTGTCTTTAATTTGCTCTCTTTGGCTGTACTGTTTACATATACAGTAAAGGAAACTGTGCTTGAATTACCCATTTCATCAGAAATCACACAGTGATAATCCTCAGTCTTCAGCTTTTTTGTTTTGTTAACCGGTGCTGTACAGGTATAAGATGCTTTATGCCCTAACTGTCCTACATCTCCTCCGTATGACTGTCCTTTATACCATGTATATGTAAGCTTCCCCTGATTACTGCTTGCGGATACCTTTAGTGTTACTTTCTCTCCTGAGTTCGCTATCACCGTATTATTGCCAACTGCTTTAGCTGTTATATTTGAAGAATTTACATAAATATAAAATTCACAAAATTTTCCATCTCTACTATTCTTGTCGGATATAGATACATAAACAAACTGGGATTTTGTAACATTTCTCAATGTATATGACAATCCATCTGCACTGACAGTTCCACCATCTGCACTGACAGTTTCACCATCTGTAATCCAGTTACAACTACCCACCTCAAAACCTGCCGGTAGATTTAACTTACTGAGATTTATTGATAAGGTGACATCTTCTCCGGATTCTACCAACACCATCTCCTCGTAATCAATACCTCCCGCCTCTACCGGAAACTTTAGTCCCGGCAGCCATATGAGTGCAGCTATAGCGATGCACATAAGCGCCAGTAGTTTCTTCATTTTTTTCATAATCATCTCTCCTTTGCTTTTAAAATTGTGATATATTACTCATTATAATTTACATTGTAGCTATACAGATCTTTGATCTTCTTACCTTTATTATTAAGAAGCTGAAGGGTGATTTTACATTCACCCAGTTTCTTCTTTGCTTTATTCTTTCTTAACAGAATATAGTCTCCAAGCACAATATAGCTTCTTCTCTCGCTTGAGCTGGAATTAATGACCTTTTCTTCTCCTGTCGCAATATTCTTTTTGTTTAACAGGCCAAAAGATCCCATTGAGTCATATTCATATCCCTTATACTGTGCTTTCTCACCGTCAATTACGCAGCCGGATGTGCTGACCTTAACCTTCATATATGTTTTCGGCAGATTCTTGATCTTTGTCTTTTTCCCTTT
Source organism: Coprococcus ammoniilyticus (assembly GCF_025567345.1). Lineage (NCBI taxonomy): Bacteria > Bacillati > Bacillota > Clostridia > Lachnospirales > Lachnospiraceae > Coprococcus > Coprococcus ammoniilyticus. The sequence goes on from NZ_JAOQJS010000007.1 coordinate 186,005, forward strand.
TTTATTTATTTTGTAGAAAACATCAAAGTTGTTATAGACATACACCGCATCTCTATAAACAATCATGCGGCTGTCCTTTACATTTCGACACACTTTCGTAAGCGCTTTTTGGCTGATTACTTTTTTATGAGAGCCATCCAGATTCATAGATGCAAAATAATAATTATAGTTTGAAGTGCCATTTGAATATGCATAATATATCTTATTCTTATAAATGGAAAACTCAAAACTCGGCTCCGGCAAAACACTGCTTGATGAACACTCAAAAAATAATTTTTTCACCTTTCCGTTTTTCACATTTACGCGAATAATGCCATAACACATAAGACCATCCATTAAACCACAATAAAGATATCCTTTATAGTAAAACATGTTGCTGATATTTGCATAATTCTTATAGGAATAATATGTATTCTTATTTCTTACCTGCTTTGGCAGCTTTGCTAACTTCTTGTTTGTCTTTTTCTTGACATCATAGCAAAAGATATAACCCGTTCTGTCACTTGAATAATAAATCTTATTGCCTACCTGTACCGCAGCATAAGATGTATCATGCAATCTATGACATCCTATCACTGTCTGGGAATCATCCGCCGCTGATAATGATGCTGCCTCCGTCTTTAATACCGGTGCCGTAGGTATGATACCGCTGATACCCAGCATCACGGCTAATACAAGACACATGATGCGTTCTTTCATCTTATTCTTTTTCATCCATCTCTCTCCTTTTCTCTTATACACTATGCCTTCTATCTGTTACATTGCTTTTCTTATACTTATGTAAACCTCATTGATGTCTGTAAAAAAGCACAAATATTATAAAAAAAAAAAACGGCTGTCAATAGTTCACAAAATATTTCTCATTTTTTATATATTTTGCTTCATTTTACTCTCTCCCTTCTATAACTATCTGCATGTCCCTTTTCTCATAAAAGGAACATCTACTATCATAGACAGGGCATCGGCAGAAAAAGTTTTAAAGAATTAAAAAAAATCCAGATACAGCACCTCTGCCATATCTGGATCTTTTATTTATCAATATTTCGCAAAATCAATATCCTTGTAAGCAATTAATTTTGCTCTCAGTATATCTTATTTTCGTATTCTCAAAGTCATTTAATAAACTTGTCGCAGCCTGTGGATTTCTCTTTTTCTCAATCAAATATTGAATAATCTTCTCCAACTCCTCTGCTGCATCAATCGTCATAAAAATCTTATATGCCATATTTTGTCCTCATATCCGCCACAAATGCATCTGCATCTATACATGTTCCCTGCTCTGCGTGTTTTCTCGCATCTTCCAGTCTTTTCAGTACATCTTCTTCGGACATACTTTGATATATGTTGTTACTTCTTTTAATCTCAAATGGAAATCCATTTGCGGCTACTGCCTGTGTCAAAAAGATTCTTATCGCCGTCGTAGTATCTGTTCCCAAATCCTTGAACAAACTATCTGATTTTCTTTTTAATTCATCGTCTACTCTAACCTGAATTGTACTTGCCATATAGTGCCTCCTTTATTCTTGTTGTTGTATTGTGTTTGTATTAATATGTCAATATATTGTATTGCTTTTATACGTTTATATTACAATATCGAATATAAAAAAACAATATTAATGATAATTTCATTACAACATAAATATGATTTTTGAAAAATAAAAATGCTATAACGAAACAATGCCAGATACAAATATATACTTTGTATCTGGCATTTATATTCTTTAAGCTATATTCTATTCTATCTTACAGGCTCATGCCACCGTCTACACGGATAACCTGTCCTGTAATGTAAGATGCCTTGTCGGATGCAAGGAATGCTGCTGTCTCAGCGATATCTGATACCTCACCCAGTCTCTTAACTGTGATGTGGTCAAGCATCGCATCCTTCATCTTATCTGACATTGCGTCTGTCATATCTGTCTTGATGAATCCCGGCGCGATCGCATTTGCTGTTACGCCACGGCTGCCAAGCTCCTTTGCTACAGACTTCGTCATGCCGATGATTCCGGCTTTGGATGCAGCATAGTTGATCTGTCCTGCATTTCCCTCAATGCCGACTACGGATGACATGTTGATGATCCTGCCGTACTTCTGCTTCATCATCGGTCTGTACACATGCTTGATACAGTTAAATGCACCCTTCAGGTTGATATTGATAACCTGATCGAAATCTTCTTCCTTCATACCGAGCATGATATTATCTTTTGTAATACCGGCATTGTTTACGAGGATATCAACTCTGCCATACTGCTCCAGTGCGAACTTGATAAGTCCCTCTGCTTCTGCAAAATCAGCTACATTTGCCTTATAAGCAACTGCTTCTCCGCCAGCTTCCTTGATCTCTGCTACGAGACTGTTTGCACGCTCCTCTGAGCCATTATAATTGACAACTACCTTTGCGCCATATCCTGCAAATGTCTTTGCAATGGCTCTGCCGATACCACGTCCGGCACCTGTTACGACTGCTACCTTATCCTTAAGCATTCAGTTCCTCCAATTTCTTCAGATCATCAACCGTTGCGATGTTGATGCATTTCATTTCCTTGTTGATCTTTCTCATAAAGCCGGACAGAGTCTTTCCAGGTCCAACCTCTACAAATGTATCTACGCCGTCTGCGATCATAGCTTCGATACTCTGCTGCCATCTGACAGATGAATATACCTGACGCATCAGTAAAGTCTTAACCTCTGAAGCATCTGTTACATAACATGCATCAGCATTACATACATACGGAAGGAAATCGTCTGCGATCTCTACATCTCTTAAGTATGCATATAACTTTTCACCGGCCGGTTCCAGCATCTTGGAATGGAATGGGCCGCTGACATTTAACTTGATCACTCTCTTGGCTCCTGCTGCCTGAAGGGCTTCACATGCTTTGTCAAGGGCTTCTGTCTCACCGGAAATAACGATCTGTCCGGGGCAGTTATAATTTGCGATCTGAACATTGCCCGGAGTCTCCTCACAGACCTTTGCGATCACTTCTGCATCTGTAGCGATAACGGCTGCCATAGCACCCTGACCAAGCGGAACTTCATTCTGCATCAGGATACCACGCTGTCTTACGGTACGGATCGCATCCGGAAGCTTCATAGCTCCACAAGCTGTAAGTGCGCTGTACTCACCAAGTGACAGACCTGCGAATACATCTGCCTTCAAACCTGCATTCTTTACATGCTCATAGATAGCAAGTTCTGCTGCTACCATAGCAGGCTGTGTATATTCTGTCTTGTTGATATCTTCATTTTCCTCAAAGCAGATCTTCTTCAGATCAATGTCAAGCACACTGTCTGCTGTATCGATCACTGCCTTACTGTCTTCAAAATTGTCATAAAAATCCTTAGCCATGCCTACATACTGAGCACCCTGGCCAGGGAAAATAACTGCTGTTTTACCCATTTTTTCTCACCTGTTCCTCTATACTAAAAGAAGCAGCCAGTCTGTCATCCACCAACCTGCGCTGGGCAAATCTGGTATATAGACATCTTCGCTGCCTCTTGTCTGCTTCTGATGTGAATTATTCTTCTACACCTTTGCTCTTAAGATAGTTAAGTACGTCTTCGAATGTAGCAACGTCTTCAAGCTCCTCAGCAGGGATCTCAACGTCGAATTCATCTTCCATCTTCATTACTATCTCATATAAATCTAATGAATCTACTCCTAAATCATCTTTGAAGTTAGTATCAAGCTGCATCTCATCCTGTGATACTCCTAACTGCTCTTCGAAAATAGCTTTTACCTTATCGAACATATTAATAATTCCTCCTAAATATAGTAAATGTTTATCTCACTGCCCCGCGGACGATTATAATATAACGCATGGATACAGTAAAGTCAACAAAATACTGTTCCGTTTTTTTCCTTTTTTTCTATCTGTTTCTGACAGCATCTAACGGCTGCAGTTTCGATGCAAATCTCGCAGGAAAATATCCGGCACATATCGCAAGCAGAATCGCTCCGACAACGGCTCCGGCTGCAAGCTCCCATGGGATCATTGCAATCTGCGTTCCCTTTGCCAGATCGAACATTTTAATAGCGATCTTATCTACGATACCCTTAAAACCATACGATAAAAGCACTCCTATGATACCGCCCGCCGCTCCGATGATTCCTGCCTCTGTAAGGAACAGGAGCTGCAGTTCATCCGGGTCGCAACCAAGAACCTTTAATACACCGATCTCATTGATCCGGTCAAATACCGATGTTGTCATGGTATTGCTGATTCCGATCACCGCTACGATCAGCGCGATCGCTCCGATACCACCCAGTAAAAGCTGTACCATCTTCAGATATTTCTGTATCGTATCCAGATACTCTTTCTCATTTTCCGTCGTATACCCCATATCCTGAAGCTTCTTCACGATAGAATCGACATGATCGATATTATCAACAGTCACAACCGCTCCGGAATATACGAAATCCTTGTACGGATTTCCATTTGCATCAAGCGGCTGTCCCGGCAGCGTTCCCCCACTGGATACTCTGCCTAAAAAGCTCTTTAACACATCCAGATCGCAGTAAATGCTCTGTGAGTCTCTGTTATATGTATCTTCTCCACTGTCAATAACCGCTCCGACTTCTATCTTTACCGGTGTCATCTCCTGTGAATCCCAGAAGGACAGATCCACTTTTTTTCCGATCCATGTCTCTGCTTTTTTCTTCTCTGTCACATCATAGGTCTGCTCCGTTTCCGGATTATAGAATAAGGATGTGACCTTATTTCCCATAATAAGCACCGGCTTCACGCTTGATGTTGTCTGCTTTGACGTCTTTGTATACTTAAGCTTCGCAAGCTCCGACTGTGGAATACCGGTAATCGCACCATCATAAGAATATTTTCCATTTGTGATGGTCACATACATCTCATAGGTCGGATATACGGAACTGACATATTCAAGCTCCTGAAAAGTTTTCACGGTCTGATCCATGATCATCCGGTCTTTGTGCTTGCCGCCGGTTGCTCCGGTCACCTGAATCCGGCAAATACTTTCACTATCCACCATGCTATTGATCATTTCCTGTCGTACGCCGATACCAACTGCAAGCAGGGTCACAACAGAGATCACACCGATCACAACTCCAAGTATGGTTAGAAAGGTTCTGGTTTTTCGTCTTTTCATATTCATCAAACATAAATGACTGATCCAACCCATTTAGAACTCCTCCAATATCTCTTTCTTCCTCTTTCTTCTGCGGATAATCCAGATAACAATAAGTGCTGCAACAACCACAGCAACAACGATCTCTATGATCATCTTACTGTAATCTTTCTTCTGTACATCCTTTACCTTTTCAATATCTGTATAGACAGGTGCATTTACGCTGATTGAGAAATTTTCTTCCAGTGTTATTACATTTCCTGACTTATCTTCATATGTAACGATAAGCTTACCCATCTCACCGCCGGTGCCTGTCGTCTTCGTTGTGTTTGCAAGTATATCGATCGAGCCATTCTTACCCGGTTCGATATTGCCGATATAGACATCACCTTCAGATGTAAATCTTGTATCGATCTTTGCCTTTACGTTATAGAGGGTAGATGCTCCCAGATTGCTGACACTTCCCATGATCTCGATAGAATCTCCAAGTGTCACATCTGACTCTGCATATACGCCTGTGATCTCACCGCGCTGTTTGATCGTAACCGGCAGATAGATCGTATCTGTCACGGTATATGGATTGCCATAGCGGTCTTCATACTCATCTGTCACTGTCAGCTTATAAGCCTTTTCTTCCAGATTGGCTGCTGCCTGCATCGGGAACTCAAATGTATAAGTCTCTCCGCCTTCCAGACTTGCCAGATATCCGGTTCCGGCTCCGGATGCCGGAATCAGTTCGCCTCCCTCGGAAGCGACTGCCATTTTCAGATTACTGATCTTTTTATCTGCGGTATTCTTGATCGTAACCTCAAGTGTAAAGGTTCCGCCTGCCACTACTTCATTCTCTTTGATCTTATAATCGGTTACCATAACCTTTGGCTCCGCTGCTGATACAAAAGCCATCGTGTCCTTATATCCAAATACAGTAAGGAATCCAAGTACACATGCCATACAGATTGTTAGTATTCGTTTCATCTCTACATCTCCTCTCCTTCTGATATCTTTCCATCCGTGATCCTCACGATACGGTCTGCCTCTCTCGCCAGATCGATATTATGTGTGATAAGTACCAGTGTCTGATCCAGCTTCTTAACAGAATCCTGAAGCAGAGTGATAACTTCATTTCCGTTTTTGGAGTCAAGTGCTCCGGTAGGCTCATCGGCAAGAATCAATGCCGGGCGATTTGCCAGTGCTCTTGCGATCGCTGCACGCTGCTGCTGTCCACCAGATAACTGGTTTGGAAGATGCTTCCGTCTGTCCTTCAGACCTAACATCTCGATAATATGATCGATGTAATCGCGATCCGGCTTTCTGTGATCGAGCAGGATCGGCATCTTGATATTTTCCTCTACTGTCAGTACCGGGATCAGATGATATGCCTGAAATACAAATCCGATCTTTCTTCTACGGAAGACTGACATCTCCTCATCGGTCAGTCTTGTAATATCCTTTCCGTCTACGATGACATTTCCCTCATTTGGAGTATCCACACCACCCATAACATGAAGCAGGGTGGATTTACCGGAACCGGATGCACCGACAACCGCCACGATCTCGCCCTTATTGACTGTCAGGTTCACATCATCAAGTGCCCACACTCTGGTATTTCCTTCTCCATATATCTTTGTTACATGTTCCATTTTTACGATTTCCATAGTGTACCCTCTTTCCTCTGCCTTTCCCGCAGATCTTTCTATCTATAATTTTTATCTATATATTTATTGCATTTCTGTTTTTTAACCTTGTAATACAGCAACTCCGTTTCACCTTTCATCTGCTGTATCAAACTTACCTTTCACGCCTACTCTTCAAGCTTCAGATCTTCTACCATGGCTACCGGAAGATCTCTGATCCCCAGCCAGATGCTTCCGCAGATGATCAGACCGGATGCCACAAGTCCGACTCCAAATGCCCACCAGGCAATCGACTTTCCTGCCTCGATCACCATATTAAGATACATGAATACTCCATACGATAACCCGATACCTATAATAAAGCCGAGTACATTGGCTACCACTGTCGTCATAACCCCCTCTAACATAACGGTTTTCAACAGGCGCTTTCTGGACATTCCGATGACACGGAGCTGTGCGAATTCTTTTCGTCTCAGATGCAGATTTCCGGCTGTCGTATTCACAATATTTACTGAACTTAATACAAAGATGAACAATACCGCTGCGATTGCATACCGGACAAAGCTTTTCAGGTATACACAGAGCTGCATAGACTCTCCATATAAGGAATCACCGATATAGGAAAGCATATCTGTTACAGAGCTGGCTGATACACTGTCCAGATTGACCTTATATTTCATTCCGGCAATGTCATTTTCTCCATATCCGGTCAGATCGAAATAATCATTCTGGCGCATATAGATCTGACGGTCTGCAGTCTCACCAAATACCTGTGTGCCAAGATCCAGAATACCTTCGACCTTGTAAGTCTTGTAGTGTCCCTCTGCGATCAGCTTATCCTTGATCTTCTTGTATTCTGCATATTCCTGTCGTACGGAAGTCCGGTCTTCCCCATTTCCTACCGTACTGCCTTCGCTGTCACCATCTTCTGTCGCTGTTTCCTGAAGCTTTTCATATTCCTGATCGATCTTCTCCTTTGCTTTCAGACATTCTTTCTGGTATAAAGCAAAATCAACTAACTGAACCGTATCGCCCAATTCAAAATGATAAGTGTCAAAATGGTAGGTCTTATCATATAAAGTATCATTCGTATCCTCGGTCTCCTCCAGATCCCAGCTGTTAAAGCTTCCTCCTGCCACAACCAGAATACCGTTCTCTGACAGCTCCGTTGTTCCTGCTTTCAGATATTTCGTCAGATCGTTCAGATCAGAATCGTCACATCCGATCACATCTGTACTGTTTACCATGCTTTCTGCTACACTTCTGGTAACTTCCGGATCCTTATCATCAGATGCCTCTCCTGTTCCATTTAACTTATCCATATAGACACCGTAATAATGTCCCATCGTAACCTTGGTTCGAAATTCATCTGTGATCTTTCCTGTATAAGAATCCGTATCTACCAGATCGGCCTTGCAGCCATATACCTTCTTCGATTCTTCTACACTATTATTCCGTGACAATTCCCGGAATACCTCTACAGATGGCAAGGTGCTCTGCGCTTCCTCCAGACTCGTTGTAGCGGATGAATATGATGTCAGATTGATCTGATAATCTCCAAACTTTTCATCTGTAGACTTCCAGTATTTCCGAAGCTGTCCCCAACAGCTGCAGATCAATACGATCGCCGAAATGCTAAACACCATAGCGGTTACTGTCTTTATAAATCTTCCTTTGTTTCGAAGAACACTCTTTCTGGCATATGATCCTTCGATTCCAAATATCTTTCCCATCAGTCCGCCGCCATGACGACGAAGCTTTTCTTTCTTGATCCTGTATTCACCACGAACCGCACTGACCGGCGTCATCTTCGTTACCAGCTTGGCATTCTCACGCATTACAAAATACATATCTCCCAGATAAGTGATCAGGATCGGTATCATCGGAATGATATGGAAGCCTGCGCTTATCTTAAATATAAATCCAAGGATCATGCTGACAATTCCGCCCATCACAATGCCGGCAAGCAGTCCGGCTATCTCAAGCATGGCTCCCATCCGATAGATGATGCCGCTTAGCTGTCCTTTCGTCGCTCCGATACATCGTAAGATTCCATAGTCTTTCACCTGCTCTAATGTGAACATCTGGATCGTATTTCTGATAACTCCGACTGCAAAGATTGCAAATATATATGCAATCAGCAGAACCACGATCAATATAACGGCAAATCCTTCCTCCATGTCCTGCAGATACCAAGTGGAAAGATTCCAGTTAAGTTCTGCATCCACCCCATAATCTTCTATCATCTCGTTCATGATCTTAGCCATCCTGTAAGGATGTCCGGTATTTACATACAATGCATTGTCGTATACCTTTTCTACATATTTGCCATCCGTTCCGTTCACTGTCTCCCACTCACTCACCGCATATTTTCCTGTATATGCCTGTGTGACACGATCATCCGACGCAATCTGTGATAAGGTTTCCTGATCATCCGTCAGGAACACGATCTCATAGTCCGCTTCCTTTCTTACATCTTTTTGCTGCTGCAGCATATAAGAATAGAAAATGTTCAATCCCGCATACAATACGATCACTGTGATCATTACACCGATGATCGTGATCACACACCGCTTTTTGCTGGCTTTCAGATAATATGCTGCAAGTTTCTTATAGTCTGTCATTTCTCACCTCTCCTTTTTATTTCACACCGATAACTTTGGCCTTTCTTCATCATTATCGTTTTTTATTCCTCAAGCTTCAGGTCATCCACAATATCAACCGGAAGATCCCTAAGTGATACATAGATGCTTCCACAGATTACCAATGCAGATGCGGCAAACCCGACTCCAAATGCCCACCAGGCAATGGTCGGTTTTATATATAAAAGCATGCTGAGATATTCATAGATATATATTGTAAATATCGTACCGAATAAAAATCCAAGAATATTCGATAAGGCAGTTGCCATCACTCCCTCTAACATGACCGTATGGATCAACCTCTTTCTGGACATTCCAAGTACCCGGAGCTGCGCCAGTTCTTTTCGCCTCATATGCAGATTTCCTGCTGTGGTATTAATGATATTCACTGAACTTAATATAAATACAAAGGCAGCAAACGCCAACGCATACCGCATTACATTTCTGGCATATGCATATCCATACAAAACATCCGTAAGATCGGACGATAGCATGTCAAAATAGGATATCGGTACACTGTCAAGATCGATCGCATACTTTACTCCCGTCATATCCTGTTCATCAAATCCGGTCAGATCGAAATAAGAATCTCTTTTCATATAGATATCAGCCCATTCCGGAAGCAGCTGATCTCCAAAATCCAGAACTCCCTGAACTGTATAGGTTCGATAATATCCTTCCTCAATAAGTTCCTGACGGATACGCTCAGCGATCACATACTGTTCACGCCAGGTTGATCTGCCCTCTTTGGTTGCCCGTTCTTCTGAGATATAGGTATCTCCCGTATCTACCTCAGGACTGACCAAAATGCTGTCTGCCATCATCTTGTCATAAGCCGCCTGATATCGTTTTTTATATTCCCTGTAATCAACCAGCCGGATCGTATCTCCTACCTGCAGATCATATGTATCAAAATGCTTTCCCAGATCATACAATGTCAGCTTTTCATCACCCGTCCAGGAATAATCCATTACACTTCCTCCACCGATAACCAGGATACCATCGTCATCCAGCTCCGCAGTTCCACTCTCTATAAATTCGGACAGATAGTCCAGATCATTCTGATCACAACCTTCAATGCTTATAAATGAACTATTCAGACTGTCAACAGCCTTTTCATATTCTACATCATCTTTCTCGCTGTATTCCTTTGTATTCCGTTCTCTCCATCTCTGCATCATTGCTTCGATGTAACTTCCCAAACTCGTCTGTTCTGCATAATCTTTGTTAAACTTGCCATAATAGGTTTCAGGATCTACCAGATTTCCTCTGGCACTGTATACCATTTTTGTTTCTGTTACATAGTAATGCAAAGAATTCTCTTTGATCTCTTCGGCAGAGGGCAAATCCTCACTCTGTATCCATTCCACATCATTAAATATGCTGGCAGGCGATTGGTTTTCTTCCAGATATCTGCCATACATATCATTAATATTCTTTTTCGTATCATGAACCATACTCTCGATGCTTAAGCATATAATGATCGCCGTTATGCTGAGCATCATGGCTGTTACTGTCTTTGCAAATCGTCCGCTGTTCCGCAATACACTTTTTCTTGCATAGGCGCCTTCAACACCGAACAACCGCCCCATCAGACCATTTCCACGAACCTTGATCTTTTCCTTTTTGATCCGGTACTCCCCACGGACCGCACTGACCGGAGATATCTTCGTCACAAGCTTTGAACACTCCTGCATAACAAAATACAGATCTCCAAGATATGCGATCAGGATCGGAATAGCCGGTCCGATATGGAATCCGACATTTACATCCTTTGAAAAACCAAGGATCACACTGATGATGGTTCCGAGCAGTACACCGGCTGCAATGCCTGTCAGTTCCATGCCCGCTCCCATCCTGTATATAACCCGGTTCAACTGTCCTTTGGTTGCTCCGATGCACCGCAGGATTCCATAATCCTTTACCTGCTCTAACGTGAACATCTGCACCGTATTTCTGATCATTCCGACAGCAAAGATTGCAAAGATATAAGCAACCAACAGAACAAGGATCAATACAACACCAAGCAGACCATCTGAATCCTGAAGATATAACACAGCCAATTCATTATTCAGCCTTGCATCCACTCCGTAATCCGCTTTCATGGCCTCCATGACCGACTCCATCTGATAAGGATGTCTGATATTCACATATAAAGCATTTTTATAATTTACTTCTACAAATCTTTCTTCATCACTGACATATTCTTCCCCTGTATACGCCCCGCTATATGCCTGAAGTACCCGGTCATCTGCTGCGATCTGCGCTAATCTGTCTGTATCTTCTGACAGAAAAACGATCTCATAGTCTGCTTCTTTTCTCACTTCCTGCCGTTTCTGGAGCACATACGAATATCCAAAATTCAATGCTGTATATAGCACCGCCACTGTGATCATCACCCCAACGATCGTAACGATGCATCGCCTTTTACCTGCTTTTAGATAATAAAGTGCGAGTTTTTTATAATCTGTCATTCATTACCTCCCCGTGATATATATGAAAAAAAGATAGATACCTCTTCGTTGTATCTATCTTCTCACTTCTATCTTACATTCCCGTGAATATCTGTGTATTCTTTTCTTACAATATTGTAAGAAAGAGATAATTTCCTACATCAATTCCCATCACCATAGTATTTTCTGTTATTGCTTCACATTAATTTCTTTAGAATTCTTTTTAGAATCAGCTTAATCTACATGTACAAATGTAATGATAAACCAGGTATATGCTCCTTCTTCACTCCGCACCGTGATCTTGCCGCCCATTCCTTCTACGATAGATTTTGTAAGGGATAAGCCGATTCCGACACTGTTCGGATTCACATCATGGTGTACACGGTAGAATCGTTTAAATATATTTCCGAGATCCTTCTCTGCGATTCCCATTCCATGATCCTTGACATAGATCCTGGTAAAGACCGGATTGTGTTCTACCTCAACCGTGATCTCTGTCTTCTCCGGTGAATAGTCTGATGCATTCTTCAAAAGATTGATGATCGCCTCTACGAGCCAGTCTCCGTCACAGACCAGCTTCCTGCCATCCTCACAGATTACATGAACCTCCTGTTCCCTGCTCTCCGTCAGATAAGTTACGCTGTCTCTTGCCTGTAATAATAACAGCTTCAGATCACATTCTTTTCGGTCAAACTGGATTGCTCCCGCCTCGATCCGTGCAAGCTTTAAAAGAGATAATACCATCCATTCCATTCTGGTAAGCTGATTTTTTGATTCGTTAAGCACCCGCATCCGTTTTTCTTCATCTGTAAAGGAATCATCTAACAGCAGATCGATGAATACATTTAAGGATGCCAGCGGTGTCTTAAGCTGATGAGAGATATCTGACATGATATCACGTAAGAATACTTTCTCTGACATTTCCCGCTCTTTGTTTTCTTTTAAAAATGTCACCATCTTATAAAAGTTCGTATATAAGATTCCGATCGTGCCCTGCATGTATTCTTCCTCCGGCAGCTCATCTTCTCCCTGAAGCACACGAAGCATCTCATCCGACACATGCTCAATCTCCCGATAAGTATGGTCGATCTCCCGATAACTGATGAAAAACAGAATTACAAGCCCAACCGCTAACATCAGCAAAATAACTGCAATTCTCTTTTCATCGCCACCGAACAGGAACCGTATACCGATTCCAACCACTGCCAGCAATATTACAGCCAGGATCACAAATCGTTGTATGAACCGTTTTCTCTCAAAATCACTTTTCAAGACTTTAGTTTCCTCTTTTAAACATCTCTTCCCACATTTACAAGAACCATAGCTGACATCTTCGGCACCTTCATATAAAGCATATTATGCTCTACTTTGTAGTCACAGGTTTCCAGACTGTAGCCTTCTTCATTTGTAAGCATCACTCTGCGCATGATCTCATGGTTCTTGACCCCAATCCGTCTGACATGCAGCTTCACATCGATGTCTTCATAATTTGTATTCAGGATCACAACCAGTTGCTCCGTATCTGTGAACCGTCCATATGCGATAATCTTATGTGCTCCATGCAAGAACATAACCGAGCCACGGATCAGAGCCTCATAGTTCTTATGGATACAGATCATGTCTTTATGGAACCGGATCAGTTCCATATCTTCTCTGCCCCACGGATACGTTCTACGGTTATCCGGGTCAGTCCAGCCACAAAGTCCTGCTTCATCTCCATAGTAGATCGTCGGAGCTCCCGGCCAGGTCATCTGGAATACAACGCCCTGACGGAATATACTCTTATCGATACCCTCATTTGCCGCCTGCGGCCCCATCGTATGCGTACGTCCGACTCTCCGGTTTGTACGGGTTAAGAATCTGGAATGATCGTGGTTTGATAATTCATTCATTGCAATCTCAAGGGATGGACGCTGGAATCTCGCCATATGATAATTCATGGCTCCCATAAATGTATCCGGATTACCCAACAGATCACCACGGAACTCATCACTGTGTTTCTCAACACCAGTCAGAAACCAGGTAATCGGCTCCATAAATGCATCATAGTTCATAACGGTATCCCACTGATCGCCCTTTAACCAAGGCTTTGGATCTCCATAATGCTCTGCCAGTACAATTGCATTAGGATTTGCCTCTTTGACTGCGTTACGGAACATTCTCCAGAACTTGTGATTATATTCCTCCGAATGTCCGAGATCTGCTGCAACATCCAGTCGCCAGCCATCCACGTTATATGGAGGGGACACCCATTTCTTTGCTATATTCAAAATATATTCCACCAGTTTTGGGGAATCTTCATAGTTCAGCTTTGGAAGTGTATCATGCCCCCACCAACCATCGTAGGTGGTATTATACGGCCATACCTCTTCGTTATAAAACTTAAAGAATGACTTATACGGACTGCTCCAGGATACATATGCTCCCTTCTCGTAGCCTTCCTGATTCTCATAGATACACTCACGATCCATCCATTTGTTGAAGGAACCGCAATGGTTAAATACACCATCTAAGATAACACGCATACCACGACTGTGAATCTCCTCCACCAGTTCTGCAAAAAACTGATTGCTGGCTTCCAGATTCCGTTTGTCGGTTACACGGCTGATATATTTTGTTGCTCTTTTATTCTCTTTTACGCCATCCGGCAGGCATTCGCCCTCGTCCACAACGATCTTTCCGAAATGCGGATCAATATAATCATAATCCTGAATATCGTATTTGTGGTTGGATGGTGATACAAATAACGGATTAAAATAGATAACATCTACGCCCAGATCCTGCAGGTAATCTAACTTATCCTTAACACCCTGAAGATCTCCGCCATAGAAACGTCCGACATCCATATTTGCCGGATATTCATACCAATCCTTCACCTGTCTGGTAGGACTGTCGATGTAGCAGTATTCGTTGTCCAGTACATCGTTCGATGGATCTCCATTACAGAAACGATCCACATAGATCTGATAAAAGACAGCTCCCTTTGCCCAATCCGGTACATCAAAGCCCGGACAGATTTCAAAGTTATAGTCCGGATTCACATTCTTCTGTACACCGATCCTATTATAATAACAGGTCACACAGCCCGAATGGACCTCAAAATAATAGGATATATATTTCTCTCCGGCGGGGATCACCGCCGTATAGTAATCAAATAAATCATCGGATTCTTCAACAGACATGACGAGTTCCTCGCCATTGTAGATCAAATAAACTTCATCGGCATTATCTGCACATGTTCGAAATCTAACCTTCACCTGGTCATTGATTCCAGGCTCCTGCGGTATTCTATAGTATTCAGAACCATCGGAAAACAATCCCCCTACATTGATAACCGGCTTCAGATCATATATATAATCATGAATTCTTTCTGCGTTCGTGTATTTGTCGGACATTCAAAACTCTCCCTTTCGTTTATGCCTTTTCATTCTAATACTTTTTTAATAAATAGACAACCTTTTTATGCTGACAACCAATGGCAAAAACTAAGCCCCACAGCATCCTCCACCGCTCCCCGGGGGCCTGTCCCTGTTATAAATACGATTGCGAGGCTTTCGTCATGAACTGCACATTGTCAGTAAATACGAGTGCTTGTTTGAGCCGAAGGCGAGTTAGCACAGGAGTATTTACGAATCAGACATGTGCAGTGAATAGAAAACGTAGCAAGGTATTTATAACAGGGGCAGGCCCCCGGGGAGCGGTGGAGGATGCTGTGGGGCTTTTTTTTCGGATGGTCGGCATAAAAGGGTTGTCCTTTCACCGAAGCAAAATAAAAGAGACAGTCAACGCACGACTGCCTCTTTTGGAGAAGGTATTTTGTTACTTATGGGGTGTAGCCAAAACTATATAATGTATTGGGGGGTTACAAGTATTATTATATACAAATACTTCTAAAAGTCTGCCCAAACATTTTTTTATTTTAAAAATTTTATTGTGCAAAACAGAGAGCGGCGTTTTTTGAAATTATTCAAAAAACGCCGTTTTTGTGCAACATGTACAATTTTTTATTGGTTTTCATTCAATTTGTTCGTGTTACTATTGTCTATATTGTTGAAGGCTCTGCGTTTGCAGCAGAATTTGCATTTGGTACATCATCAAACAATGCTTCAAACTCAGCCCGGTCGATTCTCTCTTTCTCGAGAAGAAGAGCTGCACATTTATGAAGGATATCTTCATGTGCTTCAAGGATCGCTCTGGCGTCTGCATAACATTCATCGATGATACGCTTCACTTCCTTATCGATTGTTCCGGCAACCTTCTCACTGTAATTCTTTGCGTGACCAAGATCACGTCCAAGGAACACTTCTTCCTGATCATCACTTTCGTAGTTGATCAGTCCAAGCTTCTCAGACATACCATACTTGGTAACCATTGCTCTGGCATACTGGCTTGCCTGTTTGATATCCTGCGAAGCACCTGTTGTGATATCCTCAAGGATCAATTCTTCCGCGATACGTCCGCCAAGGCTTACCTTGATATCCTCTAACATCTTTGCCTTTGTCATGAATACGTTGTCATTTTCAGGAAGCGGCATCGTATATCCACCTGCACCGGTTCCGGTCGGGATGATAGATACGGTATAAACCGGTCCCACATGAGGAAGCAAATGGAACAGGATCGCATGACCGGATTCATGATAAGCGGTGATTCTGCGCTCGCTCTCCGGTACCAGACGACTCTTCTTCTCTCCACCGATTCCAACTTTGATAAATGATTTATCTACATCTTCTTTTACAATATAAGCACGGTTATCCTTCGCTGCACAAATCGCAGCTTCGTTCATCAGGTTCTCCAAATCAGCACCTGCAAAACCTGCCGTTGTTCTTGCAATATCATTCAGATTTACATCTTCTGCAAGTGGCTTATTCTTTGTATGAACCTTCAGGATCTCTTCTCTACCCTTGACATCCGGACGATTTACGAATACCTTACGGTCAAAACGACCAGGTCTTAAGATCGCATGGTCAAGAATATCCACACGGTTGGTTGCTGCAAGAACGATAATTCCTTCATTTACACCGAAACCATCCATCTCAACAAGCAACTGGTTCAAGGTCTGCTCTCTCTCATCATGTCCACCGCCAAGTCCGGTACCACGCTGTCTTGCAACAGCATCGATCTCATCGATGAAAATAATACATGGCGCATTCTTCTTTGCTTCGTCAAACAGATCTCTTACACGAGAAGCACCGACACCGACAAACATTTCCACGAAATCAGATCCCGAAATGCTGAAGAACGGTACCCCGGCTTCACCTGCAACCGCCTTTGCCATCAATGTCTTACCGGTTCCCGGAGGTCCTACTAACAGAACACCCTTAGGGATTCTGGCTCCAACCTTTACGAATCTTCCCGGATTCTTAAGGAAGCTGACGATCTCTTCCAGATCTTCTTTCTCCTCATCCAGCCCTGCTACATCTTTAAATGTAACCGTCTTTCCGATATCTTCATTCTTCTTGGCACGGCTCTTTCCGAAGTTCATCATCTGTCCGCCGGATCCACCACCCTGGATTCGTCCGATCATGAATGTCATGATAATGACCATAATGATCATAATGATCAGATATGGGATCCACATGCCAAGCATGCTTTCCTTCTGCACATCATACAGATTGTACTTTGCCAGTTTTACCTGATCCTCTGCAGAAGCTGTCGCATTCTTCTTATCAACTGCTGCTTCATAGTCATTATAGATCTTAATAATCTCATTAACATCTGCCGCATAGAATGTAAGCTGTTTTCCGGAAACAAACTCCACATCTACGGTTGCTGTCGGCACATTTGTATTCTGTGTAATATCTACCGCTGCGATGTTTCCCGCGTTCAGATCTGCCGAAAATTCCGTATAGCTGTAATTGGTCGCAACATTACTGCTGCCACCCAGCCATTTGTTGATCAGCAGGAATCCGACAATAAGGATGATCGCATAAATCACAACAGCACTTCTTGCTCTCTTCTTATTCATTGTCTACTCCTTCATCTTGGTCTGTCTTTTTATATAAACAGTCTGATATCTACTGTTCAATCACTCCGATATATGGAAGGTTCCTATACTTCTGTGCACAATCAAGTCCATATCCTACTACAAAACGATCCGGGATCGTAAATCCTGTCATATATAATTCAACCGGAATCACACGTCTCTCCGGCTTATCAAGCAGAGTTATTACCTGCATGCTCGCTGGCTTTCTGTTATTTAATAATTTGATCAGATACGACAGCGTTCTTCCTGAATCGAGAATATCTTCAACGACGATCACATTTTTTCCTTCTATTGATTCATCCAGATCCTTATTCAACTTCACAATTCCTGATGATTTCGTATCATCTCCATAACTGCTGACTGACATAAAATCCATGGTTACAGGAACCGTGATCTTCTTCGCCAGCTCACACATGAAGAATACACTTCCTTTTAATATTCCGATCAGATGAACGGCCTTTCCTGCATATGCTTTATCAATAGCTGCTGCCATCTCTGAGATTCTGTTATCTACTTCAGTTTCAGATATCATGACTTTAATCTGCTCTTTCATCTTCATTTTCTCCTTCTGGTATATATTCTAAACATATTACTCTTTTTGTATCAGGCCGTACCTTGTACTTCTCACTCAACCGGACGCCTACTGCCCAGATGATGTCATGTCCGGAAGCTACAAGCGGTATCTGCAAACGCTCTGCCACCGGTATCTTGCAGGATGAAAATAACCGGTTTATCTTCTTCGTTGAGCCGTCTGATGCGATCACCATATAGTCATTTTCCATATATTTCCTGATAATAATGCCATTCTGTATTCTATCATAATCTGCAAACTTCGTATACTCTTTTTTTGTTAAATCTAAATGAACAGATTTCTCAAATATTTCAATCTTCATCCTTCCCATTCCGGGCAGGATATATTCACCTGCACCTTTTATAACTATCTCCTGCCAGTCGACATCGCGTGCACCCTCTGCTGTCTTCTCAAAACACAGGTATCCATAATTCTGATATACCATTCCACCATGCGGAAGCATGATCCGGCTTCCCGCAGCTGCCTGATACAGCTTCTTCACTTCTCTTACATGGTTCTGACCGACATCCTTTCTTCCACCGCTGACTCTGCCAATCAATTCTAAGATCACAAGATCCTCGATCAGTTCATCCTGTTCCCGTAGCTTCCTGATTTCCAATACATATGCATCTGTTTTTCCGGTCTGTTTCCGTATCTCCATATGTTCATCCAGAAAATATCCTACCTGCTTCGTCACATAGGTATCATACATAGCCGCATAGGCTGCTGCCTGACTGATATGTGCCGCTGCCTGTGTGTTTATCTCATTAAGTGCCGGAATCACCTGATTACGGATCTTATTTCTGGCATAATCATTTTCCAGATTTGTGGAATCCGTACAATACTGTATCTCCTGCTGTTCCAGATAAGCCTCAATCTCCTGTCTGGTACATGAAAGTAACGGACGCACGATTCGGTCCCGCTTTACCGGTATTCCGGCCATTCCGGCGATCCCTGTTCCCCTTACCATGTTGAGCAGTACCGTCTCTGCTACATCATTTTTGTTATGAGCAACCGCTACCTTATAATCAGAAAGGCCACACCTGTCTGCCGTCTGAGAAAATGCCTCATACCGTGCATTTCTTCCCGCTTCTTCCTCCGTCAGCTTCTGTTCCTTTGCAAGCAGCGGCACATCGATATGGTAACAGTCACATGGTATTCCAAGCTTCTCACAATACTCTGCCACATAAGATTCATCTGCATCTGCCTCTGTTCCGCGGATCATATGGTTAACATGGACAGCATACAGCTTGAGCTCCATTTTCTCCCGAAGTCCTGCCAGAACCGTCAGCAGACAGATGGAATCCGCTCCGCCGGACACACCAACGATGCAGACATCTCCTGCTTTAAGCAAATTTTTTTCTTTTATAAATTGATAAATCTGTTCTTCTAATGTATTTTCTGTCATCTGTTTTCCACACCTGTCCGTCTTCTATGATTCGGATATTCGATCATCTATATTCATTACCTGTATCTTTGTATGTATATTGTATAAACATTTCTTTAAAATCCTGCATCCACCGATATATGCAGCTTCGTTATTTTACATCCGGTCATATACATTTCTTCGTTATCTTAATACAAGCCTGCTATAAATTTCAAGTAACAAACCAGAAAGTTTATGCTATTTCCAATTTTGCCACGATCACCGTCACATCATCCTCAAGTCTGCCTTCACAACGCAGAAGCACCTGTGAAATGATATACTCCAGCGTTTCCTTGCAGTCCTCCGTATCCAGATTCTCTAGGATCTCACGCATATCCTCTTCATCCCCAAACGCTCCATCACTCACCATCACCAGTCGATCCTCCGGTTCCAGCTCCTGATGGATCACATCACATTCTGCCTCCGGCAGAACTCCGATTGGAAGTGACGCCCCACAAAGAACCTCGATTCCCTCTGAATGTATAATATATGTCGGTGCTGCCCCCTGCTTATACTGTGTCAGCTCCCCGTTGTACAGGTCTACGATTCCCATATCAAAAGTTGTAAAACACCGTCCGCTGTTTTTTTCGGAAATGCAATTATTGGAAAATGCAATTCCATAAGAAGGGTCAAAGCCAGCATCCAGCAGTTCTTCCATCGTGTCAATCATCAACGTACTCTCGCAGGATGCAAGGCTTCCGCTTCCCATCCCATCCGAGATCATCATTACAAGTCTGCCATCCTCATGCTCCTTCACCGAAAAATTGTCTCCCGATACATTGGAACCATATTTCTTGATCCTTCTGACAAAATAACTGCAGCGATACCTCGCACATTCCTCAAATGTGATCACACGGTCATTTTCAGATATGATCGCTGAAGTATCCTCGGATGCCCGGATTGGCTTATCAAAAACCTCTGAAAGAATGTCTGCTGCATCCTTTGACAACATGATTTTCTGATTCTTTGTTCTGGCTGTTATATAATACTGTACATGATCCATTTCATTCTTCATCGAAGAAAGGTGCGTCATGATCACCCCCTGTTCCAGAAAGCGCATCCGCAACTGCTCCTCCCGGTTAAACGGAACCGGTTCTGCCGTTTCCAGATTATCGGAAAATCTTCCGATCATATCTCCGATCTCACCCAGATCTACCTTGGCAGCCGCCGGGCCACATCCGGCAAGCGTATATTCGATTCGTTTAAATGCCCCGGATAATTCCCGTATTTTCTCTGCCGTTATCCGGTTGATTTCCGTTGCTGTCTGAAAATTATACTGCGACTGGATCCATCCATCCCTGACGGTAAGCATCCATTTTGGTGTCGCTGCAAATAACAGCACTGCACTGCCAGCACTTTTTATCCCCTCAGGTGTCAGAAAATATGGATCGTAAGTAAGTCCGATCAATACACATGCAAGCAGCACTGACACAATAGTGCCTGTTTTCTTCTTATCCGACAGTGCTCTGCCCGCAAGCACCAGGATCGCACAAATAAAAAAACTTCCGACAAATTCTGCTTGTCCGCTTTTGATCGCTGTGATCAGACCACATACACCCGTTACCGCCATTCCATATCCGGCTCCAAACCGATGCAACGTATACCAAGACAGATACAGACCGGTCATCAGCAGCCAGGTAACAACTCCGCCTATTTTATATGGCATTCCCCATATACATACTGTAACTACTATCAGTATTCCAAGCAATTCTTCATTATAATGATCCCGTTCCCTCTTATGCAGCAGGATAACCTCCAGACCTTTGCGGAATGCAGGAATCAATCCTGTCGAGATCACCGCCTCGCAGCCGGCAGCCGGCAGGGCATTCTGCACCGGTTCGACCATCAGACCACAGACCGTACTAATTCCAAAGACAAGTATGGCACATATGCCAGCCAGAATCCACCGGATATTGGTTCCATATGATTGTTTCACACCTTTTCGTTTTGTCTTTTTTCCACTTCTGTCTGTGTGTTCGGACAGGTTTCTCCGAACTCCCTCCGTCAGGTTCAGACCGACCAGAACACCGATCAGGATCAAACTATATTTTAATAGAAAATATGTAACCGGAAGCTGCTGTTCCCCCATTACATATGGTCCCATCTGAAAAAAGCTTCCTGCATTCCAACCGCCGATTCCATACATAACTGCTCCGCCAAAGAGCATGGCTGCAAACAGCCCAAACGTACTTTGTCTGATGCTGTAAACTGCTGCCAGCATCGAAACCATAAACGGATGCATTCCAACAACCGCAGAATGGCCACACAGAAAGCCCAGCAGATACAACAAAACCCGATTCACCTTTTTTTCTTTCATATATATGTCCTCCCTTTTTGCCTTAAGTGTCAGACATTATACGGAGACTGAACGTAAAAAAAAAGCGAAAGCTGAAAACAGCTATCACTTTTCTTTGACTCTTTTTTATATTTCTTTCTTAATTCTGTGTTTATTCTTCAGGGCGAATCACTATTTCGTCAGGATATACCAGCCCAAGCTGATTTCTTGCAACATCCTCAACGTATTTCTTCGTCTTCATATAGTCTTCTTTTTCTTCCAGTTTCTTATGCTCGTTCTGTGCATCTTCAATCTGGGCAGTAATCTCTGCTGCCTGTACCTGCAGCTCTGCTTTCTTCTCCCTTAACTGAATCGACTTCACCAACACGACAACAACCAGTAAAAGAAGAGTGATCAGAATAATAGCGGTACTGATCTTCGATTGTTTTCTTCCGGTATTGCTTCTACCCATGGTCCATTTCCCCTGTTTCCTGCTTCTTTTCGAACAGACCTGTTCTGCTATAAAAACAGTTCTTTCGAAGTGTATTGACATAATTTTACCTTCTCGAACAAATTATGTCAACAAGCATTTTTGCCTTTAAAATCACTTTTCTCAACCCCATTTTTATCCCATACAATATGTAGTCCAGCAGTCTGGAAACAACCCAATTTATAGTAGCAAAATACACCCCGGCTCCCGAAAAAAATCCTAAAAAAATATACAGCCGAATCTCTCCGCTATTATAATAAAACATCACCAGAATAACCATTGCACATAATGCAAGCCAAAACGTCAGATCAAAAATACCGATCCAGGCGCCATGCATCTTTATCACTTTTTTTAAAGCATAAAAACAGCTTATCAGAAAACCAATGATTACGCCGCATAGCACACATACGGCAAACGCGGTTGACTGTTGTTCCATCATTTCCGTCA
Source organism: Coprococcus ammoniilyticus (assembly GCF_025567345.1). NCBI lineage: Bacteria > Bacillati > Bacillota > Clostridia > Lachnospirales > Lachnospiraceae > Coprococcus > Coprococcus ammoniilyticus. The sequence goes on from NZ_JAOQJS010000007.1 coordinate 209,026, forward strand.
TTATTTAAACAACCTCTTAAGCGAAAATGTTCCGTCCTCTTTATCTGTCATATAACAAATACAGTCAACCTTTCCATTCATGTCAAGAACGCCCTTGTCAATATCCAGATTCGTCATATGCATATCTTTTCCGGTCAGCTTCATCTTTCCGGCCTTTGTGAGAAGATATACCAGATCCGGTTCAAACGAGATTACCTTTTCCACTCCGGTTATCTTTGCTTCCTTTCTGGCATCCATGATCAGTTTATGTCCATCGGAATTTCCTGTGCTCTGTACCTTCTCCATGTATTCCCCTTTTCCAAAAAGCCTTCAGAAGCTTTCTTAAGTCTGTTAGAACAGTATATGAAGCTTATACCTGCAGTAGAACCTGTTCTCAATCCCATATCTCAACAAACAATTCTTCCAGCTTGCCGATATTGATCAGTTTTGACTGATTTTTATTTTTTGTTCTTTACCATCTCTTAGCCATAAATTTATATCCATTCGTATTTGTAAGAGTATAATTCCCCACATTTGCCACATACTAACTCTAAAGCTAAAACCTAGCAAAAAAGGATGTATTTTTATTACAACAAAAAATCATTCTTACAAAATATGGGTATTGGAGGAAAATTAAGTATGAGACCCACAGGAATTGTCAGACGTATCGACGATCTGGGCAGGATCGTTGTTCCGAAAGAGATCCGGCGTGTGCTTCGGATCCGGGAAGGTGATCCCCTTGAGATCTTTACCGGAAAAGACGGCGAAGTTATCATAAAAAAATATTCCCCGCTCGGCGAGCTCGGAACCTTTGCACAGCAATATGTAGATTCCATTTCACAGATCCTCGGCTGTCCGGTATGCGTCACTGACCGCGATCAGATCATTGCAGTAGCCGGCATGCCAAAGAAAGAGTTGGTCGGCAAATCCATCCACAAGGATCTGGAGGATGTCATCAATGACCGGGAAGCTGTAATTGCCCGCCGCGGTGATACAAAATATGTCAACATCACTTCCGATGGCACTGACTATGCCGGACAGGTGATCCAGACGATCATCTGTGAAGGTGACGCGATCGGAGCGGTCATTGTATTGAGCAAAGATGACAAAATGCGTTTCGGGGAAACTGAACAGAAAACCGCGATCATTGCTGCTAATTTTCTCGGAAAACAGATGGAGAACTAATTCTATGTCATTTGCCTTGAGAAATGGCGAAAAATCAAGGTTTTTCAAGGCAAAATGGCGTTCTAACCTTGACAAATACTGGCATTTTAGGTATAAATATACATGTTGGGGCGTGATCTACGCCAGGAGTTATCCGGTTTAGCTCACCAGGATAATATATTATGAGTATTTTAGGAGGATTTTTTCGATGAACAAGACTGAATTAGTTGCTGCTATGGCAGAAAAGACAGAATTATCAAAGAAAGATGCTGAGAAGGCTTTAAAGGCTTTTACAGACGTTGTAGCTGAAGAATTAAAGAAGGGTGAGAAGGTTCAGTTAGTTGGTTTCGGTACATTCGAAGTTGCTGAAAGAGAAGCAAGAGAAGGTAGAAACCCAAGAACAGGCGAAACAATGACAATCGCTGCTTCTAAGTCTCCAAAATTCAAAGCTGGTAAGGCTTTAAAGGATTCACTTAACTAGTTTTTATAGAACGAATCAAGTACTTAAGGGATGCTGCATCGTATAAATCAGCATCCCTTTTGCTTTTCTATTTTCTGGAATAGTCCGTCTGTTTTCCGGAATAATCCGTCTGTTTTCCGGAATAATCTGACCGCGGTCTTGCATGATATGATTATTTGCGGAATAACCCAGCTGTCTTCTGGCAATACTTCTGGTAGATGCAAAAACAGCGTACTGCCGGTTGTTCCTGCATACCTGTTATATGTATCAATTCATTAAATAAGCAGGAGGCAATAACTATGGTCTTAAAAGAAAAGGAAAAACAGGCGATCAAGGATCTTCAGACACTGGAACAGGCCTGCATTGACAAATACGACAAATATGCAGCCCAGGCAAAGGATCCTGTGTTACAGGAATTATTTACCACACTGAAGGGAAATGAACAGAAGCACTATGACAGTCTGGAGCAGGTTCTGACCGGAACCGTACCAAGCTGTAACTGCAATGACAGTGATGGCAGAGACTACGACCCAAAAGCTACCTACAGCCAGCTTGGACAGTCTCAAGATAAGAAGAATGATGCCTTTCTTGCAACAGACTGTATCACCAGCGAAAAGCTCGCATCCTCTGAATATAACAGCGATGTATTCATATTTGGCGACAGTACGATTCGTAAGCTTCTAGCTGACATCCAGGTTGAAGAACAGAATCATGCCGAAATGCTCTTCAAATACAAAACAGTAAATGGAATGGCATAAGCCCTCCAACAAAATACTTTTACGACTATATAGAACACCATCATTTAAAATACAAAAGGAGATATACAAATGAGATTAGACAAATATTTAAAGGTTTCACGACTGATCAAAAGAAGAACCATCGCAAATGAAGCCTGCGACGCCGGACGTGTTATGATAAACGACAAGGTTGCCAAGGCATCCACTGATGTGAAGGTCGGCGACGTTATTGAGATTAGCTTCGGCAACAAAACCGTCAAAGTCGAAGTTACGATGATTGCCGACTCCACTAAAAAAGAAGACGCCAAAGAAATGTTCCGGTATTTGTAAAACGAACATGACGACATAAAGTCCGCCTACCTGACCGCTATATAAACACATGACTCATTTCGTTTCTATTCGATACACTCGCCTTTTTGTCAGCAGCCGCCCAAACTCACCCTTACGGGTTCAGACATGGGCTTGATGCTGACGGCTAGAGTGTATCTCATCACGAAACTACATGAATGTCATTGTTTATTATATAGCAGCCAGATACGCAGACTTTATATCTGTATGAAAGACAAAAACAGGTGGACTATCTACAATAGCCTGACTATACATTGACATTAGCGAGAATTTCGTAATGAGATGCACAGTGCCAGTAAATACGGGTGCCTGTTTGAGTCCGAAGGACGAGTTGGCACAGGAGTATTTACGAATCAGACATGTGCAGCGAATAGAAATCGCAGCGAGTCAATTATGGTCAGGCTGTTAGAGATAATCCACCTGTTTTGTCCGCCTAGTTTGAGGTCTTGATTTCGAGTTCCGGCATAGTGGAGGCAACCTTGGTGTTGGCAGGGATGGACTTCGTCACGAAGGTATTTCCCGCCACTACGGAATTTGCACCAATAATGGTCTCGCCACCAAGAATGGTTGTATTCGCATAGATAACTACATTGTCTTCTATGGTTGGGTGACGTTTGACACCGGACAACTGCTGGCCCTTTCTGGTCGACAGCGCACCAAGAGTAACACCCTGATAGATTTTTACATTATTTCCAATATCGGTCGTTTCGCCGATAACGATTCCGGTTCCGTGGTCAATAAAGAAATATTCGCCAATATTGGCACCCGGATTGATATCGATTCCTGTCTCACCATGTGCATATTCTGTCATGATCCTTGGAATAAACGGTACCTTCATCTGATAGAGCACATGTGCGTATCGGTATACAAATATCGCAAATAACCCCGGATAGGAGAAGATGATCTCTTCACGGCTGTTTGCAGCCGGATCTCCGTTATATTCTGCTTCTACGTCTTTGCAAAGAAGTGCCTGAACCTCCGGTATGCAACGGATAAAGCCCAGAGCTTTCTCCTGCGCTTCCTCTGTGATCTCCTGATAGCTCTTAGCATCATTTTTATAGCTCAATGCCACCTTGATCTGACGGAATAATTTATCATATATCAATGACAGCTTATGTCCTGCAAAATACTCCTTATTGGCATATGCCATATTCTCTCTCCCGAAGAAACCCGGAAATGTTACTTTCCGTAATTCATCCACAAAATCAATGATCTCATCCTTCTGTGGAAGTCGTTCTCCGAGTGACAGATCAAATAATTTCTGATCCGAATAATTCTTATTTAACGCCTCAGCCATTTCTGCAACGACTGCTTTTACATCATTTTCAAATTCCATTCCAGTCTTACTCCATTTCATTTCCTAATATCAATATATGCAACTCGATATCATATGTCCTGTAAAACATTATTCATCTCTAACTGCATATAGCATTAGTATAACATCTCAATAAAAAATGTAAATAATAGTTTTTTCAGTCCACTTCGATGGAAAATACAAATAATGTTTTTCAGCTCCTTGCTATTTCCTGTCATAATCATATCCCGGATGGATTCTGTTCTTACTCTTCAGTTTGGTTATGATCAGCGCAAGCGTCTGCATTTTAACCGGCTTCTCAACCTGACCGGACATACCTGTTATAGCAGCCATCCGCATAGCCTCTGGTGTTGCGTGATAAGTCATTGCCAGAATCGGTATCGTTTTTGCCTGCGGATGATCCATCAGCCGGATTCTTCTGGCTGCCTGATAGCCATCCATATCCGGCATATCAGCGTCCATCAATATATACTGGAACTTTTCATGCTTTGAGCGTTTAAACATCTTCAATGCCTGCTCTCCGCTCTTTGCTACGGTACATTCCGCTCCTCTTTTGGTCAATGCCTCCTGCAAAAGCAGTCCTTCCATATCATTATCGTCGACCAGCAGGAAACGTTCGCCTACGAATGCGACCCTTGGAAGTGCTTCACGGATCTGTCTTTCTTTTTCCCGTTCTTCCTCTGCCTCTCTTTCAGCCGCTTCCTCTTCGGTTTCTTCTTTCAAAGCCCCTTCCTGTGCTAACCGGTACTCCCGGACGGTTTCCTCCATCACGGCATTCATACGCCGCAATTGTACATTGTTTTCCCGGTGCATATCAGCCGTCTGACGCTCATATTCATACCAGGTTCTCATATGGATCGCTCCGACGGTTCCTACTGCCAACACTAACATGATACATGCTATGATCACAACCGTTACCATCCATGAGCCTGACACCTTCTTCTGATAATCCGTCAATACACTCTGTACCACTGCACATGGCGCCTGAAATACGAGAAAGAACTCCGTTCCCTCTAATGGCTGGTAATAGAAATATTCAGCATTTTTCCCTTCATACAAGGTTACACAATTCTGTCTGCCTTCACTGAAATCCTCTGTGATCTGTGCATACTGCTCTTCTTCGATCACAGACTCGTCCAGATAGTGGTCAAGGATATTATAATTGCGCACAACGCCCTCATTATTATCCAAATCTGCATATGTAACCATGCTGTCTACATTTGTCACATAGAGTTTTGCCTGTCCCCCATATGCAGAATCAACAAACAGATCATTTACCCTATCTGTATTGTAAATAAATGCTATGACTTCATATTCATTTTCATTTACATAGAATGCTTCATATTTTTTTGCTACAACAAATATTTCTTCTCCGTTTCTCCAGGTACAATATTGGACAGACTGACCGCCAACATCAAACAGAGTGCCCTTTGTATCACCCAAATCCAATGTTCCTGTTTTGCCATCATCACAGATATATTTTCCGGTATGATCAACGAATACGATATCCCGTACAGAATCATTCTCCATAGCTATAAAATAATCTTCATAATCTGCCAGTACAACAGACCTCGTTTTGCCATCAAACAGATAGTTCTCAAGACGTTCTGTTTCTTCATACATTGAATTAATCTGCATTTGATAGGAATGTTCTACCTGTTCCATCATTGCTGCGATCGTATTCTTACTGGATATATCAACATATTGTTCAAATTTGGAAAATACATTCCCACCCCAGATAATAAGCGCTATCAGAATAGCACTAAATAGAAATAATAGAAATGCAACTTTTTTATCCCGTTGCGTTCTGACATATGTTATCTTACTCATACGTTTATAGTCTCACCTTCGAGACCGTCCCCCCTTTTTCTTTTTTCCGTTTTTCGAAAGACCTTATCTGGTTTTCTTCCATCAAGATCTCTCTAGCATTGCAATTACTATAACCGATATTTCGACATTGTGCAACTATTTCTTTTTTCAGTTAGAATTCATAAAAATGTCAACATTAAATTCGACATTTTTTCATATTTTTATCGTTTTGCCGTTTTGCACAATACGCAGCCTGTTTTATTGTATATTTTCACTTTTGGACAACGCAATAGCAAGGCTGCCACTTCTGCCAGCCTCTCACGCCCCCCCTATTTCCGTTCTTATGCAAGCTGCTTTACCTCTTCCTCGAATAGTTCCCCTGCTGAATGATAGCCATGTATTTTGCGTGGGTATCCGTTTATCCAGTTCTCTATACTCTCTACCTCTTCCTCTGTCCTGTCGTCAAAATTTGTGCCTTTCGGTATCTTCCGGCGTATCATCTTATTTGTTACCTCATTTGTGCCACGCTCCCAACTGCTGTACGGGTGGCAGTAATATACCTTTGTCCGCTTTTCTCCCTCGTTGATAATAGAACGCTGTAAGCCCTCTGCATCTGCAAACTCGCTGCCATTGTCTACTGTGATTGTCTTAAATACCCGCTTAAACATATCAGCGCCCCATTTTCTTTCTAATCTATCCAGCGCCGCTACTACTGCCTCGTCTGTATGGTCTGGCAGTTTAAATATAATCTCGTTTCTGGTTTTCCGCTCTGTCAGTACCAGCAACGTATTTTTTGACTTTCCCCGTTGTCCTAAAACGCTGTCCATTTCCCAGTTGCCGAACTCTTCCCGTGTATCTATCTCTTTCGGGCGTTTGTCTATACTCTCTCCTGCTGCCGCCCTTTTCTGTTGCCTCTGTACTTTCTTATAATTTCTCTTCTTATTCTTCTTTACTGGCAAATTCTTATTAGACAACTTAAGGAAAATACCCTTATCAATGTAGCTGTATAAGGTCGTTACGCATACTGTTACGGAAAAGTCCCCCTCTTTCCCCTGTGCTTTCAATTCTCCCAGTACCGCAGCTGGGCTGTAATCTTCATTTACTATTTTATCCTCTATATAATTTGCGTATGCAATATCGTTTCCTATTTTAAGCTGTGTACCCCTTGCCTTTAAATTTTCCTCTGCTTTCATTTGTGCCTTGTTTGGGCTATAACTTAATGTTTCTGTATAGTCGCTATTTCTGTGCATATATTCCCCTCGCTTAAGCTCATTGTATATAGTGCTGCGGTGTACGCCCAGCTGTTCTGCTATCTCTATCACGCTATGCCCTGCTTTTTTCAATGCCTCAATACTTATACGGTCTGTCCATGTCAGCTGTCGGCTGCCTTTCTTATTCGCCATTTCTGCTACCTCTCTTTCGTTCCTGTTCTTTCCCCATATACGACGAAAAGCCGCAAACTCTTTTACAAGTCTGCGGCTTATGCCTTTACCTATTTACAACACTTTTTACAAGCGGTGTATTTCTTCTTTGCTTGGCTTAGCGGTATGCTCTTTGGGTTTTTCATTCCCGAACAGTTAGGCTTACTATGGTATTTTTTGTTGCTACGGTCTACATATACTGTAGTTTCTCCCGTATGCTGGCTTACGCTTGGCGTTGCGTCCTCGATTACGTCAAGCTCTATATTGCACCCGAACGTCTGTACCCCCCCCCAGAAATTTCCAGTATTTCTGCGGTGTAGCGGGCTTTCGGGTACTTTCTCGCTAAGTCCCCCGCCAGCTCTGCCGATAGATTGCCTATTACCTTATCGCCCCACTTTACGTATGCGGCAGGCTCTCCGTTGTATGTATACTTTTCTACTGTAATATCTTCACTGCCGGACATTCTGCTTAAAATATCCTGCCTGTTTTCTCCGTCCTCATTATTGAACGTCACGCCTACTACTTTCGTTCTGATTGTATCTAAAATTCTGCCGCCAGATGCAGCGGCAGGCGCTGGCGTTCTGTTTCCGTTCTCTTTTCCTGCGCTTTTCTTTTTCAGTCCAAAATAGGCGCATACTGCCGCAACCACAATGCAGCCCACCCCACCTGTTATATTTCCAGACGGCAGCGCCGTTAAGCCGCTTACTGCAAATAATGCAGCCGCTGCCAATAAAATTACCTTTTTCTTTGTCATAGTAAGCCCTCGCTTTCGTTTCTACTTCAATTCTAAAATTTCATCAGCAGAGGCGTTAAGCTCTCTGCAAATTTTCGCCAGTGTTATTGCGTTTGGCGTAAGCTCGTTGTTTTCCCAGCGGCTTATATCTTTCTGGTATACTTGCAGGCGCTCTGCAAGTTCCTTTTGCGTCACGCCTGCCGCTTTTCTCGCTGTTTTAATGTTTTCGCCTAAATTCATGCCTTACCTCTCTTTTCTCTTGCCCTCAAAATGAAAGCAACCAGCAGCTTTACCAGTCCTACTGCTACTAAAAATACTCCTAATTTTAAAAGCATACTCTTTACTCGGCTTTGGGTTTGTGTTATATTTCTTATAGGCGGCGGGCTTATCGCCCGCCTGTTGGTTAGGGCTTTCGCCCTAACCTATGTACTTACCAATTATGATAAGTATTGTTCCTATGATTAAGTCTATCACTGCACTGATTGCCAATTCTTGCCAGTTGATAGGCTTTTTCTTTTGTTTCTTTTTCTTACCCATTGTGCCGTTTCTCCTTTCCAGTGGCTTTGCCTCTTATTTGTTCTTATCTCCTTTCCATGATTTTATTATATACCTTTTTCGGTATATTGTCAACACTTTTGTATAGATTTCTAAGAAAATCGCAAAAAAATAGAGGGCAGACAGCGAACCGCCCACCCTCGAAAACTTAAGCTAATCTTGTGGCATAATCTAAGCTAATCCAGCCTGCGCCACTCTTCAAGCGTCCCCAGCCAGCACTTGCGCCCTGTCCGGCTTTCACTTCCACAATGGTAAATACTCCCTTTCCTGTGGTTTCTCCCGTCTTTGCATAGTTCGTGCCTGCTCCTGTTCTGATATTAAGGTCTAAAATATCTACCTGTACGCTAAACGGAACGCCTGCGCTTGTCTGCTGCCCCGCTGCGGTATATACCGCCTTGCCGTTATCATCATATACAGTATAACCCGCCTTGCAAGCGCTCTTTGCATTTTCCAGCGACGCAAACGCCCCCAGCTGGCTTGCTGCGTCCGTCCAGCTCTTGCGCACTCTGTAATACTTTGTACCGTTTCCTGCTGCATACTTTTTATAGTATCCCTCGCCGTACTCTGCACGCTTTTTCTTTACTGTTTCGCTCTGGTCTGCTGGCTTTTCATATCCAGTAAGAACGGCATCAGATGCAGCACGCACGCTGCCCGCCTTTTTCAGTGCGTCCATTACTGCTGTGTATCCCTGCAATTCTTCCCATAAAAAGCCCAGCTGCATATTAAGGTCTGCAATGGATGCGCCCGCCTGTTTTGCATGATTAAGCAACGCCTGCTTTCTGCTCCAATACGTCCACTGCGCCAGCCCATAGCCTGCACTGTCCTTTACAAAATTGCCATAGCTGCCATTATCCACCGCTGCTGTATATTCTGCGTCCGTCTTACCCAGCTTATTGTTATAGGTGTTCTGTAAGTTGTTCGGCATAAGCCCGCTTTCAGCATACAGATTACCCATAATACCAGCCACGGCATAAGCATTTAAGCCCTTTCCTGTAAGAAAATTCCAGATTGTTTTTTCATTGCCGCCCTGCGGTGTTTCTGCCTGCCCGCTGATTTTACGCTTAAACTCGTCCCATGTGTGGGCGCTGGTGTTATATACATACGGGTTAGGGCAAATCTTGCCCGTTACGTCGTAATGTCTGATTACATGAGATGCAGGCACGCCGTATTTATTCATAAGGTAACGGGTAAGCTCTGCCGCTGCCTCTACTGTTGCGTCCTCAAAATACCAGTCTTTATCTGTTGCGCCCATGCTCTTTGTGTTTTTCTTCCTTACGCACATTTCAATACCGATACTATTAGCGTTTCGGCACTCTGCGTGCTTATAGCTCGACGCTCCGCAATGCCACGCTATATTAGCGTCCTCTACGCACTGCCATACCTCGCCGTTAAATCCTACAAAGTAATGCGCCGACGCATTTCTATTGCCGCCGCCATAATATCGGCAGTTGTCCTCTGCGCCGCCCAGTGCGCCTACATAATGGATAACAATATACTTAATTCTGGAAACGCTGCCCTTATTGAAATTGTACTTACTTATCTTTCTGTTAATGTTCATATTTCCTGCCTTTCCGCATACAAAATAAGCGCCTGCGGTGTCCCGCAAGCGCTCTTTGCTGCTATGTCCTTATTATTCTTATCTTTCCTGTGTCCTGTGTTCCTCTACGTTGCCTGTGGTGCTGTCCCCGTCCAGTTCGTCTGTGTCCGGCAGTTCGTCCGTATACTTCGCCAGAAACTCCCGCACCTTTTCCCATACCTTTTTTACGGGCAGCCCGCATAATGCCATATTCTTAAAAATACTCACTACCTCATAGGCAATGTAAAGCAATGCGAAAAATTCAGCCACGCCCACGGTATCAAGCCCTAAATATGTACGTGCCTGCTCCGGTATAAATCCGATTAAGTTAATCTTAATCAGTACGTCGATTGCCAGCATGAATACCAGAGAAATAAGCATACCTACTTTTCTGATAGCCCCGTCAATGCCTGCGCAGCTGTTAAATTTCTTCTCTTTGATTGCACGCAGCACGCCAAAAACCGTGTCGCACACAATCGCCAATACTACCAGCTGGATAATTTTGTTATGTGCCGCCGCCTCAATAAATTCTGTAATAGTCATGTTCATAAATCCTGCCTTTCTCTTAATTGCAAATCTTTTGCCCGCTCTTTCAGCTCTGCGCCGTCGTAGCCTGCTGTCTGCTCCCAGCTTTCCAGAGTGGCTATTAAATCAGCAATAAGCCTGCTTTGCTTTTCTATGGTTTCCTGTTGTTCTTGTACTACCCTTAGTAAATTGCTACTCATGTACTCGCTCCTGCATTCTGCCGCTTAAGCAGCCTTTTCTATGGCTGCCTCTGCCAGCGTTTCTATTTTCTTTCGTAGGTTGTAGCTGTCGGCGTGTCCTGCGTGTCCCGTCCAGCTCTGTATGCTCTTTTGTAACTGCTCTTTTGTGATTTTCCCGCTCTCGCACTTCTTGATAGTACGCTTTATGCGCTTTATGCTGTCCTTTCGTACTTTCCTGTGCGTTGCCCTGTGTTTGTAGCCTACAAAGTCTATACCGTTCTTTGCTGCCAGCATGGTAGTTTTCGGGTTAAACTCTAACTTAAGCTCTTCCCGTAAGAATTGCTCTATCCGTGCAAGCCAGTTGCGCAACTGTTCCTTGTCTGGGCTTAATATTACAAAGTCGTCCATATATCGTATGTACGCCTCTACGCCCAGCTCATGCTTAATAAACTGGTCTAATGCGTCCAGATAGATATTTGCAAATAACTGACTGGTAAGGTTTCCTACTGGTATCCCTACGCCGTCCGGCATATTGCCGTTGTGGTCTATTATCCTGTCCAGCAATGCCAGTACCCCAGCGTCTTTTATAACCTTACGTATTTCAGTTTTTAATACCGCATGGTCTATGCTCTGGAAATAGTGGTGTATATCTGCCTTGATAGCATAAAGCGGCTGGTCTGGGTGGTATTTGTTCCACTCATACAGCCACTCTTTTAGCGTATCAGACGCAGCGTGCATACCTTTACCTTTCCGGCAGGCGTAAGACTGCGATATAAACCGCTTATCAAATATAGGCTCTAACACGTTGTTTATGGCGTGCTGTACCACCCTGTCATAGAACGGCAGCGCCATTATCTGCCGCTCTTTCGGTTCGTACACCTTAAAGTAATGGTATTTGCTTGGCTCATAGGCAAGGTTTATAATATCTTCCCGCACCTTGTCTAAGTTTTCCTCTTTGTCTTTCGTAAAAATCAGTACGTCTTTTCTGTGGCGTTTACACTTTCTGGCTTTGTTATAGGCTTTCTGTATGTTTCCATAGTCACCCATAGCCTCTAAAAGCGTAATGCGCCGCCCGTCCTTATCGGTAATGTATCCTACTCTCTTCAAGTATTAAGCTCCTGCCTTTCGCCGTAGCTACTAACCAGCAGCCGTATTTTTTCTCTTTGCCTCACGGCGGGACAGCCACTCTGACTATAGGATATTAAACACTCGGTCTTATCCCTTTCTAAGTCCTTGCCAGTATTCCGTAGAACTCTGTGCCTGTAATGTTCTCACTAAGTCACACGCCCCACGAGCGCCAATGTTCGTATTGACATTCCACGGGTAATTGTTGCAATTCACGGCACGAGCGCCGCAATTCGCCCCATTGTTCCAGTTGCCGCCCGCTATCAGCGCCGCCAGAGGCTGTAAGTAAGCAGCTGCCCCATATCCTGCTATTTTCTGGTCTTTACCTCTTCTATCAGTTCGCCCAGCATAACGCCTATTTCTTTCAGCTTGCGGCAGCTCTCGCCGTAGTGCCGTGCGTTCATAGCGCTATACTTCAAGTCATGCGCCAGCCGCAGCAATTCTTTACTTTCTTGCAATGCCGTATCTACCGTGTATAAGTGGCTTTTCGTTGCCGTCTTATCCCACTTTATAACCTCTTGCAGCATTTCAAGAATTGCGTTTCTTGTCGCCGTCTGTAAACTGAATTTCTCATACTTTGGGTACTTCGTAAGCAGAGGGTAAATATATAGCAGAAAATCGTATATTTTCTGGTGTATAATATCTGTTTTTGTCTGTATGTCCATGCCTTACCCCCGTTTATCCGGCTGGGCTTTCGCCCGCCGTCTACAGAGAGTCACACGCCCCACGAGCGCCAATGTGCGCAGAGACATTCCACGGGCAATCGTTGCAAGCCACGGCACGAGCGCCGCACCTCGCCCCATTGGACCAGTCGCCGCCCGCTCTCAGCGCCGCCAGAGAATATGCGTAATACTGGTAAATGTTACCAACGTCGTAAGACTTCTCGCCTGTGTTCAATGGGCTTTTCTTGTCCCAGCCCCACGCTACGCTTGCGTGGTAGTCTGCATTTGTGGCGTGTTCCGCTCTTGTAATAAGCTCGTCCAGCCACTCCCAGACACGCCCCACGGCATCTACAACGCCCACGGAAGAAACGGCATTTACCACACTGCCTGTTACGCCCCTACCTGTGTTGCTGGTGGCGCTCCATGCGTTTGTATTTGCGTTATCCAGTCCGGCAGGGCTACCAAAAGCATAAGCGCAAAATTCCGCATAGTTCGGCAGACGCTTACCGCTCTTTGCCAGACGTTCTACAAAGTTGTACCAGTTCATGCTTTCTGTACCCGTCATAGGTGCGCATCCGTACTCTGATTTCAATCCCTTTGCTCCGTCGTCAGAATTAAGGTAAATATCTACCCATGTGCCGCCGCCTAAATATACCATACCCTCTGGGCTGCATTTCGGGCGGTGTCCCAGTGTCCATACAGAACGTGGTACAATGCCGTTGCTTACTGCACTTTCCCAGCCAGTGCCAAAAATAGCACTGCTGCCATTAAGTGGCTGTAAATTGCTGTCTACCTTGCGGCAGCGTCCATAATGAAAGCCGCCGATTTTACGGCTATTTGTAGCGTTCCAGCCTGTCGGGTATGTAGAGTTAAGGGAAATTACGTATTTCTCGTCTGCGCTGTCAATTCTGCTGTCACAGATATATACGTAATAGTCCTTACCTACCGCAAAAGCGCTGCCTGCGTCCAGATTAGCAGCCGTAAGAATTGTATTTGCTGTCTTGAAAATTCCAGCGCCGCCCACGGCAATTACGCAACCCTCTACTACGGTCAGCTCATTTGCTCCGCTGGCGTAAATGTACTCATTGCTCGGTGCTACAATATCGCTGATTGTAGCCATTTTATTTACGTTCAAAAGCGCCCTTGCGTCGGTCTTTGTAACGTCGTCCACTAATAATCTACTCATACTGCTTTAATACTCCTTTCAGTGCTGCAATGTCGTCTGTTGTCATTCCTGCCACGGTGTCTGTGCGTTCCAGCGCAATTACCTTGCAGCCCGCTTTTACCGCTTTGGAAAGTGTAAGGGCTGTTCTGTCGTTTCCCGCCTCTCCTGCTGCCGCTGCCTCGTCGGTCTGGATATGTGTTACTCCCTGCACCGTGCCGGATACGTCGCCCGCTACAAATTTCATACCTACCGCTGCCTCGTCGCAGTAATATACCGTAACCGCCTTTTTCTCTTCCTCTACAGCTGCTACGCCGCACTCAATATAACGCTGGTTCTCTGCGCTCACGATTTTCGCCAGCAAATCTGCTGCCGCCAGTTCTCCGCTTGCTACCATAGCAAGGCAGTTGTAATAATCCTCTTTTGTCTTTAATACTTTAGGAAATCCTTTCATGGTCTGCCGCCTTTCTAAAATGTATTTGCAAGATAGGAATTACCCACGTAAGTAGCCCCTAACACTGCCGTTTCTACTGTTCTTTCGTAATGCTGGCTCATGTATGCTGCACCCATGTAGCACAATCCCAGTACAGCATCATGCTTATAGTCAATGCCCCAGCCGCTTTCTACTCTCTTAAGTTGCTCGTCCAGCGCTGCTATTGCCTCTTTGGTTTCTTTCGTGCCCGCCTCTGCCTGCTTTTTCACTTCCTGCATGGCTGCTGCCAGCTCTTCAATTTGCAGTTGCAGGCTGCCTGCTATGTCCTCGCCCAGCTTGTCCTTGATACTCTCAAACCATGTGTTAAATTCGTTTTCAGCGTCCGACTGGAATAGCTTAATTTTTGCCATAAATTCTGTATAGGCGCTTAAAAGTTCCTTGTCCCAGTTGTCAAGCGTGCTTTCAAAACTGCTGTATCTTTCGTTAAACTGGCTCTCATACTGTGCAAATAAGCCCTCTGTCTTGCTTACGTAGCTGTCATATACGTCCGCAATCTCTGTAAGGTACTTTTCCATACTCTGCTTATATGCGCTGAACTCGTCCAGCACGGCTGCGCTGTAGGTGTTGAAAAAGTCCGTAAACTGCTTTGTAAGCACGCTTGCGTCTATCTCTTCCACCGTTCCTGTTACAATGCCGCAGACTGCGCTATTAAATCGCTGGTCTGTGATGTTCTGCGTCTGTATCCTTGTTACGCCCTTGCCTACGTAAATATCTGCAAGCGCAAGCTCCCATATTTCCGTAGTGCGTGTTACTGCCGTTGCTGTCGGCTTTGCAGACGGTGTGCCTTTCAGCACCGCAATATACATATCTCTTTGCGGCAAATCCCAGCGAACTACTACCCTGTCCACCCTGTTAAGCGCTCCCTCTGCCGTATCCAGTGTTACGCTAAGCGTTGCAGGATTTCTAAAGGCGTAGCCGTTTATAAAGGCATAGCCTGCATTTACTCTTATTTCCATGCCGCTGTAAGCTACCACCTGTAGCCCGTCGCTCGGCTTTGGAAAAATGCCGTTTGCAATGAAAGTAGCAAAGTACCACGCCCAATCCTCGGCTTTATATACCCTGTCGTACTCTCCGTCTACTGCCACGGCATTAAACGGTAAGCTGTTTGCCATTTCTGCTACCTCGCTTTCCTAATCTGGTCTACCAGCGTCGGCAGGCTGTCGCCAAAGGTCGCCTCTATGGTTTCCTCGCCTTTCTGGTATGTTTCTGTTACTTCTGTAATACGTGCATCTATCTGTATGCCCCACTTGGTTTCTTTGCAAGTAATACGGTCGCCTAAATCAAAATCAGCCTTAAATTTTAAGTTTGAATTTGTATTTATGGTACTTACAAAATTTATGTTCTTGCCGTAGTTTTCCAACTCTGCGCCGCCTCTCGTTTTCAGCATTGCAATATAGGTATTCAGCGGTATTGTTACCTCTGTTTCCCCCTGCTGGTACTTTCTGGCAATGTCCGTAGCGTCGCAGAATACCTCTACTAAATCCAGCCCCGTTGCGCCCTCGCCGTCCACTGTGGTTACTGGCTGGCTGCCGTCGTCGTCAGCTGCTCCCTGCACATAAATAAAGTTGCCGCAGTTCTCTATACTGGCTGTATATTCCTGCTCGTTGACATTATCAAAATCTCTTGAAAATATGCAGGGTGTGTTACCCTCGGTATTTGTGGCTGTAAGGTCATTGCCCTTATACAGATAAAAGCCAAACAGTCTCTCTCTTTCGTTAAGCAGAATGTCATAGCCCAGCTTTCCAGCCTGCGCCCTTGCCTTTACTTCCTGCCCCAGTTGTGCGTATACCTCGTTTGCATATTCAACCGCCACGCCGTCTATGGTTTCCTGCGCCAGAAATGCAAGCAATGGAAAACGCCGCTTTGTTCCTGCTGCGTTGCCGCAGTTGTTCTTTACCATAAGGTTTATAAGATACTGGTTTGTACCTGTCGCCACAATCTGCGGATAAATGCAGCGCTTATTAAGCCACCAGCTAAGCATATAGCCTTGTGCCTCTAACTGCTCTAAGCCGTTCTCGTCTTTGGTAATGTGTACGTAGGTTATCTGCGCTGCCCTGCGCCATACGCCGCCGTCAGCGGTCTTTACTTCCTTTTTTTCGTCGTGCTTGGTTATTAAGTTACCCTCTACCAGCAAACGGCTGTTATTGTCCGTAATCGGCGCAAGCAGGCTAAAAGTTCCTACGTCAAAATACTTTGTATGCCATAGCAGGCTTGCCAGCTCGTCTATAGCTCCCAGCGGCTGTACTGTCTTGTCGAATACTCTAAGCTCCATACCGTCACACTCCTAAAAATTCCTTGCTGTAGAATATGGATACTTCCAGAGAATTTACGCCGCTGGCTGCATCATACCTAAACATATTGTCGCCTATGGCAAGCTGCATAAATGTACTGTCTACATCAATGTAGCGGAAATAGTCGGTTTCTACGCCGTCCCTTATCAGCTTAGCGCCCTTGCTGCCGTACTTCGTGTTAATCTCTATCACGTCGCCCGTTTTCATAGTGGCGTTAATCTGTATAAATTCCTCGGTATCCACATTAAGCAGTATCGGGTTTGAAACTGTCCCCAGTGCTGTAAACCTTATCCTCATTCCTGTTGATACGTCGCCCTCGTTGTAGCAGTCCACTATTACGCTTTCCGCTCGGTATCCGTATATCATGCTCTTTGTGCTGTCCTTTTCGATAACGCAAGGGAAATGCCACGCAGCCACCCAGCTTGCTATATCCTCTTTTGTTTCTTCCTCTTCCCGCCAGAACGGGTTAAGGCACTCTATTTGTAAATCAAACTCATAAAGTACCTCTTTCTTTAGTATCTTAGGCTCTCCATACGCCCTGCAATCAATCACACGCTTAAAGCCGCCGTACTCATACACCAGCGTAGCGCTAAGCTCTGGGTTAAATATCTTAAGCATACGGCGGCGCAGTTCCAATGCCTGCGCCTTGTCCCGTGTGTTGATATGTCCCACTACGTCTATGTCCCTCGCCTCGATACGCTGCCCTACGTAGGTGTCGCCGTGCTGTCCCATACTGTTTGTGCTGTAAATGACGCTCGTAACGCCGGAAATGCCCTCTACGTCTTTACTTATATTGCAATGGTATACGCTGTCTACTCCCAGCTCTAACCGCTCGCCCCTTGAATTTATGTAAGTCAGTTTTTCATTTTCCATGTGTTACACCGTCCTTGCTATCATTCTGAACTGTCGGGCTGCCTCTTTCTGCTGTTTTGCATAGTCCGTGGTATTCGCATAAATATACTGATTGACAACTACGCCGCCTGCTGCACTGCCGCCGCCTCTCGGCTTTGGCTTTTTGTCGTCGTTATCATGCTTAAATTCATTGCCTACATTTACCTTTGCGTCTACGTCAAACTCCTGCGGTACGCTGTCCTCAATCATTTTCTTAACGCCGCCGATTTCATTAGAAAAGCCAACGCCGATACCCTGCGCCAGATATACGCCGATTTCGTCACGCATCAGCTTAGACGGGCTGGCAATTCCAAATAAATCCTTAAGGAAGTCGGTAACATTGCCTACCCAGCCGCTTATTTTGTCCTTTATCCACTGCGTAGCTCCGTTTATGCCGTTCCAGATGCCCTCTACCATGTTTTTACCGAACCCAGCAAACGTACTGCCAATATTCTTAAATACGTCTGTTATTCCAGTAATTACATTTTTCATGCCCTCTACGGCTTTGTTCTTTACTTCTGTACCCCATGTAGCCACTTTGGTAATTGCACTAGAAATGCTGTTATAAATCTTTTGCGGTATTTCCTTAACAATCGTAACAATGCCCGTTACCATGGCATTCATTACCTCTTTGGCTTTCGTAAGCATATTGTTACCCCACGTAGCCACTTTGGTAACTGCCCCTACTATGCTGTTCCAGATTTTCTGCGGCAGTTCCTTAACAATCGTAATAACGCCTGTTACCATGGCATTCATTACCTCTTTGGCTTTCGTAAGCATATTATTACCCCACGTAGCCACTCTGGTTACTGCCCCTACTATACTGTTCCAGATTTTAGCAGGCGTTTCTTTCACAATCGTTACAATGTTCGTAAGCATTGTGTTCATTACTTCTTTGGCTTTGGTCTGCATATTTGCGCCCCACGTAGCCACTCTGGTTACTGCGCTTACTATACTGTTCCAGATTTTCTGCGGCAGCTCCTTAACAATATCTATAACTTTCGTTACAAAATTTGTTATAACTGTGCCGCCTTTTTCCTGCATATTTGCGCCCCACTCTGCTATTTTCTCAACGCCCGCAGCGATTGCCTGCGGTATCAGAGTAGGTAGCTCTTTTATTTTATTTATGATTGTCGTTACCAGCTTGCCTGCCGCCGTCAAAATCTTAGGCAGCCCCGTAATCAGTCCTGTTACAATGGCTGCTATAATCTGCGGTATGGCTGCGATTAAAAGCGGTATTGCATCTATGATGCCGTCAATCAATGCAACTATAATATCGCCCGCACTTTCAATAATAAGCGGTATGCCCTCAACCAGTGCATTTATGATAGCCGTTATGATTTCCGGCAGCGCCTCAATCAGTACAGGCAGCGCTGCTACCAGCCCCTGTGCCAGCCCCGTAAGCAGCTGTAATGCTGCTGTAATCAGCAACGGTATATTTTCTATCAGCATGGTTACAATGTTCGTAACCACCGTTACGATTGTTGGCAGCAATGTAGGTAACGCTTGTGCGATACCTTGCGCCAATTCCGTAATAATCTGTACGCCTGCCTCTAAAAGCTGCGGTAATATAGTAAGCAGCGTATCTATGATTGTCGGTATAATCTGCCCGATTATGCTTATCATTTCCGGCAGCATTCCAACCAGCGTATTAAGCAAGTCCTGTACGCCGCTCATTAAAGGCGGTAATAACTCCTGTATAACCTGTGGTATATACGTTGCAAGCTGCTCTACGATTTCTCCCAGTCCGCTTACCAGCCTCGGCACTGTTTCTATTACCCTCGGTGCTATATTCCCTACCACTGTTACAATACTGTCTACCAGATTGCTTGTAAGCTGTGAGAAATTCGCCTCGCTGTCTGCCATTCCAGCTACCCAGTTGTCCCACGCTGAACTCATAGAACTAACCGAACCCTCTATTGTTGTACTTGCCTCTTTTGCCGTTGTCCCTGTTATGCCCATTTCCGTCTGTACGACGTGAATAGCGTCTACAACGTCTGAATATGATGAAATATCATACTTAATGCCGGATAGCTTGCTTGCATCATCAAGCAGTCGCTGCATTTCCTCTTTTGTACCGCCATATCCCAGTTTTAAGTTATCCAGCATGGTATAATTCTGCTTTGCAAAACCGTTATAGGCGTTCTGTATAAGCGATATATCAGTACCCATTTTATTTGCATTGTCTGACATATCCGTAATTGCCACGTTTGCCTTTTCTGCTGCCGCTGCCGTGTCATTATTCATACTGGCAAGCAGCGACGCTGAAAAGCTGGTAACTGTTTCCATGTACTCATTTGCAGACATTCCGGCTGTTTTATATGCGTCGTTTGCATAACCAACAACCGTATCAGACGACGTTTTGAAAAGAGTTTCTACACCGCCTACAAGCTGTTCCTGTGCTGCGTATCCCTCTATCGCTTTTGTGGTAAGCGCTCCTATGGCTGTTGCCGCTCCCGCAACTGCTGCCGCCGTCGCCGCTGCTGCTGCTTTAAGCGCTGTACCCATTCCGCTTAGCACGCTTGTAAATCCAGAAAATTTTCCCTTTGCGTCGTCTGCCTGTTCCCCGCTGTCTTTTATTTCCTTTCCCATTTCGTCAGCGGCTTTTTCTGCTTTTTCCATTTCGTCAGTCGTTTTGCCTAATTCCTGCTCTGTCTTTACAAGCGCTGCTTTCTGGTAATTTAACTGAGTTTCAAGTTTTTTACTTTCTTCGCTATTGTCTCCTGTTGCCTTGCGACATTTTTCTAAAGCCGCCTCGGTTTCTTTTACCTTTTTTGCCTGCTCGTCGTATGTTTTCTGTAGTACCGCCTGCTTTGCTTTCAGCGCATCTACGCTGCTTGCATTGTCCTTATATTCAGCCGTTACAAGTTTCATTTCAGAATTAAGCACTTTAAGGGTGCTGTTAATTTCCTTGCAGGCTGCTTTATACTCTGCCTCTCCGTCAAAACTTAACCTTGTTTTGACGTTCTGCGTCTTATCTGCCATAATTAAAAGCCCCCTAACGCTATGTCTATATCGTCCATGTTTTCTGTAGCTGCTGGTGTTCCCGCCTGTTCCTGTCGGAAAATGTGCGGGTTATATTCCTTGTGATATTTAAACAGTGTCGTTATCTGGTATGGTGTTTTTCTCCATGCCTCACGTTCCCTGTATCTCAAAAGCACTACTGCAATATACAAAAGCCGTGCAGTATCTAATTTTCCTGCACGGCTGCCCTGTTTCCCTCTTCTGTTGTTTCTTCTCCGTCGTTTTCGTTCTCTGTGTCGCTGTTGTCTCCCGCAGTTCCTCTGTAGAACGATTTAAAAATAGCGTTCTGTACTTCCTGCAAATTTCCTGCGTGTATCAGTCTGCCTACCCTCTTCTCTTCAAGCAGCTGGGCGTTTTCGTCCTCTGCTAAAAGTGCCTCGTTAATAAGCAGCGTAAGTAACCACCTTGTATCTTTAAAAAGGTTTGGGTTATCTTTATTGAATACCTCACTTAATTTGTCGTAGCCCCCAAACTTTTCCTGCACTTCGTCTAATGCGTTCAGTGAAAAAAGTAAACCATATTCTTTGCCGTTCAGCTCTACGGGAAAAGCCCCGCTCTTTAATGCTCCCATGATATAAAATTAAGGCGCAGCCCATGCTACGCCTCTCTCCTTTCCTGTTTTATACACTTTCCATTGCTGCTGCCTTTTCCGGCACTGCTGTAAACCACGTTTTAGCCGCTGCGCTTTCCTCTGTTCCCACAAAGTCTGCTTTCCACAAGTTATCTTTCTTTCTTGTTGTAAAAGATGCCTCAATGTCCGGCGTGTTAAACTTGATACTCTCGCCCTTTGTTTCGTACTTTTCAGACGGTACTTTAAATTTTGCTTTAAGCAGCCATACGTAACGGTATTTACCACCCGTTTTCTTAGCTCTGAACCCTACAGCAACATACGGCGGCTCGTCCTCTTTTCCCGCCCATACTACGCTGTTCTTATCTACTGCCTGCCCCAGCAGCTCTGCCAGCACTTCCGGCGTAAGGTCTTTAATTCCCAGCTTAAGCGTTCCGCTTGCAAACTCCGTGACGCTCTCGCTTAATGTGTCGTCTGCATACAAGCTGCCGTCTGCTGTCTTTACGGATAAATCGGCGCTCATTGCCTCTGCCATTTTCTTAGGTGTCCCGTAGCTCTCTGCTCCGTCTGCCTCTGTGCATACGGCGTAATATAAATCTTTCAGTCCCAGTGTCATTGTTTAATCACTCCTCTTTCAAAATCTCGACTGTGATAGGCACTAACCAGTACCCCGTTTCTGTTTCGTAGCTTTCTGCGTCTATGCTGTTGATATAAACGCCTGCTGCTTTCAATACCTCTTTTGTCTTATCAAGCTGCGCCTCAAAATCGCCCTTATGGAAAAGCGTAACTCTATACATTTCCCTGCGCTCTTTCTCTTCGTCGTCTGCATTTACCGCAGGCGTACCCAGCAGCCGCAGAAACGTATAATATGCGTCTGGCTTATCCCGCCCAGTGTAAACGCCTCTCTGGGCTGGCAACCCTGCGCTTTCTAAAATCTCCTGTATACTCATTCGCCTGTTTCACTCTCCCATATACTGCGCTGTGCCTCTACTACCTTTTCGTGCGCCTTTTCGTTTGCCACTGTCATATAAGGGCGTGCAGCGTGGCTACTTGTGCCGTACTCTGCCACAAAGCCGATTGTTGCATAGCGCACCTTGCTTTTATCTCCTTTTCTGTCGTTTCCATGCTTTGCCCGTCCCTGTGGGTATATCTCTACGTATTTCTCCGTATCGTCGCCCTTTACGTCCGTAGCTTTTATGGAATTGATAAAACCGCCCGTTTCATTCAGTCCCATTGCCTGTGCCTCTGCTCTCTGTGCCTCTATCAGCACATCAGCACCAGCTTTAAGCATTTTTGGGACTGCCTCAACTGTAGCCGCCTCTCTCCGGCTGAAAGCGTCTATAATATCTTCCAGCCCGACTGTGTTAAACTCTCCCATGCTTACACCTCGTTTCTGTGGCGTAAATCTGTAAGCGTAAGCTCTATGGTGTCTATTCCTGTATCGTAGGTCTTAAGTACAAAATAGCGCCGCCCGTTTACTTCTACTACGTCCTCGCCGCCATAAT
This sequence comes from Coprococcus ammoniilyticus, assembly GCF_025567345.1. Taxonomy (NCBI): domain Bacteria; kingdom Bacillati; phylum Bacillota; class Clostridia; order Lachnospirales; family Lachnospiraceae; genus Coprococcus; species Coprococcus ammoniilyticus. Next base: position 231,548 of record NZ_JAOQJS010000007.1, read on the forward strand.
CTGCCTTGTGTACCTCGTACTTTGCCTCTACCAGTTTTCCTGTCTGCTGGCTCTTAAAATATTCACTGTACCCTACTGATTTTTTGTTACAGAATACAGTGCGGGTGCTTTCTTCCGGCTTTACTGCAAAGCCGTTTTTATTTACCCTGTTTTCTGCTGTTGTTTCTGCAATAAGTGTTAATTCGTCCAGCCACTCCACCGCTTTACACCCCACTTTCTGTGCTGTTGGTGTCCGTTTCGGACACTTGCGGCGCTGTGTTGTATTCTGCTGATAAAGATAAGCGCATTTTAAGTGCGTCGTATGACTTTCTAAATTGTTCCGCAGCATTGTTAAAACCAAACTCTGCCTTGCAATACAGTGTAATTGCTCTGATAATCAACCCGTCTGTCTCTTTTATCACTTTTACGCCGTCGTTTTCCATATCAGCTTTGCAGGCGGCTATACAGTCGTTTATTTCCTCTGTGATTTTCTCACTGGTGCTGCTGATACGCAGCGCCGCCCGCATTTTCTCGGTTAATGTTGTGGTATCTGCTGCCATAGCCTGCACCCTCTTTCTTACTCTTCTATTACTGCTGCTACGCCTGCCTCTTCCAGAACTGCTGCACGTTCTCTGCTTACTGCGTATTCGTCCCCAGTATCCTTAATCTGGTTTAATTCCTTGTCAAGGAAACGGCGCTGTGCTTTTACTTTTACAAGTTCTGTGGCTGCCTCTTCCTCTTCGGCTTTCGCTGCTGCCTCTGCTGCCGCCTCTTCCGCTGCTCTTTTATCCTCTTCTGTAAGCTCGCTTTCGTCCGGTATGTCTACCTCAACCGCTGCGCAGCGTGTAGCAATTTCTTTCTTTGTTCCCTCTGCATCTACACCCAGCTGCTTTGCCAGTTCCTGCAAATCTTCTTTCTTGTAGCTTTCCAGTTCTTTAGCGTCTAAATACCCTTTCATGGTCTACCTCGCTTTCTGGCAGCCAGTGTTTATACACCAGCTGCCTTGTTAATTACACTGCCTCGATTTTCTTTACAACTACAAGGCTGTTTTTGTCTACTACCTTGCCGTCTACAAGCATAATGCCCTTTGTAATCTGGTCGTCTGTGTCGTTGTCCTCATACTTCTTTACGCCCATAGAGTAGTTTGTATTAAGCACGTAGTCCTTGAAATTGAAAAGGAATGCAAAAATTGTATCTTTCGCAAGTGCTGCGCTGTAGCTTGCTACGTAATCGCAAAGTACAACTGTTCTGCCTAAAAGCGTTCTCTCCGGCTTTCCAGATGTTCCATAGTTCACTTTTGCGATAGGCTGCCCGTTCTTATCTGTCATGCCTACATACTCCATAAAGGTCTTTTTACTCATGCACCACACAGCGCCATTTTCATAAGCCATAGGTAAAGCACCCTCTGCCTTAATCAAATCACTGTAAGACGGTGCGGCGCTCTCGATTGTCTGCCCGTCGGCTGGTGTCTCTGCTAAAATTCCTTTCGGTTTTCCTGTTCCGTTTCCGTCAATGATTGCCTGCTCTAACGCTTTTGTCATTGCCTCAACAATATTGTTAATAAGCAGTGTTTCAAAAGCGCTGATTGCCATTGTATCTACTTCCAGAGATACGGCTACTGCACAGCGCAGCTTATGGTATGCAAAAGTAATCATTCCGTCTTTTGCAATATTCTTTTTCTGCTTGTCGCTGCCTGCTCCCTCATTTACCCATGTTGCAGTAGGCTTTACAGTAGATACGGGGATAGAAACGCCGCCCTTGTATGCAGTTCTGGTTACAAGGGCTAAAATCATACCTGTGCTTTCCAGCTTTTCTACAATCTGGTTAAGCACTGTGGTAGGGATAACTGCGCCTACGTCTGTGCTTTTGCTTACCGCATCTGCTCTGTACTCTTTCGGCAGCGCCTCGCCTCTGCATACATATTTCATAAATGCTTTGCGGTATTCCATGCTGCCGTATTTGTCGTCGTTATCGCCCTCGCCAGCTGCTCCCTTGAAATTTCTAAGCACTCTCTGCTGTCCGCTGCCGTCTCCCTCTCCGTCGCCTACGCTTTCGCCTGCTGCAATTCTCGCAAGCAGTGCGCTACGCTTTTCTGCTGCTGCCTTAATTGCCGCTCTCTCTTCCTGTAAAGCTGTTACCTCATTCTCCAGCGCTGTAATTTCTTCCTCTTTCAGCTCCGCTGCTCTTGTGGTAAGCTCGTTTTTAATTGCTGCTAATCTTTCCTCAATTTCTTTTAATCTCATTGTTATGTTTCCTTTCTGGTCTTGGATTTTATAAGCTCGCTCTAATCTTTAGTATTGCTGCCCGCCTCTTAAGCAGCTCCTGCCTCTCCTGCTCGTAACTCCTACTCGCAAAAGCACGGGCGCTTATTTCAGTATCGCCGTTTGCTGGAATGCTCACGGCTGATACATCATAAACTTTCTTGATTTTCAAAATCGTCCTTGTGTGTGTTTCTCTGTCGTAGCTTTCCTCTGCTACGCTAAAAGCCCACGACATTTTATTTATCATGCCTGCCTCTATGTCTTGGTATAGCCCACGGGCTAAATCTGTCTTGCCTAAATCAGCCGCCACCTTAAGCCCTTTATAGTCCGGCTGTAAAATCAGCGTCTTGTTTGACTGTCTGGCAAATACCCTGCCCTCATGGTCGTACTGCATGATAACGTCGCTCATGTCTGCACCGTCTAAAGCGTGTGCGTCTATTCTTTCGTAAATCTTTGTGCCGTCCTCAAATTCATACAGCAAATACGGCGCATCAAACGTAGTGGCGTAACCCTCTACGTAATACTCCGTCTGTATCAATTTCGTTGCACTCTGCGCTGTCAATGGCGCTGCCAGCGCCCTATATTCCCGCTCTTTCTTAATCGGCATTATTTACACCCTCTTTCTCTCCCAGCCCGCCTGCTGGTTCTCCTGCTGCCGCTGGCGGTGTCTGCTGCGGCTCTGCCTGCTGCCCTGTTGCTATGGGCGCTTGCTGTATAATTATCTGTGGCTTTCCATTACTGTTTTGCAGTTCGCTTACCTCGGTATACTCTTTGCGGATATAATACTTTTCCCCGTCCTCAACGTGTGCCATGTTCCATATATCCATAACACCGTTTCTGTTCAATAGCGCACGGTCAAAAAGCTGTGTGCTTACGCTTAACTTTGTGGCGTTGCTGGCATATTGCAGGCGGTTTGCTGAAAAGAAAATAGCATTACCGCAAGCTCTTTCTCTCTCGGTAAAACTCATATTTGTCATAACAAGCGATAGCTGTATTGCAAACGGTTCTATTTTCCCCTCGTAGTAAGCATTCCACGTATTTTCATCAAATTTATTTTGTAAAATATCCATGTTTGTACCAAAATGCGTGCATACATTTTCCTGTATATTCTGCATCTGCAATGCGTTTGGCGTGTATGGTTTGCTCTCTACCTGTTTCAGCTCACTAAACTTGTTATCATAAATTATCATGCCGCTATCGTTGTCGGCGGTTAAGTTATCCTCGGTAAAACGCTGTCGCTCTTTCTTTATGTCCTCTGGTTTCAGCATATTTGCCACCTTTGCCAGAAAGCGGATATTTGCAGAATTTTTGACAGCGTTTATAATTCCCTCGTTTTGCGTATGTATCAGCTGCATTGTTGGCTTAAGTGTTCTGTTGTCCTCTCCGAAAAGGTCGTCTGTGTATTCAAAATCTGTCATAATGCCTACACGTTCAAACTCTATAGCTCCATGCTCGCCATTTGCAAACAGATACCGTAAATACACCTGCCCTGCTGCCTCTACGACTTCGCAGCGTTGCGCCCTCAATGGATACCAGCCACAAAGCCGCCCGTACTCGTCCTCGATAGGTATAATAAAAGCGGTGTGTTCCACCGCTACATACGTTGCCAGACGCTTAATAAACTTTGTTGTGTCCATAAAATAGTTGGGCTTATGCTGTAGTGTCTTTTCCAGTGACTTAAGGGCGCTGCCCTCAATCTCCGGCTTAAGTTTACTGCAATGTGTCGCAAAGCTGTTTACTGCCGTTCTGGTTAAATCCATTTCATATACGCCGCCGTTATAACTGGTAAACGTCGGGCTGTATCCGTTCAGCATTTTAAAATAGCTGTCGATATATCGCAGCTCTTTACCATGAAAAAGATAATCTAAAAATTTCATGCCGTTTACTCTCCTTTCTATGCGGCATTTTTAAGCAGCTCGCCGCACTCTTCCCAGTATTTCTGCCGCACGGTCATTGCATCTATGACAGATACAAAGCCGTCGATATGCGCCCGCTGCTCGATTTTTATAGGTCTGAATTTTCTTGTTTCCATGTTGTGCTTAAGCGCAACATTTAAGAAATGTGTCTTTAGTAAATTGTTGTCGGCTATCTTAAAATCGCCGTCTTTTATGATGCCCTCAAACTCCCTTATAACTGGTGTAAGGTTTTCGCCTTGGTAAACGTCGTCCATGTGAAAACCATAATTTGCCATATCGGTAATAAGGTACTGGGCGCTGTATCTGTCGTAGCCGATTTTTAAAGGTCGTATTCCGTAATCTTCCAGTAACATAGTAAACCAGCCGTAAACGTCGTTGTAGTCTACGTAATTCTCGCCGCTTAAGGTTATCAGCCCCTTTTTAACAAATATGTCATACGGCACGCCGTCCGTAGCCTGTAAGTATTCCAGCCTGCCCCGTGGCATAAAGAACTGCGTAAACGCATACAGTGTACCGTCTTTCTGAATAACCACACTGGCTGCCGTTAAGTCCGTTGTCTGGCTTAAGTCAATACCGCCCACTGCGTAGCAGTCCCTAAAGTCCTCTAAGGTCTTTTCTACTCCGGCGTTCTCTACTGTCTGATATTCCAGCCATGCAATAGAGCTGTTCTGCTTGATATTGCAATACTTTGTAAGGAACTCTGCTTTTTTACTTAAGCTGCCCTCTGCTACGGCTATCTCGTCCATAAAGAAACTTTCTTTTACGGATACGCCCATGTTAGGGTTAGCCTTTTTCAGTTCGTCTATGTCGTTCCACTTCTCCACATCATCAATCATGTAAAGGAATGGTAATAGCCTGCGCTCTTTGCTGTTTCCTTTCAAGAAACTTGTGCTACGTTTCATTAGTTCATCATAAATACTGTCGTTGATATATCCGGCAGTGCTTATGCTCAATATCATAGGTTGAGTACGTGCGCCTAAAGCGGATTTCATAACCTCATACTGCTTTAGTCCAGCGTCCCCGCTCCATGCTGCCATTTCATCACATACCACAAGCTGCGGGTTAAATCCGTCTGACTTCTTGGCATTAAAAGCAATCGGTTTTATTACCGTGTTGCTCTCCGCAATATAAATATCGCTGCGCCGTTTCTTTGCCAGCTCTGCTAACTCGTCCTCTGCCTGTACCATTTGATAAAATCCGTCATACACCAGCGCTGCTTGGTCTAATTTTGGAGCTAAGCAGTATATTTCTTGTCCGTACTCCGGCTCTAAGTACGCCATGTATGCAATAATCGCAGATGCAAATAAACTTTTTCCATTTTTTCTGCCAATTACAATAAAAATTTCACGGAAAATACGTATTTTTTCTGCGTCCTGTATGCCAAAAATAACAGAAACTATGGCTTTCTGCCATAGCTCCAACTTGATTAAATCATTACGCCCCTTGCTGTGGTGGCAAAAGTTCTCTATGAACCGTATAGCCTTATTCGCAGCCTTTGCATTAAAAAAATACTCCTGCTTTTGCAGCCCGTTTATAATGATTTCGTATATTTTCTTTATCCATTTTCCCGCTATGATTTCGCCGCTTGTAATCTTTGCGTGGTACTCATAGATATAATTTCGATAAGGCGGCAATATTGCTTACTCTTCCCGCAAAGCCGCCAGCCTGCTTGTCTTTCGTTTCGCAGCTGGTACTAATTCCGTAAGCTGCTTAATCACTGCTGCATAGTTCTTACTAAGCGCTATGTAGGTTTCTGCCTCTGGGCTTTTCTTTGTTCCCCACTGGTTCTGCCCGTTCTGGTACTCACTCGTCCAGCCGTCTTTTTCAAGTTTCGCCTGCAAGTCGTCCAGCTCAATGCTCATAAATGCAGCCTTTTCTATCAGCGGCGTTACTAATTTTCTTTTGTTTTCGTCTAAGTCCTTGAAAATTCCCTTAAGTCTGGTCTTTTCGGTCTTTATCCTCTGTTCTTTGGTTTTCTCTTTCTTTGTTGCCATTCCTTTACCCCGCTTTCCATTCCTGCGCCGCACCACACCCCCTACACCACCCGTGCGCACGCCCGTAGGGTAATTTTAGGGTATCCCCCTCGGTATTCGCCCCCTTTAATTATTTTTCTGATATGGGGGGGAGTATGCCGCCGTTCTCGTCGAACCGATACCGCTTATGCCTCTCCTGTTTGTGGTGTTCCTTGTTGTGGCAGTCTTGGCACAACGCCTCTAAGTTATCCCAGCACAACGTAACGCTTATGTCGTTTATGTTCTCTCTATTAAGCCAGCGCTTATGATGCACTATCTTTGCGGGCTGCCCGCAGCGTTCACAAATATAATCTTGTGACATTAAATAAGCGGCTCTGGTTTTTTCCCATGCCGCTGATAAATAAAAGCTCTTAGCCCATGCTTTCATACTGTCCCCTCTCTTTCTTCATTCCCCAGCGCCCTAAGTTTCATGCGCTGGGTGGAGGCTAAAGAATGAATAGAAAAGGAGTAGGCAACTGCTGCCGCACATGGCTTAAGCTATCGCCTACTCATTTCATGCTACCATTGTATCTCTTTTGTTTTCCCATGTAAACACCACGTTTTTACCATTACTTTACCACGCCAGCTGTGCGCTCTTCATCAATCCCCCACAATAATACTGACAGCTCATTTATGATACCTGTTACCCAGCGCCTCGGTGTATTCTTTCCTGTGTCCAGCTGCTCTGCAATTTCCGCATAGTCCATGCCCTGCATGAAATACATTTCAAAAGCCTTGTACTCTACGCCTCTGCCTGCTGCCTCTCTACGGCGCTCTATCTCTTCTACCGCCTTGTCTATATGCGCTGTCATTATCAATGTCTTAAAACGTGTGCGTCTGATACTCTCTAAGTATGTACGCTGCTGCTCGTCCGTCATACCCTTAAGCTCCAACTGCTGCCCGTCGCTTATTGCGTTCTCAATATGGAAAACCGCATCACGGTAGCATTTCATAAGCGTAAAAGTGTTGTGGTATTTCTCTTTCTTTCGCTCCTGCTTTTCCTGTCGTTTCAGTTCCGTTATTGCAGCCTTTGCCTGTTTCTGCATCAGCTCTGTTAATTCGCTTTCGTGCAGCTGTACCCAGCTTTCAGCCTCTGGCGGCATTTCTACCCCTGTTGCCGCTGTTGTCTTTGTTTCTTCCTGCTCCATGTTCTGTACCTCGCTTTCTGTTAATTAAACGGCAGCTCTTCGTCTGCTCCCTCTGGGATATTCATAAACCCGTCACTCTCCGGCAGCTGCTGCCCTCTCGCCTCTGCCTCTGCTTTGCTCTCTCCGAAGCCTACGCTATTTGCCACAACCTCTGTGTAATATACCTTACTGCCCGTGCGCTGGCTCTCGTAGCTGCCTGTTTTAATCTTACCAGTAACCTCTGCCCTGCTGCCTTTGCTTAACCATTTCTGCGCCCATTCCGCAGTACGTCCGAAACACTTAATATTTATAAAATCTGTGTCTTTCCCGTCGTCTACCGCAAGCGTAAAGCGGGTAATAGCTGTGCTATTGTCCTGCCCGCCATATCTAAGCTCTGGCTCTCTTGTAAGCCGCCCTGTAAGTGATACGTTATTCATTCTCTCTGCCCCTCTCTTCCAGTTTGTCCAGTTTTGAAAATATAGCCAGCAATTCCAGTGCTATAATTCCCAGTAAAATATTAGTCATTTTCTACCGCCTCGCTTTCTTCTCTCAATCCTGCTGCCATATTGCTAAACGCCGCTGCTACGTTCTCGCATAATGTCGCCAGTGCTGGCTTTATACTCTGCGCCCAGCGGTTAATAGCTGCCGTCAATGTTTCTGCTGCTGTTGGCAAGGTTTCATTTATCTGTCTTGCCATTTTTCTTGCAAGCCTGCGCTGTTTTCGCTTGTCCAGCTCTAACGGCGGGTTTACTCCATGCTTTTTCTTATAGTTCTTTTTCCACTGTCTGTATTTCACTGCTTACGCCCCTTTCTCCATATCGTATACGGCAATATCCATACTGGCGCTGTTATTATCAACACCGCTTTTGCTGTGCATATCGTCACAAATACTGCTACGTCTACTGCTGCCTGTCCAATTTCTTCCACTGCATCTACTATGCCGTCCATATACTCAAACATTTACTACCCCGTTTTCCTGCTTAATCTCAATATTTCTGCCGCCTCGCTGCTTTATGATTGCCTCTACGTGCAAGTATGCAGGCAGCATAACCACGCTGCCTGTTCGTAACTGATATTCTACGCTTTTCCGCATCTTCTCGTATTGCTCTGCCTTGCAAAACGCCGTACAACCCAGAATAATTGTAAATACCTGTGCTTTCTTCTTTTTCCGCTGCCGTCTATTCATGTTCTGCCCCGCTTTCCGTGTCCGTTTCGGACACCTTACCTGTATAGTCTGTTACTCTGATACCCAGAATACAGTAGCCCTCTGTAAGCCCTGTATAATCTTCCAGCATATAAATAATATCTGCATCAATCGTGCGCCCTGTGTGCTTACCGTCCTTAAATTCCAGCATTTTAAGGCTGTCGCCCTGTTTGTATCCTCTGTCATTCTTCCGCAGCTCAAAGCTCTTTTTCCCGCTTATTACGTCCTTGTAATCAGATGCCACTATCTTTAATTCATGCTGCTTATGCTCTATATTCCCCTCGCTTGGCAGATGCTCCATTTTTTCTGTGTCTGCCCGCTCCTGCAATTTTTTCTTTGTCTGTCGGTCTATAGCGTCCTGCTCTTCGCTGTATCGCTGTTCGTCTGTCTTTTCAGCCTCTGCCTTATTTATGTACTGGTCGCATTTCTGGCACGTTCCCGTTTTTACGTTGCAGTCCTTGTATTTCTGGCAGGAATAGCACAAAGATGTTATGCTTTCTGGGTGCGGTGTTTCGTAATCGTCCCCCGCCTTTTTCTCTGCTACCTTTTCCGCTATTTCCTTTGCCCTCACATTTTCGCCCGCTGCTGCTTTTTCCGCTATTTCTTTCTGCTCGTCCTCGTCCAGCTTGGCTGCCTCGTATGCAGCAGTGATACCTAAATTGCCCTCTTTCAGCTGCTCTTTAATCTCCGGCGTGGCGTTGTTGTTGATTGCGTCCATTCTGGCTACGTTTGTGCTGCTCTCATTTATCATAGCCGCCACTAAATCACGCATTTTGCCCTGTATCTCTAAGCCGTCCTCTTCCTTGGCTCTGATAAGCGCCGCTTTGGTACGCTCTACTAATCTGGTTTTTTCATATGCTGTAAGTTCCTGCGTATATCCGTTGCCAGCCAATAAGCGCAGCTCATACATTGCCTCGCTCATGTCCATAAAGCGGTAAAGCACTTTCTCATACTCTTTATGTCCCCGCTCTAAGTTCAAAATATTTGCCGCATTACGTCTGTGTCCGTCGATTATACGGTATTCCCCGTTTACTCTCGCCAATACTGTAGGCTGTTCCTGTCCTACGTGTAAAAAGCTGTCTGCCAGCTCTTCTATGTTCTCTAATTTCTGGTGTGTATTCTCCTGCGCTGCCTTTACCTCATAAGGGCTTAAATAAATCTCTTTGTATCCGTCCGTCTGTGCCTGCTGCCCTGCTGCTTTCGTCTTTGCGTTCAGAATGTCGTTAATACCAAACTTTGCCATATTCTCTACCTCGCTTTCTCAATCCTTTGTTTTTTCTTACACTGTCCCATTACTCCGTTGCACATTTCGCACGTTCTCCAATGCTCGCAAGCGTCGCTTTTCGGGCATTTCTTCCCTGCAAATTTGCTGCCCCAGTTCCAGCACTCCGTACCGCCAGTCCTGCGACAATGCCAGTAAACGCATAATCTCTCTTTATGTGCCACGCTTGCTACCTCGCTTTCCCTGTATACGCTGTTACAAATTTCTTGTACCCCTGCGCCGCTCCGCAGCATGGGCTATACTCATAAATCGGCTTACGCATGAAAGTATTTTCTGCTACTTTCTTGGAATACCGAATAATACCCAAAATATTAAAATCTGTCTTTTGTTCCAGCCACTCTACGCCTGCTGCCTCGCCGTCTGTGTTCTGGTATGACGTAATCAGTACGCCTGCCAGCTTTAATGCTGGGTTAAATGCCTTTGCGTCCTCTATCTGCTCTGTCACAATGTCCAGCCCCTCTAAAGCGTCCTCGTCCACCTTTACGGGTACTATTACCTCGTCCGTGATTGCAAGCGCATTTATGACATTAAGCCCAATATCCGGCGGGTTATCAATGATACAGTAATCATAAAAGCCGCCCATAATGTCTGCAAATCTCTTATAGCGTTCTGTCTGGTTCTCGCTGTCCTCTTTTGTCAAATTCCACGTAGCCCCAAAAAGTGACATATTCGACGTAACAATATCTATGCAGCACTGCTGCCCTACGTAATCTGTATTCTGTATCAGCTCTGTTGCTCCCTGCCAGTCCCCAGCCAGCAACCTTGTAACTGGTGCTACGCTCTCTGCGTCGTATCTGCTATACGCCTTGCTTAAATTCCCTTGCTTATCATTGTCAATCAGCAGCACCCTGTAACCTCTCCTGTAAATCTCATACGCCATGTTTGCCGCTGTAAAGGTCTTGGCTACGCCGCCCTTTAAGTTCAAAATGCTTATTGTTTTCATTCTTTGCCTCTCTTTCCTGCGTCGCCCCTAACGCATGGTTACTGTTTCCTGTTCTTTTGTAAGCTCGTCTGAATGTAATAAATACTGCTCTATCAGCTGCGCTGCTGGCTGCCAGCCGTAGCAGACGGCGGTATAATAGCCCTGCTGCCGCAGATACTCTAACCACTCTTTCTGTTTCTTGGTCGTCGTGTTCTCGCCTGCCTTAAGCTCTATATAAAGCCCATGATACCCAGCCCTTGCAGCTGGTAGCATAATGTCTGGCACGCCAGCCTTTACGCCCTGCCTCTTAAGCACCGCTGCTGTTGCTTTATCACGTTTGCCGCCGTTTGGCACATGATACATATATTGCAGTTCCGGCATAATCTCTGTTCTGTATGCAGCCCAGCTAAATAATGCCTCTTGATGCCCGCTTTCGTCGTCCAGTCTAAAGTTTCTCATTTTCTCGCCTCGCTCTCTGCTTAAATTCTACATACTGGCAAATTCTAAAAAGTAGCCCGTCCTTATGCGGCTTGCTGTTCTCTATCGCCAAAAGCGTTATTGTTTCCTCGCTTTGTAGTCCTGCATTTCCCAGTACGTCCCAGCGGCATATACCGTAGTATCTGCACCGTAGGCAGCAGCGCTTACAGTCCTTGCCTTTCTGGAATAACCAGTATTTAATTTTTTCTATCATGTTTTCTGTCCTTTCTGCTGCCGTTGTTTTTTTCAGCTCTCCTGCTGTTCAAAAATAGCCGCCGCAATTCTAAACGCCAGATATGCTGCCACAATCAGTGCCAGCAGTCCGGCTATTATCAACACTGCTGCAATGGCAATGCCCTTGATTATCTGCATTTCAGCCCCCCCTATCTGTTATTTTTACTAAGGTGTATCTTAAATACCCATAGCCGTAATACTCTGGGCTGTGTACCCCCATGCTTACGCTGTTCTTGTCCACGTAATAGCCCTTTATTGCTTTTGGCTCTTTCTTGAAATACTCACGGTCTGAAATTATGTGGTACTCTGGTTCTGGTCTTACTAAATTCTTGCTGCAATTCCAGCGCTTGCCCTGTAATGCTCCGTCAGTACCCTTTTTGTGCGTTCCTGTGTATTTGATTAAATAGCTTGCCAGTTCTGCATAGTTGCCGCTATCGTCCAGTGGGAATACCTTAACCCTGTTATGCCCCTCGTATGCCTTATACCAGCAGCGTTGTAAAATCTCTGTATCAATTTTATTTACTACAAGGTGGTGATGCCTCGCACCTTTCTTGCCTATCTCCATAACGTGTATGTATTTGAACTCTAACCCTGCTTTTCTGTACTCCTTTCTGCACTCCCTCAAAAATACGTCTATGTCCTGCCGCATCTGCTCCGGCGTTCTGTCCGGCTCTCCTTTCCTGCGGATATAGTCAAGCACTAAATGGTAGTCCCCATAGCCATAGTTTGCATTTATGAGTATCCTTAACTTTCTCTCTGCCTGTCTGGTGTTTACTTTCTCCTGCTCTTCTTTTGTTGGCTTTACTTTATCCCCTCTGCTGATACCTTTCTTTTTGTACCTACTGGTAAAGTACCTCTCTATCTCTATCGTATTTCCCGCTTTTGTTACCCTCTCTACGTATGGCATATATCTACCTCTCTGTCGGTTCGTTAATACTTTTATCAAGTGTTAAAACGGGCTGCCTGCCCGTTAAATTTCTTGACTTTGTGCCATACATAGCTTATAATTTTTATAGTATTTCAAAGCTGTATAGCTTAGCGCCTATGGTGTTTCCCCACCGTAGGCGCTTTTATTTTTTCATGTTTCCTGCCGCTCTCTTATGCGGCTTAAGGCATACTCATAAGCCCGTCTGTACGGCTCTCTGCAATCGTAGCCCGTGCAGCTGTATAATTTGCTGCCCTTGCAAAATTCGCAGCTATGCAGCTTTGCGTAATCGCTCGCCGCCCTCTCCTGTCGCTTTTCCTCATATTCCAGATGCCGTTTAATCTGGTTTGCATCTATAACCGCAATTCCCAGCATATTTGCTGTATGTATTTCTCTGTCCATTCCCTCTGTTATGCCGTATTTCACACCAGCAATAACAAAATCGCAGCCTTTCAGCAGCGCAAGCCCCGCAGCCATGCCCCTTGCCCGCTCTTCCGGCTTTTTATCGTCCATGCACTGCGTCATATATAAATGCGGCGTAATGGGTGCTAAGCCCGCCTCTAACGCCTGCCGTGTCAGCTGCTGCGCATAATCTATGTTTCTGTCCAGCTCTGCGCCGTCTTTCGCCCTGTATGGGCTGCATATATAAACCTTTCTCATGCCTTTTTACCCGCTTTCTGTTGTGCCTCTGCCCGTGCCTGTTCATTTCCTGCCAGATATGCTGCTAAGCACATCAGCTCGTCTGCTCCCTTTTGGTCTATAAAATTACAATCAACGCAGCATTTACAGTACCCCGTAATCTGTAAATATCTGTCGTATACTTCCTGTGGTGTCTGGCACTGCTTTAAGCTGTCCACCATGCCTGCAAGCTGCTGTATTGCCTTTATGCCTGCCTCGCCGCCCTTTCCGTGTATCCCTACTGTAATCTGCCGCATTTTTGTTGCGCCGTCTGCTCCTAAAATTGTTTTACTCTTCATTCTGTGCCTCGCTTTCTTCCTTAAACCCAGCCAAAAGCATAGTCATTGCATCTATCGCTGTATCAAAATGTTTTCCCATCTCTGCTGCGTCAATAAGCCCCTGCTTTGTGTTTCTTCCGTTCCCTTTTATTACTTGCGTTTGCAAAATAGGTTTTAACTGGCTAAGCCCAGCTATGCTGTTCTCTAACTCTTCCTCACTCACGCAGATTTTTACATAGCCCTTGCCGATATGTTCAACACTCATTTTCTGCCTCTTCCTTTCTTCTAATCAGCCGTACCGATACCTCATAAGCTGTGCGCTGTTCTCTTTCTCCTGTGGCTGCATCAAGCACCTTTTCATACTGGCGGCTCTGATACCGTCCCAGCAGCTCTACAGTGTCGCCCTGCTGCCACTGCGCCGCCTCGTCTGCCTGTTCCTGCCAGCAGATGCACGGTAAAAAGCAGCTGCCGCCTGTAAGCTCATTTCTTACCTTTACCGTAATATCAGTAATGCGCTTGCCTCTCGGTGTTTCTCTGTATGTTGGCTTATTCGCTATAACGCCTCTTACTGCTGCCTCGTCCTGCTCTACTGCCTTTTCCGATACCGCCACAAAATCTGCCAGAATATATACCAGCAGTCTACCGCTCTGGAAGTCCTTAAGCGTCTGCACCTTACCTGTCAGTAAAAGCCTGCTGCCCTCTACAAATTCCTGCATAACGTCAAATTCTATGCCGTTGCAAGCCCTGTATGGTACGCCCTCTGCAAATACTACTGTTACCTCGTCCGGCACGCCGCTTGGTCTTACCGTTTCCAACTTTGCCATATAACCGCAAAACGGCAGCCCGCATAGCTGCTTAATTTCCTTAATCTGTGTAAGCGTTCCTACCAGTCCCGCTGCATTTCCCTTGATACCGCCACCTGTAAGCTCGTCCATGATTGCAGTATCTAAATCCCGTAAAAAATCCGGCTTTTTCTTTGTCATACTTCCTGCTCTTTCCTTTCTTATATGTAAATGGTGTAGTAAAGCGACATCTGCAAATCACTAAACTTATACTGTGCTGTCTGGTCTGGCTCTAATGGTTTCATAAGCCCCAGCTCTTTCCAGCGTCTGTGCGTTATCTCCGGCACTGCTCTAAACTTCTTTACCTCATGCCCGCTGTATTTTCGGTATTCCTCGCTTATCTCATGGTCTGCAAACGGTTTGAACGCTGCCAGATACCCTACGTAAACCTCTGCTTTGCCCTCGATAATGCGCAGGCGGTCTGAACTCTCCAGCGTGCCTATAAACTCCTTTACTGTCACTGTCTGCCTCTCCTACTTCTCTGGCATTTCGTACAGCCTCGGTATTACTGCTGCAAACGGCTGTACGTCCATGCCGCCCCTTATTACGGCTGCACCGCCAGCCGTAAACAGATAGCTTACGCACGCTTTCTGTATCTCGTCCAGCACCTCTAAGCAGCGCTCTTTTGTGGCATACTCTCCAATTTCTTCTAAACACCCGTCACTTATGCAAATTACGTGGCGCTTTTTGTCTGCCTCTGCGCCGCCTCTCTTTTTCTTTATGTCCTCGTACTCTCCATACTCTACGCAGGCGTAATTACCGCCCAGTCTATACAGCTTTTCTTTATTCTGGCTGCGTATATATACCTCGCTCATTGCCTTTATCTCCTTGCCTCTATGTTTTCCATTTCAGAAATGCAGTTTGACGGTATCAGCTCATAAGCTGCCGCCTCTATTTCTGTAAGCGCCTCTTTATACTCAATGTATCCCCACGCCTGCTGTGCTATCTCTGGTACGTTCTGCCGTTCCTCAAAATTTTCTATATGCAAAATCTCGTTTCCCTGCGGCTTTGGAAATGTTCCCAGTGATAACGGGCGTAAAGGGCTGTAATATCTGTGGCTCATTCTCCCGCCCCGCTTTCCTCTTTATGTTCTTGGTAGCCCTCTAAGTATCCTATTGCCTCTACGTCAATGTCCTTGCCATCCTTACCGTCGTTGTTTATCCGAATTTTGCCGTAGTAGGCATAAATACAGCAGCCGTCATAGTCGTATACTCTTATGCTGCCCTCTGCGGCTGCCTCTGGTGTTTCAATAACCAGCGGCTCTGCCTGCTGCATCTGCGCTGCTACCTGTTCGTCTGTTACTGGCTCGCTGTTCTTTCCTCTGTACCAGATAGCCAGCATAAACAAAATGATTGCCAGCACGCCTGCCGCTATAATGGCTGCGCACTGCATCAGTTTTTTAACTGTCTGTCGTTTCTGTTTTCTCATAGTTTCAGCCTTTCTTTTTCCTCTTCCCAGTCAAAACTTGTGCAGGCTATGCAACGCTTGCAGCGTTCTATAGGCTCGTCGTCCCCGTCGTATGAAAATCCCAGACAAGCGCCGCCGTCCATTCCGGCTACGCCGCATTTTTTCTGCAAACTGCATTTTTTAATACGCTGCTTTATTCGGCACTCTTTGCATATAATCCTTTTTCCAGCTGTGCAGCCTTGCAGCCTTACAAAATACTTAGCCCATTCTCTGCTTATTCCTATACCCTCGCTTTCCCAGCCTGTTACCCACTCGCCGCATACGTCGCAATGTACCCGCGTTGTTACTGTCCTTGTTATTCCCATGTCTACCCCTTTTTTGCCTCAAAATAGTAGTTGTCTACTATCAGCATTTTTTTACCGAAAAGACACATAAGCCCCAGCGGTACGGTAATAACCGCTATTGTTATGTCGCCCTCTGTCGCCCATACTGCCAGCACGGTAACTGCCAGCATTACAAACCCATAGGCTTTCTGCTTAATGAAATACCAGCGGCGGGCTTTCTTTTCTTGCTCCCGCTGTCGCCTCTGCTCTTTTTTCTTTCGCATATCTTCCATTGCATCTGCGTAGCCTTTCTGGTATGCGTCCTCTACTATCAATGCCTCTGCTGCCATTGTCTGCCTCTCTTCCTTTCGGCGGCGCTCTCTGCCTTTCCATGTGTGCCGCTCTCCTGTTCTGGCGTTTGGTTTTACCGTGCGGGCTGCTTTTCACATTAAAAAGCAACTGAAAACCTGTTGACCGTCCACATACTTTCTGGCTGGTATGACCGCCGCTATTTTTTCACGGTATACAGATTGCAGCTATTAGCCTGCTGCCCTCTGCCGCAGGCTCGCCATGCCTGCTACACAATGTGCCGTGTGGGATTTGAACCCACGACTTGCCGCTTATGAGGCGGCTGCTCTAACCACTGAACTAACGGCACTCATGGTACGGTTTTATCAACCGCACGCCTTTTCTAATAAAATGTTAAATACCCTGTCTTTTAAGGTCTGCATTTCTCCCCTAATTTTGCTTATTTCCTTGTCTTTTTCCTTTAGCTCCCTCTCTAATTCTGCTATCTTCTTTTCGTATTTCTCCTTTTCCTGCATTTCTATTACCTCGTTTGCATTTATTGTTTTTTCCTCTGTTTTTTTCTCTTCCGTATTTACCATTCTTCTGTATGATTGCTGTGGGCGTTCATGGTCTTTTAATTTGACTGGCTCTATATTTTCCTCTATTGCTTTCTTAAGATATTTGAAAATGTGTGCTATTACGTCCACCGTCCAGCCATTTCCAATAGCTTTATATCTTTGTATATTACTTACCCCCTCTGTGTAATTGTCTGGCAGTGTCTGCAAACGCTCACACTCTAAAGGCGTCAGTATGTAATACTCTGTATCTGAATACTTTATATTTGTCGCACCCGAATTGCTTATATTCTGTGCAGTTGTTAAAGCTCTACTTTTTTGGTCTAATGTTTTAACTTGCGACCATGCTTTTTTATGTGCTAATGTTCCCTCTTCCTTTGCCATCATCCGCTTATAGCACTCGTACTCTTTTTTCTCTTCTCTTGGCTGTACTATATCTCTAAGAAAAATTCCCTTATCTTCTGGCTGCTTAATGTCTGGTATGTTTTTCCAGTACAGTCTTTTTCTTTCCTGTGCCGTTAATAGATTGGAATTTATATAAATAGGCTCTACACCCATAATGCCTGTAATTATGTCTTGGTTTTCTTTTGTCATGGTTGCGTTATTTTCCAATAAAAACCATTTTGCCTCTGTTTCGTACAAAGCCCTTACATAATCAAAAAACAGTCTACTTTCTTCTCCCTCTAACCCTTTTCTATTTCCGCAACTGCAAAGGTTCTGGCATGGGCTGCCACCAATTAAAATGTCTATTTTTCCTTTGTACTTTGTAAAATCTTCCTTTGTTACGTCCCCCCCCTCGTACGATTTCTGGATAATTCTTTTTACTGATTTCTATTGCATTATGTTCTATTTCGTAAGCTATGTATTTATCTACCTCTATTCCTGCTCTTTCAAGTGCTACCATTCCACAGCTTATCCCATCAAACAAACTCAAAACTGTTATACCCATGTTTTACTCCTTTCCTTATAATGCCTGCTGCCCCGCTGCTGCTGTGTAGGTTTTCAGTGTGGCGTTGCAGCGTTTGAACTCCCTATAAATTGTGTCCCTATGTGTTCCCAGTACCTCTGCAATATCGCTTACACTGCTGCCCTGCTTACTCATAGCCTCTATGGTCTGCCTGTCCTCGTAATGCAGACGCTTGTACTTTCGTTTCGCCATGTTCTATGCTCCTTTCCGTCCTCATTTGCTTTTATGGTAAAAAAAATAAGCGTGTCAGAGTTTTTACGCTCTGCACGCTCTTCTTTTCTGCTGTTTCCTATAAAAAAGAAAATCGGCAGAGGCTCTATAACCTCTTGTCGATTTTCATTCTAAAACTTATCTTCAGTTAGAATTCATTCGCTATATTTCGACATAAGCAACAGAGAAAAGCACCCTGATATGCATTTCTGCATACCAGAGTGCCTGACCTTTACTTGTTGTTTTTATAGATTCGTTTTATTTACGATCTGCACGATCATTTTTCTTTTTTACAACAATCACTGTTACAACTCCTGCTGCACTGAGCATAAACAGGATTACAAGTGGCATAAGCGGAGCATCATCGCCGGTTTTTGGTGTATCCGGTGGAGTGGAAGGTTTGTCTTCCGTTGTCGTGATCTCCGTAGTGTCTTCTGTCTCAGTTGTATCTTCTGTCTCAGTTGTATCTTCTGTTTCAGTTGTATCTTCTGTTTCAGTTGTGACCTCTGTGGTATCTTCCGTTGTGGTTGTAACCTCTGTGGTATCTTCCGTTGTGGTTGTAATCTCTGTGGTATCTTCCGTCGTAGTTGTAACCTCTGTCGTATTCTCTGTTGTAGTTGTCTTATCATATGTATCGACAAATGCAACATTTACTGTTTCATCTACAACTACTGTTGCTTCTGCTGACTTACCATCCTTTTGAAGGCCTGTTCCTACTACGTATTTGATGCTGCTTGTTTCATATCCATCAATATCATACTGTATTTCTTCAATGGTATAAGTTCCAGCCGGCTTATCCAGTTCTAATGTATATTTCTTTGTCGATACATCATACTGGAAATCGGTCAGTGCATATGTCTCGGAATTACCTGCTTCGTCTGTAATCTTGAACTTAATCACATTTTCAGCTTCTGCCTTATCGACATCACCAACAACGGTCTTTGTTAATACAAGTTTACCCTTTGTGCTGGTTCTTGTATTTGTAATTGTAATCTCACCTGTTGCAGGATCTGTTGTTATGCTGTCGGTATATTCCTTAGGTACATTTACTTCCTTGACCGTATACTGGATTAATCCGTTTGCATCATATTTCGGAAGATTATCCCAAGTCTTTGTCCAACCATTGCTTTCATCAAGCTGTACCGGAATTCCTGATATAGTTGTTTCGGCATAAAGCTGTACCGTTACAAATCCAGGTCTCTTATTGGCCTTGTTGTTATTATCGTTCCATGCTTTCTTAACAGTTACGGATGTAGTCAGATATGTATATGTATTTGTTACGGTTGCATTGACAACTGTATCCTTTGTTACATTTACATCACCCTCACCACTAACTACCAGATCATAGTTCGTAATTGCTGTTCCGGTTTGCTCTTCGCTTACGTTATATGTGCCTACAGGTATGTCATTGATCGTTACGCTTCCGTTTGCAGGTACGCTGATTCCTGTCTTGGTTGCGCTTACGCTTCCATCTGCAAGAACATATTC
>NZ_JAOQJS010000008.1:0-14276 GCF_025567345.1 Coprococcus ammoniilyticus
ATTATTCAATAAATCATAAAATTTTCTCCGGCTCAAAACAAAATATTCAATTGCCTCAGAAGGATTTAAAATATCCTTTTCTGCTAAACTTGGTCTTGCCATAAAAGTACTTCCTTTCTGCCAAAAGTGGCTGTTTTCACAGGTTTTCGAGGTCATACTATATATCACTCTGAACGCTGATAATATCAACTACTTTCGGCAGACAAACGGAATTATATCTCCGAAGAAGCACTGATAAATTTTTCAAACTGCGGGCGGATAATCAGATACCTGTTTCCGCTGAATACCGCAAATCTTCCTCTGTTATCTTCTGCCAGTCTACGCATTTTCTTTGTCCCGATATTAAAATACGACGCTGCTTCTTTGATTGTCAGTGTGTACTTTTCACTCACAGGGACAAGTGTATTTTCCGTAGTATCATGTTTTTCTATTGCCATGTGCAATCCTCCTTCCATACAGGCTGCAGTATTTCCACAGCCCCAACTGCTTAGTCTGCTGCCATCTGAAGTACCTTGACTGCATCCTTACGGATCAGTTTTCCATCCAGACACTCACATCCCAGATACCCTACCTGTCCACGCATGGCAAACTTTTCTTCCAGTGTGCGGATAGTCAGTGGGAAACGCTGAACGAGCCAGTAATTACTGAAATCTCCAAATGCGATTACTTTCTGCCCATTTCCGATAGACGGCATGGAATCAACAATCTGCACAGGTTTTGAGAAAATCGTTTCATCACTTTCCTTCCACAGATAGTTTCCGGCTGAATCTTTGAGGGTACGGAGTGCCAGAGCCGTTTCGTCATTCATAAGCCATGTACCATGTTTACGGTGTTTCTTATCCACGGACAGATACAGTTTGATGATTTCATCATAGCTGATAGCAGAATCACTCTCTGCCGTCACGCCCGTTTCTGCTCCGTCAGTGGCGTGCAGAATACCTGTCGGCTGATTTTCCCCTGTTCCGTTGATAAACGCCTGTTCCTCGCTTGTGCCAAAACAACGTGCCATTTTCCCGATTACATAATCCTCTATGGCAAAGGACTGGTCAGAAGCGAACTCCAATCCAAGTCTGACAAGCTCGGACAATCGGTATGCCTGTACTTCAAATCTCTGAAAATCGTCCTCGTTATCCATGCCCTCCAGATTGACCATATCGCCCCATTCAGCCTGACCTTCACAGTCAAATGTCCAAAGACGGCTGTCACTTCTGGTCGCATTCACAACGGTTGCCAGCTGACGGACTGCACTTTCTTTCTGTAATACTGCCGTATATTTTTTATTTGATTCTCCGGGCAGATGGTACGCATTTGTCTTGCTTTCACGGTTGTTATAAAGGTTGTCCGTAACTGCCTGTTTTCCTCTCATTTCGTTCCAAAAATCGTTATAATAAGCTGTACTGTTAATCATAATAAACCTCCTGAAAAATTATTTTTGTGTCATATAACCACTCTGTCTGCAATAATCCACTGCTTCAGAATAGGACAGATAAAACATCTCCAATGAGCCGTCAACCACACGGTAATAGGGCGGGTCACAGGATTCGCTTGCCATGATAATGACCGGGCATCTGTCCCTTAAATTGATGACATTCACACATCTGTACTTGTCTGTTGAAAAATCCGATGGTTCAAACCGCATCGGTGGTGCTGCTTTCTGTTTTCCCATGTATACCTCCTTTTTTCTCAGCAGAGGAAATCTCTGCACAAGAGCCGATATCCTGTTAAAAGTGTGGTTTTTTCTCCACCATCCCTCGGACGCCTGCGGACTACCGTACCGATTGTACGGAGTGCCTGGTTAAAATTCCGGCTGTTCTCCGCAAAATATCCATTGTCATTGCACCAGTTGCGGTATGCCTGATACACTGCCGATGTCCGGCATTCCGCATCCTTCTCCTGTTCCAGAAATTCCTCCACAAAAAGTTCCATTTTATCGCTGTCATGCTGATAGGACATGGTGGCATCTTTTACTGCTTTGGGCTGAGCGAAACCTTCTTCTTTCAAGATGGTGTAGCCTTCAATCAGCCAGTTTAAGATGGCACTTGCTGCCTCCGGCCTGGAAAATTCTGCTTTCAGATTCTGTTCCTGCTCCCATTCCTCAAAATGCCTGTCAAAGGGAATGATCACGATACGTCCGCTCGAAAACAGTGTCATATCCGTAATAGCCGGAAGATAATTTGTATTTACATACAGCTTGAACTGTGGCTTAAAATCAAAACTGTTTTCATGCAGGAATCTGGCATTCAGTGTATCATTTCCCGTCATGCTTTTGATCTGTGCTTCATTCAGCACCAGTCCCCGCCTTGGCTCTGAGATATTGGCGAACCGCACTCCGGCAAGACGTGCAATATCCTCTGTCGGGTTCTGGCTGTTGGCAGACGGTTTTGCAGCAATCGTTTCCGGTCGGACAGTCAAACCGTAATCTCCCATCACATGAAGTGTGCTTTCCATCAGAGTCCCTTTCCCATTTCTGGTGGTTGCACCGTAGTAAAAAAACATACATTCATAGCGGGTATCCCCTGTCAGACCGTAACCAAGGCTTTTCTGCATGAACCTTGCTTTCTCCGTATCCCCACTCATCACCTCTGAAACAAATCTGGTAAAACGTGGATTCTTGGCATTCGGATCATAGGCTGCCCCGGCAATCTTGGTCAGCTTGTCCTGTGGTGTATGCGGATGGAACTCTCCCGTCTGCAGATCCAGTGTTCCGTTCTGACAGTTCAGGTAATAAACATTGCGGTCGAACTCAGACATTGCAATCGGATACACACTCTGGGCATCACTGATATACGTGTTGCGGTAATTCCGGCTCTGCCATTTCGCAGAAAATTCCAGATAGTCCTTTCTTCTGCGCTCATCGGTAATTGTCAGGGCATATCTGACCAGACTGTCCGCAAGGGATTTTGCAAGCTCCATTGTTTTCAGTCCGCCAATGTCTGGAATCCACCGGGTCCCGTCATACACATACCACTTTTTCCTTTCCGGCACATACCTTGCGATATCTTTATACACATCCGCAAACAATCTGCCTGAGCCGTTGTCATTCCACGGGTATCTGCTGTTATCCGACACGTTCAGTTCTATCAGCTTCTGCAGCATATCATCAAAATCACTCTCTGCTGATGTCCTTGCATAAGGTCTGTAGAAATCCAATGCCTGTGCCACTGCCTTTTCCATCGTCAATGCGCCGTAGGTTGAGCCACTCTGCACACGGTCCCACTTGCTCCGCATCAATCCCGATTTTCGGAACAGTCTGTCCATCTGCCCTGTGTCACCGCCACACCAGAATGCAAGGATACTTGCAAGCGACATATCCGCATCGCTGTGGGATTTTCCTTCCAGTATTTCTCCATTCCACAAGGCTTTGAACTTTTCGCCCTGTCTGGAATCCGATGCCAAGCGGACCACGGAATCATCGGACAGATAACTGCCGGGAATATCCTGTACATCGTTCTTTTTCTTAGAAATCGGACGGAGCATATAAGTTTCCAGTATTTCCCCAATTTCAGTGCTTCGCTCCTCAACACCACGGTTGCGGATCACATTTCCTGTCAGAGTACAGAATTTCTTTGTTACATCTGCTGCATAGATTTCCAGACCAAGTTTCTGATTATTGATGTAATATCTGCCCGTATCATAAGACAGGGAAGATGCCTTACATACAATGCGGACTCCCGTGCCGGAGGGGCTGAATTCTGTATAGGAGTCCATTCTCTCCACGATGTCTTCTGCCATCTGTGTCATCTTTCCACCAAACACGCAATGGTCGATATCTACCATGCAGAAATCATCAAATGCACCCATACCGATTCCGTCATAACCATCCATTGCATTGACTGCCAATCGAAAATCCGAAAAGGTATTTTTATCGGCACTGCTCGCTTTTCTGCCATTTGTCTGATACGGCACTTTTGTCATGCGTCCGTTTCTTTCTTTATATTTCCACAGACAGAACCGTCCGTCTTTTTTCAACTGTTCCGGAAGTTTCTCATACATTCTGTGCTCCTCCTTCCCCGCTTATTTTCTGACGTATCATTTCTCCGTGGCTCTTGCCGATAACCACACCTTAAATTCAGAAACAGGAACCAATACCCGCTTGCCTACACGGACGATTGGAAAATCCGCTTCTCTGGTCAGTGCATACGCTTTGCTCAGGCTGATTCCCATCTGCATTGCCATTTCCTGTACGCTCATCGTGACTTTATCCATAGCCATCCTCCTCTCTGCATTCCAAACATGAATTGCTCTTGTTTTCTATCACAGTATACTTTATAATGTTACCAAAGGCTATTTTCTATTGGTAAGAACTCGTACCGAAAGCAAGTTCTATCGGTAAGAATGGGGGTAGAATATGAACGAAGATTTCAGTTTGGGGAAAATGAGTGCGGATGCACGGCTGACCGCAACTTTCAAATACTATGAAAAGACAGAACAGAATGGAAAAATCGTAATCACCGCCTGTCTGGGCAAGGGCGATGTTCCGAAACTCAACCGTGGATACGGCTTGGACGGAAATGAGCTCTGGCTTTCTCTGAATAACCTGTACCAGAGTATCCGTGGAAAAGATGACTACACTGCTGCCGATGATATCATTTCTTGGTGTCAGCAGTACGCACACCCCTACTATGCCTCTGAGGACATCGAAGAATATCGTTGGGATATTGAAAAGGATACGGAATACTGGGATTTTTCCACTAACATTCTTGGTAATTTCACTTTTGATGTTCACACCATGCAGAAAGATCTCGAAAGCCTGTACCGGGATACTCTTGTCATCCTGATGTTCAAAAAATGTCTGGAACGGCTTGACGTTTCCACGGATCTTGCACAGATCACATGGACGAATGAATTTGCAGATTTTAATTCGTTTCCTATGCAGAAACATCTCGGTAAAATATCAGCTTACCTAAATAAAATGAGTGGCGTAACCATGAAGTTGGGACTGGATGAAAATGGAGAATTGAAGGTCATGCCGGATTTCCATTCTGTTTTTGATGCTGCCCGATTCGCTCTGTCGCAATATGTATCTATCCCTACAGATTACCCCATTGCTTATGCCGACCGTGTGGGCGTTGCCACCTGTGAGTGCTGTGGCCGTCTGTTCATCAAAAATGGAAACCGCCAGAAATACTGTGACAATCCAGAATGTAAAAAGGAACGAAACCGCAGAAAATCCCGTACTGCTTATCGCAGAAAGATACAGGAAGAAAATGATAACCGATGGGCGTGACCACGGCTGTTTTCACACTGGGGCAAGATGTGGCAAGTAATATAGGTTATTTTCTATATAGGCTCTATAAGAATAACCTAAATCATCTGCCACAAGTTGCCCCAACTGTTTTTTCCATAGAAAAAGGGCATCGGTCTACACCGACACCCCATGTCATTTTATCCTTATTCTCCATAGCGGAATGCTGAATTTCCTGTAAGATTCCTAAGCAGAATCTTTCTCGCTGTCTTATACTCTTTCCCAATAAAGCCAAGTCTGAGCAGAAAACAGCGGAAAGCGTATTTGTCATTGTCCGTTTCAGTCGGCTTTGATGGTACCCTTTTTGCATCTCTTGCCGTATCACACAGCCTTGAGATAAATTGTGTGTAGGCTGCAATCTCATCGCTATCCGTTGTGTATGGAAACCATGTGAAGTTTATTTTTTCCTCTGTAATTTCAACTTCTGTGCTGTCCGTCTGAAATGCGCGTTGAAAAAGCATCTGCTTATTTGCTATAATCTTCTGTAAATTTTCCAATGCCGTATCCGTAAGGCTCTCTTCCGGAATCGCTATTGTCAGCTTATCCTGTTGCACTGGCACTTCTTCCGTTATTTCCATATCGTCCTGAAACCCACGCTCTCGTAACTGCAGAATCAGGTCTTCCACTATTTCTTTTTCAGTTCCATCCGGGATATGCAATACACCCTCTTTATCCAGTCGGTATCCTGCAATATCGTATGCACAGCTTGGTACCCGTTCATAATGCGGTGCTGTTCCAAGTAGGTTTCCAATCTCCTGTGCCAGTTTCGGCCTCTGCTTCGATTCCAATGTAAATCTAATTTCATTCTTCATAATATGTACCCGCCTTTCTTTATTCGGTAGTACATATATCACTCTGATGGCACAGAATAGCAAGACAATTCGGATTATATTTCTGCCAAAATGTACGCAGAAAAACTGTGCTTTTTATGCTGCTTTTTACATGTTTTTTCTTCGTATTTCGGTACTATCCAGCAAAACAAAATCGGCTTTAGCAGCGGTATTCTGCGGATATTTTTACATAAACCGACCTTGGTGGGTATCCCCCCTGTTTAATTCTGCGAAAATTCGCACGAAGGGGGGCATCGGTCTTCAGGCAGAAAGGTTGTAGAGATTTGGATACCCCTGCCTCAGTCTTCATATTTTTATTGATTTTTTCACAGAAATGTGATACCCTTATTTTATTCTGGAGGTAGGAATATGGGTGTAAGCTATAAAAAATTGCAACACATACTAATTGAGCGTGAAATATCGCATTCTCAGTTAATGAGAGTCGCTAATATTTCTGCTAATATAATTTCAAAAATAAAAAACGGACAATACATTGCCCTTGATAAAGTTGAAAGCATTTGTACTGCCTTAGATTGCACTCCAAATGATATTCTTGTATTCCTTCCCGATTCAGAAGTCAAAGATGATACACATTCAAAGAAAACAGAAAAATTTTCACAGGAGGGATAATTGTTTACTACTAATTCAAGCGCATATAAACTTTTTAACGAAAACAACCTTGATTTTATGAAAAGATTGCCAGACTCATCTATTGACCTAATTTTGACAGATCCCCCATACAATCTATCCCAATTTTCTAGAGGAAATATTCATTTAAATAACGGTAAAACAATCAATAACAAAATCGCCGAGTGGGATAGTATTCCTTTAAACCCAAATGACTATATAGAACCGTTTACCAGAATAATAAAACCCACGGGGAATATATTCATATTCACTAGTTATTCATTACTTGGCAAATGGTATGATGCATTTAACCCGTTATTCTCAACATTCCAGATATTCGTTTGGCATAAGACAACTCCCACACAAAGTGTATACCACAACAGTTTTTTAAACAGTTGTGAACTAGTTGTGTGTCTCTGGAATAAAGGTCACACTTGGAATTTTTCTTCTCAAGACCAAATGCACAACTTCTTCGAATGCCCATCATGTATGTTTCCCGAAAAAATCATCTCTCCCAAACATCCAACGCAAAAGCCACTTGAACTTATTGAGCATCTTCTGTTAATTTCCTCTAACCCAAATGACATCATCTTTGATCCATTCATGGGAGTTGGCACTACAGGCGAAGCTGCATTAAAGAATAAACGACGTTTTATTGGAATCGATATAGATGAAAAATATGTAAAAGCCTCTCTTAAAAGGCTGTCGATATACTAACATTTCTCACGACACGGAGGTCGGATTATTCATCACGACCAACAAAAAAGTGACATGAATACTATCCCCAATAGTTTCATGTCACAAATTACTATGCTGTCTTACGTTTAATAAGAATACGAAAATATGGTGCTTTACCATTTATTTTCAAATCTTTGTCATCATCACCTTTCCTAAATTTGATAATCTCAAACTGCTCAGGATCATATTTATTTAAGAAAGTAATTGGAACCCCCATTGCACCCATATAATCCATCGGAATATCTTGCGTTTTATTCACATTTATTCCCCGGTAATTATCATAAAAAGGATATGATTCCTCATTTCCCTCATATTGCTTAACCAATTCAATAGGCTGATGTCTCTTCTCATTATCCAAAGAAGTTAACCACATACAATTATTCGGTGAAATTATTCGTTTTCCATTTTCATCAACCTTTGTTTCTGTTCCATATAATTCATAACTTTCTGGAACAATAAACCCTGATATACCTCTTCCAAAGCAAACTCCTAACCATGCCTTATTGGATTGAATTAATGGAAAAACCTCTTTATAAGTAATCGCATTTATATTGCTTATAACCAAAAAATCTTTATCATATTTATCCAATTGACTGATATACTCACGGAACAAAGAAAACGGAGGATTTGTTATCACTATATCACTCTGCTTTAATACTTGTATACACTCATTGCTCCGGAAATCTCCATTTTCTTTTAATTGTGTAATAGTTATTTCTTTTCCATCATAATTATAGAATCTTGCATCTTCTCCAAAATATGTTGCATTCAATTCTTTTAATCCTAATTCTTCAAAATGCTCATAAAAAAATTTCCAGAAATTTGAATACTCCGGATCGTCGCAATTACAATAAACAACCTTACCTCTAAAGTGTTTTGTATAATGAACCACTTCTTTTTCAATATCTATTAGTTGAGTATAAAATTCATCTTTCTTATTAATCTTCGCTTTATCTAACAGTGAATGATCTACTTCTCTTTTTTTCATTATATTTCCCTACTTCTTTGTAAGCTGGTTAAACAAATCCTTCCCCAGCATTTTTAGTGATGTTCTTGCAACATCAAGCATAACCTCAACCATATCATTTTCAGCCCAATGCTCTCCATCACCTTTTGTATAAATTGATGCAGCTTGAAGCATAATGTTTGCACCATTACTCTTTACAAATCTGTTTTCACACAAATTTGTATTAATTGGCATTCCATAATTTGCAGCAGTCAATCTATCAATACGATTTAATGTGCCGTCATTATATACTAATGTAACTATTCTCCCATCCGGTCTTGTCACATTGACATTTTGCGTCAAAAAATTTGTTCCTTCCAAAAATAAAATATACGGGAAATAACTTTCTCCCAACATATAATTTGCTATTTCTTTTACGTTTTTATATGCCCTCTCAATGACATTTCCAGCCGGCATAAGATCTTTATCATTTTTCTTTCCAACCAATTTTCCTGCTCTAATATTCTCAATATCTTTTCCCTGATGTTTAGCCTCTGACACCAAAACAACTCGCCATTTTCCATTATCATCTTGAACTTCAATAATGCCGCCATCTGGCTTAATTCTCGCCTTCTCCAAAAAAAGTGTTTGACCGAGAAAATCATCAATTTTCTTTAAAGCTTCGTTTATTTCCTTCTTTGATAAATTTTTTCTGTATCTAAATTTAAGCATAGGAAATTCATTTTTAAGTTTAATCATTGCTAATTCCGATGTAGAGCCAACCTCTGCATCATGAAATTTAGCATCTTTATGAAATATTGTAACAGGACCTTGCCCCTCTTTTTGTTGCTCTGTTAATCTGTTAGATTGTCCCTTTTTCATTTGCGGTATCTCCTTTTGTATTATATTCAAAAAAATCTTGTATATTTTCAACTTTTCTATATTGTGTATTCTGTCCCAGTTCTTCCATTAACGAAAGATGCTTTGCAAAATAATCAAGAGATTTATTATCACTGTCACACATCAAACAGTTTCTTCCTTCATTTATGCAAACTCTTCCCACAGTTCCACTACCTGCAAAGAAATCTAACACGGTAGCTCCCGGATATGATAGTGCTTTTATAAATCGTTCTATAATAGCTACCGGCTTTTGAGTTGGATGACCTACACGTTCTTTGCTATTTCCATTTAATCTTCCAATTTCCCACACATTGGTTGGGTTCTTTCCTTTTCTTGTTGTCTCAGGATTTAATCTCTTATCTCTTAATGCAACTTTTAAATCTTCTTCTGAATATGGTACTCTGACCGAATCCAAGTCAAAGTAATAATCATTTGATTTAACCAGCCATATAGCTTCTTCATGCCTATTTGCAAAAAAACGATGTGCTGACATACCATTTTTATAATGCCATATGATTGTATTTACTAATTTAAATTTTGTATTTTTACGAATATACTGAATTATATCTAACAAATCTCCTGATTTTGCATCTCTAAACTGTATACCACCAAAAATAACCATACTTCCATTATCTGATAAAACTCTATATGCCTCATCAATCCATTTTGATGCCCATTCGATATAATTTTCGTAAATATCCCATCCTGCCAATTCCAGATTATACGGGGGATCAATGCAAATCAATTGAATTGATTTATCAGGTAATTGTTTCAAAAAATCTCCACAATCAGATATACTATGTAAAAGCTTTATTTCCGCAGGCATCTCAAAATCAGAACTTGTTTTATTTTTTAGGCTTTCCTCTTTACGCATTTTATTCAAAGACATTAAAGCGTGATTATTATGGGATTTATTATGAATCGCCATGAGAATACCCTCCATATCCTAGTAACACATTTTATATATCATCCTGTTTTTTTCTCCCTCTCCGGAGTTCTTGTGGCTTCTGAGTATTACTTGGAATTAGCCAAAGAATACCTTTTTGAATTGCTCCTTCGACTCTTCCCTCACCGCACAATATTCTAACTCTGCGACTTGAAATATTCCATTTTTCAGCTATTTCATTTGATGTTAAATACTCCATATTTTTTCCTCCAAGCTCTATAATATTATATTCCAAGTTTGGAATAAATTCAATGAAGAAAAACGACTTCAGACCAAATTCTAATCATGAGCCAGCACTTGAGAAGTTTCGTTTATCAAATGTTATTATTTTCATTATCTATAACAAAAGTCTTAATATAAAAAAGCTGAGCACACGACTCAGCTTGGTCCCCAATGTCAAAAGAACACCGGGCAACTCTGTTGCATTCAGTATATCCACCCCTCAATAAACATGCAATAATTTTTACATTTTTTTGGAATTTCCATCGGTACAAGCTCTACTACATTGCCTGTAAGTAGTCCCTTACTACTAAAGAATCCTCCCAACACCTTTGCCTTTATCCCACTTCCACCCATGAGCCTTAGTAGTCTAAACCGTAGTAATTCCAATGCTTTCCGCCATATTATGCCGTACTCTGCCCCACTTTGCAAAGCCCTGCATTATAGTAAAACTGGAGTGCCGTGGCAGATGAAAAGTACTTTAATCACAGTTTTGTTTCTCCTTGATTTGTCCCGGAATGCCCTGTTTTGCAAGGGGTTATGGGGTTATGGTAAAATGCTCTGAAATTACAGATTGTGGCAAAACCGAGCAGAATTGAGCATGCTGTTACTACTTATTAGTAGTAAAATTAGTAGTAAAAGGGAATGGGTTACTACTAAGGAATCGTAATTAACCGCATGCCGTTTCCAGATTATCATACCCCTCTATAAAGCTTTCTATTTGGGAAATATTCTCAAATCTAGACGTTATAACATTTATATAGATTTGTCCATCATCAAAAACAGACTCTTCTATTTTCCCATATATACAAACAAATTCTTTAATTTCTTCATATACATCTCTTGTAGTTTTTTTTGAAGAAAAAATTGTGATATTAAACTCTTCCCCACTTTGAATTACATTATTTTCTTCAAATAATCCAAATGGAATCGTTTGATTACATAAGCCAGCAAATGAATTAGAATACACACAAACACCACTGCAAAACAAACTAGAAGATTCCAAAGAAATCAGATAGTTATCTATATAATTATTAAAAATCGATACATTATTAAAATCTAATTGACTATTTGTAGCTTCAATAATACAACCTACAGTTTTATTGCAATCATATATCATGCTATTTGAAAATTCTAAATTTGAATTTATTATACTTAATGCTCCATAAGAGCACTCAAAAATTTTAGTCCCATTGGTTCGAATATTAGTGCAGTTTTCTAATTCAATTCCGTATGTTCCACATCCAAATAATTCTAACGAATCTAATTGTATGTTGTTGCAATTCTCAAACCGCAAGACAGATCCCATACAACTTCCCTTTCGAGGCGTATGGCCTAGTGTTAATCCAATCAATTTTATATTAGAGCACTCACGAAAACAAATCACATTTGCATATCTCGGATTAACAAGCAATGTTGAATTATCCCCCACAACAGTAACATTTGATATGTTGGATACCACAAGTTGATTTCCGTCAAATACTTCTTCTTTAAAAATATTATCTGTATTTCCCCTTTCAAAATCCAACATATCATAATAACCTTTATTTAAAACTAATTTGTTATTAGATGAAAAATTACTGATAAATTCATTTGTGTCTGAAATTTCAATATATTTATGTATTTCAGGCATAACTTGTCCTTGCTTACGAATCAAATTCATTACTTCAGCTTGTAAGATTTTAATTACATTATCTTTTAGTTCACTTATATCTTTGAATGGTGTATATAAACCTAAAGGTTGTAGTTTCTTTGATATTGCAAAAATTTTCCTTGTATCATCATTTTTTTCAGATTCATCAATCACCTTAAAAAAAGCTTTAATATCAGGTTTTCTATGTTTACGATAACTATCCAATGCCAAATTAAGTTCATGCTCTGTACCTGCAACATCTTCATTTGCTAACTTTGTACCTATTTTTTTCCAATACATACAAATAAATAAATCTGCATTGGTAATTTCTAAATCCATATCAATTAAACCTTGCGGTCCATCAGCATTCATTCCAGGTGTACTGTTTTCCCACATTCTTAAATCAATACATATTCCATTTTTCATATATAATGGATTTAATGAATTCACTAAGTCTTTAATCATTTGACGTTCATCAGCCAAATCCGATGGAGAAGCTAACACTACTTGTATTTTTTCCATTTCGTCACCCTTTCTCGTTAATGTGAAAATCTATTTTCAACAATGACAAATTTGTAATTTCTCAGCATTAAATCTTATGTGGGTTATACAATGTTTCATAAATATACTTAACACAATAATTATATCTCAGAACATCTCATTTTTCCACCAAAATAACGCCCCAGCCTAAACCAGAACGTCATCCCTCTTCCATATTAAACTACCTTAAACATCTTCTGTGACATCGGTTTCTCCTTCTTCTGCTCAACCTCCGCCTGTGCCTTCCTAAACTCTTCCATCCATTTCAGCTCTTCCTCTGCATCATCGAATCCGATATGCGTGTGCACATTCATTGTGACTGATATATCCGAATGCCCCATGAGGTACTGTAGTGTCTTTGGATCCATTCCCGATTTTGCCATATTCGAGCAGTAAGTATGCCTGCATACATGAGGCGTAATGTTTGGCATCTGCACCCGGTAGATGTCATTGTATCTGCCAACCATATGGTTGAATCGGTGCTGCCAGTGCATTGCCACAAGTGGCATTCCATTATCATCGTAAAACAGGAATCCGCTATATCCGTCTATAGCTTTCTCCACTTTAGGTGCATTTCTGTCCTCAATGATTGCCTGAAACATCTGTGCCACATCCTCTGTGATTGGCAATACTCTTGTTCCGACATCCGTCTTTGTGGTTTCTATGATATATCGCATATCCGATGTTCTCTGCAACTGATGGTCGATGTTCACAGTTCTATTCTCAAGATCAATGTCCCTCAGCGTCAAGCCACAAAATTCTGATATTCGCATTCCCGTATGAAAAAGTATGTACACCACTTCATAGTATTTACAGTACACCACATCGTCATGCACAAATTTTAAGAACTTTCGCATCTGGTCTTTTGTGATTGCCTCTCTTGTAACTGCGTCATTTACCAATACTCCGGCAAGCTGAAATCCGAAAGGGTTCTTTACCAGAATGTCATCATCCACCGCCATCTGAAAGGCTGGTCGCAGCACTCCACGGATGGTATGAATGGAACTGTAGCTTTTGCCATCTTCCTGCTGCAATTTGATAAGAAACAGCTTTGCATCGGAAGTTTTCACACTTCGTATCGTCTTTTTGCCAAATGCTTCCTTTGCAAGTAATCTCTGTACTGTAACATATCCCTGTTTCGTGCTTTGCCTTACTCCGGTCTTTGTTTTCAAATATCGGTCTACCAGTTCACAGACTGTCATCTGTCCGTCCACGATATTTACAGGTAAATCCAAATCTGTGTTTACTTGTTTTTCCAACTCTCGAAGGGAAAGGCATGGTTTCTTGCCCTTTGGAAGTTTGTCCGTAGGCTCCAATTTCCAACTGTATACAAAATGTGGTTTTCCATCAATATGATATTTATATTGATATTTTCCGTCTGCTCTTACACTCTCTCCCGGTCTTAATACTCTACGCTTGGAATCTCGCCTTGTCTGTCCTCTTCCTGCCTTTGCCATTATACCCGCCTCCTTAGTTCTGGATGGTTATGCAGATACCTTTCAAAGGATACACGAAGAATCAGCTTGCGTTCTCCGTAGTATGCCAGAAAATCTTCTCCATCCGTATTATTCAATAAATCATAAAATTTTCTCCGGCTCAAAACAAAATATTCAATTGCCTCAGAAGGATTTAAAATATCCTTTTCTGCTAAA
>NZ_JAOQJS010000009.1:0-1919 GCF_025567345.1 Coprococcus ammoniilyticus
CCCCCCCCCCGACAAAATCGAGGGTTACTTTCTTATCTCTTTTTTCTCATTTATTTCTTATATTTTTCTCCAACGACAGATAACCTGTGAACGTCTTTCGAGGGACATTCGCAGGCTCAGCCATTACCTCCTATTATTTATGATTCTCATTTACTTATTTATGATTGGGTCAAAATAAGCATCCAGGAAACCACTTTATTATATATATTCCCGCTGGAAATACGATTGGTTTCCTCTAATGATAAATCATAAGAATCATACTAAGGAACCTAGCTAAGCCAGCGAAAACCCTGTAAAATCAAGCTTTTTCTCGGTTGGCTCTATTATACCGCCGACTCCTCGTAATACGTTAAAGAATTGCGGAAATTCATCTAAACTTGTTCGTCTGATAAAATCACCGATTCCTGTCTTATGTGTCCCATCTGGAAGTATCTTATTTCCGATAACACGAGGATCAAAGTCCAGTTTAAACATCTTTCCATCTCCAAGTTTGTTATCTTTCATAAGCTCTGCCTTACGTTCTTCGGCATCCATATACATACTGCGGAACTTGTACATTTTAAATTTCTTTCCATTCTTTCCTACTCGTTCCTGAGCAAAGAAAATTGGTCCCGGTGATGCAATATAAATTGCCGGTCCGACAAAAATACAAATGATTCCGGTAAAAATACATCCAACTAATCCACCCGCAATATCCATCAATCGTTTTAACATTAACTGTCTGGTTGATGCATAATTAATACTTGTCGTAAGGACTGTGTAATTACCAACCTTTTCCACAAACTGTTTTTTCCCTGGCACACTTGTGATCTTTGCAAGATTAAGATGAATGGTTACTCCTGTCTCTGATAATTGCTCAATTAACTCTGACGGATACGGAAGAACTTCTGAAACAACAATCAGAACTTCATCAATCCATTCCTGACATACATACATTGCTGCAGTCTCTTCGTTGGCAACTACCGGAACTCCATGAATTTCTCTTCCAGTCCAGTCCGCATCAATTACAGCTACACCAGCCAATGAGAATCTGGCATAATTGTTTTCCTGCATACTTAACACTACTTGTTCAGCCACATCTTCCGATGTTACAATCAGTAGTTTACGTTCTCCGCCATCCTTCATCTGTTTTCGCAGAAGTTTTTTCCAGAGTTCTCTGACAACATACGTCATTACTAAATAAATTATTATGGTCAGCATCAATGTTAATCTTGAAAAGTCCTGCCCTTCCTGAAGCAGGAATAAATATAAAACCGCTAAGGCACCTACCATAATCGCATGATTTAACGTAACTACAAAATCACGATAGTATCCTCTCTTTAACACGCTTTTCATGGTGCCATATACAAAAATCATAACCAGATCTGCCAGTTCAAGGAAAACCGCCATATTGCGATAAATAATGGTTTCATATGGATTAAATCCATATCCGCTAATTGCATATGCCAGAACATACGCTAATTGCAAACAGATCATGTCTAAGATTATAAAATCTGTGTGTTTTAACCATCCTTCAGAATCTTTTCTATACATAGATTTTTTTCTTTCCCCCTCCATTTTTTTGTAATCTATTTGTTAATCTACAATCGTCCCCACAATTGTAGAGATTGCCTTCAAATTTGAGTGATTTAAAACTAGATAGGATTATTGCTACACAAAGAAGAGCATTAATCCAGAATATGTTAAGATTTGTTGAGATATGTAATTCCGTCCATAGCCATACCCCAAACACAAGTAAGCAGCACATGGGAATCACATTTTGAATATTTAGATATGCGATATAAGAGTTTCGATATTCAGTTTTCTTTTTCTTTTCATTCCCATTAATATGTACTGGGGTATCCATCGTACACTTTCGTTTTGATATTCCTAGCATTTCATATCTCCCTTACTGTACCCCCCCCCCGACAAAATCGAGG